>JBQTIQ010000054.1:0-35179 GCA_052387955.1 Acidimicrobiia bacterium | reverse complement strand
GGTGAGCCCCCCCACCCCCCCCCACGCGGTCACGTCGAACAACCCCCCCCCGGGGCGCGCGGGGCCCACTGCGGGCTCCGAGCTGGGGCCCCACGACGTGATCGCCGCCGCCCACGATTTCACCGGGCACCTCGGCGTCGAGATACTCCGGCCCGGGCCCGGCGCCCGCAACTACACGCTCGTCGTGCACTTCGACACGATCGGGCACCTCGAAGCGTGGCTCGAGTCCGATACCCGGCAGGAGTACCTGGCCCGGGTCGAGCCGCTCCTCGACGGGCCCCAGAGGATCGAGATCCGCACGGGCCTCGAGTTCTGGTTCGTCCCATCCCCCGGCCAGGCCCACCCTGCGGCGTGGAAGCAGTGGCTCGTGACGCTCTCTGCTCTGTACCCATTGATCTTCCTCGTGCCCTGGGCGTGGGGCCCCGGGTTCCGGTCGGTCCCGCTGTTCGACGTGACCGGGACCCGCCAGTTGGCGACCGCGGCCACGATCACCGCCCTGTTGACCTTCGTCATCATGCCCCGCTACACGCGCCTCGTACGCAGCTGGCTCTACGCGCCCGCCTCGTAACGGGCGGCCGGGCCCGGCGAAGGGGTTCAGCGCCGAACCTCCGGCCGAGGCCGAGTAGGGGAGGCGCCCAGGAGCGCCGTGCGCAGGGGTCGCCGGAAGGGCGCTGCGCCCTGACGGTCAGCCGGCGTCGCCGGCGTAGAGCAGCGATCCCGGGGTGGTGAGCAAGGTCCCGCTCTCGAGCCACGTCTTCAGCCCGGAGAGGATCATCGGCCAACCTCCGTAGAGCTGGTCGTTGGCGCCGTCGCGGAGCTGGTCGTGGGTTACCGTCAGCCGGCACGAGTCGCCGACCGGCTCGATCTCCCAGGTGACCCGCGACGTGCCCTCGCGCTCGACATCCTCGCCCCAGAGGGCGACCATGCTCTGCACCAGTCGGCGAGGTGGGTCGACCTCGAGGTTCTCGCCCCGGGCGAGGGGCCCGTCGGTACCGGGGTGAGTCATCTCGAAATGCGACCCCGCTGTCCACTCCGACTCCACCCTGGAGCCGAAGTTGTACGTGCTGCGGATGTCGGGGTCGGTGATCGCCTGCCAGAGGCGCTCGGGCGTGGTCCGGATGTAGATCTCGAATACCTTCTCCATGGGACTCTCCAGTCTGTCCTTGAGGCCGCCGAGTCCGGCGGTCCAGGGTTCGGCGTACTTGCTCACCCACCGGTCATGGACGAGGCGGATCGGGACCGGGTTGAGGAAATGGAGCTTCTCCCGCCCTCGACGCCGGGTCACCACCAGGCCGGCCTCCTCGAGCTGCTTGAGGTGCTTCATCACCCCGAAACGCGTCATCGAAAAGTGCTCCTCGAGCGCGCTCAGCGTCTGACCGTCCTCCCGGAAGAGCTCGTCGAGCAGCCGCCGGCGGGTCGGGTCGGCGAGGGCTCGGAACACGTCGTCCACGACCGCAACAATAGGTGACTATTTAGTCACCTGTCAAGGGGTTCCTCGTCCAAGGCCCGCCCACACCAGCATCGCACCCGACCACCGAAGCGACCGCCGGAGCGCCGGCTCAGGCGCGACCGCGAGCGGCCGGCATTGCCAGGAACGCGACGAGCAGGGTGCTTTTTCGGAGAGATTGGGCCTAACCTCACCGAAAGTTCTTGCGTAGCTCCAGACCCCGGCCGCGCAGCATCCAGCCCCGTACCGGAGCGGTCGCCAATCGTGAGACGTCATGAGTGACCAAGACAGTCCTCGGGCGATGCCACGCCCCATCACCGTGAGATCGCGGGTGGACCAGCAACCGGGCCCCGCGCCCGGCCGTCACGCCGAACCTCGGCGGGGCGCCAGCACGACACCCTCCAACCGCCGGCTGCCCCGAAGGACCGGGCCGTTCCCCCCGGGCCCGGTCCTCGCAGCGCCGGTCGATCGATACCCGGCATCCGGCCCGTCGAGGGCAGAGCGCGAGGCCCGGGCCGCCGCCCTCGACGCCTGCTGCCGGCACATCGCCGACCTGTGGTCGATGGCTTCCTTGATCCTCGATGACCCCGACCGGACCGAGACCGCCCTCTCGGCCGCGGTGCGGTCGGTGTGGGAGTCGCCGGCCCTGGTCCCCGAGGGCGACGGGGAACGGGCCGCCCTCGCCGGCATCGTGTACCGATGCTGCCAAAAGGTCGCGGCCGCCGCGGCCGCTACCTGCGATTCCTTACCGCCGCAACCGACCGGGTCGCTCACATCTGACGAACGCTCGGCGTTCGCCCTCGCCGCGCTCGGCGGCCACAGCTACCGCGACGTCGCCCGGGTCGTGGGCACCGACCCGCCGGCCGTCGTCTCACAGCTCAGATCGGTCCTGCGCCGCCTGGCCCCCTGACCGGGTTCGCTGGTCAGCTGCGGCGTCGCTCGCTCGTCCCTCCGCAGCTTTCGCCGGCGCTCTCGTGGGGTCGAGCGGTGCGCTGGAGGACCCACGGGGAGCCCATCACCGACACATGGGGTGGGAGGTCACCGCCCTGCGCTACGCCCTGGCGTTCGCCGGTACCGCCTGAGCGCTGCGGTGCTCCGGGGCGACCAGCCCACTGGCGTCCCGGGGCCGGCGCAGCTTCCAGATGAAGCCGTCGTAGAAGACGTGAAGGCCACCCAGGAACAGCACCGTGACGGTGTAGACCTCGGGTGAGGCCCACCGGTGCTCGGCGTACACGAGAAGGCCGAAGGCCATGACGTAGGCGACCAGGAACCGCTCCCGTCCGCGCCGGCGGCGCATGAGCGCACCGAGCGCGCCACCCGACCCGTCGACGAAGCGGTGGCCCAGCGAGCGGTGGACGATGACGAAGTACTCGATCGAATGGGCCCCGACATAGCCGATGAGCCCGGACAACGGGTCGACGAAGAGGACCCAGGCGAACAGGGCCGCGGTGGCCAGCACGTAGACGTGCTTGGCCGGGTTGGCCACGCCGGCCGCGGCACGGCGAAGCTCGCCGAAGGCCCACTGGGCGCTGAGTGCCAGCGCGACGAGGGCTACCGGCACCACCAACAGCGCCGCCCACGAACGCAGCCCGGTCAGCAGGTGCAGGCTCTCGATGTTGGTGGCCCCGAGCGGGAGGCGCTCGACGATGGCGTTGGTCGCCGGGTCGGCGCCCACCCAGACCAGGGCGAGCACCAACCACGACACCAGCATCGCCTTCTCCACCCGGCCGGCGTCGTCTCCGCCCTTGCGGCCGTAGATGCGGGTGATCCCGTAGCGCTGCATGAGGGTGTGCTCGGCGTTCCACAGCCCCGCCACCAAGGCCACCAGCACGAAGGACAGGTGCAGGCCGGCGAGGACGGCGACCAGGAACACGGGCGGGCTCCAGCGCAACAGCCGTCGGCGCGCCGCTCGCTGCTCGGGGTCGCCGTAGACGAGGGGCAGGGTCAGCGGCTGATGGAGGAAGGACAGCAGGAACACCGCGCCGAGCACGGAGGCGGTGGCCCGGTGGTCACCCCGTACGGCGAGACCGACCGCCGCCAACGGCAGCCAGCATCATGCCACCGCCACGTCGACGAGCGGGTTGGTGATCCATCGCGCCGGCCCCAGTCGCACGCGCGCAACGTACCGGAACCGGGCCCCGATGGCCGGGGCTGCGGGAGAGGTCCGGGACCGGCGGGACCGCTCGGCTCAGGAGGCTTCTGCGGCCGGGTCCCAGCCGGCGAGGTCGGCCAGGCGAGCGTCGTTGGAGAAGACCCGCACGATGGGCTGGTCGAGACGCAGGCGGGTCATCAGCCGCTTGATCTCCAACTCCTCGTTCCACAGCAGCAGCGTCACCACCGTGCCCGACTCCCCCGCTCGGGCCGTGCGGCCCGAGCGGTGCAAGTAGGCCTTGTGGTCCTGGGCCGGGTCGTAGTGCACGACGATGTCGACGTCGTCGATGTGCAGGCCTCGGGCAGCCACATCGGTGGCCACCAGCACGGGCAGCCGGCCGCTGGAGAACTCGGCCAGGGCCTTCTCGCGCTCGCGCTGGGGAAGATCGCCGTGGATGGCGGCCGCCTTCACGCCTTCCATCTTGAGGGCGACGGTGACCCGGTCAGCGGCCCGCTTGGTGTTGGTGAACATCATCGTGCGCAACGCCGCCCGGGCGATCGAGGCCGCCACCTTGGCCTTGTCCATCTCGTGCACCAGCAGGAACCGGTGCGACATCTCCTCGACGGTGATCGTGCGGCTCTCGACCTCGTGGTGGACCGGGTCGCGCTGGTACCGACGCACCAGGCCGTCGACGGCGCCGTCCAACGTGGCCGAGAACAACAGCGTCTGGTGGGGACCGCCGACGTGGCGCAGGATCCATTCGACCTGGGGGAGGAAGCCCATGTCGGCCATGCGGTCGGCCTCGTCGAGTACGACGCAGGAGATGTTCGCCAGCGACACCGCCTTGCGGTCGAGCAGGTCGATCAGGCGCCCCGGTGTGGCGACGACGATCTCGGCGCCATCCTTCAGCCGGCGGGCCTGACGGTCGAGGGCCTGGCCCCCGTAGACCAGCGCCAGGCGGACCTGGCGCGTCGCCGCCAGCGGGGCGATGGCGTCGTGCACCTGCACCGCGAGCTCGCGGGTGGGCACCAGGACCAGAGCGGTCGGGCACCCGGGCTCGGCGGCCGGCGTGCGCTCGATCAGCGGTAGGCCGAAGGCGAGGGTCTTGCCCGAGCCCGTCTTGGCCTTGCCGCACACGTCGCGACCGGCAAGGGCGTCGGGGATGGTGAGGGCCTGGATAGGAAAGGGATGGCTGATGCCGGATGCGCCGAGGGCGTCGACCACGTCGGGCGACAGGCCCAGCGCATCGAAGGTTGCGGTCATTGTCGGGGGCTCCATTGACGGCGTAGGCCGGCCGTCGGCGGCGTGGCGTCGCACCCCGCCACCATCACCGCTGCCGCCCGGCAGCATGGAGGTGGGTGGGCTCGGGCCCGGGTGGCCCGTAACGATCAAGTCGAGGTCGGTCCGAGGGTACCGTTCGCGTCGTCGTATGGGGGGGCCCATCGCTCCAGCTCGGGCAGCGCCTTGGCGATCACGGCCACGCCGACGAGGCAGGCCAGGCCACCGGACACGACCGAGACCTGGGCGCCGGCCACCGCCGCCACCGCCCCGGACTCGGCGTCACCGAGACGGGGCCCGCCCGTGACCACCGCGATGTGCAGCGCGTTGAGGCGGCCCCGCAGCCGGTCGGGCACCGTCAGCTGCAGGATCGTGCCCCGGAACACGGCCGACACCACGTCGGCCGCCCCTGCCAGCGCCAGGAGCACCAGGCCCAGGGGCAGGACCGTCACCAGCCCGAAGGCGGCGATGGCCAGCCCCCAAGCGGCCACCGCCCACAGCACGGCCCGTCCGGGGTAGCGCACCTTCGTGACCCATCCGGTGGTGAGGGCACCGATCAGGGCGCCGGCGCCGGGGGCGGCGTACAACCGCCCGACGGTGTCGGCGCCGCCCCCGTAGAGCCGGGTCCCCAGCTCGGGGAACAGCGCCCGGGGCATGCCGAACACCATGGCGTCGACGTCGATCACGAACGTGCCCTGCACGGCTTTCTGGCCCCGCAGGTAGGACAGCCCTTCGCGGATGGCGCTGAGGCCGGCGGGGCCACCGGCGCCCTCGGGTACCAGCGGCGCCATCATCGCCAGGGTCGCCAACGCGACGGCGAAGGTGACGACGTCGGCCCAGTACGCCGCGGCCAGGCCCACCTGGCCGATCAGCACGCCGGCCGCGGCGGGCCCGACGATGGCGCCGAGTTGGTACATGACCTGGTTGAGGGCGGCGGCGGCGGGGATCTGGTCCCGCCGCACGAGCGTCGGTACCGAGGCGCTACGGGTGGGGTAGTCGACCCCCGACAGGCCGGCGGACACCATCGTGCAGGCGTAGAGCGGCCACACCGCCGGCGAAGGGGTCATGGCGTTGAGGGCGA
This sequence comes from Acidimicrobiia bacterium, assembly GCA_052387955.1. Lineage (GTDB taxonomy): Bacteria > Actinomycetota > Acidimicrobiia > Acidimicrobiales > JACDCH01 > JBQTIQ01. The sequence goes on along the minus strand of JBQTIQ010000054.1, from coordinate 29,281 downwards.
GGCCGACGCTGGTGAGGGCCAGCCCGACGTTGGCGAAGACGAGCAACCGGCGCCGGTCCTGGGCGTCGGCCAGGGCGCCGCCGTAGAGCGAACAGACGACCAGGGGAGGCAGCTGGGCCAGGCTCAGCAGGCCCACCTGCAGCGACGAGCCGGTGAGCAGGAAGATCTGCAGCGAGGTCGCCACCACCGTCAGCTGGCGGCCGAAGAACGACACCACCTGGCCGATGTAGAGGAGGCGGAACTCCCTCGACTCCCGCAGGGGCGAGATGTCGACGAGGATGGCCTGGAGCCGCCGCCGGGCCCGGCTGCCCCCGGAAGGGCGACGCCGACGGGGCGGTTCGGGAGGTGGGTGCCCGTCGGGCCCGGCCCGCCCCGGACCGGTGGTCAACCGCCGCGATAGGGATCGCCGGGACTGCGCCACACGACCCGGCCGTCACGGACCTCCACTGTCTCCTGGCGGAGGCGCTGGGCGTGGTCGGCCTCGTTGCCCGGGACCAGGCGCCCCGACGCAGTCACCACCCTCCACCACGGGTGGTCCCCGCCGTGGGCGGCGAGGTAGCGGCCGACGGCCCGGGCGGCGCCGGGATAGCCGGCAGACTCGGCCACCTCGCCGTAGGTCACCACCTCTCCGTGACCGAGGCTGTCGAGCACCGCCGCCACCGCCTCCTCGAACGGTCCCCGCTCGGTCACCGCCGGCCAGGATGGGCCCGCAGGGGGAGCGAGGGCCAGGGGCCGGGTGCGCCGGCCAGGGAGGGCGCCGGGGACCTGAGGCCAGGCCCGCATGGCCAGGGCCCGTAGGAACGGCGGCGGGGGCACCCCGGCCAGCGCCCGCCGGCGCAGCGACACCAGCGGCAACAGGCCGAGGACGAGGACCATCACCGCCACCTCGGGGGAGTTGAAGCCCCACCCTGGGCCCGAAGGCCGGCCGACGCCGGCTGTCGCCGTGGCCGTGACCGGGGCCGTCGTCGTGGGCAACGGGATGCTGGCATCGACAACTACCGGCGGCAGCCGGTCTGCCCTCGGCAACTGGGTGGCGACGGGGGCGGCGAAGCCTCGGTCGAGGAGGGTGGCGGCCGAGCCGTAGGGGTCGGCGGCGTCGAAGAGGACAGCCAGCATCGTGCGCCCGTCGCGCCGGGCGGCGGCGACGAAGGTGCGGCCCGCCTTCTCGGTGGTGCCGGTCTTGAGGCCGAGGGCGCCGGGGTAGAGCGCGAGGAACAGGTCGCCGTTGGTGAGCTTGTGGTTGAGGCCGTCGCCGCCCTCGAACCGGTAGGTGGGGATCTCGACCGCCTTCAGCAGCTCGGGGCGCTGGAGCACGGCGCGGGCCACGATGGCGAGGTCTCGGGCGCTGATGGTGCTCCCGCCCCGATGGGAGAACTCGTCGTCGAGCCCGGCCGGGTCGTAGATGGCCGGGGAGTCCTCGAGGCCCAGCCGGTCGGCGGTGGCCTGGGCGAGGGCACTCCAACCCTCCAACGAGCCGCCGCCGGTGGCCTCGGCGACGGCCACCGCGGCATCGTTGGCCGACACCATCAGCATCGAGTGCAAGAGGTCGGTGAACGTCCAGGACTGGCCCGCCTTGACATTGATCTTGCGGGCCGGCATCGACTCGGCCAGCTTGCTGATCGGGACACGGTCTCCGGCGGCGAGGTGCTGGGTGCCGATGAGCGCCGTCAGCAGCTTGATCGTGCTGGCCGGAGGCCTTGGTTCCCGTTCGCCGCGGCCCGCCAGCACCACCCCGGTGTCGGCGTCGACCAGGACGTAGTGGCCCGGCAATGGCCCTTCGACGGGTGATCCGAGCGTCGCCGACGCCGGCGGGGCAGCCACGACGAGCGCGACCAGGACGCCCAGCGCGGCGACGAGAGCGGATCCCCCCGGTCGCATCGGGGAGGACCCTAACCAAACCGGGGCGGCCCGGCGTCGATAGTCGGGGATGGCCCGGCGCCCGGCGCCCGCCGCTGGGGCTGGGCCGGGCCGGACGAGGTAGAAACCGATGCATGAGCCCGCTGTCGGCACTCTCGGGATGGCCGGTCGACCACGCCGCCGGCACGGTCGTCACCCCCGAGGGGACCGTTTCCTCCGAGGGCCCGGGGGGGCACCGGTTCCGCATCGCCTCGCTCAGCAAGCTCCTCACCGCGTACGCCACGTTGGTGGCCATCGAGGAAGGGTCGGTCGGCCTCGACGACCCCGCCGGGCCTCCGGGAGCGACGGTGCGCCACCTGCTGGCCCACACGTCGGGGCTGCCCTTCACCGGGACCGAGGTGATGACGGCACCCGGCCGGCGCCGGGTCTACTCCAACACCGGCTTCGAGGTACTGGGCGAACACGTGGCGGCGCGCACCGGCGTGGCGTTCGCGGCCTACCTTCACGACGCCGTGTTCTCCCCGCTGGGCATGAGCGTGAGCACCCTCGAAGGCTCACCGGCCAAGGACGTCCACAGCACCGTCGACGACCTCGCCCGCTTCGCCGCCGAGCTGTGGGCGCCGGCGCTCATCACCGCGGCAACCCTCGACGCGGCTACTTCGGTTGCCTTCCCCGGCCTCAACGGCGTCCTGCCCGGCCTCGGCTCGATGAAGCCCAACGACTGGGGGTTGGGCTTCGAGTTGCGGGGCACCAAGTCGCCCCACTGGACCGGCAGCGCCAACTCGCCGGTCACCTTCGGTCATTTCGGCGGGAGCGGCACCTTCCTGTGGGTCGACCGTCCCGCCGGCGTCGCCCTGGTCGTCCTCACCGATCGCGACTTCGGTCCCTGGTCCCTCGAAACCTGGCCCCCCCTCGCCGATGCCGTCCTCGCCCGGTGGTCGTCATCGGGCGGACAGCCGCAGGACGCACGCCGGCAGTGACCTACGGTTCGCGTCCGTGCCAGGACGGGCCCCGGCTCGGCGAGCCGCGCCCAACCGGTCCTGGCGTGAGCCCTAACGGCTGCGGAGCTGGTCGGGGGTGAGGGCGAAGACGAGGTACTTACCGGCGGTCACGGCCGCCGACAGGCCTCGGGCCTGGGGCAGCAGCTCCTCGCAGTAGAAGCGGGCGGTGGTGACCTTGGCGGCGAGGAACTCGTCGTCGCCGCCGGCCACCGCCGCGAGGGCCTGGCGGGCCAGCACCCAGCCACCGACCACGGTACCGAACATGCGCAGGTACGGGGTCGCCCCGGCGACGGCGTCGACGGGGTCGGCGAGCCCGTGGGCGAGGAGCCACTGGGTGGCCTCCCGCAGCCCGGCGACCCCGTCGGCCAGCGCAGTACGGGTGGCGGCGAGCTCGGCGCCAGCGTCTTCGAGCTCGGCGTCGAGGGCGGCCATGCGGTCGAGAAAGTCCGAGACGACGCCGCCGGCGCGCATCGGGAGCTTGCGGCCCACGAGGTCAAGAGCCTGGATCCCGTTGGTGCCCTCGTAGATGGCGGCGATGCGGATGTCCCGCTCGCGCTGGGCGATGCCGGTTTCCTCGATGTAGCCGGCGCCGCCATGGACCTGGGTGGCCAGCCGGGCCAGGTCCATGCCCATGTCCGTCAACCACGCCTTGGTCACCGGGGTCAGGAGGTCGACGAGCTCACGGTACTGGTCACGTTCGGCGGCATCGGGCGAATGATGGGCAAGGTCGGTCCCGACCGCATTGAGATAGACCAACCCGCGCATCGCCTCGATGGTCGAACGCATCGTCAACAACATGCGGCGCACGTCGGCGTGGTCCACGATCGGGCTCGAAGTGCCGGCGGCCGAGCCGATCGCCCTTCCCTGGTGGCGGTCGAGGGCGTACTGGTGCGCCTGCTGATAGGCCCGTTCGGCCACGGCCAAACCTTCGAGGCCGACCGAGATCCGGGCGCTGTTCATCATCGTGAACATGTACCGCATGCCTGCGTTGGCCTCGCCGATGAGGTAGCCGACGGCACCGTCGTACTCCAGCACGCACGTCGGCGAGGCGTGGATGCCCATCTTGTGCTCGATCGAAAGGCACTTCACCCCGTTGCGCTCGCCCGGTCGGCCGTCGGCGTCGAGGACGAACTTGGGCACGACGAAGCAGGAGATGCCCTTCGTGCCCGGCGGCGCGCCGGGGACGCGGGCGAGCACCAGGTGGACGATGTTCTCGGCCAGGTCGTGCTCGCCGTAGGTGATGAAGATCTTCTGCCCCGAGAGGCGCCAGGAACCGTCGTCAGCCGGGACCGCCTTGGTGGCGAGAGCTCCGACATCGGATCCCGCCTGAGGCTCGGTGAGGTTCATGGTGCCCGTCCACCGGCCCTCCACCATGGGCCGCAGGTAGCGTTCCTGCTGCTCCTCGTTGCCGTGGCGGCTGAGCATGTCGATCGAGCCCTGGGTGAGCAGCGGGCACAGGGAGAAGCCCATGTTGGCCGACGTCAACAACTCCTGCATGGTCACCGCGACCAGCCACGGGAACCCGCCGCCGCCGTGGTCGGGGTCGAAGGGCACGCTCCCCCAGCCGGCTTCGACGTAGCGGGCGTAGGCGTCTCTGAAACCGGGCGGGGTGGTGACTTCGCCGGTGGCGGGGTCGAACACCGACCCGGAGGTGTCGCCGACCCGGTCGAGCGGCGCCAGCACCTCGGCGACGAAACGACCGAACTCTTCGAGCAGGTCGTAGACCGTGCCCGGGTCGGCGTGGGCGAACGCCGGCAGCTTCGACAGGGCCGCCAGATCGACGAGGTTCTCGAGCGTGAACCGGATGTCGCGCAGCGGAGGGGCGTAGTCGGCCATGGGCCTCAGGGTACGTCGCAGCTACCGGGCGATCACCGCCGCACCGCGGTGGCGGCCGCCACCAATCGAGCCGCGAACAACATGGCCACCGCGTCCGCTCCGGGGCCCCGGCCACCGCCCAGCGGTTCGACGGTGACGAAGGCCTCGGTGGTCTCGTTCGAGCGTCCCTGCAAGGACAGGACCACCGAGCACACCGGGTACTCGAGGAACTCGATCACCACCTCGAGCAGGCCGGCGCCGGCGTCTACGTAGGCCACCTCGCCGAGGCCGTGGCCGACGTCGACCAGGCGGGAGAAGAGCTCCTGCGCCGGGAGCCCGGCGACCACGGTGTCGCCGTCGATCCAGACCGCGAAGTCGGGCGCCACCCGCTCACGGCGCGGTCGGGGCCGGGGCCGAGGGGGCGGTGCGGGCGCCGGGGAAGGCCGCGCCGAGCCGGGCTGGGCTACAGGGACGGCGGTCCGCAGGAGCCGGTAGGCCGCCACCAGCCTGACCGTGGCGTCGTTGCCGGCGGCGCCGGCCCGGTCCGGGTGGTGCTGGCGCACCAACCTCCGGAAGGCAGCCCGGACCTCGACCGTCGAGGCGTCGCGCCCGACGCCCAGCACGTCGCGGGCCTCGCCGACATCCATGGCCGTCCGACACTAGCTGGGGGGCGGCGCCCTCCCCGGCCCCCATCGCCGCCCGGCTCCCTGGCGGTCGCTCGGTCGGCATCTGCTCGGTCCCGGAACTTGTCACAACGTCAAGGTTTCTCGGGACCGAGCAGATCTAGCTGGGGGGCTGCGCCCCCCCGGCCCCCATCGCCGCCCGGCTCCCTGGCGGTCGCTCGGTCGGCATCTGCTCGGTCCCGGAACTTGTCACAACGTCAAGGTTTCTCGGGACCGAGCAGATCTACTAGCGGCCCCCGCAGGATCGCGTCAGCCCACCTGGGCTCGCAGGACCTCCACGGCGCTGGGGGCCGGGTCGCCGTCGCCGGGCTCGGCGGTGATGCTCACCACCGGGTAGAGGGCAGGGTCGACCGCGGCGGCGAACGTGACGTGGGACCGGCCGCCGGCGTCGGGGTGGAACGTGCCGGCCGAGATGCGATCGGGGGTGCCGGGACCGTCGTCAGGGGACAAGAACCAGATCTCGTAGAGCTCGCCCGTGGGGAGGACCGGCAGGTCCTCGGTCCGCAGCGTGATCACCCGTCCGATCCCGGTCTTGACCACCTGGAGCTGGCCGCCGGCGCCCGCCGGCCCTTGGAGCGGGCCGTCGTACTCGAGCTCGCCCGCGACCTCATTGGGCCCGTCGTCGTCGACGGCCCGCCCGACCACCACACCCACCGCCACCAGGACCACTGCAGCCGCGGCGGCCGCCAGCGACGGGACCAGCCGGCGCCGCCGTCGAACCGCCGGCGCGGACGGGGACGCGTCGGGCCGGGCCAAGCCGGCGGCGACAGCCTCCCGCCGTCGGGCGACCTCGTCGCGGAGGGCCGCCACCCGGCCGGGATCGGTGGGCGGCAGCGGCGGGCCGAGGGCTTCGCCGAGCTCGCGTAGGAGGCGGCGGTCGTCACCCATGGTCACGCCCCGGGAGGTGGCCGCGCAGATGATGGAGGGCACGGCCCTGGGCCATGCGCACTGCGCCCGCAGACTTCCCGACGATGGCGGCTACGGCGTCGCTGCTCAGGCCGGCGACCACCCTCAGTTCGAGCAGCTCCCGCTCGGCCGGGTCGAGGCAGGCGAACGCTTTGCGCAACTCGTGGCGGCTTTCGTCGGCCTCGAAGAGATCCGCGGGGTCCGGCGGCCCCGGCTGGCCCGGCGCCGACGGCGCCGTGCCGACCACCGTGACGCGGCTCTCGCCCCGCCAGGTCTCGTAGAGCACGTTGCGCAGGATCCCGGTGACCCAGGCGTCGAAGCCGGCGCCCCGCCAGGTGAAGCCCCCGATTCGGTCAAGTGCCCTGGTCATGGTCTCACTGACTGCGTCGTCGGCTGCGGTGTCGGACTGGAGGCGGCGCCGGGCAAAGGCGAAGAGACGGGGCCGACAGCGGCGGTAGAGCGCCTCCCAGGCGTCGGGGTCGTATGTCGAGGCGCGATCGGCGACCTGTCGCAAGGACCTGTCGTCAAGGTCGCCTTCCATCCCCGACGGTCTATGCGCTTCGCCCCGAGGTTGTCACGGCCGAGAGGGAACAAGCCGGCGCCGGCGTTCTCGTGACGATGGGCGGCCCCGGTGCATAGAAGGGCACAGACCACCCTCCAAGGAGATCGAAATGCGCCGAACCGTCAAGTTGGGGCTGATAGGAGGGACATCGCTGTCCCTCCTGTTGGCCGTCCCCTCGCTCGCCCAGGAGCGCGACCGCGGTCGGCCACGGGGAGGGCCGGTGCTCATGGTGGGCACCACCGACGACACCCTCGACGCCGCCCCCGGCGACGGCCGCTGCGCCGACGCCTCCGGTCGTTGCAGCCTCCGTGCCGCCGTGCAGGAAGCCAACGCCGACCCGGCCCGGACAACGATAACGCTGGCGCAGGCCACCTACGTACTCACGATCGCCGGTGCCGGCGAGGACACCGGCCTCACCGGTGACCTCGACGTGACCACTCCGGTCGAGCTCTCGGCCGTCGGCGCCACCGTCGACGCCAACGGCCTCGACCGTGCCCTGCACGTCCTGGCCGGTGGCTCCCTCGATGTCAGGGGCCTCCGGGTCACCGGCGGCACGACCAGCGCCAGCGGCGGCGGGTACGCCAACGCCGGCACCCTCAACCTCGACGGCGGCGCCGTCTCGGGCAACACCGCGTCAGGGCCGGGCGCCTCCGGCGGTGGGATCCTCAACAGCGGAATCCTGCGGGTCGTCGGCACCGAGATCTCCGGCAACAGCGCTACCCGCGCCGGCGGCGGGATCGAAGCCAACGCCGGCCAGACGACGCTCACGCGGGCCACGCTGCAGGCGAACACCACCGGGCCCACCCCCGGCAACGGCGGCGGCCTGCACCTCACCGGCACCGGCACGGTGGCAGTCTCGGGGTCGCGGGTCACCGGCAACACCGCCTCGGCTGAGGGCGGCGGACTGTGGAACTCGTCCACCGGCACCATGACCGTCGACGACACCACCATCGACGGCAACACCGCCAGCGGCCCGGGCGCCGACCAGGGCGGTGGCGGCCTGTTCAACGACGGTGGCACCACCTCGGGCGGCAGCCTCACCGTCACCCGGTCGCGTGTGACCGGCAACACCGCCGACGGCGCCGCCGGCTCCGGCGGCGGCATCCTCAACGACGAGGGCACCCTGACCGTGGGGCAGACCCTCCTCAGCAGCAACCGTGCCCCGAGGGCCGGCGGCGGCATCGAGTCCAACGTCGGCACCAACACCCTCGACCGCGTCGAGCTCGTCGGCAACGCCACCGGGGCCGCGCCCGGCAACGGGGGCGGCATGCACATCACCGGCGCCGGCAACGCCACCATCACCCGTTCCAACGTGAACGCCAACACCGCGGCCAAGGAGGGCGGCGGCCTCTGGAACGGTGCCGGCACCATGACCGTCGAGGCGTCCCGGATCACGGCCAACACCGCCAGCGGCACCGTCGCCGACGATGGCGGTGGAGGCGTGTTCAACAACCTCGGTACCCTCGTCATCACCCGCACCGACATCGTCGGCAACACCGCCGACGGCGCCACCGGCGGCTCCGGAGGCGGGATCTTCAACAACAACGGGAGCCTGTCGGTCTCCGGGTCCGCCATCAGCGCCAACCAGGCGCGGCGCGCCGGCGGCGGCATCGAGTCCCTGGCCGGCACCACCGAGCTCGACAACGTCCGGTTGGTCGACAACGTCACCGGCCCCACGCCCGGCAACGGCGGTGGCCTGCACCTCACCGGCGCCGGCACGGTCACGGTCACCGACAGCCGGGTGACCGGCAACTCGGCCACCAATGAAGGCGGCGGGCTGTGGAACTCGTCGACCGGGACCATGACCGTCACGACCACGACGGTCGCCGGCAACTCCGCCCCCACCGGCCCGAACGTGTTCACCCAGCCCGGTGGCGTCCTCACCGTCGACGGGGCCCCGGTGCCGCCAGGCGACAACGACCTGTCCTTCGGCGGGACCGGCTTCGGCGGCCTGCTCGACCTGCTCCGTCGTCTCGGCCTCGACCTCGGGGGCTTGATCCCGTGACCCGCAGGGCGTCGCACGAGAAGTGATCTCACCGTGGGGCCGTTAGCTGGGGGGGCTGCGCCCCCCCCGGCCCCCATCGCCGCCCGGCTCCCTGGCGGTCGCTCGGTCGGCATCTGCTCGGTCCCGGAACTTGTCACAACGCCAAGCCTTCCCGGGACCGAGCAGATTCACGTGACCGACGTGGCGGCCCCACCGGGGTTGGCGGGCAGGGGCGAGCTGGCGATCGCTGGCCGTCGGTCCCTCTCTCCGACTGGTCAGGACGATCCGGCCACCATGACCTGACTAACTTCGCCCAGGTGGCGGCACCGGGCGACAACCAGGTCATGGGGATCGACATCGGCGGGACCGGGATCAAGGGAGCACCGGTCGACGTCGACCAGGGCGCCCTGGCCGCGCCCCGGTTCCGGGTGCTGACGCCCCAGCCCTCCACCCCCGACGCGGTGGCCGATGCGGTGGCGACGGTGGTCGACCACTTCGGCTGGCAGGGCCGGGTCGGCTGCACGTTCCCGGCGGTGGTCAAGGCGGGCGTGACCCTCACCGCCGCCAACGTCGATGCCGGCTGGGTCGGCACCGACGCCGACACCCTGCTCACCGCCCGACTGGGCATGCCGGTCTTCATGCTCAACGACGCCGACGCCGCCGGCCTGGCCGAGATGCGCTTCGGGGCGGGTAAGGGCCGCCGGGGCCTCGTGATGATGATCACGCTCGGTACCGGCATCGGCTGCGGCCTCTTCTACGACGGCGTCCTGGTCCCCAACTGCGAGCTCGGGCACCTCGAGATGGGAGGAGTGGAGGCCGAGGACCTGGCCGCCGAGAGCGTGCGCCAACGCGACGACCTGTCGTGGAAGAAGTACGGGAGCCGGCTCAGTTCGTACCTCCAGGCCCTCGACGCCCTCCTGTGGCCCGACCTGTTCATCCTCGGCGGCGGCGCCAGCGCCAAGGCCGACAAGCTCATGGGCCACATCGAGTGCCGGCCCGAGGTCGCCGTCGCCGCCCTCCGCAACGAAGCCGGCATCGTCGGCGCCGCGGTGGCCGCCAGCGCCGGCGCCGGGACGGCGTGAGGCCGGTGAGCATCCTGCTCATCGCCACCGGGGGCACGATCGCCAGCACCGTCACCGACGACGGTTCGGTTGCCGTCACCCGCGGCGGAGCCGACCTCCTGGCCGGCACAGCCCGGTCGATGGGTGGCGCCGTCGCCGCCGACGTCGAGGTGATCGAGGCCGCCGGCGTGCCCAGTTGGGACCTGCGGCCGGAGCGGGTCGCCGGCGTCGTCATCGCTGCCCGCGACGCGCTGGACGGCGGTCGGGCTACCGGCGTGGTCGTCACCCACGGCACCGACACCCTGGAGGAGACCGCGTTCCTGGCCGACCTCGTGGCCGGCGCCGCCACCATGCGGGGCCCGGTCGTGGTCACCGGGTCGATGCGCAACGGTTCGGAGGTCGACTACGACGGCTACCGGAACCTGGCCGACGCCCTGGCCGTGGCCCGCAGCGCGCCGGCCGAGGGCCGAGGCGCCCTGGTGTGCCTGCACGGCGAGGTGCACGCCGCCCGCTATGTGACCAAGACCGACACCTCGTCGCTGGCCACGTTCCGGTCGCCGGCGCTCGGTCCCGTCGGCCGGGTCGAGGGCGGCGTGCCCCGGTTCCTGGTCGACGGCCCTGCGCCGATCACCCTGCCGGTCGGACCTGACCCGGCGGTCGACGCCGCGGTGGAGGTGGTGCTGGGGCACGGTGGGGTCGACGACGGGATCATCCCCTATTACCTCGACCGAGGCGCCCGAGGCCTCGTCGTGGTGGGGACCGGGGCCGGCAACGTCAACTCCCGCCTGGTGCCCGGCATCGAGCGGGCGGTGGGGGCCGGCGTACCCGTCGTGGTGGTGTCGCGCTGCGCCACCGGGAGGGTTGCCCCGGTCTACGGCGGGCCCGGTGGCGGCTTCAACCTGCGCCGCTCGGGGGTGATCGGCGGCGGCGGCCTCGGATGGGCCCGTGCTCGGCTGGCGCTCATGGTGGCCTTGGCCGCCGATTCCGACCCGTTGGCGGTGTCGGCCTGGTTCGCCCAGCTCTTGGAGCGGCGGTGAGCCCGCCCAACCGACGGTTGACGAGCGGAGGGGGCCGGTGAGCCTCGACCCTCTCGCTCCCGGCGTCCTCGCCTGGATGCAGGAGCCGAGCGGCCATGGCCGGGCCAACGCCGGTGTGGTCGTCGACGCCGACGGCATCACCGTGGTGGACACGCTGTTCACCCCGTCGCAGTCAGAGCCGTTCGCCGTCGCCCTCGATCAGCTCGGCCGGCCGGTGCGGCGGGTGGTACTGACGTCGAGCAACGCCGAGTTCTCCGGGGGTTCGAACCGGTTCCGGCTCGCCGCCGTCTACGGGCGCCCCCAGGCCAGCGCCCACCTCGACCAGCCGGCGGTCCCCGACGTGTTGCGGGCGCTGTACCCGGCGGTGGCCGACGAGGTCGACGACGACTTCGTCACCCGCTCGGTGAGTCATGTCATCGACGCCGCCGTCCAGCTCACGCCGGCCGCCGCCGCCATCCCGCTCCGGGGCCAGCAGGCCGAGAACCTGGTGGTGGCCGTCCCCGGCGCGGGGCTGGTCTTCGCCGGCGCCATGTGCTCGTTCGGTGTCACGCCCTTGGCCCACCAAGGCGACCCGGCGGCGTGGGCCGACGCCCTCGACGACCTCCTCGATCTCGCCCCGGTCGTCGTCCCCGGCCACGGCCCCATCGGCGGCGAAGAGGAAGTGCGGGAGCTGCAGGCCTACTTGCGGGCCTGTGTGGCGGCGGCCGGCGACGTCGCCCGCATGCGCGGCGGCCCCTGGCAGCAGTGGTCGGCCCGAGAGAACGACGAGGTCAACGTCGAACGGGCCCAGCTCCTGGCCGTCGGCGACGACCGCATCCCCCCCTCCCTGCTCCGCCGCCTCGGCCTGCCGGCCGGCTGAGCCGCCGGCGTCGACGAGCTGCGTCGTGAGTCAACGACGCGGCTCCCCGCGCCTGTCGCCAAAGCTGATCAAAGAGCACAAGGAACTGGTGCCGGCGCTCTGGCAACCGGCTCACGGTCAGCTCTGATCAGATGTAGGTGAATGTCGATCCCGCGTGGGTCTTCGAGTTGCCGTCGGGGCCGGTGACCACGACGGCAACCTCACCGGGGAGGGCGCCCGGGGTGGTGATGACCAGGCTGGGGCCCGACACCACGAACGGGACACCGACGCCACCGATGCTCACCGCGCTGGCCTGGTCGAGGTTGTGGCCCTCGATCGTGACCTGGGTGCCCCCGGTCGAAGGGCCGTTCTTTGGAGACAAGCCGGTGACTTCGACCACGTGGTCGTCATTGACGATCGTGAGTACGCCGGTGCCGTCGACGATGAGCGCCCCCAACGGCGACGACAGGGTGGCGATGACCGTCTCGTCGGGCTCGAAGCGCAAGTCTCCGGTGACGTTCACCGAATAGGTCCCCGTCGTCTGCCCGGCCGGGATGGTTGCCGGGCCCCCCCGTCCGATCATCCGCAGGAACGGGTTGGGGTCGAAGTAGTCGCTGGGGCTGCTGGCCGTTCCCGGCGCGGTGGCGACCTCGACCGTCACCGGCGAAGGCGACGCCAACGAGGTCGTGACCGTGAACGTCACCACCTTCGACCCGCTGTCACCTTCCACCACCGAGACGTCCCCGATCGACAACGCCCCGAGGAGTTGGACGAACGTGAACCCGGGTGGGCCGACGACGCCACCGGCGGACACCGGGCGGTACTCGATGGTGTACCGACCGGGGCCCGCCCCGGCAAGAGACACGTTGAACGGGGCGCTCGAGTCGGTCTGCCAGACGGAAGGCTTGGGCGACCCGTCCAGCCAGTACCGGTACTGCAGCTCGGTGCCGTCGGAACCGCTGTAGGTGATCGGCGTCGCCGGGGTGATGGTGAAGGTCCCACCACCGTCCGGCCCCAGCTTGGGGTCGCCGATGGTCAGCGCCCCGGCCGTCGGCGGCGCCGGCGTGGTCTCGGTGATGTTGTAGGCCAGGGAGTAGTCGCCGTCGGTGGTGGCAACCATGTTCTGCGCCCGTTTGGTGAACGACCCCGGCAACTCCGACAGCGGGTGGAACACGTTCACGACCGGGAGGATCTCGTTGACGTCGTTGTCCTGGATGAAGGTCGTGTCGTCGTCCCAGCCCCGCATCTTCACGTTCAGGGCCTCGCCGGGAACGACCCCGACGCCGGTGAACGTGTGATTGGTGTTGTACCCGCAGGCGTCGTCGTCGTCGCAACCGTCGTCCAGCGCGCCGTTCTCCCAGAACGGGTCGTTGTCGTCGCCGCTGCCCCGCAACGGGTGGATCCATTTCTCGTTGGCGGTGAGGGACACGACCCACTCGCCGTCGTTGCCCTGGTCCTCGGTGTCGTCGAACACCCGGAGTTGGCCGAAGGCCACGTTGAACACCCGGGGCCGGTCGGGCTTGGCTTCGTCCCAGGCCACCTTGTAGGTCTTGGCGAAGGCGACGTAGCTGTTGGCCGGGTACGTGGCGTCGCTCGTCAGGGCCTTCACCGTTACCCGCACCCCGGGCTGGCCGTTCTCGGTGGTCTCGACGACCTGGTCGGGGATGTTGCATGTCGGCGCCCCGATGTTCTCGGCGCCGTCGTCGGCCTCGGACACGTCCTCGACGTTGTCCCCGGGCGGGTTCCCGGGGCTGTGGGGCACCTCGCCACATCGGTCGACCGATTCCCACACCAGGGTGGACCCGGCGCTGGGTCGGGGCGGGGCCGGCACGAAGAACGAGTAGTCCTGGTTGAGGAGGGGCTGCGCCCACTCGAAGTCGTCGCCGAAGGGGCTCAGGCAGTCGGCGTCGACTGTGTCGTCGGACACGAGCGTGCTGTCGTCACAGCCGTTGATCGACTCGGGGATGTTTCCGCCGAACGTGCTGAAGAAGGCGTCGGCCACCGTCGCCTGCACCGGGGTGTTCTTCAGGGCAGTCGACGGCAGCGTGGTGGCCACCCCCTGATGGTCGCTGGCCTCGTACCAGACCCAGGGGTCCTGGCTGGCCTTGCCCGGCGGCGGGGTCTGGTCGCGGTCGCTCTTGGCGGCGGTGTTGCGGAACGACACCCATCCGACCGGGGAGTGGATCTCGGTGCGGAACGCCACCGGGTGGACGAGGATCTCGGGGGGGTCGGTCCCGGGGACGATCTCGCCGTGGAACTGGCCGTGGCCGCAATCCCAGACGTGAGGCCCCCACGCGGTGATGCGGTCGGACTGGGAGGGGTACGCGAAGAACGGGATGCCGCTCCGCTCCCATTCGAGTTCGAGCATGCTGTGCTCGTTCTCGACCGGTACGGGATCGTCCAGATCGGCGAAATACTCGAAGTTGCCCGAGGCGAGAAGGTTGCGGAAACCCTTGTCGAGGGTCACGAACACGTTGATGTCGTGGCTGTAGTGGTTGAAGGGTGCGTCGGTGTGGGTGACGAAGGGGTTCGTCTTGTAGGAGAGGTCGGGAAGGACCTGGCCCCGGGCCTCGACGAAGGGCGTGTTGGGGTCGGGGCTGCCGTTGGTGCGTGTCCAGCCGGGGTCGCCCCCGAAGGGAATGCCGTTGATGCCTTCGCACAGGTTCGGCTTGTCGGGCTTGTTGCTCGCCGACTCGATCGCCTCGGAGCTGTGGGGGCCGCCTTCGCTGGCCGAGATCCACCCGTTGGCGTGACCCCAAGCGGCGGTGGCGGACAGGACGGTCATCGCCATGCCGACGGCGGCAATGGCGGTGCTGGTGCGACGGCGCCAGAACATGTGGCCCCCTTCTTCCCTCATCCCCCCATGCGGGACACCCGAGGATCATGCACTGTACGCCGCCTTCGGTGTACAAGGGTGCCGTACGACCACGATCCCTCGGGTTGTCCCCAAGGAGCGAACGGCTCACGAACCGGTGGCGCAGGCCCCCAGGCCGAACACACGGACCTCCAACGAACCTCGTGCCGAGACGAGCGCGGCGAGAGGGTCGGAGCCGGCCGCGGACGCCTCGCCAATGTCGAAACCGTGTTCGGCCAGTTCCTTGGTCACGGCCCGCAACGTGGCCCGGGCCTCGCCGATCGCGCTCCCGGATCCCGGCGGTGGGCCGTCGGCGAGGGCCGCCGCCTGCGAGGCCAGCGTGGTCAAGACCTCCTCGAGGATGGCAGAGCTGGCCGTGGCCGGCACGTTGCCCAGACCGTCGAGGAACCGGGCCAGGTCATCGCAGAACTCGGCCAGCGCAGCCGGCGGCAAGGGCGGCCCTTCGGCTTCGGCCTCTTCGGGCTCCTCCACCGCGATCCGGCGGCCGCAGGCGCGGAACCCGTAGCGGCGGGCCCATCCCGCGGCGGAGTCGAAAGCTGTGGTGTACGACTCGAACGAGCGTTGCGAGCGATCGAGGTCACCGGCGCCCGCCGACGCCGACGCGTCCATGAGGGACTGGGCCGCGGCGCGGAGCAGTCCACGAGCACCCTCGAACGGCGCCTCGGCCTCGTTGGGGGGCACGAGCAGGTCGAGCCCAGACACGTGGTCACGCAAGGCGAGACCGGCCTGACCGAGCACGGTGGCCGCGGCGGTGAGGCTCTCGGCGCCCTGCTCATTGCTGTCTTCGTCGGCGATCCCGGCGATCAGCCGGCTCGACGTGTCGTTGTACCGGGTGCACAGTTCGTCGCCCCGGGCGATGAACGCCTCGCGGGTCAGGCGTTCCGGCCCGCCGCCACAGGCCGCCAGCACCGATGTCCCCACCGCGGCGGCGACGAAGCGGAGACGGGTCATCCGCTGGGCGTGGCCGGCCCGGTCGACGCCGTCGCCGTCGTCTGCCCGAGCGCGAGGAGGATCTCGCTCCAGCCTGTGTCGCAGTACACCCTCCGGGCCCGGAAGGCGCCGTAGGTGTCGCCCCGGATGAAGCTGTCCTCGGCCTCGCCGCTCTCGGACTCGCCCCGGCCCAGGATCCATCCCTCGGCCGGCCACTGGGCGAGGGCGAACTGCACGAAGTCGCCGTAGGTCAGCGGCACCGCGAGGACCGCCCGGCGGAAACGGCCATCGTCCTGCAACTCGCTCACCGGGTACGTGCCCGCGGGCAACGGCAGCAGGTCGGCCGGGAGCCAGGCGACGACCTTGCCTTCGCCGGGCCGCTCATAGCACGGCCCCCGGTGCGGCCCCTGTCCGAAGCCGGAGGGTGCGCCCGGTAACGACGCGGTGCTCCCAGCGGGCCCGGTAGGGGCGAGACCGGGCGGCGCTTCGGCGGCGCGGCCGCTCCCGCAGGCCGCCGTCGAAAGCACCATCAACACACTGGCGGTTGCGGCCAGCGCGGCTCGCGACGTCTTGCGCGGCAGGGCGCGACCAGCGAGTCTGTGGCCAGTGCGTGAGGCCGCGCCCCGTGTGAGTGTGCGCACGTCGCGTCGTGCCGGGAGAGGCGCCGCGGCCATTGTCTTGTGCGGCGCTTTCCTGTCCTTGCCGGCCTTCATCGTGCTGGGCTCGCTTCGTATGCCGGGCCTGCCGCCGCCCAACGGATGGGAATGGCTGCCCGAGCCGATCTGGTGGGACAACTATCACGCGGTCTTCCGCTTTCTGCCCGAGTGGGGCACCGCGTTCCGCAACTCGCTGCTGGTGGTGGCGATGGCGGTGCCGGTCACGGTACTCGTGGCTTCGTCGGCCGGTTTCGCCGTCGCCACGGCGGCACCACGCCGGCGCCGGCTGTTGGTCGGCGTGAGCCTCCTGGCCCTGCTCGTACCGGTCAGCGCGTTGTGGGTACCCCGGTTCACGGTCTACCGGTGGCTGGGGCTCACCGACACGCTGGCCGCGGTCGCCGCGCCGGCGGTGTTCGGCACGACGCCGTTCTATGTCCTGCTGTTCGCCCTGGCCTACTGGCGGATCCCGCCGAGCCTGTTCGACGCCGCTCGCATCGAGGGGTTGTCGGCCCTGCGCATCTGGTGGCGCGTGGCGGTGCCCTTGGGCCGGCCGGTGATGTTCGCGGTGGCGATGCTGGCGTTCACCTTTCATTGGGCCAACTTCACCGATCCACTGCTCTACCTGTCGTCGCCCGATCACGTCACGCTGCCGTTGGCGTTGGCTCGCCTGCAGGCGTTCGAACCGACGAACTTCCCCGTGCTGCTGGCTGGTGCCGCGATGGTGGCCGCACCCGCGATCATCGTGTTCGTGGCCGCCCAGCGGGCGTTCCTCGTCGACACCGTGGACACGTGGAGCCGATGAGGCGGCGGTTGGCGGCACTGGCCGTGGCGCTGCTGGCGGCGGCCGTCGCCGCCTGTGGCGACGATGGCCCCGGGACGGGCACCGGCGCGGGCTCGGGTGACGCCACGAGCGTCCGGTTCCAGTTCACCGGCGAGCCCGAGGAGGCGGCCGTCTACGAGTTGGTGATAGACGCGTTCGAGGCCGAGAACCCCGACGTGCGCGTGCAGGCGGAGGCCATCGGCCGCAAGGAAGATCATCTGGCCAAGCTGGTGACGTCGTTCGCCGGCGGCGAACCCCCCGACGTCTTCCTGCTCAACTACCGCGAGTATTCGCAGTTCGTGACCCGGGAAGCGATCGACGCCATCGGCCCGCGTCTGCCAGGGGCGGGCGTCGACCTCGCCGGCTACTACGAGCAGCCGATCGACGCCTTCACGTTCGACGGCGAACTCCAGTGCCTACCCCAGAACGTCTCGTCGCTGGTGGTGTACTGGAACCGCATCCTGTTCGACCGGGCCGGCGTCGCCCCGCCGGCCGCCGGTTGGACGTGGGCCGAGTTCCGGGACGCGGCGGTGCGCTTGACCGGTGGGGGCCTGCACGGGCTGGGCATCGAACCGACGCTGCCACGGCTGGCTCCGTTCGTGTGGGGCGCCGGCGGCGAGTTGACCGACGATCCCGACCGGCCCTCCCGCCTCGCGCTCGACGGCCCCGAGGCCCGCGAGGCCCTCGCCTTCCTCGTGGGCATGGTCCGTGCCGACGGCGTGGTGCCCGACGAGACCGACCTGGCCGCCCAGGACCTCGAGAGCCGGTTCACGGCCGGGAAGCTGGCGATGTTCCTTTCGTCGCGGCGCGAGGTCCCGGCGTTCCGTGAGGTGGCTGGGCTCGATTGGGACGTGGCCCCGCTACCCGTGGGCCGGGAACCGTCGACGCTCCTGCACTCCGACGGGTTCTGCCTCGCCCGGGACAGCGACCGCCTCGATGCCGCCACCCGGTTCGTGGCCTTCGCCGGCGGGCCCAAGGGCCAGGGCATCCTCGCCCTCGGCGGCCGCAC
The DNA here is from genome assembly GCA_052387955.1 of Acidimicrobiia bacterium. Lineage (GTDB taxonomy): Bacteria > Actinomycetota > Acidimicrobiia > Acidimicrobiales > JACDCH01 > JBQTIQ01. The sequence goes on along the minus strand of JBQTIQ010000054.1, from coordinate 11,247 downwards.
CGTGCCGTCGCTGCGCTCGGCCGCCGAGAGCGCCTTCCTCGACCCGACCACGGCGCCCGAGCACGACCAGGTCTTCCTCGACGGCCTCACGGTCATGCGGCGCACGCCGGTGATGTCCACGTGGCCGGAGATCGAAGACGTCGCCGAGGAGGTGCTGACCCGGGCGTTCTACGAGGACGGCTACTCGCTCGACGATGCCCTCGCCGACCTCGACGACCAGACCCGGCCGTTGTTCGAGGAGGGCCGCACCGGTCGATGACGGTGGTCATCTCCGGTCTGACCCGTGCGTTCCCCGGCCGCCGCGGCCGGCCCCCGGTCCAGGCGCTCGACGGGCTCGACCTCGAGGTCCGCACCGGGGAACTGCTCGTGATCGTGGGACCGTCGGGGTCGGGCAAGACCACGCTGCTGCGCGCCATCGCGGGGCTCGAGCCGGTCGACGCCGGCACTATTGCCATCGACGGGCGAGACGTCACCGCACTTCGGGCCGGCCAGCGTGACGTGGCGATGGTGTTCCAGGACGGGGCGCTGTACCCACACCTCGACGTCCTCGCCAACATCACCTTCGGGCTTCGGGCGCGAGCCATGCCCCGCGACGAAGCCGTGGCCCGAGCGCGCGATGCCGCCGCGCTGCTGTCGCTCGATTCGATGCTGACGCGCCGGCCGGCCGAACTGTCGGGCGGCGAGCGCCAGCGGGTGGCCCTGGCCCGGGCCATCGTGCGGGAACCGGTGCTGTTCCTGCTCGATGAGCCGCTCACGAGCCTGGACGCCGAGCTGCGCGCCCGGGCCCGCGAGGAGATCCGTTCGCTCCAGGGCCGCCTCGGGGTGGCCATGATCTCGGTCACCCACGACCACCTCGAAGCGATGTCTCTGGGCCAACGGGTGGCTGTCGTGCGGTCCGGTCACGTGGTCCAGGTCGACACCCCTACTGCGGTCTACGACCGTCCGACGAGCCCGTTCGTGGCCCGCCTGTTCGGTAGTCCGGCCATGAACGTGGTGCCCGCCGGTCTGCTCGGCCTGCACGCCGGTGCCGGGCCGCAGCTCGTCGGCATCCGGCCCGAACGGGTGTCGCTGCGGCCCGCGGGGACACCGTCGCGGGCCCGAGGGCAGGTCACGCTCGTCGAGACGCTCGGCGCCGATGTCGTGGTGCATGTTCGCGTCGGCGAGCACCCGGTGCTGGTGCGGGCCGATCGCGCCGCGGTGGTCGCCGTGGGCGACGACGTCGGCCTCGCCTTCGAGGACGGCGCCGTGCACCGGTTCCCTCGAGACGATTGATGCTCGAGACCCAGGGACGGCCGCGTCCCTGGCGGGGCCGCGTCGGGCCGCCGATGCGCCCCGACCTGGCGTGGTGCTATCTGGTCGGGCTGACGGCGCTCGTCGCGGTACCGCTGGTCGCCGCCATCGCCCTGTCCTTCACCGACTACTCCGGGCTCGGGGCTCCCGAGTACACGGGCCTCGACAACTTCCGCCGCCTGGTGGGCGACGCCAACTTCTGGCAGGCGCTCGGGAACACCGGTGTGTACGTGGCCATCGCCGTGCCCTTGCGGGTGGGGGCCGCCCTCGTGTTCGCCCTGCTGCTGCACCGCCGGGGACGGGCCAGCGAAGTCGGCCGAGCGGTCGCGTACTTGCCCACGGTCATCCCCGATGTCGGGTACGCCCTGTTGTGGGCCTGGCTGTTCAACCCGCTCTACGGGCCCCTCGCCGCGCTGGCCGCCGAGACCGGGCTGGCGACGCCGGACTGGCTCACCGACCCGTGGTCGGCGCGGGTGGCGATCGCGGTGATGGGTGGCTTCCAGATCGGCGAGGGCTTCCTGATCGCCCTGGCCTGGCGGCGGATGATCCCTTCTCGCCTGTTCGAAGCGGCCGACCTCGAGGGCGCCACCCCCCGGTTCGTGCTGAGACGCGTGACCCTGCCGCTCATGGCACCCGTGCTCGCCCTGCTGGCAGCTCGCGACGTGCTACTCGCCATGCAACTCAGCTTCGTACCGGCGTTGATCGTCACCGAGGGCGGTCCCCGGCGGGCGACCACGTATCTGCCCGGCTATGTGTACGACAACGCGTTCCGCTATTTCCGTCTGGGCTACGCGTCCGCAATCGCGGTCGCGATGCTGGTCGTGACCGCGATCCTCGCGTACGTTCAGTACCGCCTGGCGCGCCGGTGGCGGCTCGTATAGCGGTGGCCGGGACCCCGGTCCCCGGAAGGGTGACGCGCACCAGGGCGACGCCGACGCCAGCGCTGGCTGCAGTGACCGGGGACCCCCGCCACGACGACCCGCGAGGTCAGATCAGGTCTGAACGGACCAGGCCTCGCGAAGCTTGACCGCTTTCCCGGTGCGCATGGCGCCGCCGGTGTAGACGCGGGCGGCCACCTTGACCATGGCCAGGGTGGCGAGGGTGATCACTGCTACCGCGGCCACGAGCTGCCACACGGGTAGGGCGTCGGCGGCGAAGCGGATGGGCGCCACCAGCGGCGCGGAGGGGGGGAGGAAGGTGGCGATCGTTGCCGCCGCCCCTCCGGGGTCTTCGGCAGCCACGAAGGAAGCGAAGAACGAGGCCACGATGGCGAGCGTCAGCGGCGTGGAGGAGTTCTGCAGTTCCTCCACCCGCGACGCCAGGGCACCGGCGACGGCGAAGGCGCAGGAGTAGAGCGCGAAGCCGAGCAGGAACCAGACCAGGACGATGGCGGCGGCGGCGACCCAGCCCGAGGGGAGATCGACGGTCCCGACGGCCACGGCCGCCACCAGACCGATGGCGACGGTGGCCAGCAGCTGGAAGACGTTGATGAGCCCGATGCCGAGGATCTTCCCAGCCAGCAGCCGGGCCGGCGACACCTTGGCCAGGAGCACCTCGACGACCCGGGACGACTTTTCTTCCACGATCCCCGACGACACCCCGAACCCGACCGCGAACAGCTGCATGTAGAGGAACAGCACACCGATGCGGACGAGGCCCTCGCGGTCGTTCTGGGCCTCGTCGACGGGCGCGACGGCTTCCACCGCCAGCGCCGGCGGCGCCTGGCCGCTGACGCCCAGGCGCAGGATGGCCCCGAGCTCGTCGTCGAGGTCCTCCTCGACGAGCACGGTCGTGCCTTCGACGAGGGCGGCGTCGAGCTCGCCGGCGCCGACGAGGGCCCGGGCCTCGTCGGCCGACCTGACCAGGCGGGCGTCGATCTCCGTCCCCGGGACCTGGATGTCGCCCAGCGATGTCACAACTCGGTCGGCGGTGGCGCCGACCACCCCGACGTCGTAGGTCCTGGCCCCGGGATCACCGCCGAGCCCGGGGATGATGGCGATGGCCAGGACGATGGCGAGGCTGATGGCGAAGCCGATGACGAAGGACTTCTGGCGCACCCGTTCCTGGACCTCGCGCCGGGCGATGAGCAGGACGTCGCGCCTCGCCGGCACCCGGCCGGCGGCGGTCTGGGTGCTCACTGGTTGGCCACCACCTCGCGGAACAGGTCGGACAGGCGGGGCGTGTACACGGCGAAGTGCCGCACCCGGCCCGCGGCCCGGGCGGCGTCGAGAACGGTGTCGGGGTCGGTGCCCTCGGCCAAGGTGAGCACGACCCCCCGGCCCTCCCGACGTTCGTCGACGACACCGGGCAGGCCCTCGGCCCAGTCGACGGCTCGGTCCTCGAGCTCGACCCGCAACCGTCGTTCGCCGTCGGGCGCCCGAAGCTCGCCCACCACCCCCGAGGCCACGATCCGGCCCTGGTCGATGATCGTCACCCGGTCGCAGACCTGTTCGACGAGGTCGAGCTGGTGGCTCGAGAAGACGCACGCCACTCCCCGCTCTACCTCCGCCCGCAGCACGCCGGCCAGCACGTCGACCCCGACGGGGTCGAGCCCGGAGAAGGGTTCGTCGAGCACCAGGAGATCGGGCTCGTGCACCAGAGCCGCCGCCAGCTGCACCCGTTGCTGGTTGCCCAGCGACAACAGTTCGAGCCGGTCATGGCCGCGCTCGGCCACACCAAGACGCTCGGCCCACATCTCCGCGGCGTCCTTGGCCCCGGCCCGGTCACGCCCTGACAGCTCGGCCAGGAACGCCAGCTGCTCGACCACCCGCATGCGGGGGTACAGGCCCCGCTCCTCGGGCATGTAGCCGAACCGGCGGCGGATCTCGGCGTCGACGGGGGCGCCTTTCCAGCGCACCTCGCCGTCATCGGGCCGGACCAGTCCCAGCACCGCCCGCATCGTCGTCGTCTTGCCGGCGCCGTTGCGGCCGACGAAGCCCACCATCTCGCCGCCCTCGACGGTGAAGGACACGCCGTCGAGCGCAAGCACGTCGCCGTAGCGCCGCCGGAGCCCGCCGATCTCGAGCATTGCCGCACAACGCTACCGACGAGGTCGCCACCGACAACCTCGGTCCCCTGCTCATGCAGCGCCGCGACTCATCGCCCGGAGCCGGGCAGGCGCCCGCCCCGCGCCACGATGGGCTCCCACCGTCGGCCTGAAATGCTCGTCTCACTTGCGCTTCAGCGCGTTCGATCAGCGTCGAGGTTGGGTACGGTCCGCTCGTGACCGACGCTTCCCCCGATGCCCCCACGACCGCCACCGCGAACGCGGGCGAACAACACGTCGTCGCCGTCGTGTTCGACGACAAGTCGAGCCGGGCCGACGAGGCGCTGCTGGCGATCATGCACCTCCAGCAGGAGGGCACCATCCAGCTGGCCGACGCGGTCGTGGTATCGAAGGGCGAGGAGGGCAAGACCCACGTCCGCCAGACCGTCGACGTCACCCCGGGCCGAGGAGCGATGGGGGGCGCCTGGCTGGGGACGTTCGTCGGCCTGCTCTTCGGCGGGCCACTGGTGGCCGCGCTGGCCGGCGCGGCCGGCGGGGCACTCTACGGCAAGCTGGTCGACATCGGCCTCGACGACGGCTGGGTCAAGCAGATGGCCGAGTGGCTCGACCCCGGCACTTCGGCGCTGCTGCTGCTGGTGGCCGACCCGGTGCTTCCCACCGCCGCCCTTCGGGAACTGAACCGCTTCGAGGGCCGCATGGTCAGCACCACGTTCCCGGACACGGTCCGCCAGGCGATCGAAGATGCACTGGCTCCCGACGACGGTCCGTCCTGATCAGCCGGTTCCCCCTCCGCTGCGGTTCGCTTCGCCCCTGCCTCCGCCAACTGTCACCGGCAGCCCCGATCGATCCGATCTCGACGAGTCAGTCGTCGGTGGTCTCGGCCAGCAGGCCGCCGGCGGCGGCCAGTGCGGTGGCGAGGCCGGCGGCCCGCTCGATGACGGCGGCCATGTAATGGCCGGCGGTGGTGGCCTGGCCCTGCAGGGGTACGTCGCCCAAGGAACGGAGAAGGGCGGCCGGATCGCTGGGAGCGGCGATCGGCGCAGGCGGATCGAGCTGAGGTACGGGGCGCCACACGTCCTGGGGCTTGGGCCGGTCCTTCGAGCGCTGCCGGCGACTGCTCCTTTGGCCGTTGGGGCCGGCCTGGTCGGGACGGCGCCGGTCGTGGTCGTTCGACGGGCGCGGAAGGTTGCTCATCGGTCCACCGGTACCGTCATCCGAACGTCGTAGCGCCAGCGCCGGCGCGGGCCAGGCTCGGCCTGCATGGCCGGGGAACGCCAGCCAGCAGGGCTCACGCGTCCTCCTCGGTGAGGAGCTGGTCCGGCCGCAGGCCGAGGGCCGTCCGGAGTTGCTCGGCGTCGAGATCAGCTAGCGAGCTCGACTTGGGCAGGACCAGGTCGGCCACGTGACGCTTCCCGGCGACCACCTCCTCGACCCGTTCGTCGACGGTGCCAGGGCACACCAGCCGATGGGATACGACGGTGCGGGTCTGGCCGATACGCCAGGCCCGGTCGCGGGCCTGGTCCTCGACGGCGGGGTTCCACCACCGGTCGAAGAGCACGACATGGCTGGCGGCGGTGAGGTTGAGCCCGGTGCCCCCCGCCTTGAGGGACAGCACCAGCGCGCCGGGACCGACGCCTTGCTGGAACTCGGCCACCAGCTTGTCCCGGGCCCCACGGGCCAGTCCGCCGTGGTAGCAGGCGACCGGTACCCCGGTGCCGATGGTGAGGTGGTCAGCCAGGCGCTTGCCCCACTCGGCGAAGTGGGTGAACACCAGGGCACGCTCGCCGGCCGCGAACACCGACTCGATGATCTCCTCCAGTCGGGACAGCTTGCCCGAGCGCCCGGCGAGGGGACGGTCGTCGTGCTGGTAGGCGGCGGGATGGTTGCAGATCTGCTTGAGGGCGGTGATGGCGGCGAGGATCGCGCCCTTCTTGGGTTCGCCGCCGGCGGCGGCCGATCCCTTGACGACCTCGTCGAGGACAGCCTGGTAGAGCCCGATCTGTTCCGGGGTCATGGTGCAGCGGTCGAGCTCGTCGATGCGATCGGGAAGCTCGGCCGCCACCTCGGGTTCGGACTTGGTGCGACGGAACACGAGGATGCCGTTGAGGGCACGCAGGGCGCTCTCGCCTTCGCCCGAGAGCTGGGACACGAAGGTGGGCCGGGAACCGACCAGTCCAGGGTTGGTGAAGTCGAGGATCGACCACAGGTCGCCGAGCCCGTTCTCGATGGGCGTGCCGGTGAGGGCCAGCTTGGTGCGGGCCGGCACCCGGCGCAGGAGCTGGCTGGTCTCGTTGGCCGGGTTCTTGATCGCCTGGGCCTCGTCGAGCACGAGCCGGTCCCAGCCGTGCTGGGCCAGGACGTCGACGTCACGCACGGCGGTGCCGTACGTGGTTATGACGACGTCGGCCCCGGCCACTTCGTGGTCGAACTCGTCGGCCGAGGCGCGGGTGGCCCCGTGGTGGACGACGACGACCAGGCCAGGGGTGAAGCGGGCAGCCTCGGCCGCCCAGTTGCCGACGACCGCGGGAGGGGCGATGACCAGGGCCGGGCCGCGGCTCTCGCTGCCGGCGAGATGGGCCAGCACCGTCGGCGTCTTGCCCAGGCCCATGTCGAGGGCCAGGCACCCGCCGAGCTCGACGGCGTCGAGGAACCCGAGCCAGCCCAGGGCCTCGGCCTGGTAGCTGCGCAACTCGCCCTTGAACCCGGGCGGGGTGGTAACGACCTCGGTCGAGACCGCCCTGGCCCGCTCGAGGAGGTCGGTGGCCCAGCCGCTGCCCTCGACGCTGACGCCGACACCGAGCGGCGAGCCCTCGAGCCCGACGACGTGGCGTAACACCTCGGCGCCGGTGAGGCTGGTCATGTTGGCCCGCTCGGCCAGGGCCGCGGCTGCCTCCTTGAGGTCGACCCGGTCGAGCTCGACCCAGCGCCCGTGGGAGCGCACCAGTGGGCGGGCCTCGGCCGCCAGCTGGGCAACCTCGGCGGCGGTGAGCTCGACATCGTCGAACACGGCCGACCACCGGACGTTGCTGAGCTGGTGGGCGCCGACCACCGACTCACCGGCGGGCTCGGTGAAGAGCCGCAGGCCCGGAGTCGGCTTGCGCCGCGACAACGCCGGGACGCGCACGTCGAAGCCGGCCGCCTGCAGCGCCGAGCCGGACTCGGTCATCAGCTCCCAGGCTTCGTCGGTGCTCAGGTACACCTGGCCCCGGCGCATGCCGCCCGGGCGCAGGAGCGCCGGCAACACCCGCTCGAGGCGGGCGAGCTCGTCGGCCACGGGCTTGGTCGCCTGGCTGTCGGCCAGGGCGACCTCGATCGGCAACAGGTTCCCCTCGGCCCCTGGGCCCAGGACCGACAGGAACCAGGCGTTGTCCCGCTCGGGCGGGTCGAGCTGGACCACGAGCCGCGGCCGATTGGGACCGGTGACAGCCCTGGCCCACCGGCCCACCCGCTTGGATATCTCGGCGCCGGCAGCGACGGGCGCCTCGAAGGACGAGCCGTCGAGACGGGTGACCACGGCCTCGGCCACCGCCGCCGGGGTGCGGGTAGCCGGTGGCGGTGCCGGCAGCTCGAGCCTCCCGGCGGCGTCGGCCGCGATCGCGTGCACCACCGCGCCCAACACGTCGACGGTGACAGCACGGGCCTCGGCCGGCGCAAGGGCCGTGACCGTGCCGGGCATGGCCCGGGCCAGGCCCGACACCAGCACGTCGTCGACCAGGGCGGGGGCCCAGCGCACCGCCAGGTCGAGGTGATGGCCTTCGGAGCGGCGACCGGCAGGCAGCGTGGGGACGATGCTCCCCTTCGCCACCAGCCGCACCGCTTCGACTGCGACTCGTCCCAGCCAGGTGACGCTGGCGCCGACACCGTCGCCGCCGAGACCGCCCCCGACCGCCACCAGCCATCCCAGGGCCTCGGCTACCGGGATGGACAGGGCCTCGGCCCGGGGCCCGTCGGGCAGCCGCACGCCCGGGTGCAAGCTCCACCCGAGGGCTGGGCCGCCGATGCTCTCGAGACGGTCGGCCAGCTCGTCGTTGTCGGCCGTGGGGGCGTCGCGTCCGCCGGCCCACACGACCACGTCGCCACCGGCCCATGACGCCTGGAGCCTCACGACCCCGGCAGCTTCGGCCGCCGGGACGACGACCGAACTGGCGGGGCCGCCGGTCAGCAGGGCGTACGTCGTCTCCAGCCGGGACAGCTCGGCTTCGAAGTCGGCGACGACCTGGTCACGCTCGGGCCCGGTGAGGCGGCGGACCGATTCCAGGCTTGCCTCGGTCTCGTCGAGAAGCCGTTCGAAGACGCTCCGGCACGCCCGTGGGTCGGACTCGAGCAGAGCCCGCTGGTGATCGTTCGCTTCTCCCTCGGCCGCCGCCCAGGCGGCGGCTTCGAGGACCTGGGTGGCGTTGTCCATGTATGTGCCGACGCTCCCTGCGCCGGGGCCCTCAGCCGACACGACTGGAGAACCGACCGCTGGCGGCGTCCCGGAGGGCTTCGAGCCAAGCCCTCCCCAACCGCCTTGCCGGGGCGGGGCGCCGAACGCCGACAGTGTAGCGGCGTCGGCGTCAGCTGCAGCCCGAGGTCGAACCGCAGCTCGGGCAAGCGTGGCAGGAGCCGGCCCGGATCATCTGGACGCCGCACTGCATGCAGTAAGGGGCGTCGGGATGCGACGCAGGGCCCGTCGCCGGCGCCGGCGTGACCGCGGCGGCCGCCGGCGGTACGCCGGTCACCAGCGATGGCGACGGGGCGGTCCCGGTCTCGTCGAGCAGGGTCAACACCGACTCGATCGAGGGAGGGTCGGCGATCACGTCGTGACCGATATTGGTCTCGATGGTGGTCTCGTCGACACCGGGCAGCGTCGGCTGCGTGCGCTCGCCGACGGTCAGGATGCCGATCTCGGCCCGCTCCTCCCGGGAGAGATACGCCACCGCCAGCCGCCGGAAGATGTAGTCGACGAGGCTGGACGCGAAACGGATCTCGGGGTCATCGGTCATGCCCGCCGGCTCGAAGCGGGTGTTGGTGAGCGTCTCGATGTAGGCCCGCAACGGCACCCCGTACTGGAGGCCGTAGCTCACCGAGATGGCGAAGGCGTCCATGATCCCGGCAAGGGTCGAGCCCTGCTTGGAGATGCGCACGAAGATCTCGCCGGGGCGGCCGTCCTCGTACTCGCCCACGGTGACGAAACCCTTGCAGTCGGCGACGCGGAACTCGAACGTGCGCGAGGCGCGGTGGCGCGGGAGCTTGCGTCGCACCGGTTCCTTCACGGTGACGACCCGCTCGACGATGCGCTCCACCACCTCGGCCGCGCCGGCAAGCGTGTTCGCTTCGAGAACGGCGGGGACGGCCGCCTTCTTTACCGTCGACAACGGCTGGCCCACCTTGCAGTTGTCCCGGTACAGGGCAATGGCCTTCAGGCCAAGACGCCAGGCGTCGACGTGCAGCTGCTCGATGTCTTCGACCGTCACTTCTTCGGGGACGTTTACCGTCTTCGAAATCGCGCCCGAGATGAAGGGTTGGACCGCGCCCATCATGCGGATGTGGCCCGAATAATGGATCGTGTTGTCGCCCATCGAGCAGGCGAACACATCGACGTGGCCAGCTTCGAGGTGCGGGGCACCGAGGATCGACTTGTGCTCGTCGATGTAGGCGAGGACGTCGGCCACCTGCGTGTCGTCGTAGCCCAGCCGGCGTAGCGCCCGCGGCACCGTCTGGTTGACGATCGACATGGTGCCCCCCCCCACCAGCTTCTTCATCTTGACCAGGCCGAGGTCGGGCTCGATGCCGGTGGTGTCACAGTCCATGAGCAGACCGATCGTGCCGGTGGGGGCCAGGACCGACGCCTGGCTGTTGCGTACCCCGTAGCGCTCGGCCAGATCGAAAGCCCGGTCCCAGGCCTCCTGAGCGGCCGACAGCAACTCGGCCGGCACCAGCTCCTCGTCGATCTCGGCGACCGCCCGGCGGTGCTTCCCGAGTACGTGCAGCATCGGCTCACGGTTGGCGGTGTAGCCGGCAAAGGGGCCCATGCGCGAGGCGGTACGGGCCGAGACCTCGTAGGCGTGACCGGTCATGAGGGCGGTGATCGACGCCGCCCACGCCCTTCCCGCGTCGGAGTCGTAGGCGAGGCCGAGGGCCATGAGGAGGGCGCCGAGGTTGGCGTAACCGAGCCCGAGCTGGCGGAACGTACGGGCGTTCTCACCAATCGCCTCGGTGGGGTAGTCGGCGCTGCCGACCAGGATCTCCTGGGCCGTGAACACGACCTCCACCGCTGAACGGAATCCCTCGACATCGAACCGGCCGTCTTCGTCGAGGAAGTGCAGGAGGTTGATCGATGCCAGGTTGCAGGCGGAGTCGTCGAGGTGCATGTACTCGCTGCATGGGTTGGAGGCGTTGATACGGCCCGTGTTGGCGGCGGTGTGCCACGCATTGATGGTCGTGTCGAACTGCATGCCCGGGTCGGCGCACTCCCACGCCGCCTCGCAGATCTGCCGGAATAGGTCGCGCGCCGCGATGGAGCGGACGGGCTCACCGCTCCCGACGGCCCGAAGGGGCCAGTCGGCGCCGTCGACGACCGCCTGCATGAACTCGTCGGTGACCCGCACCGAGTTGTTGGCGTTCTGGTACTGGATCGAGTGGCTGTCGGCGCCGTCGAGATCCATGTCGAACCCGGCGTCGCGGAGGAACCGGGCCTTTGTCTCCTCACGCGCCTTGCACCAGATGAACTCCTCGTTGTCGGGGTGGTCGACGTCGAGGATCACCATCTTGGCGGCGCGACGGGTGGTCCCTCCGGACTTGATGGCGCCGGCTGCCCGGTCACCGATCCTCAGGAAAGACATGATGCCGGAGGAGCGACCGCCACCGGAGAGCGGCTCGCCCTCGGCCCGCAGGGAGGAGAAGTTGGTACCGGTGCCCGAACCGAACTTGAAGAGACGGGCCTCGCGGGTCCACAGGTCCATGATCCC
>JBQTIQ010000053.1:0-18208 GCA_052387955.1 Acidimicrobiia bacterium | reverse complement strand
GCCCGGGCCGCCCGTTCGAACTCGAGGCCGGCGGCGGCCTCGCCCATCTCGGTTTCGAGCCGGCGGACCACGGCGTCGGTGTCGCCCTCGAGGAACTGGACCAGGTCGGCCACCAGCCGGTCGTAGGCCGCCTTTTCGATGGCGCCGACGCAGGGGCCACTGCACTTCTCGATGTGATAGAGCAGACAGGGGCGCCCGAGCTTCTGATGGGTCGACAACTTCGCATCACTGCAGGTACGGACCGGGAAGGTCCGCAACAGCAGGTCGAGCGTCTCACGGATGGCGTAAGCGTGCCCGAAGGGCCCGAAGTAGCGGACGCCCTTGCGCTTGTGGCCCCGCATCACGGTGGGCCGGGGCCATTCGTCGTCGACGGTGACGGCGAGGAAGGGATAGCTCTTGTCGTCGCGCAACCGGACGTTGAAGCGGGGCTGGTGCTGCTTGATCAGCGAGTACTCGAGCATGAGCGCCTCGACGTCGTTGCGGACCTGGATCCACTCGACGCTCTCGGCCGTCGCCACCATCTGGGCCGTCCGCGGCGGCAGCGAGGTCTGGAAGTAGTTCGACAGCCGCTGCCGCAGCGACTTGGCCTTCCCCACGTAGATGACCCGGCCCTCGGCATCCTTGAACTGGTAGGAGCCGGGAGAGTCGGGGATCGTTCCGGCGGGCGGGCGGCTGACCATGGGGGCACCCCATGTTAGGGCGACCCTCCCACGCTCGACGCCGGCGTCGGCTACCCGCCGGGCGGGGATGGCGAAGCCGCAGCCGGAGCCCACCGACACGCGCACCAGTAGAGTCCCGCACCGGTACAGTCCCGGCGGTGTCTGGCGTGCCGTCGTGGCCGCCGTCGTGGAGGGAACATGTCGGCCAGGCGAGCGGAGCACAGGCGGCCGTATGCCCCTCGGTTACAGGCGGGGCGGGTCCGCTCGGCGCAGGGCACGGCCGACGAGATCAGAGCTGCGGCGCTGGAGCTGTTCGCCACCAGGGGCTACCAGGCGACCACGGTCGACGACATCGCCGATCGGGTCGGGATCCGAGGCCCCAGCCTGTACCGGCATTTCCGCTCCAAGCAGGATCTGTTGCGCGAGCTCATGTTGGGGCCCATGGACCGGCTCCTGGGGGACCAGCAAGCCGCCATCGCCAGCACGTCTGATGTACCCGAACAACTGCGGCGGGCGGTGCAGGCCCACGTCCGCTTCCACACCCGGCACCAGCACGAGGCGTTCGTCGGGAACCGCGAGATCCACGCTCTCGCCGAGCCGAGCCAAAGCCAACTCCTGGACCGGCGGGACCGGTACGAGCACACCATCCGCGGCCTCATCGAGGCCGGGGTCGCGCGCGGGCTGTTCCACGTCCCCTCGGCCCGATTGGCAAGCTACGCCATCGTCGATATGGGCATCGGCGTGGCTACCTGGTTCCGCCCGGACGGGCCATTGTCGATGGACGAGGTCACCCAGCGCTATGGCGACTTCGCCATGAGCCTTGTCGGGGCCGGCACCGCTCCCGACGTCGAGGCTGGCCCGCAGGCCCGAGACGATGCTGCCGAGACCCTTGACAGCCTGGCTAATGAGCGTTAGCTTGCCGTTGAGTGTCCCAGGATGCAGGGTGGCATGGTCCTTCCCCGGGGGTGACTTGTCGCCCACAGTTCACCGGCTGTAGCCGAACATGGAGGAGGCTGTCCTAATGCCACTTCGTCGCGACGATTGGCTCGATGTTGCCCGCAAAGTTGACTGGAACTTCCGCTACGTGTCCGAAGAGGACGTGTACCCGGCGACGATGAGCGGCACCCCGTGGCTGCCTCATGAGGCGTGGAAGGACTGGAACGAGGTCTACCGCAACACCTACCGCGAGTACGTCGAGAACCAGATGCAGAAGGACGAGGCAATCCTGGCCGTGCGGGACACGCTGGGCAAGGCCAAGCACCTCGCCAAGCTCGACCCGGCGTGGGTGTCGCTGGCCAAGTTCCACAACGGCGCCATCGCTTTGGGCGAGTACGCGGCGATGATCGCTGAGCTGCGCATGCAGCGCTTCGGCCGTGACGGTGCCTGGCGCACGATGGCCGGCCTCGGCTCGCTCGACGAGATGCGCCACACCCAGATCCCGTTGCTGCTCAGCCACGACTTGTTGAAGCTCGACGCGCAGTTCGACTGGGCGCACAAGGGCTACCACACCAACGAGTGGGGCATGATCGCCGCGCGCCACCTGTTCGACGACATGTTCACCGCGGCCAACGCGATCGACACCGCGGTCCAGTTGACGTTCGTGTTCGAGACCGGGTTCACGAACCTGCAGTTCATCGCCATGGCGGCGATGGCTGACGGGGCTGAGGACCATGTGTTCGAAAAGGCGTTGGCGTCGATCCAGACCGACGAGTCCCGCCACGCCCAGCAGGGCCACCCCGTGCTGCGCACCCTCATCGACAACGGCGGCCGGGAGTACGTCCAGTACCTGTTGGACAAGATGTGGTGGCGGTCGTGGCGGATCTTCGTGGTCTTGACCGGCACGTCGATGGACTACCTGACGCCGCTGGAGGCCCGTCGCCATTCCTTCAAGGAGTTCATGGAGGAGTGGATCATCGACCAGTTCATCAAGAACCTCGAGGAGTTCGGTCTCGACAAGCCGTGGTTCTGGGACGTCTTCGTCGAGGAACTCGACCATATGTCGCACCTCTTCCAGATGGGTCTGTACACCTACCGTCAGACCCTGTGGTTCGACGAGTGCATGCCCAACCCCGATGAGCGTGAGTGGCTCGTCGAGAAGTACCCGACCACGTGGGCCAAGTGCTACGGCCCGCTGTGGGACAACATCGAGAAGAACTGGGAGCAGAAGGGCGAGTTCGCCACCCTTCCCTACTCGCTGCCGTCGCTGTGCAACCTGTGCCAGCTCCCCGGCGTCGGGATCGGCCCCCACCACAACACGTCTTGCACCCTGCGGGTCGGCGAGCGGAACTACTTCTTCTGCTCCGAGCCCTGCCGGTGGATCTTCCAGACCCAGCAGGACCTGTTCAAGGGCCACCGCAACGTCATCGACCGCATCTTCGAAGGCGACGCCCCCACCGACATCAACGCCGTCCTCACCTGGATGGGCTTCGAGTCCGTCGCCGAGCAGGGCAAAGACATGCACCGCGGCAAGCACCCCTGGCTCACCACCGGCGCCAGCGCCTAGGCCGGGTAGCCGATCCTGACGTAGTCCTTCACCGCCGCGGCGCTGGCGGCGGTGAAGGGCACGCCGCCCCAACCTGTCGGCCGGATGGTCGACCCGCATTGGGGGCACGGGCCACCGCCACTGCCACCGCGACCCCGCACGCCAACAGAGCGAGGACGGTGAGCGACGCGCCGGCGGCCCGCTGGCGCTCGGTACTGGCCGGGAAAACCAGGGCTGCGGCGGGCACCGTGGCCAGGGCCGCCCCCACCAGCCACCGCCAGTGCAGCAGGCGGTGCTCGACGCACACCGCCAACGCCAGGAAGGCCACAAGCAGGTAGTGGGCCCACAGCACCGGGAAGAACGCCAATGCGACGAACGGCGCTACGGCCCAGATGACGTCGTCGGGAAGGCCCCGGAGGCGTTTGCGGGCCACCACGAGCGACACCAGCACCGCGGCCCGAAAGACCCACGCCGGCCATTGTCCCCCCAGCACCCGGTCCGAGACGCCGACCAGCGCGCTGCTGGCGCTGGTGTTGGCGAACAGGTGGTTGGCGCCGGCGCTACCGTCCACGAACGCCCCGACGATCGAGCTGGGCAGCTGGACCGTCGCCACCGCGGTGAGCGTGGCCAGCGTGGCCAGCCCGCCGGCGGCGACAGGGCGGCGCTGCCGGCGCCAAGCCACCACCAGCTGGGTGAGCGGGAAGACCTTGACTGCGGTCAGTAGGCCTACCAGCGCGCCCAGCCCGGCCCCTACCCAGGCGCGCCTGGCGTTGGACAACGACACCGCGCCCCCCAGCATCACCGCCGGCGTCGTCTGCCCGAAGGCGATCGTCTGGTACGCCAGTGGGGTCAACGCCACGGCGGCCACCGCCAGCGCCAGGGCACGGGCCGGCGACGACGGCGCCAGCCGTCGCCACAGCAACACCATGGCGGCAACCAGGCAGAGGGTGCCCCCGGCCCGGAAACCGATCGCAGCGGCGTCGAGCGACGGGCCGCCGGCTACGGCGAGGACCGGCAACACCAGCGGCGGCGAGACGTAGGGGGTCAAGATGCGGCACCCGTCGCGGCAGACCGTCCCGGCGAAGGCGGGGGCGAAGTCCCCGTGCCGGTCGACGTACACGTCCCCGGCCTGCCCGCTCGCCGTAAGCCGGCCGGCGGCCGAGAAGGCGGCGGCGTCAGGGGCCTCCGTCGTGCCCAGCACCGCCGGGAACACCGCCCACACGCACATGGTGAAGGCGAACACGCGCTTGGCCAACCGGTGCCGGTCGACCGGCATGTCGACCGGCACCGAGGATGACCGGCCCGTCACATCACCGGCGCCGGTGCCGGTCGCCGGGCGACGAACAGGGCCACCGACAGGGCGACGGCGTTGCACGTCAACTGCAGTACCGGTGACCCGTTCCCGGTCCCCCCGACCACGCCGATCGGGACGGTGAGCGCGGCTACCGCGGGCAGGGCCCACAGGAAACGGTCACGGTCGGCGCGGGCCACCAGTACAGCAACCACCGCGCTGACGAGGACGAACGAATAGTGCCCCCATACCTGGGGGAAGACGACCAGCAGCGCCGCCCAACCGCACGCCCACCGCAGGTCGACATCCTTCAGGCGCCGCAACAGGACCGCCAACGGGACCAGCAGCGCCAGCCGCAGGGCCCAGGCGAACGCCCCCGAGCGGATGTCGAGCTGGCCCAGCGCCGACTCGATCGAACTGCTGTAGGGGTTGCCCAGCGCCTCCTGGGAGAGTGGTCCGCTGCTCTCGATGAAGTCGCTCCACAGGCGGGCCGGCGCCAGCACCAGCGAGGCCGTCGCCAGGCCCGCGACCACGGCCGCCGGCCCAATCACGGCCCGCCAGCGTCGGTGCAGGACGGGCACGGCCAGCAACGCTGCCGGGAACGCCTTGAAGGCGATGGCCAGGCCCATCATCGCCGAGAACAGGGCCGTCATCCGCTTGTCGGCCACTGCTACCGTCACCGGCACGGAGGCGGCCAGGAACAGCAGCGGGGACGTCTGCCCCAGCCCGATGGGCGTCGTCATGAGCGGGGTGAGGAGGAGTGCGGCCAACGCCATCGGCCCGGCGGCGCGGGAGGACACACTCACCAGGCGCCGCCACAGCAGCACCATGGCGCCGACCAGCGAGGCCGCCCCCAGCCCCCGCAGCCACCCGAACGCGTCGGCGCCGAGAGCGCTCAGCGGCTCGGCCACGGCGATGGCGGGCGGCGGCGAGACGAAGGCCACCACGTAGCGCTCGCATTCCTCGGGCCCGTCGTAGTACCGACAGCTCTCGGCGAAGAACGGGGGCTTCACCCTGAACAGGCCGCCGCCGGGACCGATATAGATCGCCGCCGGGTCGTTCCTCACCAGCGCGCCGGCAGCGACGAGCGGAACGGCGTCCTGGGGTACCCGGTCGGCGACGAACAACGGGTAGGACAGCCAGAACAGCATCAGCGCGGCGAAGGCGAACCGCATGAGGGCCAGGTCGGGGCGGCGACCGCGGACAGCAGCCCCTGCCCCGGTCCCGTCGTTCACCTGCGCTGCGAGCACCTCGCCTCACCTCCCGCCGGCCGACGGACGTCCCGGGCACCCTCGTCGGGCGTGACAGGCAACGATCGGCCGACCAGCATGCAACGTTGAGGCGACCGGTCGGGCACACCGCCGGCCCAGGAGGGCTGGGGTACGACGAGGGGACTTGATCGCGCCATGACCGCAGCCGACGGAGAGGTTGTGCTGACGGCATCGAACACGGTGTCGGGCGGCGCCTCGACAAGCCCCCGAGGGGCACCGGTGCATCCGGCCCGACGGCTGGTCGGCACGGTCGTGCGCCACCCGTACCTCTTCGTCGCAATCATGGTGGTCCTGGCCCAGGTCCCCTACGCCGCGATGGGACCGAACCTGCTGGCCGACGACTGGGTGTGGCTGCGCAACGCCCGCTTCGACGGCTGGTTCCATGCCGGGGGGTTCCGCCAGGCCGGCCGGCCCGGCGCCTACCTGCTCTACGCCCTCACCTTCGGCCTCGTCGGGCCCCATCCCCTGGCCCTCTATGCCGTCCAGTCAGTGTTGTACGCGGCCGCCGCGCTGGCGCTGCTCGGGCTGCTGCGCCAGCTCCTCCCCGCCCGTGTGGCGCTGGCGGCGGCGACCACGTGGGTGGTGGTGCCGACCCACACCAGCCTGGCCTACTGGTCCTCCACCGCCCAGGCCCTGGTGGCGCTGGCCGCCCTCTGCGCCGGCGCCACCCTCGTCGTGCGCTCCTCCCGGTCCCCGGGCCGGCCCCGGCTGCCGCTCGCCGGCTTCGTCCTCGTCGCCGGCAGCGTCGCCTTCTACGAGGTGACCGCGGCCGCCGCCGTCGCCGTCGTCACCCTGCCCTGGCTGCTCGGGGCACGGGGCCGACGGGCGCTGGCCCACGCCGTCGGCGGCGTCGGCCTGGTGGCCGTCCCGGTGGCGTGGTCCCTCGGGCTCGACACCGTGTACCCGACCGCGCTGGCCCGCCGGCAGGTCGATCCCGGGGTGGCAATCGTCGGCAACTTCAACCTCGGTCTCCCCCCGTTCAGCACCGCCGGCCAGTTGGTGGCGGGGCTCGGTTTCGGCGGCGGCCTGGCCCTGCTCGCCGTCGCCGTCCGCCGGCGCCGCTTCGAGACCCCCGAGCGTCTCGTCGCCGGCGGGCTGGTGGTACTGGTCCTCGGGGTGCTCCCCCTGTTCCGGGTGTGGTCCAACTTCTACGGCCTTGCCGACCGCATGACCACCGTGAGCGGTGTCGGGGCCGCCCTGGCGTGGACGGGCCTGGTCCTGGCCGGCGAACGCCAAGCCCCTCGGTGCAGAGGACTGCTGACCCCCTGGGCGGTGACCGCCCTGGCCCTGGCCCTGGTCCCGGTGCACCTGGCCCGGGCCGAGCGCTACCGCGACGCCGGCCGGCGCTCCCTCGACGCCCTGCCCGCCATCGAGGCCTTGCTGGTGGACGACCCCGACCTCGAGATCGAAGGCCCGATCGGCAACGCCGACTACGTCGACGGGCTCAACGACGGCTGGAACACCACCGCCGCCGTCCAGCTCCGGTCGGGCGACCCCACCGTGGTGGTACGGGTGATCATCAACTGCAACCTCGTCGGGCCGCCGGCGACCGAACCCCTGTCGGTCTTCGGCGAGGTGAGCTTCGGCCGGCGCCTCCCCGACTGCACCCCGGTACCGGGCCAGGGCTGACTGTGTTGGCTGCGTTCCCCGGCCCCCCAGGCCGCGCTCGACCGCACGTCCGCTGGCGCTGCGGCGCTCGCATGGGCAGGCCGCTCAGGCCCACAGAGTGGGGACCGGGCAGGGCGGCGTATGCTCGAAGGACGCCGGCCAGGTTTCCGGCGACGTATCTGCTCCAGGGACGACATCCCCGTGCTGGGCGACCTGGCTGTCCGCACCGTCCGCAACTGGAGCGCCACCCGAGAGGGGGGGTTCGACCAACATGTTGCGGCTCCAGGCACCGCTACCCGAGCGGTACCGCAGTAGTACGCCCGAACAGCTCGATGCCCGCATCGGCGCCACCAAGGCGGCGCTCGGCGAACGGCTGTTCATCCTCGGCCACCACTACCAACGTGACGACGTGATCCGCTGGGCCGACGCCCGGGGCGACTCCTACCGGCTCTCGGTGCTGGCCCACCAGCGCCCCGCCGCCGACTACATCGTGTTCTGCGGCGTCCACTTCATGGCCGAGTCGGCCGATGTCCTCACCGGCGACCACCAGCAGGTGGTCCTCCCCGACCTCAACGCCGGCTGTTCCATGGCCGACATGGCCGACATCGACGAGGTGGAGGAGGCCTGGGAATCGCTCGCCGCCGTCGTCGACGTCGAACGCCTCATCCCCATCACGTACATGAACTCGGCTGCGGCGCTCAAGGCGTTCGTCGGCCGCCACGGCGGGGCGGTGTGCACGTCGACCAACGCCCGGGCCGTGCTCGAGTGGGCCCTGGGGCCGGCCGGCGGCGACCAGGTCCTCTTCTTCCCCGACCAGCACCTCGGCCGCAACACCGGCGTGGCCATGGGCCACCCCCTGTCGGCCATGCGGGTGTGGGACCCCCGCCGCGACCTAGGCGGGCTCACCGAGGCCGACTGCAAGGACGCCACGTTCCTGCTGTGGAAGGGCCACTGCTCCATCCACCAGCGCTTCACCCCGGCCCAGGTCGAGGCCTTCCGGGCCCAGCACCCGGGCGGGATCGTGATGGTCCACCCCGAGGTCCCCCACGAGACGGTGCTGGTGGCCGACCAGGTCGGCTCCACCGACTACCTGATCAGGGCGGCGGCGGCAGCACCAGCGGGCTCGGTGCTGGCGGTGGGGACCGAGGTGCACCTGGTCAACCGGCTCGCGCACGAGAACCCGGACAAGACCGTCCTCTCGTTGGACCCGCTGATCTGCCCCTGCTCCACCATGAACCGCATCGACCTCCCCCACCTCGCCTGGGTCCTCGACAACCTGGTCGAGGGGCGGGTGGTCAACCGCATCACCGTCGAGCCCGAGACCGCCGGGTGGGCCCGGGTGGCGCTCGAGCGCATGTTGGACATCACGTAGGCGCCCGCCGTCGAAGTGGCGTCATGACCGACCGCTGAGATGGCGTCATGGTGGAGATCGGCATCCGGGAGTTCCGCGACCACCTGAGCCAGTACCTCGAACGCGTCCAGGCTGGTGAGGAGGTCGTGGTCACTGAGCGCGCTCGCCAAGGTGCTCCCGATGAGCGGCGAGCGCACCATCGATCGTTTGATCCGGGAAGGGCAAGGTCAGCCCCGCCCGCACGCGGCCCCGGTCGCTCCCGACGCCGCTGAAGACGAGGAGCACCGTGTCCGACCTCGTCGCCGAACAGCGGCGTTGATCGCCTACTTCGATACCTCCGCCATCGTCCCGCTGCTCGTCGACGAGCCCAGTACGCAACGATGCCGGGATCACTGGCTGGAGGCGAACCGACTCGTGAGCGTTCGCCTCGCGCATGCCGAAGCGCACGCCGCGTTGGCCCAAGCCGCACGCCGACAGGATCACCGCCGCCCACCTCCGGACATCGCTACGGGGGCTCGATGCAGCTCCTGGCGCAGCTCGACCTAATCGACCTGGACGCCGAGCTGATCGGTCATGCCGCTGCGCTTTCGCAACGGGAAGGCCTACGCGCCTACGACGCCGTACACCTCGCCGGTGCGCTGAGCGTCGTCGCCGATGACCTCGTCGTGGTAGCCGGCGATGGCGCCCTGGCGGCTGCCGCGGCGGCGGCCGGGCTCACGACGGCCATGACCGGCTGAAGGGGCCCGAGCCCGCCGAAGGGCCCCGCGGTTGCGGTTCGGCCGATGCTGGACATCACCGGCCGGATGCTCGTCGAGCCCGCCGAGGTGCCATCACAACTCGGCTGATCGCGTAGCGAGCGTGCCGTGGCCTCACGACCGCCAAAGCAACTACACGCACCAGGGCGGCGGCCATGGCCACCCGCCATGGCCGAGGTGCCCACCACTTGGCGGCCGCTCGCATCGTCCCCTCCCACCACACCAGCTCACGCTCCCACCAACCGGCAGAGGACCCCCCCGACGCGTGCACCGCCCATTCGACGGGCAGGGCGACCAGGACCCAGCCGGCGAGGCCCAACCGGTACGAGAGGTCGATGTCCTCGCCGTAGAGGAAGAACTCCTCGTCGAAACCGCCAACGGCGTCGAAGGCGGCCCTGCGGACCAGGATCGCTACCGCGGCGAGGCTCTCGACCGCCGTCGGCCCCACCGGTACGCGCTCGACGTGGTCAGCCAGGGCCGGGATCTTTCCGAGCAGGGTGCGGAACCAAGGGTGATCGAGCAGCCTCCGGGCACCGAGGGCGCGGCCCAGCAGGTGCAGGGGCCCGAGGGCGATGCCCTGGCTGCGCTCGGGAGCCCCGGCGGCCTGGCTCCGGACCACCCCCTGCACGGCGGCGACATCGGGACGAAGGTCGAGCAGGTCGATCCCGGCGACGATGCCGGCTGGCTCGACGATCGCGTCCGGATTGAGGAGGAGAACGTAGGGGGTGGCCGTGCGGGCGACGGCGCCGTTCTGGCCGGCGCCGTAGCCCGGGTTCGAAGGGTCCCGGGCGACGACGGCCCCCAGGGCCTCGGCCACCTCCGCGCTGCCGTCGTCGCCGTGGTCGACCACGACGACACGTTCGAGGTCTTCCAGCCGGCGCAACGGGGCGAGGCAGGCGTCGAGCCGGTCGCGGCTCCGGTAGGCGACGATGGTCGCGCTGAGTGCCGTCACCGCAGTCGGCTGCGGAACCGGCGGTGACGCCAGAGGTGACGGGCTACGGCCCAGGCGTGGTACATCCCCCGGCGCGAGAGCAGCCGCCGGTTGCGTCGACGGGGAGGGTGCTCGACCGGAGCGTCCGCCCGTTGGACGATGCGCCAGCCGGCCTCGCGCAGCCGGAGGCAGAAGTCGACGTCCTCGGGCCCGTAGAAGTAGCTGTCGTCGAGGCCGCCGACCTGGGAGTAAGCCTCTCGACGGAACACCTGGCATGCGCCGATGCAGAAGTCGACGTCCCACTCCGGCGCGTCGACAGCGCGGTGAACACCGGCATAGTCATCGCGCCAGCCCAGCACCCGGGCAAGCTTCCGTCCGGCCGAAGGGGCGACGCCCGCGCTCGCCTCCGGGGGCTGGTCGACGAAAACAGGTCCAGCCAGGGCGACATCATCGGTCGCGAGCACGGCACGCGCCAGGATGGCCAGGCTGTCGGGACGCAACGTGGCGTCGCTGTCCAAGAGGCACACGAGCGGAGCCGACCCGGCGCGGACCCCCTGGTTGCGAGCCGGGGCCACGCCGCGGTTGATGGCGTTTCGGATGGCAACGATCTCGCCACCGACGTGGACGGGCGGTTCCGAACCGTTGTCCACCACGACCAGCCGGGCGTCGATACCCACGCTGGCGAAAACGGAGTCGACCGCTCGTTGCAGAAGGAGGCCGTCGTTCCAGGTGAGGATCACGACGTCGACGACGGGCTGGGCCACGACCCTGTCTAACCGCGCCCGGCGATCGCCGAGGCCGACCGGTCAGATCCGCCGTCCGACGGCACCGCTTAGCCTCTCGGGGTGACAAGCGGGGTCAACGTCAAGGCCCGCCCCTGGCGACGGGTCGGCTTGCCGTTGCTCGTCTTGCGCCTGCTCGGCCAAGGGCTCGAGTTCGCTGGCTTCGTTGTCCTCGCCCGGCGGCTGGACCCGTCCGGGTTCGGGACGCTGTCGGTCGCCTTCCTGATCGCCCGCTACGGCGGGTTGGTCGGTGACTGGGGGGCATCGGTGCGCGGCGTACGCGATATCGCCGCCCTGGCCTCTCCGGTGGCGGTGCGCAGCCTGCAGCGGCGGCGCTTGATCGTCACCACCGCCCTCGCCGTCGTCTACGCGGCCGGCGCCGTCGCCGCCGGTCACGGACGCCTGGCCCCGTTGGTGGTGACGCTCGTCAGCCGTGGCCTGAACCGCGACTGGATCGCCCTCGGACGCGAGCGTGGCCTACGCGCCGGCCTCCCCCTCGCCGTCCAGGGCCTCCTGGTCCTCCTGGGGAGCGTATTCGTCGGCACGGTCGCCGGCGCCGCCGCCGTCATCGCCCCCGCGTATGCCGTTTCCCTGCTCATCTCCTTGCTGGCGAACCGGCTGCCCGAGGCCGACGCCGGGGACCGCACCCCGGTCGACGGTTGGTTGCTGGCCGCTGTCCTCGCCGACCAGGTCACCATCTCGACCGACACGGTGCTCATCGCCGCTCTGCGATCGACCGACGAGGCCGGCGTCTATGCCGCCGTGTACCGCATCCCCAACGCCTGGCTGACGCTGATCGGCCTCGTCGTCGTCGGAGTGGTCCCGGCGACCACCCGGGCCATGACGGACGACCCGGCGGCCATCGGGGCCACGGTCCGACGCAACCTGCGGGTTAGCTTGATCGCCGCCTCGGTCGTGCTCGTCACCCTGGTGCCGACGGTCTGGGCTGTGCCGGTGCTCTTCGGCGACTCGTACCGCAGCGGCCGGACGGCCGTGGCGGTCTTGCTGGCGGCAACGGCCGTCAATGCCGTCGCGGCGGCACTGCACCCGGTGTACCTGGCTCTGGTGCGGGACCGCTCGCTCGCCGCCATCTCGTCCGGGGCGGCGGCGCTGAACGTCGTCGCCAACCTCGCCTTCGTCCCCCACTTCGGCATGGTCGCCGCCGCGTCAGCGACGCTGGCCGCCCAGCTGCTCCTGTTGATCTCGTACTCGGTGGGCGTGACCCGAGCCGCTGCCCGCGCCGGCGCGGTCGCCGCGCCCGGTCGTCTAAGGGCCTGACGGCGGCCCGAGCTCAGCAATCCATACTGCGTGGGCCTGCCTCCCGCCTGGTTCGAAGGACGGTGGGTCGTCCACCTCGGGCAGCTCGACCTGGCGCCATCCCAGCCCCGAGCGGACGAGGACGTGCTGGCGCAACGGATCGAACGCCCCTGCCCGGATGAGGCGGTCCAGCCTCGGGTGGTAGCCCATCGGGCACGACACGAACATCCGGCCGGTGGGCAACAACATCGACCGGAGCCGACGGACGGCCAGCTCGGCTTTGGCCGGGTCGCGCCCCGCCTCGTCCCACCCGACGTGCTCCAGCGTCGAGATGGCGACGATGAAGTCGTAGGCGGGCGCCGCCGGCAGATCGACGACATCCTCGTTCCGTACGCCGGGGGCGGTCTCGTACTTGTCGACCACATCGTGAAGTACCGGGAAGTAGTGCGACAGGACGTTTCCGATCTCGAGCCCTCGGCCTCGACCGTGACGGGCGACGAACTCCTGAGCCAGGGCCAGCTCGACGCACCGCTCGTTGCGCCACGTGGTGTTGTAGTGGCGGACGAAGACGGGCACGCTGCGGTCGTAGAGCTCGAACTCCTTCGGGCCGAGAATCCGATGGCGCACCAGCCCGCTCAGGTCACGGGCCTCGGCCCACGCCCGACGAGCGGCGGCGCCGAGACCGTCCCGGCCCAACTTCCGGGCCACGCGGGCGAGCGACATATGGTCGTCGGTGGCCGTCGGTATCGTGCCGTCGTCGGGGGTCACGCCGGCATCCGTTCGCCGCCGGCGACCGCTGCGAGGATGGCGTCGAGCCGACGGGCTGAGGCCGCCCAACTGAAGTACGGGAGCACGCTGGCACGAAGCCGGGCGGCGTCGAACACGAGCTGGCCTCGCACGACCCGGTCGACGGCGGCGCCGAGACGGCCCGGCCGGCGGTCGACGAGCACCCCGTTTTCCCCGTCGCGCACCACCTCGCGGTAGCCGCCCTCGGCGACGGCGACGACCGGCGTGCCGCACGCCAACGCCTCTACCGAGGTGAGGCCGAACGGCTCGACGGTGCCTGCGCACAGGACCGCCGTCGACTCCCGGTAGAGACGCACCAGCTCGCCGTCGGGCACTCCTGAGCAAAGCGTCAACTCCACCTTGCAGTCGCGAGCCAGACGTTCCAGGCGCGCCCGTTCGACGGCAGTACCGCGCTCGTAGACGACCGTGAGCGGTGGGCGCCGCGGCGAGGGGATCGTGCCGAGCTCCCGGATACAGAGATCATGGCCCTTCATGGGGTGCAGGGAGCCGACGGCGAGGACTCCTCGGCGAACGACGTCACCTTCGGGGCGGAACAGTTGCTCGTCGACACCGAGATGGCAGGTGTACGGGTACCGGCCGTAGGCGCGGTAGGCGTACTCCAAGGAGTGCAAGGAGTTGACGACGAGCGCCGCCGCCTTCCTCGTCCGCTCGATGTCGCGCTCGGCCACCCACCGGTCGAAGCGACGCTCGACCAGCGGTAGGACGCTTCTCGTCGAACGACGTCGGGACAGGTTGTACTCGAACGTCTGCCGGCGAGGCTCCTGCACGAAGTAGACGACCGGTGTCGTGGTGCGACCGAGCACGGGCGGCGCCTGGAGCAGTTGGTCGTGGTGGGCGAGCACGAGGTCGTACCCCCCGGTGTCGATGGCCGCCGTCAACGATCGCGTTGCCCGATCGACGTTGACGACGTCGATCGCCCGCGCCACATCGAGAGGGACCCCACGTCGGTGCGCCCCTCGCGGCAATGTCACGAAATGGGTGTGGCGGCAGAGCGCGGCAACGTCCTGGGCCACCCGCTGGGGGTCGTCGAGGAAGCGGTCAGCCGGTCCGAGATCGACACCGAAGAAGTCGTACTCGATGTCGGGCGAGCTCGCTTTCACGAGCTCGTAGGCCGCCCGGCGAGCGCCACCGGGCGGAAGGTTGTGATAAAACGCGACCTTCATCGACCGGTCTGCCGCACGACGCTGCGCACGGTGCGCCCGACGATCCGGGCATCGAGGCCGAGGCTCTGGTGGCGGAGGTACCAGAACTCGTACTGCAGCTTCTCCAGGGCGTCGCGGTCACTGCCGGCGTAGCCGTACTTGACCTGCGCCCATCCGGTGAGCCCCGGGCGCACGAGGTGGCGCAGGCCGTAGAAGGGCAGCTTGTCGCTCAGCTCGGCGACGTAGTGGGGCTGTTCGGGGCGGGGGCCGACGACCGAGAGGTCGCCTCGGAGGATGTTGATCGCCTGGGGTAGCTCGTCGAGGTGGGCGCGGCGGAGGACGCCCCCGAAGGGGGTGATTCGGGTGTCCCCCTGTTGGGTCCATTCGCCGCCGCCGATGGCAGGCGTCATCGTGCGGAACTTGAGGATGCGGAACGTCCGCCCGTTCTTGCCCACCCGGTCCTGGCGGAACAGCAAAGGCCCTCGGTTGGCGATCCCGTTACCCACCAGGACGACGGGCAGGATGATCGTCATGACTGCACAGCCGGCAAGCGCGAAACACACGTCGAGAAGCCGCTTCAGCCGGGCGTAGCGAGCGCCGTGCACCTCGCGAATGTCGAACAACAGCGAGGCTCGTTCGAGCTCTGAGACCGGCAGCTTGCCCAGCCACTCCTCGTAGAAGGCGGTGAGCGGACGGATGCGGACACCGGCCTCGTGCAGGGAGGCTGCCTGGCTGACGACCTCGGGGTCGAGCAGGGCTTCCCGGTCGACCACGACCAGCGTGGCGCCGACGTTGACGACGAGCTCGCACAACGGCTTGGACCGGTACCCAGCGGGGTGCGCCTCGGCCGGGGTCAGGTGGTTGAGCAGGATCGCCGGCCGTTCGGTCGATCCGTCGAGCTCGTCCCGCAGCGTCACCGCCTCGGAGGGTTGGCTGACCAGGACGAGGCGGTCGCGGTGCTCGGCCCGCGCCCTGCCCCCGCGGGCGACGACGAAACAGAGCAGGCTCCACGGGACGACCAGCAACACCGCGCCGAATACGACGAACCGAGGGAGGAGGGCATCGCCGGTCACCAGTTGGACCGCCGAGATCCCCATGGCTGCGGCCACCGGCGCAACGAGGGCCGACGTCGACGCCTGGCGCCATGTTCGAGGCAGATCGGGCAGGCCGGCGCCGTAAGCGGCGACGACGAGCATCGCCACGTAACTGATCGTCCAGGCAAAGCGGAACGTGCCGGTCACTTCGTAGGGCTGCGGGGCCAGGTAGCGGGCGTGAAGGCTTGCCAGCCCGAACACGATGGCGACCACGCCCAGGTAGAGCAGCGGCCTCGCGGCGCGGCGCATCACGGCCGTTCACCTGGCATCAGGACCAAGATCGGCCACCTGGCCGGTGAACTCAAGGTCATGCGCCGCGGCAGTAGACCGGGACCTCCCCCCCGGCCGCGGTCAAGGTAGGGCGGCCCGGGTACGTCGTCGTCGCCGGCAGGTCGACCACGACAGTGCATCGTTCGACACCCGCCGCCGCCGAGCCGACCACCGTGCATCGTTCGACACCCGTCGCCGCCGAGCCGACCACTGTGCCTCGCCCGTCGCCAGGGAACAGGAGCGGCACACCCGTCGCCGCCGAGCCGACCACCGTGCATCGCCCGTCGCCCTGCAACGGGCGATGCACAACCGTCCGACACGAGCGACAGCGGCACCGCGAGAGTTGAGGCGACGGTCACCCCGTCGAGGCCATCGGCTCCAGGCCGAGGAGGGGGGCCAGGAAACGGCCGGTGTGGCTGGTGGGGTGAGAGGCGATGTCCTCGGGGGTGCCTTCGGCGACGAGGGTGCCGCCCCCGCGGCCGCCGTCGGGGCCGAGGTCGATGACCCAGTCGGCGGTCTTGACCACGTCGAGGTTGTGCTCGATCACCACGACGCTGTTGCCCTGGTCGACCAAGCGGGAGAGGACGACCAGCAGCTTGCGGACGTCCTCAAAGTGCAGTCCGGTGGTGGGCTCGTCGAGGATGTAGATGGTGTGCCCGGTCGAGCGTTTGGCCAGCTCGCTGGCCAGCTTGACCCGTTGGGCCTCCCCGCCCGAGAGGGTGGGCGCCGGCTGGCCCAGGCGGACGTAGCCGAGGCCGACGTCGACCAACGTCTGCATATGACGGGCGATGTTGGGCTGGTTGGAGAAGAACCCGGCCGCCTTCTCACAGCTCAAGGCGAGGATGTCGGCGATGTTCTTGCCCCGGAACGTGATGTCGAGCGTGTCGCGGTTGTAACGGGCGCCCTTGCACACCTCGCAGGGCACGTAGACGTCGGGCAGGAAGTGCATCTCGATCCTGATGGTGCCGTCGCCGGCGCACGCCTCGCAGCGGCCGCCCTTGACGTTGAACGAGAACCGGCCCGGCTGATAACCCCGGACCCGGGACTCCTGGGTCTGGGCCATGAGCTTGCGGACGTGGTCGAACACCCCGGTGTAGGTGGCAGCGTTGGAGCGGGGGGTGCGGCCGATGGGCGACTGGTCGACGTTGACGACCTTGTCGAGGTGCTCGATGCCGTCGATCTTCCTGTGAAGCCCCGGCGGCACCTTGGACCGGTAGATCCTCTGCATCAGCGCTTTCTCGAGGATGTCGGTGACCAACGTCGACTTGCCCGAGCCCGACACCCCGGTTACTCCCACCAGCATCCCCAACGGGAAGTCGACGTCGAGGTTGCGCAGGTTGTGCTCCCGTGCGCCCCGCACCTGGAGCCGGTCGCCGTTGCCGGGCCGGCGCTCGGCCGGCACGGGGATGCTGCGCCGGCCCGACAGGTACTTGCCGGTGAGCGACGCCCGGCTCTTCAGGAGCCCCTTGACCGGACCGGAGTAGACGACGGCGCCGCCGTGCTCGCCGGCGCCGGGCCCGATGTCGACGACGTGGTCGGCGACCCGGATGGTGTCCTCGTCGTGCTCGACCACGAGGACGGTGTTGCCCAGGTCGCGCATGCGCACCAAGGTGTCGATGAGGCGGTGGTTGTCACGGGGGTGCAGGCCGATCGACGGTTCGTCGAGCACGTAGAGCACCCCCACCAAGCCGCTGCCCACCTGGGAGGCGAGGCGGATGCGCTGGGCCTCGCCGCCGGCGAGGGTGGCCGCCGAACGGGACAGGGTCAGGTAGTCGAGGCCGACGTCGAGCAGGAAGCCCATGCGGGCGTTGACCTCCTTGACCACCCGCTCGGCGATCATGCGGTCGCGCTCGGACAGCTCGAGGCCGAGCAGGAACTTGGCCGCCTCGCCGATCGACAGGTCGCACAGCTCGGATATGTTGCACCCGCCCACCGTCACTGCGAGCGTGAGGGGCTTGAGCCGGGCGCCGGCGCAGGTGGGGCAGGGCACCTCGCGCATGTAGCCCTCGATCTGGTCGCGCTGGGCGTCGGACTCGGCCTCGCTGTGGCGGCGCTGGAGATAGGGGACGACACCCTCGTAGGTGGCCGAGTACGTGCGCACCCGCCCGTACCGGTTGCGGAACTTGACCAGGACCTTGTCCTTGCCGGTGCCGTGGAGGACGGCCTTGCGCTGCTTGGCGCTCAGCGCGCTCCAGGGCGCGGCGATGTCGATGCCCTGCTCCTCGGCCACCGATTCGATGAGGCGGGTGAAGTACTGGCTCCGCCCCCCGGCCCAGGGGGCGATGGCACCCTCGTCGAGGGACAGGTCAGGGTTCGGCACCACCAGCTCCGGGTCGACCTCGTAGCGGGTCCCGAGGCCGTCGCAGCGTTCGCAGGCCCCGTAAGGCGAGTTGAACGAGAAGTTGCGGGGGGCCAGCTCGTCGAAACTGCCATGCCCGTTCGGGCAGGCCAGGTGCTGGCTGAAGGTCAGCGTCTCGGGCTGGCCCTCGTCCTCGCGGGGGACCAGCT
>JBQTIQ010000052.1:0-53935 GCA_052387955.1 Acidimicrobiia bacterium | reverse complement strand
GACGACGACTTGGCCAACCGCTCCAGCCCCACTCGCTGCTTCCTCGTCACCCGCAGCGCAGGTGCAGTCAACACTGGCATGCCGCCAGCCTAACCTACCTTGCTATTTCAGCGACGGACCACTAGGCCCATGCATGCCGGATGTACGCCATCTCCGTTCGCGGCAAGCGACCGTCGATCCATCGCTCGGCGCGCCGCGCCCCGACGCCGCTGTTGTCGCGTTCACCGTGTCGCCGACGGCGCGGACGATGCGCCGAGAGCTGGGCCCCAGCGGCGTGGGCGGCCCTCGAGGACGTGCTCTGCGACGTCACGACCGCAGAGAGCGGGCGGTCGACGGCTCGGACCAGTGTCCGCCGGGTCGCTGCCGGGCTCGGTGTCAGCAAGGACACCGCAGCACGGGCCCTGGCTCGCCTGGTCGACGCCGGCCTGCTCGTTCGCCACGAGGGTGCCCGAGCCGACGACGGGACGTTCACGCCGGGCTGCTACGAGGTGTACGTCGACCGCCTCGACGGTGTCGCAATCGAGCTGGATGTGACACGCAGCCGGCCGCGCTTAGAGCCCCGCGCGGCGTCCCGGCGCCTTGCCGGCCAGGTCACGTATCTGCAGGCGGCCCTGTTCGACGTCGACGAGGCGACGCGGTGACGACGCGCGGTCGACGCGGGAGCGCGCGCAGTCGCGAGGCCGAGGACGCGCAGAGCCGCGGAGCCGGGACCGCGGCCGCGTGGATCGCGGCGCGCCGGAGCCGCGAGGCCGGAGCCGAGGACCCCGGGAACCGAGCGCCGGCCGTGAGCGCGCGAGGACCGGACAGACATTGGCACCCTGCGGTGCCGGGAGTTCGGGCCGCCGTCCCGGCGGCCCGCTGCCTCGTCGGCGGTGGCTCGTGTTGAGTCGGGGGAAGCTGACCCCTGGGACCGTGTCCTACTACACCGACACGGTCGCCCGCGGGCTGGACGACTACTACTCGGGCCGCGGCGAGGCACCCGGCCGCTGGCTCGGGATCGGAGCTGCCGGCGAGGGCCTGGACGGTGAGGTGAGCGCCGAGGAGTTGGCGCGCTTGTTCGTCGAGGGGGTGCAGCCGCGGTCGGGGGAGTCGTTGAACGCCGACTACCGGGTCGGTGACGACGTTGACAAGGTGCTGGGTTGGGATCTGACGTTCTCGCCTCCGAAGTCGGTGAGCGTCCTGTGGGCCATCGCGGGCGGCGAGATCGGCCTCGAGGTCTGTGAAGCGCACGACGCGGCGGTTGCTGCCGGGCTCGGCTACCTTGAGGAGCACGCGGCGTTCGCCCGGGCGGGCAAGGCCGGGATCCGGCAGGTCGACACCGATGGGTTGGTTGCCGCCGCGTTCGTGCACCGCTCGTCGCGGGCGGGGGATCCGCAGCTGCACACCCATGTCCTGGTTTCCAGCCGCGTGCGTCGCAGCGACGATGGGGTGTGGCGGGCGCTGGACTCGAGGGCGTTGCACCCGCAGCTCAAGCCAGCGGGGATGGTGTACCAGGCGGCACTGCGCGCCGAGCTGACGGCGCGGCTCGGTGTCAGCTGGGAGCCGGTGAGCCGCAACGGGCAAGCCGACATCGACGGTGTCCCACGCGCCGTGCGGGAGGTGTTCTCCAAGCGGGCCCGGGAAGTTGAGGCCGGGGCCAAGGAACTGATCGCCGCCGCCGAGAGCGAGCTGGGCCGAAAGCTGACGGACGCCGGCCGGCGACGGATCTACCGGGTCGCTGTCCTCGAAACGCGACCAGCCAAGACCCTCGACGGCGGGCCCGCCGAGGGGCTGCTCGACCGGTGGCGAGCCGAAGCAGTCGCCGCCGGCCACGACCCCGGCCGTTGGCTCGACGCCGTCCTGCACCGCGCGCCCGAGGCCCGTCAGCTCGATCTCGACGCTGTGGCTGAGGAGGTCGTCGCCGAGCTTAAGCAACAGCACTCGACGTGGACCCGCCGCGACGCCGTTCGAGCGGCGTCGCGGCGGACACCGGACGATATCGGCAGCGGCGATTCCGCTCGAGCCTGGATTGAGACCGTCGCTGACCGTGTGATCGCCCATGGTGCGGTGGTGTCGTTGGCGGCTCCGGAACCTGCGGCGCCGACGGTGTTGCGGCGCCGGGACGGGATGTCGGTGTATGAGCACCACGGCGCCGCCCGCTACACCACCGCCACCACTCTGGCGGTCGAACAGCGAGTGCTCGACATCGTCACCGCCGGACGCGCAGCGGGACGAGGTGTCGCCCATCCTCTCGCGGTCGACATGGCGGTCGCCGCCGAAGGCCTCGCCGAGGATCAGGCGGCCGCCGTGCGGGCCGTGTCCCTGAATGGCGACACGGTGGCGTGTGTGATCGGACCGGCAGGTGCTGGCAAGTCCCGGATGATGGGCGCCGCCACCCAAGCATGGACGGCGACCGGGATCCCGGTGCGAGGCCTGGCCGTGTCCGCCACCGCTGCCGGGGTGCTCGCCGGGGAGACCGGGATGGCAGCCGACACGATCGCCAAGTTCCTCCACGAACAGGACCGGCCCGGCGGACCCGAACCGCACTGGCAGCCGCAGGCCGGTGAGGTGCTGGTCGTCGACGAAGCGTCGATGGTGGCCAGCGCCGATCTCGCCCGGCTTGTCCTGCTCGTCGATGCGCATTACGGCAAGGTCGTACTCGTGGGGGACTGGGCGCAGCTCGGCGCCGTCGACGCCGGAGGCCTGTTCCGCCTCCTTGCCACCGACCAGGCCAGCGAACTCACCGGAGTGCGCCGGTTCCACGCCGACTGGGAGGCCGATGCGAGCCTCCGCCTCCGCTCGCGCGATCGCGCGGTCCTCGCCGTGTACGAGGAGAAGGGACGGGTCGTCGGGGGCGACCGCGACGCGATGGTCGAGGAAGCGTTCAACCGATGGCAGGCCGCCCAGGCACGCGGCGAGTCGATCGTGTTGTGCGCCAGCGACCACACCACCGTCGACGAGCTCGCCCGACGATGCCAAGCCGCCCGCGTCGCCGCCGGCGAGGTCGAGCCGACCGGCGTGCCGGTCCAGGACCACACGGCGGCCGTCGGCGACGAGATCGTCACCTGTCGCAACGACCGGCGCCTGATCACCACCGCAGGCGGCTGGGTCCGTAACGGCGACCGGTGGACCGTGCGCGCCGTGCACGACGACGGATCCATCACCGCGTACGACATCACTGGACGCGGCCGCGTCCGCCTCCCCGCTGACTACACCGCTGAGCACGTCACCCTCGGCTACGCCGTCACGATCCACAAGGCCCAAGGCGTCACCGTCGACCACGCCGTCGTGCTCGTCGACGACAGCGCCAGCGCCGAAGGTCTCTACGTGGCCATGAGCCGCGGTCGCGCCACCAACACCGCCCTCGTCTGCGCCGACATCGACGCGCCCGACCACGGCCCGGCGCCACTGCCGCCGGAACCCCTCGACGTTCTCGCCGCCGCGCTCCAGCGGACCACTGCCGAGCGGACCGCCATCGAGGAGCTGCGAGACCGGCTCGCAGCGTCCGAGTCCCTCGCCACCCTCAAGCCCCGGCTCGCCAACCTCGACGCCTGGATCACCCACCACGCCCCACCCGACCGAAGCGGCGAGATCGAGCTCCTCACCGCCCGACGCGACCACCTCGCCAGCCGCCGGCCAGGCCGGTTCGGCCGCGACGACCGCGACCGACGCCGACAGCTACGAGCCCTTGACCAGCGCGTCGATCAGCTCCAGGCCCAACAGCAGCACCGCCACGAATGGCTCGACCAGCACCACGACCTGCTGTCGCACCGAGACCAGCTTGCCGACGAAGTGGCCGATCGCCGGCACGCACTCGGCCGCCACGCCGTTGCTGCCCAGCCCGACCACCTCGAACGCCTCCTCGGGCCGATCCCGTCTGACATCGTCGAGCGCGAACACTGGGCGACGCGGGCTGCTCGAATCGAGGCCTACCGCGAGAAATGGGCCATCGAACCTGACGAAGTCGATCGGGCGCCGATCGACGGGGTCGCCCGCCGCGAGTGGGAGGCGGCGGGTCTGCGCGAGATCGACATCGCTCGACGGCTCGACGCGGTGGCCACGGAACGCGGCATCGAGCGTGGACTCGGAATCGAGCTCTAGAGGGAAACCGCCGGCGGCCTTGATCAGGGAACGACTGCGGTGAGGCCGCCACGGCTGCTCGTCCCGAGTTTCGCCATCGCCCGGTAGAGGTGTGATTAGCGGTTCGGACCGAGATGAACAAGCGGGCGGCGATCTCGGCGTTGGTCAGCCGGTCGCTGCCAGCCGGGCGATCTCGAGCTCCAGGCGGCTGAGCCCGGCGTCGGCGGAAGGAGCGGCGATGGGCCGCAGACCGTCGCAGGGGGCGAGCAGGCGACGAGCGCGCGCCGAGAGCCGTCGGGCCGTGTCCGGGTGGCCGGCGCGTTTGTAGGCGTCGGCGGCCGCCACGGCCGCCTCGGCGGCGAGTGGTCGGCACCGATGGCGTCGAAGGTGTCGACCATCGAACCCAGCGCGTCGGCATTGCGGGGCGAGAGCGCTATGGCGTGGTCGGCGTAGGCGCGGACGAGGTCGTTGTCGGTGGTCGAGGCGAGCCCGCAGCCGGTCGGCGTCGACGGCCGTTGGTCCGCCGAGTCGGAGCTTCTCGTGCCGTGCCGTGGCTTCGTTGACGACGTCCTCGCCGCAGTCGACGGCGAGGTCGCCGAGGAGCTGCGCGGCCCGGGTCAGCTCGCCAGATGCGCCGGCGTGCCAGGTGACGGCTCGCCGGAATTCGAAGACGGTCAGGGCGCTGGTCGGGCAAGCGGCCATTGCCGTCTCTGCCTGGGTGCTGCGGTCTGCGGCGCGATCGGGCTCGCCGCCTTGTGCCTCGGCGATCGCCAGAAGCGCGAGGCACACGGGCCGCACGGCGCGGGGATCGCTGAGCTCGAGCCGGGTGGCGGCTTCTGTGAGTAGCGATCGGGCGCGGGCGACGTGGCCGCGCAGGATCGCGTTGTCGAGGCTGGCCCACAGCGCCTCGATCGGCGTCGTGTGGAGGAACACCGCTGGTCCGGCGGCGAGGACCTGAACCACGTCGGCGACGGTGATGGCGTCCGCCGAGCGCGCCAACCGGAAGCCGCCCCGACCGCCCCGCTTTGCGTGGACGAGGCCGGCTCGTCGTAGGTCGGCGAGGAACTTGGCGGGCAGGTCGTTGTCGCGGGCGATCTCCGCATTCGCGACGGGACTGCCGCGCGTCGCCAGGTAGATGAGGGCGCATCCCGTAGTCGAGACGAGACGTCGCGAGCATCATGAGCGATCCCGCGTTCAGCGGCCGGCCTCGAGCAGGCCGTAGCGCCGGCGGATGGCTCGGTCGAGGGTGCCGAACACGAGCGAGTCCACGGCGATGCCGATGACCAGGATCACGATCACCGTGGCGATCAGCCCGGACGAGCGCGCGAGCTCCCGGTTGATTTGCAGGAGGAATCCGACTGACTCCTTGCCTGGCACGACGGCGATGAGCTCGGCGGCCATGAGGCTGCGCCACAGGAACGCCCAGCCCTGCTTCACGCCGGCGACGAACGAGGGCAGTGCGGCGGGGAGGATGACGTGGCGGGTAGGCGGCGAAGCCGCGGGCGCCGAGCACGCGGCCGGCGCGCAGCAGGATCGGTGGGATGTGGTCGGTGCCGCTGATGAGCCCGGTTGGCGATGGACGGCGTCGCCCCGAGGACCATCACGAAGAGGATGGCGGCCTCGTAGTCGCGCTGGAAGATCACGATGGCGAAGGGGACCCAGGCCACCGACGGCATCGTCTGCAGGCCTGTGATGAGCGACCCACCGCGGCACGCACGGGCGCGCTCCGGGCGACGACGCTGCCGATCAGGGTGACCGTCGCCGGTTTCGAGCCCGTCGGCTGAGTCAGCCTCCTTGTCGTTCGTCGACGCCCATCGCGCCGAGCAGCTCGGTGCGGAGCTCGCCGAACTCGGGGTGGCTGCGGCGACGGGGGCGGACGAGCTCCCACCCGCCGCTCGAAGGCGATCACGCCGTCGGCGAGGACGGCGACTCGGGCGGCGAGGACGATCGCCTCGTCGACGTCGTGGGTGACGAGGAGCACGGCGGGCCGGTGCCGTTGCCACGGGCCGAGGAGGAGGTCGTGGACCTTGACGCGGGTGAACGCGTCGATGGCGCCGACGGGCTCGTCGAGGAGCAGCAGTTGGGGCTCGCGGGCCAACGCTCGGCGAGGGCGACGCGCTGGGCCTCACGGCCTGACAGCGCGACGGGCCACTCCCGTTCGTGGCCGGTCAGGCCGACCTTGGCGAGCGAACGGAGCGAGCGGCGCCCGGTGGTCCGACGGTCCAGCACGGGGTGCGAGGCGATCGCTGACCGGCCACGGACGTTCACCCTGAGTAAGGGCGACTTGTCCGAGCCATTCAGGCTTGACCGAAACCGAACTGGCTGAAATGAGGCATATCGCAAATACGACTCACCACCCAGCGTAGAACTAGTTCGAAATAGCGGCGACGATCATGACGAATTCTCTCAAGAATCTCGTGGGCGCTCCCGACGAATGACGGAGCGCGACCAAGCCGCCGGGGCCGAACCTCGGCGGGGTCGCCGCCTGTTGGTCAGAACCCGACCGCAAGCCGCGGCACGGGTGAGCGTCGTGGGGGAATCTGTTCATGGGGCGGTCACGCGGGTCACACAGGACGTTCCCATCTGCCACACGGCGATGGCCAGCGCGCTGCGTCGTTGCGCTGCTTGCGACGATGCTCGCCATGCCGGCGGTCCTCACCATGGAGACGCATCCCGCCGGCGCGATCCAAGACCCGCGAACGACGAGATCCGTGACCGATGGCGTTACGACCTACCGAATCACCGAGGGCTTCGACCTGGATCAGTACCTCTACAGGTCCTCCAGCCCGCTCGACTTCGGTTTCGACATCGACCCGTACATGGCCGGCGCGACGGACTCCTCCGGCTATCCGACGATCAGCCATCCGCTCTACCTCGAAGAGATGCTGCTCACCGTCTTCGCGTTCGACGTCGACGAGGAGCAGGGTGAACTCGACGAGGTGTGGTTCAACGGGCACCGCCTCGGGGCCCTCTCGGGTGTCAACGGACAGTGGAGCGTCAACACGTTCCACGTCCCGGGGTACTGGGTGAAGTTCGGTCCTTCCGGTTCGACGACGGTCCGCAACAACGTCGAGGTGCGCATCGACGTCAACAACCAGGGATGGGCAGTCGAAGTCGCTTGGGGTGAACTCGCCATCAACCCGGGTCCCGAGCCCGTCGTGATGGTGCACGGCCTGAACGGCGCGGGTGACGGCAACGATGACGGCTACAACGACCAGTGGGACAGCGCTCGAGAGTTCTACATCGACGAGCTGCCAGCTCTCGGGGATCGACTCGCGGCGCCGGTGCTCACGGACAAGGGTGGCGTGGAGACCGACGTCGGTCTGCTGGAGGACGCAGTAGACGGCTTGCTCGCCGACACGGGCTTCAACCGAGTCAATCTGCTGGCGCACTCGTTCGGCGGGCTCACGTCCCGGCGGTTCGCGTTCGACAACCTCGGCCGCGTCGATGAGCTGGTGATGATCGCCACGCCGAACGGGGGCAGCGAGCTCGCGACCGACGTGTGCCACGCGCAGCGGGCCAACGGGCTGCTTCGCTACATCGATCCCGCTCGATGGGCGAAGATCGCGGTCGCTGCACAACTCGACGTTGGCCACTGCGGCGACGAGAGCAGCAAGATCTACCAACTCCAACAGTGGTACGTCCGCGACGTCTTCAATGAGAACGTCCGCGACAGCGACTCTGTGCTCCCCGACCGGACCACCACGAGCTACCACACGATCGGCGGCTATGGGTTCGGGCCCGCGAACGGCGTGCTGAACGGGGAAGACGACGGCCAGGTGGAGCTCTCCAGCGTGTTCTGGCTTCGACCGGCGGACGAGGGCATCGGCGACTTCGGGCGGAACGATGATCACCCGGGCCGGCATCATCCGTGGTCGATCTACAACCTCAACCACACCCAGCTGATCCAGCGGGACAGTCCGCTGGGCGACGCGTTCTGCCTGCACTACGCACGAATCAACGCGTCCACATGCCCGTTGGCCGAGGACCAGGGCATGGACGCCTTCGCCAGCGTCAGCATCGGGGCACCGACGGCCACAAACGTGGCGCTCGTCGGTGCGCCCACCGCCGACCTCGCGCCAGGAGAGACGGCAACGTTGAATCTCGGCCTTTCCGACTACGAGCAGGCGACCGTCGTCGTGCTGTCCGATCGGGATCTGTCGACGCTGTCCGGCGCGCTTGATGGCAACCCGCTCCAGCAGACGGACATGTTGGTCAGCGCGTTGACCGCCACCGCGGTATCCCCGACCGGGCTGCTTCAGCTCACCAACACTGGTTCCGACAGCGCCGCCGTCGGCATCCTCGTGTACGCCCCGACCGATCGCCAGCTCACGGTCGAGCTCGACCGCACCCAGGCGTCCCAGGGGCAGCCGGTCGAGGTCGTCGTGCGCACTGATGGCTCCACCGCGACCCCGGTCGTCCGGTTCTCACCGGCTGACAACGCAGCTGCCGCGGGGACCAACATCGCCGTCGAGCCGCTCGGCGGAGGCGTCTGGTCCGGCACGTTCGTTCCTCCCGGCGGAGGGGTCTGGATCGTGGACGCCTGGACCACGGCTCCCGAAGTCCGGCAGGCGGCGACGGCCGTCAGCGTCGCCGCCAGCACAGCGACCCTGACAGGTGAACTCTCGACCAGCACCACCGACGAGAACGGCAACGGGCTCTTCGATGGCCTGCTCGTCGACGTCGGTATCGACGCCAGCGAGCCAGGCTCGTATCGAATCGTCGCTGATGTCGTCGCCAGTGACGGAACTCCTGTCGCGTCGGTCACCGGGCGAGGGAGCCTGCCCGCGGGCACGAGTGCGCTTCGGGTCCGCGCCGAGGGCCGCCAGATCTTCAACACGGCTGCCAACGGCCCGTACCACCTTGAAGATGTGCTCCTCACGAGGGACGACGACGCCTTCACGCTCGAGGATCTCGCCGCCGAGCTCAACAGCACGACGGCCTACCAGTACGTCGACTTCGAGCACGACGCCGTGACTCTCGACGCGTCAGCGATCGTTGAAGGAACCCCCACCGACGCCGACGACGACGGCCTCATCGATTCGATCGTCATCAACGTGCCGATCACCGTGGATAGAGCAGGAACGTACGACTTCAACGGACGTCTCGTCCTGCCTGACGGCACAAGCGTCACCGATGCCGCCGGGTCGATCTCGCTGCAGCCGGGACGCACCGTCGTCCAGCTCCCCTTCGCAGCAACACCGATCGGAAGCGGCAACTACGACACGACGTTCGAGCTCCGAAACCTGGTTGCCTATCGCACCGACAACCTCGACGCCTTCGACTTCATCGAGCGCAGCGTCAGCACCGCGCGGTACCGCTCCAACCAGATGGAGGGGTACCCAGTCTCGCCACCGCGGAACGCGACCTGGGCCCAGGATGTCTCGCTGTCGACATCGCAGGGGTCGGGTAATGCCTCCACCTCCGTCACCCTGACGCCCTCGACGACGAACAGCACGACTATCACCGGCCGCTGGGACGCGTCGGTCAACAGCACCGAGGCGGTCGCCAACTACGACATCGATCTCGCCACCAACGCCGAGTTCACCAATCTGGTCGCTCAGCGAACAGTCACCGCCGACACGACCGAGGTGACCTTCACCGCCGCCGACGGCGTCACCGCTGGCCGGACCTACTGGTTCCGGGTCACCGCACGGAGCGCCTCGGCAACGATGTCGGCTTCGGCTGCGTCAGGCGGACTAGCTGTCACTGATCAGCCGACCGGCCCACTCGTCGCACACGTTCCTGTCCCGACCGCATACAACGGCCAACCGATCCCAATCGCCGTGACCTCGACCTGCGTGACGGGCGACGACTGCGAAGCTCGGCTGTTCTGGCGGCGCACACCGAACCAGAGTGATCTCGTCGCGCAGGCGACCGCGCCGCTCGCTCAAGGATGGCACGCCGCGACGCTGGAGGTCTCCGGGACGACGTCACTCGGTGGGCGAGACGCACTGTCGTGGACGGGGGCAATCCCCGGGATCGACGTCACCACCACCGGCGTCGACTACTTCGTCGAAGCCGAAGACAACCGAGCCGTGACCCGGGTACCGGGTGGAACGTTCATCGGAACCGATGCTGACCCCGATGTCGCACCTCCCGACACCGGATACTGGCACGTGCACACGGTCAGTCCACCGGTGATCACCCACGCACCGACGCCGTTCGCGAACACCGACGAGGACATCCCGGTCAGCATCCAAGTGGCCTGCGCCACGGACATCTGCGACGCCACGCTGTACTACCGAACCACCACCGGGCCGATCACCGAGGAGACGATCGTCGCCGACAACGGCGAGCTGATCGCCACTCCTGGTTGGCCGACCGCGTCGATGGATCTCGTCTCCTCTACGCCGCTCGGTGAAGCCGGACAGCTGCTCACCTTCGCGGCCGAGATCCCCGGAGGGTTCGTTGACACGCGAGGCGTCGACTACTTCTTCCAGGTGTCGGACGGAACCACCCAAGCCTGGTCGCCAGGAACCACCTACGAGGGGTACTACGCCCCTCTCGACGGGATGCGGACGGGTTGGTACCACGTTCATGTCCTCGAGCCACCGCACGTCGTCCACGTGGCACCCGTGACGAGTGCGTATCGCGCCGACATCCCTGTCTCCGCCACTGCGACGTGCCCGGCCGGTCGCCAATGCTCCGCGCGGCTGTACTTCCGAACCACGACCAGCGACGTGCTCGATACGACATCCCCGTTCGAGTCCGTGCCGATGGGCGTGCTCGCCACACCGCTGCTCGACGGGTCGAG
The DNA here is from genome assembly GCA_052387955.1 of Acidimicrobiia bacterium. Taxonomy (GTDB): domain Bacteria; phylum Actinomycetota; class Acidimicrobiia; order Acidimicrobiales; family JACDCH01; genus JBQTIQ01. Next base: position 43,119 of record JBQTIQ010000052.1, on the reverse strand, counting down.
GATTCTCACCGTCACGGGCACGATCCCGGGGCGCGTGGCTGATACTCGCGGCGTCGACTACTTCTTCTCGGTCAGCGACGGCACGACTACCACTTGGTGGCCAGGCACGTCACACGTCGACGGGTACGTCCCGATCGAGGGCACCCGGGTCGGCTACCAACACGTGCGAGTTCTGGACCCGCCTCACATCGTGCACGCTCCCGTCGGTGCCGCCCCAGCATTGCAAGACCTGGTGATCGAGGCATCGGTGACGTGTGCCACCGAGAGTTGTGACGTCATGCTCCACTACCAGACGAGCTTGTGGGAGGAGGCGGCGTACCCCCACGCTCTCCCGATGGAACAGGTCGGTGCGTCGACGCCGACACCGCTCGGACGGGTTGCGACGTATCGAGCGACGATCCCTGCCAGCGATGTGACGACGACTCAGCTGGCGTACTACATCGAGGCATTCGACGGATACACCCATGGGTACGCGCCGGGCACGTCCTACATCGGTGCCTACCTGCCGACCGACGGCATTGCGGTCATGTCGTTCCCGGTGCGTGTTCTTGAGCCGCCTCACCTCGTGCATGTCCCGCCCGCTCGTGGGACGACAGGACAGCCGCTCACGATGCGGGCAGACGCGAACTGCTCGACAGGCGCATGCGTCGCGACGCTGCACTGGCGGACACCGAGCGGGGCGTGGCAGCAGGCCACGATGCAGGCGGCTTCAACGTCGCTCGACATCGCTGACCTCGTCACCTACACCGCGACCGTGCCGGCGACCGACGTCGTGCCGGGGCTTCAGCACTGGATCGAGGTTTCCGACGGTTACGTTTCGGACCGGACCCCGACATGGTCGCTGTCAGTCGTCACCTCATGAGGACGCGCGAGCCAGCGGCTCGCGTCACCCGGATCATGGTCGGGGTAGCGGTGTTCGCCGGCTCCGCGATCTTCGCCGCCGTCAGCACCGATCGAGGATGGTGGGACGACCGGGTTGACGTCGTGAGCGACTTGGCGTTCCTCATCATTCTCAGCGGCCCCGTCATCTGTGTCGCGTCTCTACTGAGCGGGCTGCTCCACCGGCGCGCCGCCGTGCGGGCGGCGTTGACCCTCCTGGCGGGCGTGTGGACCGCATGGGTCGCCGCCTTCCTCGCTGACGGCTTCGCCGTACGCGAGGGCGATCTCACACCGCGAGCCGTGTACCTCATTCTTGGAGGCGCTGCTGTGGCGCTCCTCGCGTGCGGGTGGCGCGCCGAGGACGCACTCGCTCATCGGCGACGGCATCGTGCCGATGAGCGGCTCGAGCGTTGATGACGACGATGCCGTGGTCGTGACGTCCGCGTGTATGCGGCTTGCAGGGAGTGCTATGCGGCGGCGCGGAACTCGCCGGCGAACAGGGGTCGTGTAGTCGGGGTGGAAGTCCCCCCTCCGACACCACTCGTAGGGCTCTGACCCCATCAATCAGTGTCCCAAGCAGGATTCAACGGCCCCGGTCCAGCGAGCCTGACCGAGCGGCCGCTGACTGGGGCGGAAGCCCACATCCCGAGTGTCGCCGGCCAGCTAGATGGGACCACTTCTTGAGGGTTCCGCCAGCTAGATGGGACCACCTGAGCGCCAGGTAGATGGGACCACGTGTGGGGTCCGCCGGGGTCGGTGTCGTGGACGTTCAACTCACCGCCGTTGACGTCTGTCGGCTTTCCTGACAGACCTACTTGGTCTACAACAACGTTCAGTTTCAAGTAATGCCTTCGAGTCGTGCCGCGACGTCTCGATAGCGGGAAACGGGAATAAGGTGCACGCCATCGAACGCGCCGGAGTCTCGGATGTCGGTCACCATCTGGCAGGCGAAGTCGACACCGGCATTGCGATCTTGATCGAGAGCGTCAACGAGCGTGTCGGGGATGCCAAGTCCGGGGGTGGCAAGTTCAGGGATGTCCGCAGAGAGCTTGCGTGCCATCGTCGCAGATGCCAGCGCGATGACACCGGCGAACACGGGTCCGTCGAACTCGATTCGGGTTCGCCACTGGAGTAGTGCATCCAGTGAGAAACCGACCTGCACGAACAAGAAGTCTGCCTCTCGTTTCCACGCGGGCAAGGCGGTGAGCCTCGACGTCACGCCGAGCCGGAATGGTTTCGCCGTGGTATCCGTGCGGAAAGCGAAGTCTCGGGCATGTTCGATCATCGAGCGTACGCTCAGGCCATCAGAACGGGGCCCTGTTTCGGGTCGGTCTCCGTAGACGAAGAGCAATTCGTTCACCCCGTACGCGGCAGCGGTCAAGAGATCACGTTGGAAGCCGAGCACGTTACGGTCTCGCGCATTGAGGCAAGCGATCGAGCGGCCGTCCATCAACGCCACCTTGCGGGCGACGGCAATGCTCGACACGGTCGCTCGCCCGATGTGGTTGTCCGGGATGAGAAAGGCTGACGCGATCCGGCTCATCACTCCGATCTGATGCCGAACGCGCATCAGATCAGGGCGCGTCGCCGGTTCGATCTCACAGATGATGCTGAAATCATCGGTCGCCACGCACTGAGCGTACGCGCTCGCGCGAGAGTACGCGCGACGCAGTGGGGGAGCGGGTCTCCGGCCTGGCGTGGCAAGGCGCGACATGTTCGTGCACCGCGAACTATTTGCGCGCTCCGTGGAGTGGTTGCCCATCGCGGCAGGTATGCCCCGAACGCCGGCTCGACAGGTCGATTCGCAGGCTCTCGGCGTGGTTGTTGCCGAGTTCCACCTGAGTAGATGACACGATTGAGCTTCCCCCGCTCTGATGGACACCGAGCCTGATAGGCGTACACGTTCGCCACCACACCCGCAGCGGCGTCATCAGGTATGCGGCCGCCGGGTTTCGTGTCTACCGCCGGCCGGATGGTTACGTCGCGTCGGCGGCGGCGTAGAGGGCAGCGAGGTCGAGCTTCTTCATGCCGAACATGGCCTGCATGGCTCGTTGGCCGCGGGCCGGGTCGGGGTCGTTCAACAGGTCGTTCATGCCGGGAGGGCAGACCTGCCAGGACAGGCCGTAGCGGTCCTTGAGCCAACCGCAGGGGCCTTCTTCGCCGCCGTCGGTGAGCTTGGCCCAGTAGTAGTCGATCTCTTCCTGGTCGGCGCAGTTGATGCACAGCGAGATCGCCTCGCTGAAGGTGAAGTCGGGGCCGCCGTTGATGGCGGTGTACTGCTGGCCGTCGAGCACGAAGTCGACGGTCATGACGTCGCCCGCCGGTCGGGGGCCGGCCTCGCCGTAGTGGGTGACGTCGGTGACCTTCGAGTTCGGGAACACCGAGACATAGAACTCGGCGGCCTCCTGGCCTTCGGTGTCGAACCAGAGGTTGGGGGTGATGGTCGGCATCGCACGTCTCCTGTCGTCGCCGCTGCGGACTCTCACCGGGACTGACCTCGGCGCCGGGCGAGAATCATCGCCGCCGCCGCTACCGGGGAGATCAGTGGTCGGCGTGCACGTCTTCGAGGCCGGCCTCGTGGACGTGAGGGTGCTCGTGGGTGGAGCCGTCGTGGGCGTGGCCGTGGCTGTGCTCGACGTGGTCGTGGTCGTGGCCGGTATGGGGGTGGGCGTGGGCGACATCGTCGTGGGCGTGCTCGTGGGTGTGGGGAGCAACATGGTCGTGCACAGAGGTGGTCATGGGGTCTTCCTCTTTCTCGTTGGCCTGCTGTCGGGGGTGGCATCCGCACTGATGGGCAGAAGCCGGCGGTGGGCCATGTGGCCGATGGCCTCGTCGAGGACGGCGCCGATATGAGGGTCGTGCAGGGCGTACACGACCTGGCGCCCGCTCCGGGTGCCGACGACGAGGCCGCGGTCCCGCAGGACCCGCAGCTGATGCGACACCGCCGGCTGGGCCATCTCGACCGCGTCGGCCAGGTCGCCGACGGCACAGGGAGAGGACCGGAGGCGGGACAGGATGCGTACCCGGCTCGGCGTGGCCAGCACTTCCATCAGGCGGGCGACCGCGTCGGCCTCCGCGGCACTCACCCCGGCAGTGGGGCTGGTCCGGTGTGTCCGACTGATGTGCTCATGCTTACATGCGCACTCTTACATATCAAGTCGGGTCGGCCGCACCGTCGGCCCGATGGCCCGCCGCCGTGTCGGCCCATTCCCGGCGCCGGGCCTCGTACAGCACCAACGCCGAAGCGACGGCGACGTTCAACGAGCCGACGCGGCCGAGCTGAGGCAGAAAGGCGATCTCGTCGACGGCGGCGAGGGCGGCGGCCGTGACACCCCGGTCCTCGTGGCCGACCACGAAGCACACGGCCTCGCCGAGCTCGATCTCGTGCATGGGGACGGCGCCCTCGGTCAACTCGACGGCCACCACCCGGTAGCCGCCGGCCCGTGCCGCGTCGACGGCGTCGACGCCGCGGTCGACATCCGTCCACTCGACGTAGCGCTGGGTGCCGAGAGCGGTCTTGGATGCGCCGGGTGACGTCGGCGAAGGCGTGCCCCCGGCCAGCCACAGGTGCTCCACCCGGTAGGCGGCAGCGGTGCGCACGATCGAGCCGAGGTTGTAGGGCTGCTGCACGCCGTCGACGATCAATGCCACCCGCCGCTCGGTGCGCCGGCGCCACTCCCGGTGCAGGCGCTTCAGCCCGGTGGCGTCCAGCGGCCGGCCGTGGCCCCGGACGGTCACAGCTGAACCATCACCTGCGAGACACCCACCGGTGACCGGTCGACCGTGCGAGCGCCAGCGAGCCGGGCGACGATGGGGCCGGGGGGCGCAGCCCCCGAGCAGGAACGGTCACTGGTCCACCAGCGCTTCTGGATCCCCCCAGTGACCGGTCGACCGGGCGAGCGCCAGCGAGCCGGGCGACGATGGGGCCGGGGGGCGCAGCCCCCGAGCAGGAACGGTCACGGGGGGCTCACCTCCAGGACCCGGTAGCCCCGCCGGGAGGAGAGACGGCGGGTGCGTAGGCCCGACTCGTCGAGCCAGCGGGCCAACGAGTCCGATCCCAGATGCTTGCCGACCACGAGGTGGCCCCGTCCCTGCGGGACCTCCAGCCGCCCCAGCCACTGTGCCAGCAGCTCGTGGAGGGCTCCCTTGCCGATGCGGATCGGGGGGTTCGACCACAGGCCGGCGAAGCAGAGGTCGTCGGGGACCTCGTCGGGACCGACGGCACGCACGTTGGTGAGACCGTGGGCGGCGGCGTTGGCCCGGCACAGCTCGACCGCCCGGCGGTTGACGTCGACGGCCCACACCGTCGCCCCCGAGGCGCGGGAAGCGAGGACGCAGGCGATGGGCCCGTAGCCGCACCCCAGGTCGACCAGCGCCGCGGTCTCGTCGGCGGCCGGGGCACAGGACTGCAGCAGCAGCTTGGTGCCGGGGTCGACACCAAGGGCGGAGAAGACCCCCCGATCGGTCTGCAGCCGTAGGCTCACATCGGGCAGATGGAGCTCGACGAAGCGGGGTTCGGACGCCACCGCCGGCTCGTGGTCGAAGTAGTGGCCACCGCTTCGGCGAGGTGCAGCGCCCACGACCGCCGACGGTACCCTGTCACCGCTATGGCGCCGTACGACATCCGCCTTTTCGGCGACCCCGTGCTCACCTTGCGCTCAGCCGAGGTGGCCGAGATCGACGGGTCGCTGGCCTCGCTGGCCGACGAGATGGTGCTCACCATGCGTGAGGCGCCAGGGCTGGGCCTGGCCGCGCCGCAGGTGGGCGTGCGCAAGCGGCTCTTCGTCTACGAACTACGCGACGAGGAAGGCCCGAAGGTGATCGTGAACCCCACCATCACCGAAGCGGAAGGGGAGTGGCCCTACGACGAGGGCTGCCTGTCGGTGCCCGGTCTGTCGTGGGAGATCGTGCGGCCGAAGACCGTGCTGCTCTCCGGTCGGGACCTCGACGGCAACGAGGTCGAGATCGAGGCCGACGAGCTCGTGGCCCGCCTGTTCCAGCACGAGCTCGACCATCTCGACGGGGTCCTGTTGTTCGACCGGATGGAGACCGACCAGCGCAAGCTGGCGCTCAAGACCGTGCGGGGCATCGTGCTCAACGGCGGCCTGCGCCGTCCCGAGCGGGCCTCGACCGACCGGGAGCACCGTCTGTAGGCCGCGCCGGGCGGCCGCCGCGACCGGTGGGGCCCGGCGCCGATGAGGTTGGCGTACCTGGGCACGCCGGAGATGGCGGTGGGGCCGTTGACCGCAGTGGTGGCGGCCGGCCACGACGTCGCCCTGGTGGTCACCAACCCCGACCGGCGCCGGGGCCGGGGCACGGCCACGTCGCCCAGCGCGGTGAAGGCGGCAGCGCTCGAGCTCGGGCTCGACGTCACCGACGAGGTCGACGACCTCCTCGGCCTCGAAGAGCCTGCGGAGCTGGGTGTGGTGGTGGCCTTCGGCCGTCTTCTCCGGCCTCACGTCCTGGCCCGGTTGCCGTTGGTCAACGTCCACTTCTCGCTCCTGCCCCGGTGGCGGGGGGCGGCGCCGGTGGAACGGGCGGTGCTGGCCGGCGACGACCGCACCGGCGTCTGCCTGATGGCGGTCGAGGAAGGGCTCGACACCGGCGCCGTGTACCGGCGGGCGGAGGTCGCCATCGGCCCCGACACCACCGCCGACGAGCTGAGGACCTCGCTGGTCGAGCTGGGCACCGGGTTGCTGGTGGCGGCCCTGGAGCAGGGTCTAGGCCCCGGCGTCCCTCAGGAGGGCGAGACCACCTACGCCCGCAAGCTCTCTCCGGAGGACCTGCGGCTCGACCCAACCCTGCCCGCCGTCGACGTCCATCGCCGGGTGCGCGCCGGCGGGGCATGGACGATATGGAGAGGCGGGCGGCTCAAGGTGTGGCGAAGCGCGCTCCCGCCCACCGGCGACGGGCCAGTTCTGGAGACCCCGACCGGTCCTGTGGAGCTGGTGGAGGTCCAGCCCGAGGGCCGCGGCCGCATGACCGGGCCGGCGTGGGCCAACGGCGCCCGCTGGGCTCGCGGCGACGCGTTCGGCACGTGAGCGGGCCCGAAGGGCGAGCGAACCCTGAGCAGCGCGCTATCGGCGCCTTGGTTGCCGAGGACGGCAGCCGCCGGCGAAGCGCCGTGGGTGGACAACTGGGCTCGAGGGATATATGAGCCCGGAGCCAACGCCGGCGGCTGGTAGGAGTCGACCGCCGCCGAGCACCGAGTCGGCCCGGTCGGTGGCGCTGCGGGCGTTGCGCCGCATCGACGAGGACGGCGCCTACGCCAACCTGTGCGTCAACGCCGAGCTGGCGCGGACCTCGCTGTCGGAGCGCGACCGGCATTTCACCACCGACCTCGTCTACGGCACCACCCGCATGCGCCGGGCGTGCGACTACCTGGTCGACCGCTTCCTGCACCGTGACCTCGAACCCGAGGTCCGGGCCGTGCTGCGCCTGGGCGCGTACCAGCTGGCATTCGGGGGCGTCGCCCCCCACGCCGCGGTGTCGGCCACCGTCGACCTCGCCCCCCGCCGGGCCCGGGGCCTGGTCAACGCGGTCTTGCGCCAGGTGGCGACCGCGCCGGTGACCTGGCCCGGCGATGCCGTACGCCTGTCGTACCCCGACTGGGTCGTCGAGGCGCTGGTCGCCGACCTCGGCGAGGCCGACGCGTTGGCGGCGATGGCCTGCATGAACGAACCGGCTGCCGCCACCGTGCGCGACGACGGCTATGTCCAGGACCGGGCGTCCCAATGGGTGGCCGACCTGCTGCGCCCGGGCCCGGGGGACCGGGTGGCGGACCTGTGCGCGGCACCGGGCGGGAAGGCCACCGCGCTGGCAGCCAGCGGGGCGTCGGTGGTCGCCGCCGACATCCGCGCCGGGCGTGCCCGGCTGCTCGCCGGCAACGCCACCCGCCTCGGCCTCGGCAACGTCGCCGTGGTCGTCGCCGACGGCACCGCCCCGCCCCTACGTCCGGGCTCGTTCGACGGGGTGCTGGTCGACGTGCCCTGTTCGGGCCTGGGAGCGCTACGACGCCGGCCCGACGCCCGGTGGCGCATCGATGCTGCCGCCGTCGAGCGGCTCCGGCTCCTGCAGGGCCGTCTGGTCGACGCCGCCGCCGGCCTGCTGCGCCCCGGCGGTGTCCTCGTCTACAGCGCCTGCACGCTCACCGCGGCCGAGACGCTCGGGATCGACGACCACCTGTCGGCCCGTAGCGACCTCGAGGCGATGCCGCCGCCCGGCCCGCCGTGGCGGCCCCACGGGCGCGGCGCCCTGCTGCTGCCCCAGGCGGCGGGGACCGACGGCATGTTCGCCCTCCGCCTGCGGCGCTCCGACGAGGGTTGACCCGACCGGCCCGGCGATGACCGCCGCCGCTGTGCACCCCGGCGCGCACAGGGCGCGTCGGTGCACCGCAGGACGTCTTCGCCCGACCGGCCGGCGGTCGGTCTACGCCGCGGTCACCAGGACCACAGCCGTCGCCGCCAGCGCGCAGCCGGCCAGCTGCGGCCGGGCCAACCGTTCGCTCAGCACGACGCGGGCCAGCAGCACCGTCGACGCCGGGTAGAGCGCGCCCAGGACGGCGACCAGGGTGAGGGCGCCCAGCTGGGTGGCGACGAGGAAAAGGGCGTTGGCGCTGGCGTCCAGCAGGCCACAGCCCACCAGGAGCACGACGCTGCGATCGTTCCGCACCGCGAACCCCGTCCGAGACGTCGGCGAGAGGGCTACCACCACCGAGAACAGGAGCACCGCGGCGGACCGGCCGGCCACGATCGGCCACAACCCGGCGTCGTCCCCGGTGGCGTCGAGCCCCACGAAGAAGAGCCCGAACCCCAGACCGGCGCCGAGGGCGGTAAGCAGCAGCCCACGCGACATCCGGGCCGCAGCCGGGGTGCCGTCAGGACCGCCCGAGAGCAGCGCCACCGCCGCCACCGCCAGCACGACGCCGGCCAGGGCGCCAGGCGACGGCCGCTCGCCGCCGATGAGCCCGGCCGCCACCGGCACCAGCGCGGTGAGCACTGCGGTGACGGGGGCGACGAGGCTCATGGCCCCGGCGGCGAGACCCCGGTACAGCAACAGGATCCCGATGCCACCGGCGACGCCGGCCACGGCCCCGATGACCAGGTCCCTGACCGCCACCTCGTCCGCCCCCACCAAGGGCAGTGCCACCAGCAGGCCGGCCAGCCCGACCATGTTCGACCGCCACACGACGGCGGGCGCCGGCAGCCGCCGGGCCGCCACCCCGCCGAGGAAATCACCGGCGCCGTAGCCGACGGCCGACAAGAGGGCGAGGAATGCGGCCATCCGGGGGCGAGCCTGGCATCGTCGGGTGGGACGTGCCAGCAGGCGGCGCCGGGGCCACACTGGGCCGGCGATGATCCTCACCGACCGGTTACCTCCCGTCGCCGGGCCCGACGCGCTCTTCGACGGGTTCGAGGCGTGGACGGCCGAGCGGGGCCTCACGCTCTACCCCGCGCAGGAGGAGGCGCTGATCGAGGTCGTCTCCGGCAACAACGTGATCCTCAGCACCCCGACCGGGTCGGGCAAGAGCCTGGTGGCCGTCGGCGCTCACTTCTGCGCCCTCGCCCAGGGCGTCCGCAGCTTCTACACCGCGCCGATCAAGGCCCTGGTGTCGGAGAAGTTCTTCGACCTGTGCGCCACCTTCGGCACCGACACGGTCGGGATGATGACCGGTGACGCCGCCGTCAACCCGGGGGCGCCCATCGTGTGTTGCACAGCCGAGATCCTGGCCAACATCGCGCTACGTCAGGGGGCAGAGGCCGACGTGGGCCTGGCGGTGATGGACGAGTTCCACTTCTACGCCGACCCCGATCGGGGCTGGGCCTGGCAGGTACCGATCCTCGAGCTGCCCCGGTGCCAGTTCCTGTTGATGTCGGCGACGCTGGGCGACGTCTCCCGGTTCGAGGCCGACCTGACCCGTCGGACCGGCCGGGCCACGACGGTGGTGCGCTCGGGTACCCGGCCGGTGCCGCTGCACTTCGAGTACCGCACCACGCCCATGCACGAGACGCTCGAGGAACTGCTCGAGACCCACCAGGCGCCCGTCTACGTCGTCCACTTCACCCAGGCGGCGGCGATCGAGCGGGCCCAGGCGTTGATGAGCGTCAATTTCTGCTCCCGCGACGAGAAGGACGCCATCGCCGAGCTCATCGGCCGGTTCCGCTTCTCGGCCGGCTTCGGGCGCACGCTGACCAGGCTGGTCCGCCACGGCGTCGGGGTGCACCACGCCGGCATGCTGCCCAAGTACCGCCGACTGGTCGAGAGGCTGTCCCAGGCCGGGATGCTCAAGGTCATCTGCGGCACCGACACCCTCGGTGTCGGGATCAACGTGCCCATCCGGACCGTCGTCTTCACCGCCCTGACGAAGTACGACGGCACCCGCACCCGGACCCTGTCGGCCCGCGAGTTCCACCAGATCGCGGGACGGGCGGGGAGGGCCGGCTTCGACACCGCCGGCACGGTCGTCGTGCAGGCCCCCGACCACGTGGTCGAGAACCAGCGCGCGGTGTCCAAGGCCGGCGACGACCCCCGCAAACAACGCAAGATCGTGCGCAAGCAGCCCCCACCCGGTTTCGTGTCCTGGGGCGAGCCCACCTTCCGTCGCCTGGTCGACGGCGAGCCCGAAGCGCTGGCTTCGAGCTTCGGGGTCACCCATTCGATGCTGCTCAACGTCATCGAACGTCCGGGGGATGCTTTCGCCTCGATGCGCCACCTGCTGCTCGACAACCACGAGCCCCGCCCGTCACAGCGCCACCTCGTCCGCCGGGCCATCGACGCCTATCGGGCACTGGTGGCGGCCGGCGTGGTGGAGCGGCTGGAAGAGCCCGACGCCGAGGGCCGCACCGTCCGGGTGACCATCGACCTCCAGGTCGATTTCGCCCTGAACCAGCCGCTGTCGCCCTTCGCCCTGGCCGCGCTGGAGGTGCTCGACCGAGAGGCCCCGACCTTCGCCCTCGACGTGGTCTCGATCATCGAGTCGATCCTCGAAGGGCCGAGGCCGGTGCTCTCGGCCCAGCGCAAGAAGGCCCGTGACGAAGCCGTGGCCCAGATGAAGGCCGACGGCGTCGAGTACGAGGAACGCATGCGGCTGCTCGAATCGGTGACCTACCCCGAGCCGTTGCGGGAGCTGCTGGAGACGGTGTTCGCCCTCTATCGCCAGGGCCACCCGTGGGTCGCGGACCACCACCTCGAGCCCAAGTCCGTCGCCCGCGACCTCTACGAGCAGGCAATGACGTTCGCCGACTACGTCAACCACTACCAGCTGGCCCGGTCCGAGGGTGTGGTGTTGCGCTACCTCGCCGACGCCTACAAGGCGTTGGTCCAGACCGTCCCCGAGGACGTCAAGACCGAGGAGCTGCGAGACATCACCGAGTGGCTGGGCGAGCTGGTCCGCCAGGTCGACTCGAGCCTGCTCGAGGAGTGGGAGCACCTGCGCGACCCCGAGGTGGCGCCCGCGACACCGGCCGACGACGACGACGCCCCGCCGCCAGTGACCACCAACCTGCGGGCGTTTCGGGTGCTGGTCCGCAACGCCTTGTTCCGCCGGGTGGAGCTCGCCGCCCGCCGGCGTTGGGAAGAGCTCGGCGCGCTGGACGGCGCCGCCGGGTGGGACGCCCCCCGGTGGGCCGAGTCTCTGGCCCCGTACTTCGACGAGCACGCCGAGATCGGGACCGGGCCGGACGCCCGGGGCCCGGGGCTGCTGATGATCGAACCGGGCCCGGACCGGTGGAATGTGCGCCAGATCTTCGACGACCCCGCCGGGGACCACGACTGGGGGATCTCGGCCACCGTGGACCTCCTCGCTTCCGACGAGGCCGGCATCGCCGTCGTCGAGGTCACCGCCGTCGGTCGCTATTGATGGTCTGCTCTGGGCGTCGCTTCGCTCCAGCGTGAACGCCAGAATGCTTCGCTGTGACCGAACTGAGGGCGAAGATACTGGTCGTGTCGGACGGGGTCGTCGCCGGTTCCCGGGAGGACCGGTCGGGCCCAGCGGTGGCCGGGGCGCTCGTCGCCGCTGGCTTCACGGTGGTCGATCGTGGCGTCGTGGCCGACGGGACCGACTCGGTGGCAGCCGGCCTGCGAACGATGGCCGACGGTTTCGCCGGCCTGATCGTGACGACCGGCGGCACCGGCTTCGGCCCCCGCGACCTCACCCCCGAAGGCACCCGCGCCGTGCTCGAACGAGAGGCGCCGGGCCTGGCCGAAGCGATGCGGCTGGTCAACCCCCTGGGACGGCTGTCCCGAGCGGTCGCCGGCACCGTCGGCCAGGCGCTGGTCGTCAACACCCCCGGTTCGACCTCGGGCGCGGTCGAGACGCTCGGCGCCGTGCTCGACGTGGTGCCTCACGCCCTGTCCCTCCTGGCCGGCGGGCACCCCCACTGACGTCGCCTACGCGTCGCTGGCCATGAGACCGGGCCTCGGTACGTGGTGCCGGAGCGGCCGGCCCGGACGCCTCATCGCCATCGCCACCGACGCGACCGCCACGGCGCCATCGCCGGCGTGGTCGAGCCCGGCCGGCGTGGCCGGGTAACGCCGCCGGGTATCTCATTGTCGTCTGCCGCCGATGCGAGCGCCGGGGCGCCATCGCCGGCGCGGTCGAGCGCGGCCGGCGTGGCCGGGGAACACGGCCGGGCTCTCATTGTCTTTCGCCGCCGATGCGAGCGCCGGAGCGCCAGCGGAGGCGCGGCTACGCGCGGCCTGCGTGGCCGGGGAACGCGACCAACAATCCCCTACCGTGGCCCGGAATGAGGGCGCCCGACGACGAGGCGATGATGGCCAGGGCGGTTGCGCTGGCCGCCGGCGTGCGCGCGTCGGCGGCGCCCAACCCATGGGTCGGCTGTACGGTGCGCACGACCGACGGGGCGCTCTTCGACGGGGCCACCCGTCCCCCCGGGGGGCCTCACGCCGAGGTCGTCGCCCTCGGGGCGGCCGCCGCCGGTGGCGCTGACACCAACGGCGCCACCGTGTGGGTCACCCTCGAGCCCTGCTCCCATCACGGCCGTACCGGGCCGTGCGCCGACGCGTTGGTGGCGGCGGGCGTGGGCCGGGTCGTGGTGGCCATCGAGGACCCCGATGCCCGGGTCGCCGGGACCGGCATCGACCGCTTGCGCAACGCCGGGGTCGCGGTCGACGTCGGGGTCGGGGCCGACACCGTGGCCCATCAGCTCGCCCCTTACCTCAAGCACCGCAGGACCGGACGGCCATGGGTGGTGCTGAAGCTGGCCGCCTCGCTCGACGGGCGCACGGCCGCTCCCGACGGCACCAGCCGGTGGATCACCGGGGACGCCGCCCGGGCCGACGCCCACCGGTTGCGGGCCGAGAGCGACGTCATCGTCGTAGGCGCGGGCACGGTCCGGGCCGACGACCCCGAGCTGACGGTGCGCTCGGGGACGCCACCGGCGGTGCAGCCCTTGCGGGTGGTGCTCGGCCGCGCCCCCGAGAACGCCAGGGCCCGGCCCTGCCTCGAACACGACGGGCCCCTCGACGCGCTGCTCGACGAGCTCGGACGGCGAGGCAAGGTGCAGGTCCTGGTCGAAGGCGGCCCGACGGTCGCCGGCGACTTCCACCGCCGCGGGCTCGTCGACCGCTACGTCGTGTACCTGGCGCCGGCCCTTCTCGGCGGCGACGACGGCCGGCCTGTACTGGCCGGCGCCGGCGCATCCACGATGGCGGACGTGTGGCGAGGCCGGGTGGTCGCGGTGGCCGCGGTCGGCGGCGACCTGCGCATCGACGTCGAGCCCCTCGCCCCAGCCACCTCCGTCCCCGAGGAGGAATAGTGCCCTGTCAGGCCGGTCGTACCGGGATTTCGACGAGCCCGACCGCCGCTCGCTGCGTCCTCGTCCTCACCAGGGGGCCCGCCTTGGCTCGTCCTCGTCCCGGCCAGCGACGCTCGGCCTGCGCCGAAGGTCCTCGATGGACCGGCCTGAGAGGACACTGGTGTTCACCGGGATAGTCGAGGAGCTCGGCACGGTGCGGTCGCGGGAACGGTCCCGTCTGCGCATCGGCTGCGAGCGGGTGCTGGGCGATGTCGCTCCAGGGGCCTCGATCGCGGTCAACGGCTGTTGCCTGACCGTTGTCGCCTGGGGAGACGATTGGTGGGAAGCCGACGTCACCGACGAGACCTATCACCGCACCGCCCTCGGGGCGCTCGGCGCCGGCGACCCGGTCAACCTCGAACGGCCGGTGCGTCTCGCCGACCGCCTCGGCGGCCATCTCGTGCAGGGCCACGTCGATGGCGTGGGCCGGATCGTCGAGCCCGCGCCCGACCTCCGGGTCACCGCTGGCGACGTCGGCCTGATGCGCTACGTCGTGGAGAAGGGTTCGGTGACGGTCGACGGGGTCAGCCTCACCGTGGTCGACGTGCTCGCCGACGGGTTCACGGTGGCGGTGATCCCTCACACGGCGGCGGTGACGACGCTGGGCCACAAGGGCGTCGGCGACCCCCTGAACCTCGAGGTCGACATCACGGCCAAGTACATCGAACGGCTCCTCGCCTGGAATGATCGCCACTAGATGCCGAACGCCTGCTGGCCCCTCGCCCCTCGGTACCGGTCCTCCGGGCAGCGCTGATGGCCTTCGCCGCCATCACCGACGCCGTCGACGCCGTCGCCCGGGGCGAGATCGTGGTCGTCGTCGACGACGAGGACCGCGAGAACGAGGGCGACCTGATCATGGCGGCGGAGTTCGCCACCCCCGAGAAGATCGCGTTCTTCCTCCACCACACGTCGGGCTACATCTGCGCCCCGATCACGCCCGAGCGCGCCCGTGAGCTCGACCTGCCGCCGATGGTGGCCCAGAACACCGAGAGCCAGCGGACCGCCTTCCTCATCACCGTCGATTACCGCCACGGCACCACCACCGGCATCTCCGCCATCGACCGGGCCGCGACCATCACCGCGCTCGTCGATCCCCGGACCCGGCCCGGTGACCTCGCCCGCCCTGGTCACGTGCTGCCCCTCGAGGCTCGGCCCGGCGGCGTGCTCAAGCGCGCCGGTCACACCGAGGCTGCGGTCGACCTGGCTCGCATGGCCGGGCTGTACCCGGCCGGAGTGCTGTGCGAGATCGTCGACGAGAAGAAGATGGGGATGGCCCGCACCCCGGAGCTCGAGCGCTTCGCCGACCAACACGGTCTGTTGCTGATCTCGATCGCAGAGCTGATCCGCTACCGACGCAAGCACGAAAAGCTGGTACGGCGGGTGGCGGAGGCCCGCATCCCGACCGAGTTCGGCGAGTTCACCTGCATCGTGTTCGAGTCGGTGCTCGACGGCGAGCAGCATCTTGCCTTCGTTCGCGGTGAGCTGGAGGGCGCCGAGAACGTCCTGGTGCGGGTCCACAGCGAGTGCCTCACCGGCGACGTGTTCGGGTCCCTGCGCTGCGACTGCGGCCCTCAGCTGGCGGCCGCGCTGGCCACGGTGGCCAGCGAGGACCTCGGCGCCGTCGTGTACCTGCGGGGCCACGAAGGCCGGGGGATCGGCCTGGGCCACAAGATCCGCGCCTATCGGCTCCAGGAGGAAGGCCACGACACCGTCGACGCCAACCTCCAACTGGGTCTGCCGGCCGACAGCCGTGAGTACGGGATCGGGGCCCAGATCCTGGTGGACCTGGGCGTCACCACCATGCGGGTCATGACCAACAACCCGGCCAAGTACGGCGGGCTGGAAGGCTTCGGCCTCGAGATCGTCGAACGGGTCCCGCTCGAGATCGCCCCCAACCCCCACAACGAGGACTACCTCCGTACCAAGCGCGAGCGCATGGGGCACCTGCTCGGCGGGCTGCCGTGACCGCCGTCGCGCCGCGGCCCTGAGGCCCAGGGTGGCTTCCGACGTAAAGGGTGCGGACGATGCGGTGCCGGCGCCCGCCATCGGCGGGACCGCGCTGCGGGTCGCCCTTCTCTGCGCCCGTTTCAACTCCCATGTCACAGTCCGGCTGCTCGAAGGAGCCCGCCGGGGACTCGAACGGTGCGGGAGCACGGCCGAGGTCACCGAGTGGGTGGCGGGAGCGTTCGAGCTCCCACTGGCGGCGCAGGTGGTGGCCGCTTCGGGGCGTGTCGACGCGGTGGTGTGCCTCGGGTGCGTGATCCGAGGCGAGACCGCCCACTTCGACTACGTGGCCGGTCAGTGCGCCTCGGGCCTCCAGCAGGTGCAACTGGGCACCGGTGTGCCGGTCGGCTTCGGCGTGCTCACCACCGAGGACCTTGACCAGGCGCTGGCGCGTTCGCTCGGACCGGGCCACCACAACGCCGGTGAGCAGGCGGTGTTCGCCGCGGTCGAGATGACCCTGCTGGCCCGCCGGTTCCGGTCGTAGCTCGCAGGGCTACGCGGCGTACCGGTCGCTCAGCGCCGGAGTGAGCCGGTACGAGCGACGAGCTCGCCGTCGAGGTAGCGCCCGACGGTGCACGTCACGGTCTGCTGGCCGGCAGCCCAGCTCTGCTGGTCGACCGGGATCCAGCCCGATCGAACGTCGCCGCTCGGTGCCCGGCCCATGTAGTTGACGGCCAGCGCCAGGCAGTCCGGACCGGCGAGCGCCTCCCAGCCCTCTGTGTCCTCGGGCTCGGGGGCGGTGGCGGTGATGCCGCTCAAGTCGACGGCGCCGGTGATCTCCACCTCGTGGGGACTGGCGCAGGGAACCGAGCCGGCGTCGACCAGCACGCAGGTCCCGACCGCGGAGCGCGTGGTCTGGCCCAGGTCGGCCACGGTCCCGCTGAAGGGAAGGTCGACCCGGTCCGGTCCCACCTGGGGCGAACGCTCGGCCAGGCCGCAGACCATTGTCTTGTCACCCTGCTCCCAGACGGCCCTGACCGGGCGGATGCTCGAGGCCATCCAGCGCCCGTCGGCGACGAGGTCCGACCCGAGCAGGGTCTCGTTCATGCGCTTGCAGTCGATCTGCTCCAACCGGTCCCATTCGACGGCCTCGGGGTAGCCGATGTTGCGGCCGTCGAGCGAGATGGTGCCGCTGACCTCGAGCCGGTGGGGCTGGCCGCAGGGCACGACCATGATCGGCCCGTACCGAGTGCCCCCAGGGACCTCGGACCAGGTCAGGCAGTCGCCGAGCTCGTAGGTACCTCCGGCGCGCAACGAGCTGTCCGGAACTTCGACGCCGGTGACCGGCTCGGCCTCGACGGCCGGCTCGTCGCCGCTGGCGACGACGACGGCGGCCTCATCGACGTCCTTGTCGGGATGGAAGATGCGTGCCATCGAGCCGACGCCGGCAATGCCGGCGACGATGGTGCCCAGCAGCACGACCACGAGGCCGATGGGAAAGAAGTAGCGGCGCGCCCAGGCCATCCCGCCGACGGGGGGTGCCGGTGGGGACCCGGGGCCGCCGGCACCGCCTCGGCGGGCGGCGCCGGGGCGGACGATCTCGCCCGGCCGGCCCGATGAGCCGGCGCCCTGGCCCTCGATCCGTTCCCGCAGGCGCCGGACGGCGTCGTGGGTGTCACGGTCGCGGCTATGGGCCTCTCGCGCCGATGGGGTGACGAGCGGGACATCGGGGCGGGGGCTGGTAGGTGTCGGTCGGCTCGGGCCCGCGGGGCGAGCCTGCACCCGAGCGTCACCCAGGGTCGGGCCGCGACCGGGCGCGGAGCCAGCGGGCGCCGGTCGGTCAACCGGCCTGGCCGCCGGCGGAAGCTGGTCGGGGACGACCTTGGCCGCCGGCGCCGGGGAATCGAAGATCTCCCACGCCACGGGCGCGAGCGCATCGCTTTCCTGGAGCCTCATGAGCGCGGGAAGGGCATCTTCCGGCGAGCGGCGCTCGGTCGGCACCGCGATCGCCTCGGGCGCAATCGGCTTGGCCAATCGAAGCGCGGCAGGGCCCGGCTCGGGCCCGGTCCGTCGATCGGTGGTCGGGCGAGGCGCCGTCTCGGCTACGGGCGCGACTGGTCCGATCGGCTCCGCGGCCGCCGGCCGGGGCGCCGGCGGCGTGGGCACGATCGCACTGACGCCGCCGGTACGGGTGGCCTCGCGCCGCCCGCCGCGGTTGTCCGCGGGGCGTTCGGCCCGTCGTGGAGGCGCCGCTGGCTTGGCGGGGCTGGGGGGGGATGGGGCCCGGCTCGCCGGGGCCGCGGGGGCGGGTGGCGGGGCCAGGCCGGCCGGTCGGCCCTTCGGCGGCACGGTGGCGGGCGGCGGGCTCGAGGGAGCGGGCCGCCGTCCGGCGTCCGGCTCGGCGTAGGGCGCGGCTCTCGTGGCGCCGATGTCGCCGCGCTCGGCCGTCGGGCGGGGGGCCCGCGCCGGGCTGGGCTCGCCCGAGTCCCGTCGTCGCTGAACGACGAGCGGGTCCGGGGCAGCGATGTCGGTGTGGTCGACGGCACGCCCCCATCGCCCGCGCCGGGGCTCGGGGGTCGGCAACGCCGCCGGCTCGGTCGCCGGCAGCCGGGGTCGCCGGGGCGGTCCGGGGGTGGACGCCACCGCCGGGGCGGCCGGCGGGAGGGCCGGGGCCTTCCCGGCTTCCTTGCGCTCGCGCCGCGACATGCGCCGTGGGGACGAGTTCGGGCCCCCCGCTTCGGGTCCTGAGCCGCTCTGGCCGCCCGGCGGGGCCGGAGCCGCGGCTGCCGAGCCCTGCACCGGGGGCACCAGCGGGGCCGGGAGCGGCCGAACGGCGGCGACGTCAGGAGCCCGGCGGCCGGGCCTCTCCTCGGCGCCGACACCGCCCGGGACCCGACCAGAAGCGGTTGGGACGACGGCGGGATCGGCCGACGGTCGTCGGGCGGGGGGCCGTTCCGGGGGCGTCACAGCCGCGGCCCGCGACGCGGGGGGAGCGCTGTCGGCCGGCCGGCGGGCCGGGCGCACCTCGGGGGAGGCCGACGCTCGGCGACGGCGCCCCGACCGGGAGGTGTCGGTCTGGCTTGCCACCCGACGGTCGAAGTCGGCCTCGAGCTGCTCGAAGGCAGCGAGCCGGTTGCGCTCGGAGTCCGGGTCGGGCTCGTCGAGGGCACGGCGGCGGGCGGTGGGGGCACCGGGCGCACGGCGACGCTCGGCGGCGCCGGCCTCATCGGCCGGGCGAGCCGGGGCCGTCTCGGACGGGTTGGCACCGGCGCGAGACGGTCGGCCCCGGCCTTCGTCAGCGTTCCGCCGGCGGCGCGGGGTAGGCCCGCCGGTAGCCGCCCCCCGGGGTGCCGCCGGTCCGTTCAGGTCACGGCTCTGCGTGCGAGGGTCCCCCCACAACGACTCGAGGTCCCAATCGTCTCTGGGCACAGTGCTCACCTCGTCGCCCCGCTCGTCGCGATGAGCGGTGACGTCGTCGTCACACCAGTGGTCATGTCCACACCTGTTCGCCGGTCCGGTCCGGCTCTCCTCGTGGACAAAGCACCCATTCTCCTGGACCTCCATCGGCTTGCGCCAATTGTCCTGATTTCGGGTCGAGCCATCTTCGTATGTTCCCGATCGGCGCCTTCGGCGACGATGTTGAGCAAATAGGCAGAATGCCGCCAGATCGCCGAGCCCGGCGCTGGCGCCTCCCTCGGGAGCGTGCCCACACTGGTGCCGTGCTGAAGCTGGTGCTCCCCAAGGGCTCGCTCGAGAAGGCGACGCTCGACCTCTTCGCCGCGGCCGACCTGGCGGTAGCGCGCTCGTCGACGGTCGACTACAAGGCCACCGTCGACGACCCCCGGATCGACGAGGTACGGATCCTGCGGCCGCAGGAGATCCCGGTGTACGTGGCCGAAGGCCTCTTCGACCTGGGCATCACCGGTCGGGACTGGATCGAGGAAACCGCCTCAGACGTGGTCACGCTGGGCGAGCTGCGGTACTCCAAGTCGACCGGCCGACCGGTCCGCATCGTGGTTGCGGTGCCGGCGGGCTCGGCCGTGGCGAGCGTGGAGGACCTTCCCCAGGGCGTGCGGGTCTCGAGCGAGTACCCGGAGCTGACCCGGCGCTTCTTCGAGAAGCGGGGGGTCGACGCCGACATCCGTCTCTCCTACGGAGCGACCGAGGCCAAGGTGCCCGACATCGTCGACTGCATCGTCGACATCACCGAGACGGGCAAGGCCCTGCGGGCTGCGGGGCTCAAGGTCATCGACGAGATCCTGGTCAGCTACACCGAGCTCATCGCCAACCCCACCTCGGTTGCCGACCCCCGCAAGGCGCACGCCATGGGCCAGCTCCTGACCCTGCTGCAGGGGGCGCTCGAGGCCCGGGGCAAGGTATTGGTCAAGCTCAACGTGGGCGAGCACGACCTCCAGGCCGTGATCGACCTGCTGCCGTCGATGAAATCGCCGACCGTCTCCAAGCTCTTCGGCGAGGACGGCTTCGCAGTCGAGACGGTCGTGCCGAAGTCGCAGATCAACACCCTCATCCCCGCGCTGAAGGATGCCGGCGCCAGCGACCTGATCGAGCTCCCGATCGCCAAGATCGTGCACTGACATGGTCGGTTGCGGGCGTCGCAACGCTGCGGCCTCGCCAACCCGGGGGACGGTTGTGGCCTTCGACGACGACGCCGGCTACGGCACGGTCCGCTCCGACGCCGGTGCCGAGTACTTCTTCCACTGCACTGCGCTCGCCGACGGCACCCGCACCACCGAGGTCGGCACGGCCGTGACCTTCTCGGTCGTGGCCGGCCGACTGGGGCGCTGGGAGGCGGCGGTGCTGGTCGCCGCCGCCCTCTGAGTGCGGCCGCTACTGCGGGGGAGGCTCGCTCGGGAAGGGCTCCTGGGTCGCGGTCTTGACCTGGACGTAGGCCATGCGGATCTGCCCCAGAGAGTCGCGCATCACGCCCTCGTTCTCGCCCAGGCGGCCCTGGAGCCCGTCGATCACGGCGCCCATGGCGTCGATGGCGAGCCGGGCCTCGTCCACCGCCGGCGGGTCGCTGGAGAGGTGCACGGCGGCGAGTTCGAAGAGTCCCATGACGTGGTTGGTGATCACGGTCGAGGCCGGGACCGACGCCAACTGCTCGCGCACCGCCTGCATCTGGGCTGCCATCTGCTGCGCCCGCTCCCGGTCCTCGGGAGACATGGCGGCCAGCTGCTCTTGGATCTCGGCGGGAAGTGGCCCTCCCGCTCCGCCGGGCCCGGGCGCCGGCCGGGGCTGGCCGGGCCGGCCGCCACGTGGGGGCCGGTCGCCAGGGCCAGGCCGGTCGCCAGGGCCAGGCCGGTCGATCGGATGCTCACCACCGGGGGTCCACAGGCTGCTCATCGAAATACTCCGGGCTGTCGTCGGCTATCGGACGCCTGGTAGCCTAGGGCGACAACCGAACTCGGAAAGTGGGGCTCGTACCGGTCACAAGCCGGTATCGGCGCTCCCACCCGGCCACCGTCATCGGTGCGTCCGGGTCGATGACCAGCCCTCTCGGGGGTGGGCGTCGGTTTTCCGGCGCCCGTTTTTTTCGTTTTCGAGTTCGGCCGACTGCGTGAGGGAGGACCAACGCGCTTCATGAGGACAAAGCGATAGCCACCCCGCCGGGCGGCAACGAGCCCAGGATCAACGACCGAATCCGGGCTCGGGAGGTACGGCTCGTGGGACCTGACGGTTCACAGATCGGGATCCGTCCGCTCCCCGAGGCACTCACCATCGCCCGTGATCTCGATCTCGATCTCGTCGAGGTGGCCGCTCAGGCCAACCCGCCGGTCTGTCGGATCATGGACTATGGCAAGTGGAAGTACGAAGCCGCACAGCAGGCCAAGGAATCCCGCCGTAAGAGCACCAACGTCTCGATCAAGGAGATGAAGTACCGGCCCAAGATCGGGATCGGCGATTTCGAGACGAAGACCCGCCAGGTGGAGAAGTTCCTGGGCCAGGGTCACAAGGTCAAGATCACGATCATGTTCCGGGGCCGGGAGACACAGCATCCCGAGCTGGGGCGCAAGATCCTGGACAACGTGGCCGTACACGTCGCCTACCTGGGACGGGTCGAGGTCATGCCCAAGCTCGACGGGCGCAACATGACCATGGTGTTGGCGCCGGACAAGAAGGCCAAGGCGGCGTGGGACGCACAGCAAAAGGCCAACGACGGAGGCCGTGAGCCGGGACCGGTCCCCATCGACGAAGCCACCGACAACGGCAGCCACACCGACAACGGAGCAGTCGCCGAGCGGCCAGCGGAGCCGGAAGCCGATGCGACCGCAACGGCCAATCCCACCGACTCCCCCTGAACCGTGAACCAGAGGACGACACCATGCCGAAGATGAAAACGCACAAGGGCGCCGCCAAGCGGTTCCAGACGACCGGGTCGGGCAAGATCGTCCGCCGTCGCGCCTTCCGCAACCACATCCTCGAGAAGAAGTCGTCCAAGCGGCTACGGCGGCTCGGTCGTGAGGCCGAGGTGACCGGTGGTGACCGCGACCGGGTCAAGCGGCTGCTCGGAAACTGACCGGCCCGTACGGGCCCAACCGATATCCCGGCTCCGGCGGCGTCTGCTGTCCAGCCGGCCACCCCACGCTGGTCCTGGCGCGAGCCCGGCCAAAGACGATGCTCACCTCCTCGAAAGGAGCAGACGATGGCTCGGGTCAAGCGCGCCGTCCACGCCAAGAAGAAGCGCCGCGTCATCCTGGAGCGGGCCGAGGGCTACTACGGCAACAAGAGCCGTTCCTACCGGGCCGCCAACGAGCAGGTCATGCACTCCCTGCAGTACGCCTACCGCGACCGGCGGGCCCGCAAGGGTGAGTTCCGGCGACTGTGGATCCAGCGCATCAACGCCGCCTGCCGTCTGCACGGGACCAGCTACAGCCGTCTGATCGCCGGGCTCCACGACGCCGGCATCGAGGTCGACCGAAAGGTCCTGGCCGACCTGGCGGTGACCGACCCGGCCGCCTTTGGCGCCCTCGTGAAGAAGGTGGCCCCGGCGGTCCCGTGACGGGGGAACCCCCGTCGCATGAATGATGGGGACGTGCGAGCAGAGCGACCACGGCAGGCTGAGCGAGCGAGCTCCAGCTCGCCGGGCGGCGATGGGCGTGGGGCGTAGCCCCACAGGATGAACGAACCGGCGCCCCTGAGGTCGAAGAACCCGCAGGTCCAGAGACTGCGCCGATTGGCCCGGCGCCGAACGCAGCGCGAAGCCGAGGGTGTGTTCCTGGTCGAGGGGCCGACCCTGGTGGCCGAGGCCCTGCACGGTCCCCATCCGGTCGAGGCGGTGTACGCCGCTCCCGAGCTGGCGGCCGGGTTCCGCGGTCGGGGGGCCCCGGTCCTCGCCGTCGATCGGGAGGCGCTGGCCGCGGCGCTCGACACCATCACCCCCCAACCGGCCGTCGCCGTCGTCACCACGCCGGCCGCCACCGTCGAGGAGATCGGGGCTGGCGGCTTCGTGCTGGTCCTGGCCGGGATCTCGGACCCGGGCAACGCCGGCGCCCTGGTCCGAGTCGCAGAGGCTTCCGGGGTGGGAGGGGTAATCTTCTGCGACGGCGCGACCGATCCGTTCGCGCCCAAGTGCGTACGGGCCGCCGCAGGCTCTGTCCTGCGGATTCGGATCGCCATGACGAGGGAGGGCCGGCAGGTGCTCGAGCGACTGGGTGCAGCCGGGCATCGGCGCCTCGGGGCCAGTGCCCATGCCGGTGAGCCCTACGACCGGTCCGACCTGACCGGGCGACTGACGCTGGTCCTCGGCCACGAGACCCACGGCGTGAAGAGCACCACCGCCGAGCACCTCGACGGGTGGGTCCATGTCCCCATGGCAGGCGAGGTCGAGTCGCTCAACGTCGGCGTGGCCGGTGGCGTCATCGCCTTCGAAGCGGCCCGGCAGCGGCGTCGCCCCCCGGACCGCGCGCCGTGAACGAGCCCATCGCGGACCACGACAACCCGCTCGAGCTCGTTCCCGACCCGACGGTGCGGCTCGACCGCGACGGCCTGATCATCGACCTCAACCAGGGGGCGGCCGATCTGGCCGGCACCACCCCCGACGGTCTCTTGGGGCGCCGGTGCGCCGACGTGTTCCGGCCCCGGAACCTCGACGGCGACCCCCTGCTCCTCGACGGGTGGCACACCTCGGCGTCGCTGCGGGGCGTGAAGGCACTGCCCGAGCACGAGGTGGTGGTCGCCACCGCCGTCGGTGACGTCCACGTCCGCGTCACCGGCCGGTACCACCGCGACGGTGAGGACGGTGCCGTGTGCGGCCTGGTCCTCTCGTTGCGCCGGCCTCGGCGGGTGGCCGACCGCGAACCCACCGGAGTGGAAGTGGTGTCGACCGTCAGCCACGAGCTCCGCAGCCCGCTGACGTCGGTGAAGGGCTACACGTCGCTGCTCCTCAACCGCTGGGACCGGTTGAAGGACGAACAGAAGCGGTCGATGCTCGAACAGGTCCACCACGACGCCGACCGGGTGACCCGGCTCATAACCGAGCTCCTCGACATCAGCCGGCTCGAGACCGGCCGGCTGCTCCTGCGGCGCCAGATGGTCGACCTGGCTTCGCTGTCCGAGACGGTCGTGCAGAAGCTGTCCTTGACCTACGACGACCTCGACGTCGCCCTCGACTTCGCCGAGGGCTTCCCCCGGGTCTACGCCGACCCCGACAAGCTCGAACAGGTACTCACCAACCTCGTCGAGAACGCAGCGAAGTACGCCAGCCCGAAAGGCATGCGCATCGACGGCGAGGCGCACGACACCCACGTGACCGTGGCCGTCACCGACAGCGGCGAGGGGATCCCGCCGGCCGATCTGGCCAAGGTGTTCCACAAGTTCTTCCGGCGCGAGGTCGGCAAGCCATCGGGGACCGGGCTCGGCCTGTGGATCAGCCGCGGGCTCGTCGAGGCCCACGGCGGCAGGCTCTCGGCCGTGTCCGAAGTGGGCCGGGGGAGCACGTTCCGTTTCGTCATCCCGCTCGTGTCCATCGACGAGCTGCTGGTGCCCGACGAGTGATCGTCCGTGGGCCAGCCGGTCAACGCGCCGGGCGACCACCGGCGGCGGGTACGACGACGGCCAGGCCGCGATGCGTCGGGCGCAGCGCGATCACATGACGGGGAGCCGCGCCGGCCGGTTTTGATTTGGCCGCGTTCGGCTCCCGATGGGAACGTGAGCGGCTCATGGCTTCGCTGACCGACGAGATCGCGCAGGTCGCCGACGCCGCCACCGCCGGCATCGACGCTGCCTCCACCCTTGATGAGCTGAGCGTGGCCGAGACCGCGGTGCTCGGGAAGCGCTCGCCCCTGGCCGGGCTCAAAGCCAGGCTCGGCGGCCTCGAGGCCGCCGAGCGCCGCCTCGCCGGCCAGGCCCTCAACGAAGCCCGAGGCCGGGTCGAGGCCGTCGCCGCCGCCCGTCGCGAGGCGCTGGCCGGCGACGAGCGCCGGGCCCGGGTCGAGGCGGAACGCCTCGACCTGACCGAGCGGGTCGGCCGCCGACGCCGCTACGGCCACCTGCACCCGGTGACGCAGGCGTGGCAGCGGCTCGAGGATGTCTTCGTGGGCCTCGGTTTCACCGTCGCCGAAGGCCCCGAGGTCGAAGACGACTGGCACAACTTCGGTGCCCTCAACTTCCCCGCCGGGCATCCCGCACGGGACATGTACGACACCCTCTATGTCGACTACGGCGAGCCGGGGACGACCCTGCTGCGGACCCACACCTCGCCGGTGCAGATCCGGGTCATGCTCCACAATGCGCCGCCGATCTACTCGGTCATGCCCGGACGGGTGTTCCGCCGCGATACTGCGGACGCCACCCACATGCCGGTGTTCCACCAGATCGAAGGCCTGGTCGTCGACCGCCACATCACCTTCGCCCACCTGGCCGGCACCATCGACGCCTTCACCAAGGCCTTCTTCGGCGGCGACTTCCGGTCACGGCTGCGGCCGGCGTACTTCCCCTTCACCGAACCCTCCGCCGAGTTCGACATCATCCTCCCCGATGGCTCCTACATGGAGCTCGGCGGTTGCGGCATGGTCCATCCCAACGTGCTGTCGAACTGTGGCCTCGACCCCGAGGCCTGGCAGGGCTTCGCCTTCGGGTTCGGCATCGACCGCTTCGCCAAGCAGTTCCACGGCGTCGACGACCTCCGGGAACTGTTCTCCAACGATCTCCGCCTCCTGGAGCAGTTTTGATTTCGTCCTCACTCGCTCGCTTCGCTCGCTCCGTTTGGACGAGTTCCTCTGAGGCCCCCGCCTTCGGCGGGCTCGAGGCGCCTTCGGGCCGCGAAGCGACCCTACGGCGCATGTGTGGGGGTGCCCCCCACACCCCCTGCGGCTGCGCCGAGCTGTCAGTAGGTGATGGGCTCGCCCTCTCGCGTCGGAGCGTTCAATGAAGGCGCTGTTGTCGTGGATGCGGGAGTTTGCGCCGCTGGCGAAAGGGGTCGAGGAGATCAGCGAGGCGTTCGGGGCGTTGGGGACGCCGGTGGAGGAGATCGAACACGTCGGGCGGGGGCTCGACGGGATCGTGGTGGCCGAGGTCAAGGACCTGCGGGCTCATCCCAACGCGGAGCGGATCCAGCTGGTCGACGTGGACGCTGGCGCCGGCGACGTGCTCCAGGTGTGCTGCGGGGCCTTCAACATGAAGGTCGGCGACCTGGTGCCGCTGGCCACGCTGGGGACGGTGATGCCCAACGGCATGGAGATCGCCCGGCGCAAACTGCGTGGGCAGTGGTCGAACGGCATGCTGTGCTCGCCACCCGAGCTGGGCCTGCCCGGCGACCCGGGGGGCATCCTCCTCCTCGACGGCCGGGTGCCGGCCGGCACCACCCTCGGGACCTCGCTCAAGGAGGCGTTCGGCATCGAAGCCGACGTCGTCTGGGACCTCGAGGTCAACCCCAACCGGCCCGACGCCATGTCGATCGCCGGCCTGGCCCGCGACCTGGCGGCCTGGTTCGGCGAGCCCTTCACCTTGCCCTCACCCGACATCGTCGAACAAGGGCCGGCCGCCGCCGATCTCGTCACCGTCGAGGTGCTCGACCCGGAGCGCTGCGGGCGCTTCACCGCCCGGGTGCTGTCGGGCGTCGTCATCGGCGCTTCCCCCCAGAGGATCGCCACCCGTCTCATCCTGCTGGGCATGCGCCCGATCAACAACGTCGTCGACGCCTCGAACTACGTGATGCTCGAGCTCGGCCAGCCCTCGCACCCCTATGACCGTGCCCGTGTGGCGGGCCCGGGGTTCCGGGTGCGCCGCGCCTGTGAGGGCGAGGTGGTCGCCACCCTGGACGGTTCGCAACGGACGATGACGTCCGAGGAGCTGTTGATCTGCGACGCCGACGACGTCCCCCAGGGCGTCGGCGGCGTCATGGGCGGCGCCGCCGCCGAGATCGACGACACCACCACCGACGTGCTGGTGGAGATGGCCTGGTTCCTGCCCCTCGGCGTGGCCAAGTCGTCGCGCCGGCTGGGGCTGCGGAGCGAGGCCTCGGCCCGGTTCGAGAAGGGCGCCGACCCCGAGGTCATCGAACTGGCCCACGCCCGCTACATCGAGGTGCTGGGCGACGCCGTCGGCCGCGTCGCCCCTGGCGTCGTGGATACCCGGGGAACGCTCCCGGCCCACCGGCCGGTCCGGCTGCGCACGGCCCGGGTCAACGCCGTGCTGGGGACCGAGCTCGGCGCCCCCGACATCGCCGGCCTGCTCGAGCCGATCGGCTTCGCCCCCACCCCCGCCGGCGCCGACCTCGACGTCGTGATCCCGTCGTGGCGCTACGACGCCGAGGCCGAGATCGACATCGTCGAGGAGGTTGCACGCCACCACGGCTACCAGAACATCGGGGCCGTGGTACCTCCGTCGGTGCACATCGGCGGGCTCACCCGTCGCCAGCACGAACGGCGCCGGGCCCGGGCCGTGCTCGTGGGCCTCGGCCTGTCCGAAGCGATGCCCCTGCCCTTCCTCGCTCCCGGCGACCTGGCCCGGAGCGGCCTCGACGACCAGGGCATCACCATCACCAACCCGCTGGTGGCGGAGGAGTCGGTGCTACGTACGGCCCTGCTGCCGGGGCTGCTGCGCACGGTGGCCTACAACCAGTCGCACCGGGTCGCCGGCGCCGCCTTCTTCGAGATCGGCCACGTCTTCCTCCCGCCTGCTCGACCCGAACCCCTGCCCGACGAGCGCGAGCACCTGGCGGTCGCCGTGGCCGGCGCCGAGGCGCCCGACGCGGTCGAGGTCTGGGACGCCCTCGCCGCTGCCCTCGGGCCTGGGGAGCACCGGTTGCAGGCGGCCGCACCCCCCGGGATGCACCCCACCCGCAGCGCCGAGATCATCCTCGGCACCGACCGGCTCGGGACCGTCGGCGAGGTGGGGCCCGAGGTGCTCGAGCAGTGGGGAATAGCCGGCCGGGTCGCCTACCTCGAGGTCGACCTCGGCCGCCTCCTGGAGTTTTCCTACCGCGAGCACCGCTACCGGCCGGTCAGCCGGTTCCCTTCGAGCGACATCGACCTCGCCTTCGACACCGCCGACGCCGTCCCCGCCGGCGACGTCGAAGCGGCCATCCGGGCGGCGGCCGGCGACCTGCTCGTCGCCATCGAACTCTTCGACGTCTACCGCGGCCCAGGCATAGCCGAGGGCCGTCGCAGCCTTGCTTTCCGACTGCGGCTCCAAGCCGTCGACCGCACGCTCACCGACGACGAAGTGGGCCGTCTGCGCTCGGCCTGCGTCGACGCCGTCGAATCACCACTCGACGCCCGGTTGCGCTGACCGAAGTCCTGATCTGCTGCTGCCGACGCTTCGCTCCTGCCTCCGCCGACTGTCGCCCACGGCCTGGTGGCGGCGACGGCGACCTTCGGGGCGATCGTGCCCAGCCGACGCGGCGTCCTCCACGAAACCCCGGCCGCCGGCGGTTACTGTCCATCGACTCTCACGCCCCAGGAGCCCGACCTGAGCACCCTCCGCCCTGAACGGATCAAGGGCTCGAACCCTCTTCCCGACGGGACCATCGAGGTAGCGGTCGGACTGGCCGTCGCCGGGGTGACCTCCTACGCCTACCTGACCGTGGCCAAGCACGCGCTCGGCACCGAGGCCTACGGCCCTCTGGGCGTGCTCTGGGCGGTGTTCTTCACCGCCGGCCTCGGCTTCTTCCTACCCCTCGAACAGGAGGTCAGCCGGGCGCTGGCCGCACGCGGGACCCTCGGCCAGGGCGCCGGCCCGCTGCTGCGACGGGCGACCCTGCTCGGCGCTGGCTTGCTGGCGGTCCTGCTCGTGGTGCTGGCCGCATTCAGCCCGGTGGTGGTGGAGCACCTCTTCAGCGGGCAGTGGCTCCTCCTCGTCGGCCTCGTCCTCGGCCTGGTCGGCTACTGGATGGAGCACCTCAGCCGGGGTGCCGTCTCCGGGTTGGGACGGTTCCGGCCCTACTCGGTGATCATCGGCATGGAAGGCGTCTTCCGGGTGGTGGGATGCGTGATCCTCGCCGCTGCCGGCGTCCGCACCGCCGGCCTCTACGGCGTCGTGCTCGGCGCCGCCCCCATCGTCGCGGTGGTCATCGGCATGCGCGGTCAACGCGACATCGTCACCCCTGGCCCCGACGCCCCCTGGTCCGAGCTGTCCAGCTCGCTGGGGGCCCTGTTGGCGGCGTCGGTGCTGGCCCAGGCGTTGGTCAACGCCGGCGTGCCGGCCATCGAGCTGCTGGCCAGCGAGGCCGAGAAGGACCAGGTCGGGACGTTCTTCGTGGGCGTCGTCATCGCCCGGCTTCCGCTCTTCCTGTTCCAGGCGGTGCAGGCGGCGCTGCTCCCCAAGCTGTCGGCCCTCGCCAGCGCCGGGCGCCTCGACGACTTTCGTAGCGGGTTCCGGCGCCTGGTCAAGGCGGTGGCTGCGGTGGGCGTCGTGGGCATCGTCGGGACCGTGCTGGCTGGCCCCCTGGTCGTCGACGTCGCCTTCGCGGTCGAGATCGGTCGGGGCGACCTCGGCCTGCTGGCGGCAGGCAGCGCCGCCTACATGCTCGCCCTGGCCATGGCCCAGGCCCTGATCGCGCTCCACGGACAGAGCCAGGCCGCGCTCAGCTGGCTGGCCGCCATCGCCGGCTTCATCGTCGCCACCGTGGCGTTGTCGGGGCTGTCGTTGTTCCCCCGGATCGAGCTGGCCCTGCTGGCTGGTTCAGTCGTTGCCCTGGGTGCCATGGCCTGGTTCGTCCATGCCCGGACCCGGGCCGGCGCCACGATGCTGGCCGGCGACCTCATCGAAGCGCTGCACGACCTGCCCCTGGAGCCCTGACCGCGCATTCGGCGTTCCCCGGCCCCGCAGGCCGTGCCCTGTCGCGCCGGCTCCGGCGCTCCGGCGCCCACATCAACCTACGGGATCCGACCAGCCGCGTGGGCCGAGGCGATCTTGGTACCGGCTTGGATGGTCATGCATGAACTTGTATGATCATGCGATGCCTCACGTCGGGATCGTCGGGGCGTCGGGGTTCGCCGGCGCCGAACTGCTGCGCCTGTGCGCCAGCCATCCCGACCTGACCGTCGAGATCGCCACCGGCGACACCCAGGCCGGCACCCCCATCGCCGAGCTCTACCCGAGCTTGGCCGGCGCCTACGGCGACCGCCGTTTCGAGGCCTACGAACCGGAGCGGCTGGACGGCCTCGACGTCGTGTACCTGGGCCTGCCCCATGGCATCTCGCAGACGATGGTGCCCCAGCTCCGTTCGAGGGTGAAGCACGTCGTCGACCTGGCGGCCGACTTCCGGTTGGCCGACGCCGACCTGTACCCGCAGTGGTACGGCACCGCCCACCAGGCCCCCGGCCTTCTGGGCGAGTTCGCCTACGGCCTGCCCGAACTGTTCCGCGACGAGATCCAGGCCCACGCCCACGTCGCCTCTCCCGGGTGCTACCCGACTGCCGCCGTCCTGGCGTTGGCGCCGCTGGTGCGTGCTGGGCTGGTCGAGCCCACCGGCATCGTGGTCGACGCCGCCAGCGGCGTGTCGGGCGCGGGCCGGGGCAAGTTCCCGTTCTGCGGCACCGACGAGGACTTCGTCGCCTACGGGTTGGGGAACCATCGTCACACCCCCGAGATCGAACAGGTCCTCGCGGCGGTGGGCGACGGGCCGGCGCAGGTGCTGTTCACGCCCCACCTGGCGCCGATGAACCGGGGCATCCTGGCCACCTGCTACGCCCGGCCCACCGCGACCCCCTCGAGCGGGGAGGTACTCGACTGCCTGCACGGCGCCTACGCCGATGAGCCCTTCGTCGTGGTCACCGCCGGGTCGCCCTCGACCAAGGCCACCGCCGGTGCCAATACCGCTCACGTCACCGCCCGCTACGACCAGCGCACGGGATGGGTGCTGGCCCTGGCCGCGTTGGACAACCTGGTCAAGGGCACCAGCGGGCAGGCGGTGCAGTGCACCAACCTCCTGCTCGGCCTCGACGAGACGGCCGGCCTGCCCGTGGCCGGGCTCTATCCGTGAGCGAGCTCGCGAGCGGACCAGCCGGCACGATGGGTGTTCGTCGCCGCCCACTGGTACCCACTTACGACGTCAGCGCGTCGACGCGCCCGACGGTGTGGCCATGAGCGAGCTTGCGAGCGAATCAGCCAGCACAGTGCTCTTCGCTCATCGGTGCCGAGTGCGCAATGCAGTTGCAGTCGTTCACGGGCGCTCGACCTTGAAGGGGAACCTATGAGCGTCACCGCGGCCGGTGGCTTCGTGGCCGCCGGGATGCACTGTGGCATCAAGGCTTCCGGAGAGCCCGATCTCGCCGTTGTCGCCACCTGCGACGGACGGCCCGTGCCGGCCGGGGCCACCTTCACCAAGAACCTCGCCTGCGCCGGCCCGGTACGGGTCTCGAAGGCACACATCGCCGCCGGCCATCAGGTCTCCGCCGTCGTGCTCAACAGCGGCAACGCCAACTGCGCCACCGGTACCGACGTGGCTGTGGCCTCCGAGGCGTGCGCATTGGCGGCGGCCGAGCTGGGCTGCGCGCCGACGGAGGTCCTGGTCTGTTCCACCGGCCTGATCGGTATCACGCTCGACCCGGCGCCGTTGCGTGCCGGTGTGCCCAGTGCGCTGGCCGCGGCGGCCGGCACCGAGGAGGCCGGCGCCGCTGCCGCCCGGGCCATCATGACCACCGACACCGTGCCCAAGCAGGCGCAGGTCCGGTCGGCCGACGGGTCGTGGGTGGTGGGGGGCATGGCCAAGGGCGCGGCCATGATCGCCCCCAACATGGCCACCATGCTGGCGGTGGTCACCACCGACGCCGAGGTGCCGTGGCCGATGGTGCAGACGCTGCTGTCCGAAGTGGTGCCCCGTACGTTCAACCGGGTCGCGGTCGACGGCTGTACCAGCACCAACGACACCGTCGTCCTGCTCGCCTCGGGCGCGGCGGGCCCGCCCGCCGACTTCGAGGAGTTCTGCACCGCGGTCGACCAGGTCTGCTTGTCGTTGGCCCGCCAGATGGCAGCCGATGCCGAAGGCCACACCAAGGTCGTGACCGTCGAGGTGCTCGGCGCCCGCGACGCCGTCGAAGCGGACCGAGCCGCCCGCCAGATCGCCGGCAGTGCCCTGGTCAAGTGCAGCTTCTACGGCAACGACCCGTACTGGGGCCGGGTGCTGTCTGAGCTCGGCGTGGCCGGCGTCGCCCTCGACGTCGACACCGTCACCATCGCCTACGACGACGTGGTCGTGTCGCGGGGCCTCGGCCCCACCGGTGCTGACGCCGGCAGGATCGTGGCCCGGCCCGAGTTCACGTTGCGATGCGATCTCGGTGTGGGCCGGGGCGAAGCATGGCTGCTGACCAACGACCTCACCCACGCCTACATCGACGAGAACACGGGAGGATCATGAGTGCGCCCGATGGTTCTCGGGCACCGGTCGCCTCCGCTCCGCTCGACCCTGGTGTGCGAGCCGAGGTGCTGATCGAGGCGCTGCCCTACATCCGTCGTTTCGCCGGCTCCACCATCGTGGTGAAGTACGGGGGCCATGCCATGACCGATCCCCACCTGGCGGCGCTGTTCGCCGACGACATCGTGATGATGCGGGCCGTCGGCATCCGCCCGGTCGTCGTGCACGGAGGCGGCCCCCAGATCTCCGCCCTCATGGGACGCCTCGGCCTCGTCCCCGAGTTCGTCGACGGCCTCCGGGTCACCGACGCGGAAAGCCTCGACGTCGCCCGGATGGTGCTCGTGGGCAAGGTGAACCGCGACATCGTCTCGTCGATCAACGTCCACGGCCCGCTCGCCGTCGGCCTCTCGGGTGAGGACGCCGGCTTGATCCTCGCCTCCGCCCGCCACCCCGATCTCGGCTTCGTGGGCGACGTCGAGGCGGTGAACCCGGCCATCCTCGAACGCCTGCTGGCCGAGGAACTGGTACCGGTGGTGGCGACCATCGGCGCCGACGAAGCGGGGCAGTCCTACAACATCAACGCCGACACGGTGGCCGGCGCGATCGCCGAATCGCTGGGGTCGGAGAAGGTGATCTACCTGACCGACGTGGCCGGCCTCCTGCGGGACCCGGACGACCCGGCAACCCTCATCAGCAGGGCTGGCTCCGACGAGCTCCGCACGCTCATGGGCACCGACGTGCTGTCGGGCGGGATGATCCCAAAGGTCGCGGCCTGCGCCCACGCCGTCGAGAACGGGGTGGGCTCGGCTCATGTGCTCGACGGCCGGGTCCCCCACGTGCTGCTCCTCGAGGTGTTCACCGACAGCGGCATCGGCACGATGGTCACCAAGGGCGCGGCGTCGTGAGCTACCTGATGCCGACCTATCCGGTGCCGGCCCGGACGTTCGTGCGGGGCCAGGGCACCCGCTTGTGGGACGAGGACGGCGGGGAGTACCTCGACTTCGTCAGCGGGCTGGCCGTCACCAGCCTCGGTCATGCCCATCCGGCGGTGGCCGACGCCTTGGCCGACCAGGCCCGACGCCTGCTGCACGTCTCGAACCTGTACGGCAACGAGCACGACGGCCCCTTGGCCGAGACCCTCGACCGCCTCCTCGGGGGCGGCGGCCAGGTGTTCTTCTGCAATTCCGGGGCCGAAGCCAACGAATGCGCCCTGAAGCTGGGCCGCAAGTTCGGCGGACGAGGCCGCCACGTCGTCGTCAGCACCTACGGGTCGTTCCATGGCCGCACGCTGGCCACCCTGCACGCCACCGGCCAGCCCGACAAGCACGAAGCCTTCCAGCCCCTGCCCGAAGGCTTCCGCCACGTCCCCTACGACGACGCCGAGGCGCTCGAGGCCGCCCTGGGCCCGTCGGTCGGCGCCGTCATCCTCGAAGCGGTCCAGGGCGAGGGCGGTGTCAACCCGGCGTCGGCCGAGTACCTGCGGGCGGTGAGCCGGATGTGCACGGAGCGAGGGGTGCTGCTCGTCGTCGACGAGGTGCAGAGCGGGCTGGCCCGCACCGGCCGGTGGTTCGCCTTCCAGCACGCTGGGATCCACCCCGACGTCGTCACCATGGCCAAGGCCCTGGGGAACGGCGTGCCCATCGGGGCGTGCTGGGCCCGCGCCGATGTGGCCGGCGTGTTCGAGCCCGGCGACCACGCCACCACCTTCGGCGGCCAGCCCCTCGCCGCCGCCGCCGCCCGAGCGGTGCTGGCCGAGATGGAGCGCATCGACGCGCCGGCCCGGGCGGCCGAGTTGGGCGAGATCTTGTCGGCGGCGTTGGCCCGGCTGCCCGAGGTGGTAGCGGTACGGGGGCTCGGACTGCTGCTGGCCGCTGATCTCGCCGCCGACCTCGATGCCCGTGTCGTCGCCGTTCGCTGCCTGGACGAAGGGCTGGTCGTCAACGCGGTGCGCCCCACCGCCTTGCGTTTCGCCCCGCCTCTCAACGTCGCCGAGCACGAGATCACCGACGCCGTGGCCATCCTCGGCAAGGTCCTGGCCGCGATGGCGGGGGACCGGTGAGGCACGTCCTCGAGATCGACGACCTCAGGGTCGACGAGCTCACCACGGTCCTCGACCGCGCCGAAGTGCCCCTCGAAGCCCTGGGCCGTCCCCTGGCCGGGCGGGCCGTGGCGCTCTACTTCGAGAAGCCCTCGCTACGTACCCGCCACGCGGCCGAGGTCGCGGTCGCCGAGCTCGGCGGGCATCCGGTGACCATGCGCCGGGACGAGATCGGGCCCGGGTCCCGGGAGCCGCTGGCGGACATAGCCCGGGTGCTCGGTGGCTACCACGCCGTGCTCGGTGCCCGGGTCTTCGAGCACGCCGACCTCGAGGCTCTGGCGGCGGCCGAAGGGCTCCCGGTCGTCAACCTGCTGTCCGACCGGTCGCACCCGTGCCAGGCGCTGGCCGATCTGCTCACCATGCGCCGGGAATGGGGCGTGCTGGCGGGGCGCACCGTGGCCTGGATCGGCGACTTCAACAACGTCGCCCGGTCGTTGTCGCGGGCAGCGGCGATGTCCGGCATGGACGTGCGCCTGGGCTGCCCCGACGGCTTCGGGCCCGAGGAAGCGGACCTCGACCGGCTCGCCGACCTCGGCTGCCGGCCCCTGCTCGCCAGCGGGCCCCAGGAAGCGGCCAAGGGCGCCGACGCGGTGCACACCGACGTGTGGACGTCGATGGGGTTCGAGGCCGAGGCCGAGCGCCGGCGTCTGGCCTTCGAAGGGTTCCGGGTCGACGAAGCCGTCATGGCCGCCGCCAACCGGGGCGCCATCTTCATGCACTGCCTGCCCGCTCATCGGGGCGAGGAGGCGTCGGCCGCGGTCGTCGACGGTCCCGCCAGCCGGGTGATCCGCCAGGCCCACAACCGCCTGCATTCGTTCCGGGGCCTCCTGTCGTGGCTGTTGGAACCGGCGTCATGAGTGCCCCTCCCCGCCTGGCCAAGCAACAACGTCAGCACCGGGTCGCCCGCCTGCTCGAGCAGCAGATCGTGACCAGCCAGCCCCAGCTCGTCGAGCTGTTGGCGGCCGACGGCGTCATCGCCACCCAGGCGACGGTGTCCCGTGACCTCGAAGAGCTCGGGGCCATCAAGGTCAGGGCGGCCGGGGGAGAGAGCGTGTACGCCATCCCCGAGCTCCCCAAGGAGCAGCGGGCGCCGGAGGAACACCTGCGGCGGGTCCTGGGTGACTGGGTCGTCGAGGTGGCCTATTCGGCCAACGTTGTCGTGCTGCGCACGCCACCGGGATCGGCCCACGTGGTCGCCTCCGCGCTCGACCGGGCCGGGCTGACCCACGTGCTGGGCACCGTCGCTGGCGACGACACGATCATGGTCGTGGTGAGCGAACGCTCGACCGGCGCCAAGATCGCCGAACAGCTCGGCCACCTGGCCGGCCTGTAGCAGAACGACAACCAACGAGAGAAGGGGTTCCTGTGGCAAAGCGCGTGGTGCTGGCCTACAGCGGTGGGCTCGACACGTCGGTGGCGGTCCGATGGATGATCGACAACATGGGCGTCGAGGTGATCGCCCTCGCCATCAATGTCGGCCAGGACGGCGGCCACATGGACGAGCAGGCGATCCGTGAACGGGCGGACGCGGCTGGTGCGGTCGAGACCCGGGTGATCGACGCCCGGGACGAGTTCGCCCGGGACTTCCTCGTCCCCGCCCTGCGGGCCAACGCCCTCTACGAGGGCCGCTACCCTTTGGTGTCGGCCCTGTCGCGGCCCGTCATCGCCAAGCACCTCGTCGAAGTCGCCCGGGACACGGGTGCCGACGCGGTGGCCCACGGCTGTACCGGCAAGGGCAACGACCAGGTCCGTTTCGAGGTGTCGAGCCGGGCCCTGGCCCCCGACCTCGAGGTGATCGCCCCGGTCCGGGTGTGGGGCATGACCCGCGAGGACTGCATCGTGTACGCCGACGAGCACGACATCCCCGTGACCGCCACCAAGGAGAAGCTCTACTCGATCGACGACAACCTCTGGGGCCGGGCCATCGAGTGCGGTGAGATGGAGGACCCATGGGCGGTGCCGCCCGAGGGCGTGTGGTCCCTGACCGTTCCCACCGCGTCGGCCCCCCGTGACCTGGTCGTCGGCTTCGACGAAGGCATCCCGGTGTCGGTCGACGGCGAGGCCGTGGGCCTGGTGGAGCTGATCGAGACGGTAGGGACGGCGGTCGGGTCCTACGGGTGGGGCCGCCTCGACATGGTCGAGAACCGCCGCGTCGGAATCAAGAGCCGGGAGACCTACGAGTGCCCGTCCGGGCTCGCCCTCATCGCCGCGCACCAGGACCTGGAATCGATCACCCACGAGCGTGACCTGGCCCGCGAGAAGCAGCGGCTCGAGATCCGCTACGCCGAGCTGGTGTACGACGGGCTGTGGTTCAGTCCCCTGAAGCAGGCTCTCGACGCCTTCATCGCCGACAGCCAGGTGAGCGTGTCGGGCGACGTCCGCCTCCACCTCGAGCCCGGCATCTGCCACATCACCGGCCGGCGCAGCCCCCAGAGCCTCTACGACTATTCGCTGGCCACCTACGACTCCGCCGACGCCTTCCGCCATGAGGACTCGGCCGGGTTCGTGCGGCTGTGGGGCCTGTCGGTCGAAACGTGGGCGTCGCGCCAGGGCCGGTGAGGCGGTGACCGGCAACGACGAGAGCCGAACGTTGTGGCACGGTCGCTTCGAAGGCGGCCCCAGCCCCGAGCTGTTGGCCTTCTCGGTCAGCCTGGCCTACGACCGCCGCCTCGCGGTCGATGACCTGGCCGGTTCGCGGGCGCACGTGCGGGGCCTGGTCCGGGCGCGGATCCTGCCCGCCGAGGAGGGCAGCATCGTCATCGCCGCCCTCGACCGGGTCGAGGTCGAGCTCTCCGAGGGGGTGTTCGCGTTCAAGGCCGGCGACGAGGACATCCATACCGCCATCGAGCGGCGGGTGACCGAGCTCGCCGGCCCCCCGGGGGCCAGGCTCCACACCGGTCGCAGCCGCAACGACCAGGTCGCCACCGCCTTCCGGCTCTACGTCAAGCGGGCGTTGACCGACGTCGCCGCGGCCGCCATCGCCCTGATGAAGGTGTTCTTCGACCGAGCGGCGGAAGCGGGCCCCGCCTACCTGCCGGGCTACACCCATCTCCAACGGGCCCAGCCCGTGCTGTTGGCCCACCACCTGTTGGCGCATGGCTGGGCGCTGGGCCGCGACGTCGACCGGCTGCTGGCCACCCGGGCCCGCCTCGACGTGTCACCCCTCGGGGCCGGCGCCCTCGCCGGTTCGAGCCTGCCCCTCGACCCCGACTGGGTCGCCGACGAGTTGGGCTTCGCCCGCCGGTTCGAGAACTCCATCGACGCCGTGGCCGACCGTGATTTCGTGGCCGAGTCGTTGTTCGACCTCGCCCTGCTGGGCGTGCACCTCTCCCGTGTCGGGGAGGAGGTCGTGCTGTGGGCGACCGACGAGTTCGGCTTCGTCGGCCTCGACGACGCCTTCAGCACGGGCTCGTCGATGATGCCTCAGAAGAAGAACCCCGACATCGCCGAGCTGGCCCGGGGCAAGGCCGGGCGCCTGGTCGGGCACCTGGCCGGGATGCTGACGACGCTCAAGGGCCTGCCCCTAGCCTACAACCGTGACCTCCAGGAGGACAAGGAGCCGCTGTTCGACGCCATCGACGTGGTGGCGCTCACGTTGGCGGCGTTGGCCGGCCTGCTGCGCACCGCCGACTTCCGGGTCGAGCGCATGCAGGCGGCGGCCGACTCGCCCTACCTGGCCGCAACCGACCTGGCCGAGATGCTGGTCGAGCTGGGCACGCCGTTCCGGGATGCGCACGCCATCGTCGGTGGGCTGGTACGGGACTCGATCGAACGCCGCGTCCCGCTGGCCGAACTGGTGGCCTCCCATCCCGCGCTGGGGGAGGAGGCCATCGAGCTGCTGGAGCCGGGGGCGGCGGTGCTCCGCCGGCGCAGCCCCGGCGGCGCCGGCCCCGGCCCGGTCGCCGTCCAGCTCGACCGTTTCCGGGCCCATCTCGACGCCCTGGAAGCTTTGCTAGCTGCGTTCCCCGGCCACGCAGGCCGCTCTTGACCGCGCCTGCGCTGGGGCTCCGGCGCTCGCGTCTCGCGACGGGTGCACCAGGCTTGCCGGCGTTCCCCGGCCACGCGGGCCGCTCTTGACCGCGCCTGCGCTGGCGCTGCGGCGCTCGCGTCTCGCGACGGGTGCACCGCTCTTGCGGGCGTTCCTGGGCCACGCAGGCCCTGTTGGCTGCGTTCCCCGGCCACGCAAGTCGTGATCGGCCGCGCCTGCGCTGGCGCTGCGGTGCTGCCCCGCGAGTTCTACCGCCGGGACCCTCGGGAG
Organism: Acidimicrobiia bacterium; assembly: GCA_052387955.1. Taxonomy (GTDB): domain Bacteria; phylum Actinomycetota; class Acidimicrobiia; order Acidimicrobiales; family JACDCH01; genus JBQTIQ01. The sequence goes on along the minus strand of JBQTIQ010000052.1, from coordinate 4,309 downwards.
GTGGCGCCCGAGCTGCTCAACAAGGTGCTGGTGCACGGGGAGCGGTCGGGGCGGATCGTGGAGGTCGAGGCGTACTGTGGGACGGCCGATCCCGGCAGTCACGCCTTCCGGGGCAAGAACCGCAAGAACGCCACCATGTTCGGTCCTCCGGGCGGGTTGTACGTGTACTTCACCTACGGCATGCACTGGTGTGCCAACACGGTGTGCGGCGACCACGAAGGCGTGGCCGTGTTGTTGAGGGCTCTCGTCCCCCTGACCGGGGTGCCGGCGATGTGGGAGGCCCGGGGGCCGACCGCCCGCCGCGACTGCGACCTGACCAGCGGGCCGGCCAAGCTGACCCAGGCGCTGGGCCTCACCGGTACCCACGACGGGTCCGACCTGGTCACCGGCGACCGGGGCGTGATGGTCGTCGACGACGGGGTACCACCGCCGGCCCGGCCCGCCAACAGCCGACGGATCGGCTTGAACGCCGGCGCCGAGCACCCGTGGCGCTGGTACTTGGACGGCGACCCCAACGTGTCGAGACGATCGCCGTCCACCCCGGCCTAGGCGAGGCCCTCAGTTGATGACGGGTAGGCCTCCGAGGGGAGGCAGCACGCCCCCGAGGATCGGGCCGGCGAGCTGGTTGACGAAGGCGTAGGCGTCCTCGATCGACTGGCTGGCCTCGTGCGGCCAGGGCGTGTCGAACAGGTTCGGCTGGCCGAGGGCGAAGCTCTGGGCGTCGAGCGCCTTGAAGCCCTCGAGCTCGGGCGGCGCATAGAGCTTGAACATCTGGGCCGGCGAGGCGTTCGATCCCGACGAGGCGACGATGGCGTTCACCGCGGCCCGGGCCGACTCGTTGGCACCCTCCATGGTGGCCAGGTCGATGTTGGTCTGCACGTAGTCGGAGGCCAGGAACAGGTTCGGGATAGCGGTAGCCGCGGTCGGCCGGTCCTCCCAGCTGCCCACGGTGTTGACCAGCAGCGGCTCGTCGTTGGCGGCGCTCGCGCCGGCGCCACCCGGGTAGGTGATGGCAGGGTCGAGGAACCACGAGTGCTGCACCGAGTCACGCAGCACGGTGGCGCCGGTGTCGTTGAGCGTGGCCTTGATCTGAGCCCACACCTCGTCCGCGATCTCGGTCGGCGTGCAGTCGCGGGCGGCCTTGCCATAGAGGATGCCGGGCCGGGCCCACTCGGACACGTCGACCGAGAGGCAGTCGGCCACCTGGCCGTCGCCGTAGCTGGAGGCGAAGGACCCGGGCCAGAACTGGGCCTGGCTGATAGACGTCAGCGCCCACGGCGAATCGATGTAGCTCACGTGGCCGCGGGTCACCGGCACCGGCTCACGGAGGTAGAACTGGATGCCGTTCATCCACTCGGTCTGCAGCCGGGACATCGCGGCCAGGGCCGGATCGGCGGCCAGGATCGCCGAGTTCCACAGCGGCACGGCCCGCTCCGCCGGCATGGCACACAGGAACCAGTCGGCGGTCACGTTCTCGGTGCTGCCGTCAGCGGCCCGAACTCGGGCCGAGGCGATCTTCCCGCCTGCGAGCTCGAGCGCCTCGACCCCGGCAGCTCGGAACTGAACTCCTCGGCCGGTGAGGTAGGCGACCCAGGGGTCGATCCAGACGTCGTTGGTGGGACCGGACAGCACGCGGTCCGGCGATTCGCGGTAGCCGACGCCGGCGATGTTGAACACGAAGGCCTCGGCCATGCGGCCGATCGTGCGGGTGGAGGCCAGGTCGGCGCGGGCGGCGACCAGGTTGCGGGTGAGGCCGGACGCCAGCACCGTACGGTACTCCTGGGACATCTGTTCGGCCTGGGTGAACTCCCACCAGTCGGTGAACTCCCACTGGCCGAAGCGGCGGGCCTCACTGCTGGTGAGGAACACGAGCAGCTGGCGGCCGAAGAAGACGAGCTGGTCGGCGGGGAGGGTGGTGACCTCCTGGAAGGCTGCCATCACGGTCTGGAAGAGGTTGGCCGGCGTGATCGGGCCGGGCCGCACCGGCACGTGGAGGTCGTAGCGGCCACCGGAACGGGCGAACGACTCCTCGGTCGCCTCGACGAGGTTCTCGAACACGCCGCCGGCGTTCCCGGCGAAGGGGATCCGGGCCATCGTGTCGGGGAGGTTCTGGTAGAAGCCGGGGAAGAACCGGAAGCCGTGTTCGCCGGGCAGGTCTTGGCGGCCCCCGGTAGCGGTGTTGGGCACCGGGATGCTCCGGGCTTTGCCTCCGAGCGCCTTCGGTTCGTACACGGTGACCGTGAAACCGCGTTCGACCAGCTCGTGAGCGGCGGAGAGGCCGGCCACGCCACCGCCGAGGACCGCCACCGACCGACCGCTGGGCTGGCTCGACCGGAACCCGGCCCGGGCCTGGGCCACGCCGACGAGGGTGACCGCCGTGCCGGCCGCCGCGGCCCCGAGAAAGGTGCGCCGGTCCATGCGGTTGTGGTTGCTGGCGGAGTCCATGAAGTTTCCTTCTCCCAACGGGCGGCCGAACGGATTACGAGAACGCGCGGATCACGGACGTTGACGGCCTATTGACCCGATGTCAATAGCTTGTGACGGGAACCTCAGGCGCTGTTGGCGGCGCGGCCCGGCCACGCGGACCGCGTCCGACCGCGCCTCCGCGGGTGCTCTGGCGCTCGCATCGGGGCGTGGTCCGTCCGGCTCGTAATGGCGGCATTCCTCGGGTCCTGCGTGGCCGAGCGCCGCTTGCTTCAACGACACTGAGGTGGTGGAAACCCGGACTGCCCGCAGCCGAGCCTCGAGGCTGGCGTACGCGGCGGTGGCGGTCATGTTGGTGGGGATCGCCGCCATGTGGGTGTACGCCCTCTTCTTCGCCAAGGACCATGTCCGCGCCCCCAACCTCCTCCGTGACCGCGCCTTCCCGGCCGCGGCCCAGCAGGCCTGCGAAGCCGCCCAGCGTGAGCTGGACGACCTCGGGCTGGTAGCGGTGAAGGCTCGGTCGACGGCCGAACGGGCCGACCTGGTCGAGCGCAGCGACGAGGTGCTTCGGCGCATGGTGAGCGAGCTACGGGCGCTGGGGCCCCCGGCTGGCGACGAGGCCCGGGCGGTCACGGAGTGGCTCGGCGATTGGGAGACCTGGCTCGAGGACCGGGAGGCGTGGGCCGCCCAGTTGCGCACGGGGGACGACGGGCCCTTCCTGGAGCGGGCCCGGGAAGGGGGCGAACCGAACAGCCGGGCCGTCAACGTCTTCGCCGTCGTCAACGATATGCCCGACTGCGCGACCCCGGCCAACGCCTGACGTCTCCGGGCCGGCGCGACCGAGGAGCACCGCATCGATGCCACGGTACGCGCCCGCCCCCGATGCGAGTGCCGGAGCGCCAGCGCAGGCGCGGCCAAGTGCGGCCTGCGTGACCGGGGAACGCGGCCAGACGATGAACTCTGACGGATTGCCGCCGATGCGAGGGGGAACGCTGACAACAATGCAGGGGGCTTGACCGTCGGGGACGGCCCGGGAGAACCTCGCGCCAGCATGGACGTGTTGGAGGACCTCCAGGCCCGCGGACTGATCGACGACTCCACGGGGCTCGAGGCCCTGGGCCAGCGACTGCGGCAGGGGCCGGTGACGCTGTACCACGGCATCGACCCGACGGCCGACAGCCTCCACACCGGCAACCTGGTCGGGCTGCTCGTGCTGCGCCGCTTTCAAGCCGCCGGTCACCGCCCCCTCGCCCTGGCCGGGGGCGCCACCGGGATGATCGGTGACCCCAGCGGGCGGTCCGAGGAACGCAACCTCCTCGACGGTGACGCGTTGCGGGCCAACGTCGAGGCCATCAAGGCCCAGATCAGCCGGGTGCTGGGGCCCGGGGGCGAGTGGCAACTGGTCGACAACCTGGAATGGACCGCGGGAGTGACCGTGCTCGACTTCCTTCGCGACGTCGGCAAGCACGTGACCGTCAACCAGATGGTCGCCCGCGAATCGGTCCGCCAACGCATGGCCAGCGAGCAGGGCATCTCGTTCACCGAGTTCAGCTACATGCTGCTCCAGGCGCACGACTTCCTGCACATGTTCCGGCACGATGGTGTGTCGCTGCAGATCGGCGGGAGCGACCAGTTCGGCAACATCACGGCAGGGACCGAGCTCATCAGGCGTGCGGCGCGGGGTGAGGCGCACGGGCTGACGTTCCCGGTGCTCACTGACGCGAGCGGGAGGACGTTCGGGAAGACCGAGTCCGGTGCGGTGTGGCTCGATGCGGCGCGGACGAGCCCGTACCGGTTCTACCAGTTCTGGATCAACGCCGACGATGCGGACGTGGGGCGATTGCTGCGCACCTTCACGTTGCTCGACCGCGCGACGATCGAGGGG
>JBQTIQ010000051.1:0-36191 GCA_052387955.1 Acidimicrobiia bacterium | reverse complement strand
ACCATCGACCTGGGAGATCTCGGCCAGCAGGAGATCGACGGGCATGCCGGCGGGCAGCTCCACCACCAACTCGTCGACGGCCCGGCCCGCCCCCCGCTCGAGGATCTCGATGCCGACCACATCGCCCCGGACGGCACCGACCCGACTGGCCACCGCGCCGAGAGCGCCAGGGCGGTCGGGAAGCCAGACCCTGACGACGTAGCTCGCGACCATGGCCGGCACCGTAGGGGCGGGTTGTGAACGGCCGGTTTCCCGGGTGCGAAAGGAACGGTACAGCTTGCTGGCCGCAGCGGCCGGGGCGAGCCCGTCCGGTCAGCCCAGCTTGGGCAGCGCCCGCCTCAGGTTGCGTACCGCCTGGGCGATGCGCTGCTCGTTCTCGATCAACGCGAAGCGCACGTAGCCGTCGCCGTCGGGCCCGAAACCGACGCCGGGCGACACCGCCACGTGGGCGTCGGTCACCAGCGTCTTGGCGAACTCGATCGAGCCCATCTCCCGGTACGGCTCGGGGATCGGCGCCCAGGCGAACATCGTCCCCCGGGGCCGCTCGAAGCGCCAGCCGATCCGGTCGAGGCTGCTGCACAGCGTGTCGCGACGGGACTGGTAGATCTCGTTGACGTGCTTGGGGAAGTCCTGGGCCTCGTTGAGCGTGACGGTGGCGGCGATCTGGATGGGTTGGAACGTCCCGTAGTCGAGATAGCTCTTGATCTTGGCCAAGGCGGCGACGATCTCGGCGTTGCCGACCAGGAAGCCGATCCGCCAACCGGCCATCGAGAACGACTTGGTCAGCGTGTACAGCTCGACCGAGCACTGCTTGGCACCCTCGCATTCGAGGATCGACGGCGGGCGGAAGCCGTCGAATGCGGTCTCGGCATAGGCGAAGTCGTGTACGAGCACGACGTCGCGTTCAAGCGCCCAGTCGACGAGGCGTTGGAAATCGGCCTTCTCGAAACAGGTCGTGGTCGGGTTGTGGGGGAAGGAGAGCACCACCACCCGGGGCTTGGGCCAGCCGTACTCCCAGGACTCGATGACGTTGGCCACGAAGTCCTGGCCCGGGCCGACCGGCACCTCGCGGGCGTCGGCGCCGGCGAAGTACGGGCCACGGATGTGGATCGGGTACGACGGCGACGGCACCAGGGCGGCGTCACCGGGCTGGAGCAGCACCCACATGAGGTGGCTGAAGCCCTCCTTGGCCCCGATGGTGTTGATGACCTCGGTGTCGGGGTCGATCTCGACGTTGAAGCGGCGCCGGTACAGGTCGCTCACCGCCTCCCGCAACTTCGGGATCCCCCGGCTGGAGGAATAGCGATGGTTGCGGGTGTTGCGGGCGGCCTCGCACAGCTTCTCGACCGCGATCTCGGGCGACGGGATGTCAGGGTTGCCGAAACCGAGGTCGATGACGTCGTGGCCTTCACGCCGAGCCGCCACCTTCAGGCTGTCGATGATCGTGAAGACGTACGGCGGCAAACCGTCGATGCGGCGGAACTCCATCGTCCGAGGGTACCGCCATCGCCGAGGGCGCTTTCGCGAGTTCTTGGTCTGCTGAGGCGCTTCTCGCGCCTTCTACTGCCGGCGTTCGAGCGCCAGCAGGGCGGCGCCGATGGCACCGGCCTCGCTGCCCAGGGCGGCGGGGACGATCCTGGTCAGCGGACGGTGGGAGGGGCCGAGCACCAGCTCGGCGAACGACGACCGCACCGGCCCCAGGAGCATCTCGCCCGCCGCCACCAGTCCCCCGCCGACCACCACCACCTCGGGGTCGAGCACGTTGACCAGGTTGGCGAGCCCGAGGGCCACCCACCATCCGAGCTGGCGGAGCACGGCCAGCGCGTCCTGGTCGCCTTGCCCGGCGGCGGCGGTGACGTGTTCCCCCTTGACCGCCTCGGGGTCACCGCCGGCCAGTTCGACCAGACGAGGGGCCTGCCCGGCTTCGGCCGCTTCCCGGGCCAGGCGGCCGAGGCCGCTACCGGAGGCGTAACGCTCCCAGCACCCGCGCCGGCCACAGGGGCACAGCGGGCCATCGGGGTCGACCACCATGTGGCCGGGTTCGCCGGCGAAACCATGGCGGCCCCGTTGCAGCCGCCCCCCCGCCACCAGCCCGGCGCCTATGCCGGTGCCGAGGGTGACCATGACCATGTCGGCCACCCCGGCCGCCGCGCCCCGGGTCGCCTCGGCCCAGGCCGCGCAGGTGGCGTCGTTGTCGACCGTCACCTGGCGGCCCACCCGCTCCGCCAGCCGCTCGGCGAAGGCGACGCCGGCCACGGCGGGCAGGTTGGGGGCGGCCGCCAGCCGGCCCCGCCGGTCGACGAGGCCAGGAAGGCCGGCTCCGATGCCGGCGACGGGCCCCTCGGCCTGCTCGAGCCGTACCACGACGGCGGCGACGGCGTCGAGCAGCGCTTCAGTCCCGGGCGGCGTGGCCTCTTTCGCCGGCTCGCCGACGACCGCCCCTGACTCGTCGTCGAAGACCAGGGCGAGGATCTTCGTACCGCCGACGTCGACACCCACGCTGCGGGCCATGAGTGGGCGACGCTACCGGCCGGCTAATAGCCCGCACCCTCGGGCCGGCGGCTAGATCTGCTCGGTCCCGAGAAGGCTGACGTTGTGACAAGTCCCGGGACCGAGCAGATGCCGACCGAGCGACCGCCAGGGAGCCGGGCGGCGATGGGGGCCGGGGGGGCGCAGCCCCCCCAGCTAGCTCAGTAGTGCAGGTGGGCGCCTATTCGTCCGAGGACGTCGAGGTCGGCGTTGCCGTTGCAGATCTCGACCCGGCCGCGGTTGGCCAGCGCCATCTCCACCGCTTCCTCAACCACGTCTTCGACTTCGGCCATCTCGCCTCCGCACACCGCGCAGCGCCGGCCCACCACGTGCAAGGTGCTGCAGACGTCACAGCGCCACCCGGCCTCGACGAAACCCTGCGACACCAGCACCTGCTCGGCCCGCCGCTGGTTGAGGGCACCCAGCACCGGGCCCAGGCCGGCGACGGCCCGGCGACCGACGGCTACGGCTTGGCGCAGGCGCTCGACGTCGGCGGCCTGCTGCGCCCGCTCGACCTCGGTCTCCATCTCGATCGCCGCGGTCCGGACCTCGTCGAGCGACGCCGTCACCGCCAGCCCCACCCGGCCGCACAACCGCTCCCGGAGGTACGGATGGAGGGTGCCCTCGAGCGCGTTGAGCATCTCGTCGGGGCCACCCAGGGCGAGGTGCTCGAAGCCCCGCTCCTTGAACACCTGCCAGGCCACCGCGGCGGCATGGCGCACGTGCTGGTCACGCAAGGCGTCGACGTGGGAGGCGACGTCGCCCTGGTCGCGTTCGCCCCGGGTGTCGTACTCCCGGGGCAGCTCGTCGGACAGCTCCGACAGCTCGGTCAGCTCCCCCAGCTCGAACACGAACATCCGGGCGTGCTGGCGGTCGGCCAACAGAACCCCGATCGCCTCGGCTTCCTGCAGTACCGCTTCGAGCTGGCTCAGCGCCGGGACGTGGTTGATCACGACCCGGCTGGGGACGGGCACCGGCAGGGCGATGACCTCCCACAGGTCATGGGCACTGCAGGCGAAGATCACCAGCCCCCTGGTGCTCGAACGGTCGAGGCCGTCCTTGACCAGCCGGCCGACCCGGACGAGGTCCTTGGCCACCGAGGCGTCACCGTTGGCCCGGGCGCGGGCCGCCTTCAACAGGACATCGACCTCGTGTTCGAGATCCTGGTGGCGGAGGAGCCTGCGGCCGTCGACATCGAGGTAGACCGACGTCACCGGCGCCTGTTCCGCTTTGAAACCGGCCAGCGAACGGATGACGTCTTCGGCGATGACCGGCACGGGCGCCTCCCAGTGGACGTGGTCCACCCGATGGTAGGCGCCGGTCCCGTCATCCGCTCGCAATCCGGGCTCGATGTATCTCTGCGCCGGTTGGCGACTCGTTTCTCCGAGGGACCTGAACATTGGACGAACGGAGGGAGCGCATCGTGTGCGACTGCGACCACAAGTCGGTCACGGGGGACAGCCTCGAGGCCAAACAGGATGAACGTCTCTTCGACCAGTCGGCCGACGCCTGGCTCCTCGCCCGGGCCCTCGGCCACCTCCACGCCGACGAGGCCGACGCCGAAGGCCGCCACGACTACCGACAGGCCATCGAGCTGCTGGGCCGGTGCTCGCGGGCATCAGCGACGGTGGCCCAGATCCTGGGCCGGGTCTCCGCCCACGACGTGCCGCTGCGGTGGGGCATGCTCCACGTCCTGGCCGACGTCGGCGACCGCGACGCCCTCGGGCTGTTCGCGGAGGTGGCGGCGGCGCCCATCGACGAGGCCCACCACGACCGTCGGGCCTGTGAGTCGCCCAGCGACGGCGAGCGGCTGGTGCGGGTCATGGCGGTCGAGGGCCTGGCCCGCCTGGCCCGCGGTGACGAGGACGCCCGGCGCGCCCTCGAGTCGGTCGTGGCCGAACAGCCCGATGCCGCCGTCCGGTCCGCCGCGGTGCAGGCCCTGCGGGCCCTGGACCCCGAGGTGGGTTCCCGTCTCGCCGAGTTCCTGCCTCAGGACCAACGGTGGATGCTCGAGGCCCGGACCGCCTCCATCCACGAGCTGGTCCCCGAGATCGAAGCGTCGGAACGGGCCGAGCTCGTCCTTGGGCCCCCGGCCCAGGACCGTGCCGTGTCCCGTCCCCAGATCAAGAAGGAGTGCTGAACCGTGGCCAGCTGCACGTACACCGTCCCCAACCTCGTTACCTCCGGCGACAGCCTCTACGGGCCCCGCATCTGTTGGCAGCCCTTCGTCGACTGGGCCTGGGACGCGTTCGATTTCGACAAGGACGACTGGGACGACGGGTTCGGCTACGACAACGTCTGCGACAACACCCAACCCCTTTCGCGGGCCATGAGCGGCGTCTGGTGCCTGACCTATTCGTCGCCCCGGTTCCCCAGCGAGTCCTACAGCGGCAACATCCTCGAGTGGGGCGGCCGCTTCGCCCGCAACGCCATCGACGAGGTCGACGGTCGCTGCGGTGACGGGACGGCGGTGGCCTGGACCCAGTGGGGCCCGTTCGCCGACGACAAGACCGAGCTCTACCTGTCGTTCTTCTACTCACGGTCGGTGCCCGAACGGGCCGGGACCCTCATCCACGAGGCCCGCCACGCCGACGGCAAGGGCCACGACAGCGCCAACCGCGACTCGAGCTGGGGCTACAACGGCGCCTGGCGGTGGCAGGTGTGCTGGTTGGCGTGGTTTGCCTTCGAGGGCACCGGCACGACGTCGGCACTGAAGACACTGGCCCGGCAGCGGGCCAACATCATCCTCGCCAGCCAGTTCGTCACCCCGCCGGGCTTCACCGTCTAGCGTCCCGTCCGACCTCGCTCAACGCACCGGTACGGCCTGCACCCCCGAGGCCCGGTCGTCGTCGGGCTTGGTCCCGGGGGCCCGGCCGCCGATGACGTCACCGGCCATCCGGGCCACGGAGCCGACCATCGACGTGAGCGTGGAAAGTGCCTGTGGATCGTCGACCACCTGCTCCATCGCGTCGAGCATGGCCCGGGCCGCGGCGATCATCTCCTTGGCCGCGGCCTGGAGGTGCTCGAGGCCCTCCCGGGCGTGGTCGCCGGCCTCACCGTCGCTGTCGAACATGACCGCTACACCGTCCCGTCGCCGGAAAAGACCACCCTCAGACTGCCATGGCGAAGCGTCGCATCGACGATCGCCCGCCGGCGCAGCGAGTCGGGGAGCATCAGCGCCCGCCGGTAGGGGCCGACCCGGACCAGCAGCTCGTCGCGGTGCCGGCCCACCTCGAGGTCGTCGTGGCCGGTGAAGGGCAGCTGGAGGGTCAGGTGGTATTGGCCTCCCTTGCGGGTGACGCGGAGAGGCTCGCCGGTGTGCAAGGTGCTGGCGGGGTCGAGGTCGCGGTAGAGCTCGGCGCCGAACGCCCGTAAGCGGTCGAGGCCGATGAGCTCGTCGGCGCTGAGCTCCGCCCGCAGCACCGGCAACGGGGCGAACCCGGTATCGATGCTCGCGAGGTGGGCAGCGTGCAGCTCGCGCCAGCGGTCGAACCAGGGGTCGGTCATGGTGTCGGGCAGCAGCCGGTTGGCCACCACGCAGTCGACCTGGTACCCGAACAGGGAAAGGTACGTGTACATCCTGCGGGCCTCGGCGATCACCATGCGCTCGGGGTTCACGACCAGTCGCACGCTGGTGACCTTGGTGTCCGAGAGCAGCTCGCGGACCCCGTCGAGACGGTCATAGAAACGACGGGAGGCGGCGAAGACGTCGTCGCCCGCCACCGGCAGGTTGCTGACCCGCTTGAGGACGGGCCCCACGGCCCGATTGACACGGCGGCCGAGGGGAAAGACCCGTTCCATGTACCAGCCGAGGATGTCGGGCAGGGACAGGAAGCGGATGGTCTCGGCGGTAGGGGCGCAGTCGACGATGACGACGTCCCAGCGGTCGCTGCTGGCGTGGGCTTTGAGGTCGGAGAGGGCGAACACCTCGTCGAGGCCGGGGAAGACGGCCAGCTCCTCGGCTTCGAGCTCGTCGATCCCCGCCCACAGGAAGACCTCACGGAGCCAGTCCCGGATCTCGCCCCACGATTCCTCGAGCCGGCCCTGGGCGTCGAGCTGTTCGCCGAAGAGCCCGGGGGCGATCTCGCTCGCCACCGGGCCGAGCTCGACGTCGAAGGCGTCGGCCAACGAGTGGGCCGGGTCAGTGGACAGCACGATGGTCCGCAGCCCGGCGTCGGCGCAGCGCAGGGCGGTGGCGGCCGCAACCGTGGTCTTGCCCACGCCGCCCTTGCCGGTGAACAGCAGGATCCTCATGGCGCACCGGGCCCAGCGGGCCGGGGGGGGAACGTGCCGTGCTGGGCCGCCCACAGGCCGCCCAGGCCGAGCCCGAACGTGGGAGCGAGGATGCCGAACGCGACCGCGGTGTACGGCCGGGCCGACGCCGCCGCCAACGCGACCACGGTCTGGGCGCCCAGCGCCCCGAGCAGCCGGCGGCGCACCGTGCTGGGCGCGCTCCCCGACAGCAGGAACAGGGACGAGACACCGATCTGGTCGGTCCGGCTCCGGCGCAGCGCGAGGACGAAGGCCCAGACGAAGGCGGCCGAGCCGGCCACGAACAGGAGGCCGGCGAGCACGGCGTAGGCGCCGGCCATCTCGTCGGGAGCAGCCGCCGCGGCCAACGCCGCCACAGCCAGCACCGCGGTCCCGGCCCACGAAGCAGCCATGATCGAGGTCCCCGCCGTCGACGACGCGGCGGCCTCGCTCGGGGGCGTCGAGGTCGTCACCGCAGCGCCCTCGCCGACGCCGGCGGCGAGGCTGCTCCCGGGCCGGTCCTGCCCCCGGGGGGGCCGGCCGCACCGGTGGGGGCCGGGTTTCCGGCGACGGCGACGGAGTCGAGCGCGGTCCGCAGTCGGGCGGCCAAGGCGTCGTAGCCGAAGGCGCTCGCCCGCTGCCGGGCGGCCTCGCCCATGTTCTGACGCAGGCCTCGGTCCTGTCGTAGCCGTTCGAGGGCCCGGGCCGTCGCCCGTACGTCGGAAGGCGGAGCGACCACGAAACCGGTGACACCGTCGTCGACCGCTTCCGACGATCCGCCGCTGGCCCCGGCCACCTGGGCCACGCCGGAGGCCGCGGCCTCGAGGAACACGATCCCGAACCCCTCCTGCTCCAGCCCGAGCCAACGGCTGCGGCACAGCATGGCGAAGACGTCGGCACAGCCGTACACCGACGCCAGCACGTCGTCGGTGACCGGGCCGAGGAAGCGGGCGTCGACACCGCCGGCGACGGCCAGGTCCTCCAGCCGACCACGGTCACGGCCGGCGCCGGCGATGACCACCACGACGTCAGGCCCCGGGGCCCCCAACGTTGAGGCCGCCTGCAGGACGATGTCGAACCCCTTGCGGGGGACGAGCCGGCTCACGCCGGCGACCACGAAGGCCTCGTCCGACAGGCCGAGCACCCGCCGGGCCGCGGCGCGCTGGGCGTCGTCGAAGGGGTGGAAGCGGTCGAGGTCGACACCGGGGGGAATGTTGTGGGCCGGCAGAGGCCGGCCGGCCGCCCGCTCGCCCTCACGCAACGGGTAGCCGCCGGCGGCCACCACCACCGAGGCCGAGCGCAGCACCCGCCGAAGGGCCGAGCGAGTGCCGGGAAGGCGTCCGGGCACGGCAACTTCGGCGCCGTGGAGCACGACCCCGTAGGGGTGCCGAAGCCGGCTGGCGACGAGACCGAGGGGGAGGGCCGGGTCGAGGAGTACCAGCTCGGCGTCGACCTCGTCTGCCAGCGCGTCGATGCGGCGGCCCAGCGCCGGCGTGGGTACCAGCACCCGCCCCTCGGCCCGCTCGACCCGGAAAGCCTGTCGGGCGTCCCACTCCCGGTCACCGGGGAACGAGGTCGTGAGCACCGTCGTGGCTTCGGGAGGCAGGCGTCGCCAGAGCTCCCACAGGTAGGACTGGATGCCCCCGAGCTTGGGCGGGAAGTCGTTGGTCACGAGCAAGTAAGTCACGGTGCGGGGTCGGCTTCGGCGAGTTCGCCCGCCACCGCGGGGTCGCGCCGGGCACGGCCGGCGAGGCCCAGGGCTTCGCTCAGCCCGAGCCGGCGGACGGCCCACGCCGCGTGCGAGCGCAGTACCGGATCGGGGTCGTCGAGGGCGCGTGTGAGAGCAGCGGCCACCCGTGGGTCGCCACCGGCCCCGGAGTTGCCCAAGGCCACCAGCGCGTTACGCCGGAGCCATCGGGGTTGGCGGCCGTGGATGTACCACCGGCCGTGCCGTTCTAGCACGGTGCGGTCGTCGGCCGCCAGGAGGTCCAGCAACGGCACCCACGCCGGGCCGCCAAGAGCGGCCGGTGCGTCGTCGTCGGGGGCCACCCGGCCGGGAGGGCACACCTCCTGGCAGTCGTCGCACCCGTAGATCCGGTCACCCAGGGCCGGGCGCAGGGGGCGGGGGAAATCGCCCGGTTGCTGCAGGAGCCAGGCCAGGCAGCGGCGAGCGTCGACGACCCCGGGAGCGACGATGGCCCCAGTGGGGCAGCCGTCGAGGCAGCGCCGGCACGACCCGCAGCCGTCGTCGACAGGGTCGTCGTCGAAGGGCAGCGGAGCGGTGGTGACGACCGAGCCGAGCACGAACCAGCTCCCTCGTCCCGGCAGAAGGAGGTTGCTGTTCTTCCCGTACCAGCCGATGCCGGCCCGGTAGGCCGCTTCGCGATCGACCAGGGCGTTGTCGTCAGCGACCACCCGGGCACGCCACCCGGCCGCCTTGAGCCGGCCCGAGACCGCGGCCAGGGCGGTACGCAACGCGGCGTAGTGGTCGGACCGCGCATAGGCGGCGACCCTGCCGAAAGGGCTGGGACCGTGCGGCGCCGGCCCGGTGGCGCCGGGATAGGCCAGGGCCCCGACCACCAGGGACCGGGCGCCGGGCAGGGCATGACCGGGGTCGGTGGACCGGTCGGGCCGGCGGTAGGTGAACTGCATCCCGCCGTGGAGCCCAGCCGCCTTGCGTTCCTCGAGATCGGCCCTGGTGCCCTGGAAGGCGGTGGCGGCGGCGATACCGACGGCGGCGAGGCCGGCTTCCCGTCCCGCCGTCTTGAGCTCGTCAGCCAGTCGGGACAGCGAAGCCGGGTCGACTGCGGTCGGCGTTGCCCATGAGCGAGGCCCACGGTGCGCAGGTTTCGCTCGCCCGTCGGGCCCGCTCACTCGTCCGAGGGGCGGGGCCGGGCGCGCAGCGGCTCGGACCGCCGCGCCGGCGGTGCCGGCCCGGCGCCGGGAGGCTCGGCCCTCAGCTGGCGGCGGCGGGCCGGGGTGGCGCCGCCGTCATCGGCGCTGGCCGTGGGATCGGCCGGACGGGCCAGGTCGGGACGGAACCGCGGGCCGCGACGGTCCCCGGCCACCATGGCCTCCCCGGCCGGCTTCGAGCCGCGGCCCTCGGTGGCCCGCAGCCGCAGCGGTAGGCGCCGCGGCCGGCCGGCCTCGGGCGCGCCAGCCTGGGGCTCCACGGTCCCGACCTCGCCGCTCCCACCGCCACGGCCGGCGCCCCAATCGTCGTCATCGTCGTCGTCCCAACCGCGGTCGGGCCCGTCGGCCCAACCACTGGCGACCGGCTCGTCCTCGTCGTCGTCGCCCCAGCCGTCGTCCTGCTCGTCCCATACCGGGACCACTGCCGGGCCGGGGTCGGCGTCCTCGTCGAGGTCGTCGGAACCACCCACCGCCGACGCCGGCACCTGGCCGGCATCGCCCCGTGGCGCGCCGGAGGGCTCGCCTTGGCGGTCGTCGGGGGCCGGGGGCGTGGGCGCCGGTTCGTCATCGCCGGGACCGTCGAGTTGCGGGGGGACGGCTGCTGGCGCGGCCGCCGGCGCCGCCGGCCGCAGCCGGACCGCCTGGAGCGGCACCCGGCGCCGCGGCCAGGGCGGGCCGGGCATCTTCGCTCCCGCCGGTCCGGGAGCCACCGGGGGCAGGGCTGGCGCCGCTGCGGGGACGAGAGGGGGAGTCGCCGGCGGAGACTGCTCCGGCGGGCTGGCAGCGGGGGGGTCATCGCGCCGCCCGACCTCCTCGACCGGCTCGACCGGCTCGCGCTCGTCGAGACCGACGTCCTCGATCGACCCGCCCGCGCCGGCCGGGCCGGCCTCGTCCTCGTCCCCGTCGTTGTCCCCGAGCGCGATCGCTGACACCTGGACGGGTGCGGGGCCGTCGGTTGCTATCCGCTCGAACGGCATCGTGCGCTCGAACTCGTCCGCCGCCGGCTCCGGTGCGAAGAGGCGTCCGGCCGAGCCGGAGGCGGCGGGTGGTCCCTCGTCGACGGTCTCGCGGGCCGTCGGGCCGTCGGCCTCGTCCAGGTCCTCGACGGCGTCGTGGCCCGGCGCCAGTGTTTCGGCGGCATCAGCGGGATGCCCCTCGGACGGGCCCGGGGTGGTCTCCGGCTCGGCGCCGACGCTCCACGGCGCAGGGACGAGGGCGCCGGCGACATCGGTAGGCCCGTCGCCGCCGTCGGAGGGCCGGCCGGCGACACCGGTGGTACCACCGTCGTCGACGACGGGCGCCTTCCACTCCTGCTCTTCCTCGTCCTCACCGTCGGTCGGCTGGGCGTCATCCGGTGCCGATCCGGCGCCGGACGCGACATCCTCGTCGTCGTCGTCGTCGAGGCCGTTGCCTACCCGGGGCTCGAAGGCCGGCCGCGGGCCTTCGGCCTGGGGCCGGTCCCGGTCGGACGGCGCTGGATCGATTGGTTCGCCGGCGACGAGACCGGCGACCGCCTCGGCGGTGGCCGCTCTGGGCGCGGGCGGGACGTCCGCCGGTCGGGGCGTGGTCCGGCGGACCATCGCCGCCGCCCGCCTCGAAGCCCGTTCGGCGTCGGCGACCATCCGGTCCTGAGCCGCTCGGCGCATCTCGGCCACCCGGCGCTGGGATTCGCTACGTTCCTCGGGCACCGGCGCCTGCGGGCTCTCGTCATGGGCAGCCTCGCTCTCGACCGGGGCATCGGACCATTCCGGGTCGGCCACGAAGCCGAGCTCGGACGCCACCCGGTCACGCGGTCGCAGGGCGCCGGAGCTGTTGTCGAACTCCCACGAGACCTCGAACTCGCGGTCCCGGTTGGCGTAGGTCAGCGTCACCAGCCACGAGCCGTCGAGCAGCTGACGGGCCTGCCAGGCACGGCCCATGTCGGACTCGGCCATGGGCACGCCCCGCTCGGCCAGGTTCCGCAGGACCGACTCGCCGAGCGACGTCGCCGACGGCCCTCCCCGTGGCCTGACCACCCGGGAGCGCTGGGCGGCCCGGATGACCTCGGTCAGCTCGGCGACGACCGGTGACGCGAACCGCTCCACCCACGATGGGTCCACCCCCGCCTCCCGGGCGACCCGATCGACGGTGTAGCCGAGGCGCAGCCGGCTCTGGACCTCTCGGACCGTGAGCGCGCTGCGTGGCGGCTCGGGCACCGGGTACCGTGCGGAGGCTTCGTCGGCCGCGCTCCCGTCACCGGAAGCCAGGCGGTCCCTGGCCTCGTCGACAGCGGCCAGCAGTTCATCGTCGACCGCGATCACGTAGGTCCCGGTCTTCGACCCTCTACGGGTGCTGAAGATCAGACTTCGATGGTCGGTAGTGAACCCGACCACATGGAGTTGTTGCACGCACGCGACTCCGCGCCGAAGAGACGACTGCCCGTCACGGACCGTATCATTTGCGGCGGTCCCAACCCCGCATACCCTGCCCCGAGGCGGGAGGTGGCGGCCGGGCCACACCCGCTCGACCTGCCCTTCCCCACCCACCGGCCACCGTCGTCGCGGTCATGGCGCGCCGCCACGGGGGCTGTGGCGCAGCGCCGGCGCCAGGCCTCCGCGTTGGAGCCGGCCGAGCGCCAACGCCTCGTTGGCGTCGACCACCACCACGCCGCCGCTGTCGGCGGCGCACAGATAGGTGACGATGCAGTCGGCACAGGCCGCGGTGCCCCCCAACCGGCACTCGTCACAGTCGATCCGCAGCACACCAGCCCGGGAGTCCATGGCGCCATACTCCCCAGGGGGTATGACATTGCTAGCTGCGTTCCCCGGCCACGCAGGCCGCTCCTGACCGCGCCTGCGCTCCGGCGCTCGCGTCGGCGGCCAACCTCCTAGCCGTGGTGCTAGGCGAGCGAATCGAGCTCGGCGGGGTCGTCCAGGTCGTCGTCGGCACGGTCCTTGGCCCGGTCCCACCACCATGCGCCCAGGGCCGTGACGCCGACCACCAACGTCAGTACGTCTCGGACGGCGAGGACCAACAGGGCGGCGGCGCTGTCGTAGAACAGCGCTTCCCAGAACCAGAACGGGAACTCGATGTGGGCCAGCACGACCACCACCGCCAGCACTCCGGCGGCGGGCCGGGCGGCCCGGGGGGCGAGGGTGAGGGCAACCGCCGCCAGCGCGATGAGCCAGAGGATGTACTGGGGCGAGTAGACCCGTCCCACACCGATCATCAGGGCCATGGCCCCGAAGAGGGCGAGCGAGAGGCTGCGGACGTCGCCCCGCCGGGTCCGCCAGCCCACCGCGGCCGAGAGCACCAGGACGGCGGCGGCAGCGGCGTTGGAGATCGTCTTCAGCGTCGGCGCAGCGTCGGCTCGTATGTCGTAGGCGCCGAAGGCCGCCACCACCCGGGCCGGGTAGTCGGCCACCTGGTGGGCGACGAGCAGCGCCGCCCCCCACGTGCTCTCGGCCTGCACCCCGCGTTCGAGGTGGTACCCGAGGACACGGTCGTACACGTCGGGGAGCACGGTCACGAACGGCAGCAACGAAGCGCCGACCACCAGCGCCGCGCCCGTCACCAGCCGGCGCCGCTCGCCCCGGGCGGCGGCGAGGAAGACCATCGGCAGGAGCAGCGCCGGCACCAGCTTGATGGCGGCGCCGGCACCGAAGCAGGCGCCGGCGCTCCGCCACCGGCCGACGCTGGCCCGTTCCATGGCCCACACCAGGGCGACGGCGACGGCCAGGTCGAGCCGGGTGTAGCTCACGGGCCCGAGCGCAGGGATCAGGACCAGCCAGGCACCGACGCCCCACCACGAACCGCTGCGACGAGCAAGGCGGACCAGGCCCAAGAGCCCGATGGCGTCGATCGCGATCATCTGGATGATGAACTCGGTCCGGTACGACGCCCATCGGAGATAGCGAGGCCCCATCATCAGGGGCAGCGCTCCCGGCGGGTACTCCAGTTGCAGCACCTCCCCGTAGGGCGGTTCGCCGGAATGGCGTAGGTGCCAGCTGTCCGAGTCGTAGAGATGGACGTCGCCGGTGCCGTCGGGCCGGTTCTCGCCGTACACGCCCGGGTGGTCGGCCACATAGCCGCCGACCATGCGGGTGACGGCGAAGACGAGGAACAGCCCGACCCACCACCGCCGGCCAGGCCGGGCACCGCCCGCCTGGCCGGCGGCGACGGCTTCGTCGTCGTCATGATCAGGGCGCGACGTGCGACGGGCGGTCTCCGTCAGCGGTGTCATCGGTGCCGCGCTCCCAGGAGCTGGCCGGGCCGGACCAGGTTGGCGCCGAGGCGTCGGGCCCGCTCACCGAGGCGCCGGTCGTTGGAGACGAGTACGACCGGGCGGGCCGGCGCGGTGGCGGCCATGCGCTCCAGGAGGACCTCGTCGGCTTCGACTCCGGTCGGCGAGTAGCGCACCATCACCGAGGGCCGCGACGGCACGGGCACCCCGGCGCCGTCGTCGCTACCGTCGAACACCACCTCGATCTCGGCGCCGGTCCGGGCTTGGACCTCGGCCACCGCGCCGAGCAGCCGTGACCGCTGGTCGGCGATGACCGAACCCGGCCATGCCTCCTGGGACACGTTGTAGCCGTCGACCAGCACCAGGACCCCGGGCAGGCGCAGCAGGTGCTCGACCGCCTGTGTGCTGTCATCGAACATCCCGGTCGGCAGCCGCGCCGCCCGCCGGGCCAGCGGTTCGACCCGAGGAGCGGCTTCGGGCACCGGGACGGACGCCGGCGCCGGCGCCGAGCTCGCGTCGGGACCGGTGCGTCGGACGGCGCCGGGATCGGAACCCGTATCCAGGGCTTCGGCTGCAGCTGCCAGCGCATCGGCCAGGTGCCGTGCGGCGATGGCGGCGTCGCCCACGGCCCGGGCTGCCCCGCTGGGACCGGAGCCGGCACTCGTGCCTCGGTCCAGCCGGCCGGCGCCCTCGGTCCAGTCGGGCTGCACGACGGGGTCGACGCCGCCGGCCGGGCTCGCGGTCGGCGGCGACAGGGGCTCGAGCGGCGCTGGCGGACTCAGGGCAGGCGCAGGCGCCGGCGGCCCGGAGCCTTCCAACTCGGCCTGGTGCATACGGATCTCGTGACGGGCCTGGCGCAGTTCCGCGCTGCGCCGGGCGAGCTCGGCCTCCGCCTCCTTGAGCTGGCGGACGGCGCCATTGCGTTGCGCGCCCAGCGCCGCCACTTGCTCGGCGGCAGCCACCAGGGCGGCGTCAGCCGCTTCGCGGGCGGCTCGTTCAGCGGCCAGGCGGCTCCGGGCCTCGGCCAGCTCGCCGCCCCGGGCCGACACGCTGGCCTCGGCCCGTCGGGCGCGGTCCTCGGCCCCGGCCAGCCGCTTCTGGGTGTCGCGCTCGACCCGCTCCTGCTGTTCGTGGTGCTCGATCTCCTGGGCACGACGAGCCAGGAGATCGAGGCGGGCCTCCCATCCGTCGGGCCGGTGAAGCCACAACCACCCCGCTTCGCCGACGTCGGCTTCCGTCGCCCCTGCCGCCACCCGGTGCCGGAAGTCGTCGTCCTCCTCGACGACCTTGCGGGCCACATCGAGTGCGGGCATGGGAAGCCGGGCGAAACGGAGGTACCGGCGCAGTGCCGGCGGCGCCGGCAGGGCCAGGTCGGCCTCCTCCCCGGTGCGGGCCGCGGTCACGGCCGCCTCGAGCGCCGGGCGCAACAACCCGGTCGGCGCATTGGTCATCGTCGATGGCCCCACGGGTGCCGGTGACACAGCCGCGAGACGCCAGCAGGGCCCTTCACTCCGTCAGCGCCTGCACCGACCCGGCCGGCCCGCACCAGCGGCAGACGACCACTTCGACCACCTCGGAATGCACGTGCTCGTCTTCCACCACCAGCTCTCCCCCCATGGTGAAGTGGTGAAAGGCGGTACTACGCCGCGTGGTGGTGACGTCGAAACGAGTCAGGTTCCCGCACGCCGAGCATCGGTAGCGGGTGACCACGGCGGGCGATGGTAGTGGGCGCCGAGCCGGCCCGGATCGCCGCGCTGGCCAGCGAGCGGGCCGGTCTCGCCGTCTGGCCGAGGTCTCGGTGCGTGTTCAGGCGTTCTCGGCGGCGGACTGCGACGACGCCACCAGTTGGTCCAGGGCGGCCTCGGCCCGGCCGTCGTCCACGGCGGCAGCGGCGGCGGTGAGGCCCGCCCCCAGGTCGTCGGCGACGCCGGCGGCCATCAGGGCGGCGGCGGCGTTGAACAGCACGACGTCACGATGGGCGCCGGCATCGCCGCCGAGGACCCGGCGGGCGAGCCCGGCGTTGTGGGTGGCATCGCCACCACGCAGGTCGGCTGCCGCCGCCCGGGGGATGCCGTGAGCGGCCGGGTCGACTTCGTACCGACGCAGCTCGCCATGGTCGAGCTCGATCACCGATGACGTCGTCGTGGTGGTGAGCTCGTCGAGGCCGTCGTGGCCCCAGACCACCATCACCCGCTCGGAGCCCCGGGCGCGCAGCACCGAGGCCATGCGCTCGGCCATGCGGGAGTCGCTCACCCCCACCACCTGGCGGCGCACGCCGGCAGGGTTGGCGAGAGGACCGAGGAAGTTGAAGACGGTGGCAACGCCGAGTTCGCGCCGGGTGGGGCCGGCGTGGCGCATGGCGGGATGGAACCGCGGTGCGAAGCAGAACCCGATACCAGCCTCGGCCACGCACCGGGCCACGCCGGCCGGGGCCAGGTCGATGACGACACCCAGGGCCTCGAGCACGTCGGCGGAGCCACAATTGGAAGACGCCGCCCGGTTGCCGTGCTTGCACACCGGCACCCCGGCTCCGGCCACCACGAGCGCGGAGAGGGTCGACACATTGATGGTGTGGGCGCGGTCGCCGCCGGTGCCGACGACATCGATGACGCCGTCGATCGACGGCAGCTCGACCCGCTCGGCAGCGGCGGACATGGCGTCGAGCAGCCCGGTCATCTCGGCCACGCTCTCGCCCTTCATCCGGAGGGCGACGATGAACCCGGCGATGCAGGCCGGAGACGCGTTGCCGGAGAGGATCTCCCCCATCGCCGCCGCCGCCTGCTCGCTCGAGAGGTCCTTGCCTGCGGTGAGCTGGCCGAGGACACCGGACCAGCCGCCGACGCGGTCGATGGGGGTGATGGTCGTCATGGCGGCCGAGATCCTCTCACGCCGTGCCCTGACCCTCTAGCAACCCGAGACCGGTCCCGCCCGATCCCGCGACACGTACGCTCCGGGTACGTAACGGCAGGTCACAGCGAGTGGGATCAGGCGGTCCGGCGTCGCTGCCGGATGATCCGGCGTCGTTCGCGCTCGGTGCATCCGCCCCAGACGCCTTCCTTCTCCCGTGACCCGAGCGCATGTTCGAGGCAGGTCTGGCGCACTGCGCAGCCATCGCACACGGCTTTGGCCATGTCGGCCTCTTCGTCGGTTACGGGGTAGAAGATCTCGGCATCGAGTCCTCGGCAGGCGGCATTGTGACGCCAGGACTGGTTCATCGGGGGACGTTCACTCCCTCAGTTTCGAGGTACCTCTTCCAGGCGCGCCCTCAGGCCGGGGCACGGAACGGGCAGCATAGGGCGCGCCCCTCGCCGGAGTCCAGGGACCAAGACGGCGCCCGCGGCCGGGCCCGGTGACGGTCGTCCGGCGGCCGAAACCCAGGTCAGGGCCCGACGGCGCGAAGCGTCGTCGGGGCGGAGGCGGGCTCGCGGCGCTGCACCCTGCCCGTCTCGACCAGCAGGGCGTATACCTGGTCGGCCGGGTACCGGCGGTGTCCCCCAGGCGTGCGCACCGACGGCAGCCGCCCCTTGCGGGCCCAGTCGGTCACGGCCCGTTCGCTCACCTGGAACAGCACCGCCACCTCCCGGGTACGGAGCAGGCGGTCGCGCAAGGAGATGCTGGCGGAGGAATCAGTACCGAACAACTCCGAGACGAGTCGTTGCCGCTCGTCGTGTTTTGGGTCCATGGGCCGAACCGACCTCCTGACCGAACTGCGTCGTGTGGTGCGTGTAGCTGCTGCGTTTAGTCGGCGCGGCCGGCGCCGTAGCCGTCATTGTCCTCGAAGTGCCCGAGTAGGGCAACGGCTTCTCCGACCCCAATGTTTAGCGCATCCACGGCAGATAACGAACGCGACTCAGCTGTGCAGATCGAAAGGGAGCTCGATTATGACCGCTTCGTGCAGCTCTGCACCTTCTGCGTAGTGGAGCAGATCGATCTCGAGACGGACGGGACCAGCGGGGAATTCATCGACTCGCGCCCACCGGTATAGATGCCGAAGATCTGGCCGAAGCCGTCACATACCAGGTGATGGCGGTAGCGAGATTGGGATCGAATCGGGTCGACCCTCGGCGCACGAAGTGGCCACCGGCGGTGCCGGACAGCGCTGGCGGTACGTTGGCCCGACATGACGGGCCGCTCCGCCGCCTTCGAACGGACCGCGAACCTGGGGCGTCTCGCCGGCGAGTCCTTCGACGTCCTCGTCGTCGGGGGCGGCATCACCGGGGCTGGTACCGCCCTCGACGCCGCCAGCCGGGGCCTGCGCACCGCCCTCGTCGAGCGGGCCGACTTCGCCTCCGGGACCTCGTCGCGCTCGTCCAAGCTCGTCCACGGCGGACTGCGCTACCTCCAACAGGGCGACTTCCGCCTCGTCTACCAGGCCCTGCACGAGCGCCAACGTCTCTGCCACAACGCTGCGCATCTGGTGCGGATCGTCCCGTTCCTCATCCCGCTGTTCACGCAGGACGGCCTCGTCCCGCCCCCGGTGGCCCGGGCACTGGGCTCGGCCATGTGGATGTACGACCTCACCGGCGGCGCCCGCGTCGGCAAGCTCCACCAACGGCTGTCCACCGCCCGTGCCGTCGAGCAACTGCCGACCCTGCCCGCCGAGCGCATCGCCGGGGCGTACCTCTACTACGACGCCCAGGCCGACGACGCCCGGCTGACGTTGACCGTCGCCCGCACCGCGGCGGACGGCTACGACGCCGTCGTCGCCAACGGTGTTGCCGTGACCGGCTTCGACAAAAGCGGTGACGGTCAGATCGTGGGTGCCCGTCTGCGCACCGCCGAGGGCGAGGAGCTCGCGGTCCGGGCCCGGGCCATCGTGAACGCCACCGGGGTATGGACCGACGACGTGCGCGCCCTCGACGAGGGCACCCACCCCGGCACCCTGCGACCGGCCAAGGGCACCCACGTGACCGTGCCGTGGGCCATGGTCCGCAATCGTGTCGCCGCCGTACTGCCTGCGGCCGGCGGCCGGTCGGTGTTCGTCGTCCCGTGGGGCGACCACACCTACATCGGCACCACCGACACCGACTACGACGGGCCTCTCGACGACCCCCGGTGCACCCACGACGACGTCGCCTACCTGCTCGGCTCGGTCAACGCCGCCCTCACCACTTCGATCACCGAGGCCGACGTGGTCGGGACGTGGGCTGGGCTGCGGCCGTTGGTCCGCTCGTCCGGTGGCGGCCGCACCGCGGACCTGTCCCGCCGTCATCTGGTGGTCACCTCGCCCGGCGGTGTCGTCACCGTCGCCGGGGGCAAGCTGACCACGTACCGGGCGATGGCCGCCCAGACCGTCGACGCGGTGCTCGGCGTTGTCGGCCGGCGCCGGGAGGGGCGGACCATCGGGGGCAGCGTCACCCGCCGACTGCCGCTGCTGGGGGCGGCCGGGTTCGCGGCCACGGTGGCGTCGGCGAACGGTGACGAGACGCTGGCCCATCTGGCCGAGCGCTACGGCGACGGGGCCCGCTCGGTGCTCTCGCTGGCCGACGGGCCCGACGGCGACCCGTCGCTGCGCCGGCCACTGGTGCCGGGCCTGCCGTACCTGCGGGCCGAAGCGGTGTACGGGGCGCGCTTCGAGATGGCCCTCACCGTCGACGACGTGCTCGCCCGTCGCACCCGGGCCCGGGTCCTCGCTCGTGACGCATCGGTCGCCGTCGCCAGCGAGGTGGCCGCGCTGATCGGCCCCGAGCTGGGCTGGGACGAGGCCGAGCAGGCCCGCCAGGCCGAGGCCTACCGGCGCTCGGTGGCACTGGAAGGCGACGCCCCCGGCCGGCCCGAGACGGCGGCGGTCACCATGCCCCGGCCGGCCTGAGGACGCTGGCGTCGCCCGTCGTGCTCGCGGCCGTGGTCATGGGAACGATCCTCACCATCGAGGCGCGCCGCCGGGAGCCTCCTGCCTCGACCGTGACCCGCTCAGCTGGCCCGCCCTCGTACTGCTGGCCCTGCTGGCTGACGGACGGCGAGACCCGGCATGACGCCGGATCGGACCGTCGAGTGTCTCAGCGGCTCTCCTGCGCCAGCCAACGGAGGAGCTGGGCCCAGCGCACCAAGCAGAGGGTGTGCCCGGCGCCGGCCACCACCTCGAGTTCGGTCGACGCCAGCGTGCCCGCCCACCAGCGGCCGTGAGCCGGCGGCGCCACCGGGTCGCGCTCACCGTAGAGGAGTCGGACGGGGCAGCCCACCGCGGTGAAATCGACATCAGGATCGGACAGCAGGACCTCGACGTCTCGGCGGAAACCGGCCACGCCTCCCGCCAAGGCCTCGACCAACGAGCGGGCCAGAGCCAGCTCGGCCCCGGGGACCGCGGCCAGTTCGGTGGCCCGGAGCGGTCCCCCGGACTCGGCCAGGTGTTGGCGGGCCAAGGCCACGTCGAGCCCTGCCGGCGCCGGCACGGACACCATGGCGGCATCCTCGGCCAGAGCCGCGGCACCGGCCTCGGCCACCCACTCGTGCAGCTCGGGACGTCCGGCTATGGGGGCCAGGCCACACCCGACCGCGACCGCCCGTACCTGCCGAGGGCGGGTGGCGGCCACCGCCAGCGCGTAGGGCGCGCCGGCGGACCAAGCCGACATGCCGAAGCGGCCCATACCGACGGCGTCGGCCAAGGCCCCGACGTCGGCCGCCACCGAGGCCAGCGACGCCGAGGGGTCGAACGTCGAGCGGCCGTACCCGGGACGGTCGACGGCCAGCAGCCGTACCCCGGCCGCGGCGGCCACACCGTCGTCGGGATGGCGGGCCAGCCGGCAGTCGGGCGCCCCGTGGAGGTACACCACAGGCACGCCGGCGGGGTCGCCGACGTCGTCGTAGGCCAAGGTCCGCCCGTCGGCCAGGCGCAGCAGAACCGGGCCCTTCATCGGACGACAATAGGTTGTGGGGGGTCGTGAGCAGCCCCGTCCTCCCACCGCCGCTGGGCCGGCCGACGCCGCCGATCCCCTTCGCCGTCCCCGCCGGCGACGTCACCGCCCGGCTCCGGGGCCGGGTCGTGGAGGTCGACGACCGGCTGCTGTCGCGGCTCCAGGCCACCGGGGCGAGGGTGATCACCGACGCCGGCGACATCGCCGAGTCGAGCCGTGACTGGTGGCCGTTGGCCATGGTGTGGGCCACCGAGGGCCGGGCCCCGGCGCTGGCGGCCGTGGTGGTGCGGCCCCATGACGCCACCCAAGTCGGCGCGGTGATGTCGTTGTGCCACGAGGCCCGGGTGCCGGTGGTCGCAGCCGGCGGGCGCAGCGGCGTGTGCGGGGGCTCGCTGCCCGTCCACGGCGGCGTGGTCGTCGACCTGTGTGGGTTGGCGGGGATCGTCGACGTCGATACCACGTCGCTGGTCGTCGACGTCCGGGCCGGGACCTTCGGCGACGACCTCGAGGCGGGACTGTCGCAGTGCGGGCTCACGCTCGGCCACTGGCCCCAGTCGATCGCCCTCTCCACCATCGGAGGATGGATCGCGTGCCGCAGCGCGGGCCAGCTCTCCACCCGCTACGGGACGATCGAGGACATGGTCACCGGCCTCGACGTGGTCCTCGCCGACGGCCGAACGGTCCCCATCGGCGGCCCCACCCACGGCCGTGCCGGACCGGACCTGACCCAGCTCTTCGTCGGCTCCGAGGGCACGCTCGGCATCGTCACCGGCGCCCGCCTGCGCGCCCACCACTCGCCCCCCGCCACCAGCCGGGCGGCGTTCGCCTTCGACCGGTTCGACGACGGCCTCGACGCCATGCGCCGCGCCGTACAACGAGGTGCCACCCCTGCCGCGCTGCGGCTCTACGACGCAACCGAGGCGGCCCGGGGATTCGGCACCGACGTCAACCTCCTCCTGGCCTACGACCAGGGGGAGCCGGCGCTGATCGAAGCGGCAGCGTCGATCGTCGCCGCCGAGGCGGGCCGCGGCGGCGAGGTTGCCGACCCGGCCCTCGTCGACCGCTGGCTGGCACACCGCAACGACACGGCCGCCCTCCAGGACCTGATCTCGAAGGGCTACGTGGTCGACACCGTGGAGGTCTCGGGGCGGTGGGCGGACCTGCCCCGCATCCACTCGGCCACCGTGGCCGCCCTCGCCGGGGTCGACGGGACCGTTTCGGTGTCGGCCCATCAGTCCCACAGCTACCGCGACGGCGGCTGCCTGTACTTCACCTTTGCCGGGCACCCCGCCGGCGAGGACCGGGAGCGCTACTACGTGGCCGCCTGGGACGCCGGCCAGCACGCCGCGGTCGACGCCGGCGCGGCCCTCAGCCACCATCACGGGGTGGGGCTCAACCGGTCGCGCTTCGTGCGCCAGGTGTTGGGGCCGGCCTATGACGTGCTGATCGCAGCCAAGGCGGCACTGGACCCTCTCGGCATCCTCAACCCGGGCAAGCTCGGCCTCCCCGACCCCTTCGGCGATGCCGGGTTCCCGCCGTGAGCCTCGACTGGCGGGCGGTGGCGGTCGGGGCCGGCGTCGGGGTCGCCCTGGCCGTCCCCGCCGCCGCGATCGGGGGGCTCCTCGACGTTGGCGCGCTGTTGGCGGTGATCCTGGTGGGGTGGGTGGTCGCCGGCTTCGTGGCTGCCTCCAAGCGACCGGACCTGCCCTACAGCCACGGCCTCGTCGCCGGCGTGACGACGGCGGCACTGCTGCAGTTGGTCAACGTCGTCGTCTCGCTGGCCACCGGCGACCCGGTCTCGGTGCTGGCGTTGGCCTTCAACCTCATGGTGGCGGCCGTGCTCGGCACCTTCGGTGCCCTCATCGCGAGCAAGCGTTAGCGAGAAGGCATCGGCAGACCTAGTCCGGGGCCCCATTGAGAGCTGATTCGTCGCCGGCGGCACCCCGGCCTGCTTGACTGTCCGCCGATGCGAGCACCGGAGCGCCAGCGCAGGTGCGGCCCCGCCCGGCCTGCGTGGCCGGGGAACGCCAGCCAGCAATGAGCGAGTCCGTCTTGGTGATCGACGTCGGCACCAGCGGGCTGCGGGCGGCGATCGTACGGCCCGACGCCTCGGTGACCGACGTGCACTACCGGGCGTTGCTCCCGACCACGCCGGCACCCGGGTTCGTCGAGTTCGACCCGGCCGCCATGGCCGCCGCCGCCGTCGAGTGCGCCCGGGCCGCTCTGCGCTCAGGGGGCCCGGTGGGGGCCGTCGGTATCACCAACCAGCGGGCGTCGACGGTGGTGTGGGACCGGGCCAGCGGCGAACCGGTCGGCCCAGGCATCGGGTGGCAGGACCTGCGCACGGTCGGCACCTGCCTCATGCTCCAGCCCAAAGGGCTCCGGCTGGCCCCCAACGCCACCGCCACCAAAGCCGCCTACCTGCTCGACCAGGCCGACCGGGACCGCCAGCGGGACCTTGTCGTCGGCACCGTCGACTCGTGGCTGGTCTGGGCCCTGTCAGAAGGCCGGTCCCACGTCACCGACCTCACCAACGCCGGCTTGACCGGGCTCATGAAGCTCGACGGGAGCGATTGGGACCCGGCCCTGCTCGACGCCTTGCGCATCCCACCGGCGGCCATGGCCCGCATCGTCGACTCCATCGGCGCCTGCGCCGAGGCCTCCGCCCTTCCTGGAGCCCCGGTTATCGCCGGCATCGCCGGCGACCAGCAGGCCTCGCTGGTGGGCCAGGGATGCATGCAGCCGGGCCAGGCCAAGGCCACCTTCGGGACCGGTGGCATGCTCGACGTGGTGGTCGGGCCCGACCGGCCGGCGCACGAGACGCGCGGGCCCGCCGGTTCGTTCACGATCGTGGCCTGGCGGCGAGAGAGCAGGCCGACCTGGGGCATGGAGGCGGTGATGTTGGCGGCCGGCACCAACGTGGAATGGTTGCGCGACGACCTCGGGGTCATCGCCGACGCGGCCGCTTCCCACGACGTGGCGTCGCGATGCGACGACAGCGACGGCGTCGTCTTCGTGCCCGCTCCCTTCGGGCTCGGCGCCCCGAGATGGGATTTCGGCGCCCGTTCCCTGCTGCTGGGGGTGACCCGGGGCACCGAGCGGCCCCACGTGGTGCGGGCCGTGCTGGAAGGGGTGGCCCAGCGGGGCGCCGACCTGGCCGACGCGGTCGAAGCCGACAGCGGGCTGAGCATCGGTGACCTTCGGGTCGACGGCGGGATGTCGGCCAACCCCACGTTCGTGCAAGCCCTGGCCGACGCCACCCAGCGTCGCATCGAGGTCTCGCCCCAGCTGGAGGCGACGACCCGGGGGGCCGGGTTCCTCGCCGGTCTGGCCATCAGCACCTGGGCGTCGAACGACGAGGTGGCGGCGACCTGGGAACCCCGGTTGGTGGTCGAACCCCGCCGGTCCTTCGACCGTGACCGCTGGCGCGAAGCCTGCCGGCGAGCCGAGGGATGGGTGCCCAGCCTGTCCGCCCTCCAGTTCTGACCCGACCTGGTCGCGGCGTAGCCCGGGAGCAGGCGAATCCCTCATCCGCACCGTCACGCGGGTACGAACACGGCGCACATGACAGCGCACCCCTACTCCGGCCGCCTGCTCGCCGTCCTGGCCGCCGGCGTCCTCGCCGTTTCCGCATGTGGCGGCGGCGACACCGACGCGAGCCAGACCACCACGACGACCGGCGCACAGGGCACCGCGCCGGTGGGCGCCGCCGCCGGCGATGCCGTCGACATCAAGGACTTCAAGTTCGAGCCGGTGAGCCTCACCACCACGGTGGGCACGACGGTGACGTTCACCAACGACGATGCCCAGGCGCACACGGCCACCGCCGACGACAGGTCGTTCAACTCCGACAGCATCGCCGCCGGCGCCAACGCCCCGATCACCTTCGACACCGCCGGGACGTTCACGTACTTCTGCTCGTTCCACCCGTTCATGAAGGGCACGGTCGTCGTCCAGTGACGCACGGCGGCCGGGCTCGAGGACCCCATCGACCAATTGACCAGGAGGTAGCTGCGTTGGAGATCAGCGCCAAGGAGCTGAGCCGGATGGCCAGCGACGTGGACGACATGCACCGGGAGGCCATGCGGACGTTCCGCGACGAGACGGCCGAACTGCATCTGTCGGTCGGTGGTGCCGCCCGTCGGCGCTTCCTCGCCGGCGCCGGCGCCGGCGGTGCCGCCCTCGCCGTCGGGGCCGCCTTCGCCCCGGCGAGGTTCCTGTCCGGTGCGGCCGCGCAAGCCCTCGACGACGGCGCCATCGCCGCCTTCGCCCAGTCGGTCGAGCTCGCCGCGGTGGCCGCCTACGGCCTGGCTGCCGGCGTCCTCACCCCGGCCACGCTGCCGGTCGGCATGCTCTTCGCCCAGCACCACCAGGAGCACGCCGACGCTTTCGGCGCCCTCGCCGGCGACAAGGCCACCGGCACCGCCAACACCGCCCTGGTCACCGCGCTCACCCCGACCTTGCAGGGCCTCGACACCGAGGCCAAGGCCCTCGACTTCGCCTTCGGCCTCGAACTGCAGGCGGCGGAGACCTACGCCTTCGCCCTCACCGCGCTCGAGAACCCCCAGGCGGCTCTGAGCACCGCCACCATCCTGCCCATCGAGATGGCCCATGCCGGCGTCCTGGGTGTCGCTCTGGGCAAGGACTTCGACGGCCTCTTCCCCACCGGTGCCTTCGTGGCCGCGGCGGTGGGTGACGGCAGCGACATCGAGAAGGGCCTCGACCCCGCCGCCTTCCCGGTCGCATGACCGGGGCTCGTCCAGACCAGTCCGAGAGGAGCACGACAACAGTGGACATCCCCCAGGACGAGCTGCGTCGCCGCCTGCGCCAGGTCAACGCCGACCAGAAGGCCGTCGACCGCCGCTGGCGCGGCGCGCTGAACCAGGTGTTCGACGCCGACAGTGGCCTCACCCCCGACGAGAAGGCCGGGGTACTGGGCATCCCGGCCCGGCGCCAGTTCTTCAAGCTCGGTGGGGTCGGCATCGCCGGTGCCCTGCTGTTCGCCGCCTGTAGCGACGACGACGACGGCGGAGTCGCCACCTCCGGCGACGCCGGCACCGACGCCTCGACCGGTGGCGGGAACGCTATGGACCTGGCCCTGGCCCGCACCGCGGCCTCGCTCGAAGCCCTCGCCGTGAGCACCTATGACGCCGCCATCAAGTCGAACCTGGTCACGACGCCGATCGTCGGCCAGGCCGCCATGGTCTTCATGGACCACCACCAGCAGCACCAGGATGCGCTGAACGGTGTCATCCGGAGTGCCGGGGGCCAGGCCGTCAACGAACCCAACGCCGCGGTCAAGGCCGCCGTCGTCGACCCGGTGCTCACCGGCCCCGGCCTCGACGAGGCCAAGATCGTCAAGCTCGCCTACGAGCTCGAGGATGCCGCGGCCCAGACCTACGTCTTTGCCGTCGGCGCACTGTCGACCAAGGAGCTGCGCTCGACGCTGTCCACCATCGCAGGCATCGAAGCCCAGCACCGGTCGATCATCATGATGGTGGCGAAGCTGCCGCCGGCCGAGATCTTCCCGGCTGCCTTCTACAAGTCGGAGAACCCGCTCCCCGAAGGGGCGGTCCTGACCGGCTGAGCACGACACCGGGCCGACGGCCCGGGCCCATCCGACGAGGCCTCGGGAGCGGACCACTCCCGGGGCTTCGTCGCGTCGCGGCCGAGACGCCCGCGACGGGGTTCGCCCGACGCCGCCGAGGGTACGTTGGCTCGGCCGGGGCCCGAGGTGCAGCCGGGAGGACGGGCGCCGGCATCCCAGGTGAGCGACGTTGGGGAGAGACATGCGAGTGTGGCCAGGCGACAGCGCTCCGCTGGGTGCTACCTATGACGGGATCGGCACCAACGTGGCCGTGTTCTCCGAGGTGGCGGACGCCGTCGAGGTCTGCGTGTTCGACGACGACGGCGGCGAGGAACGGGTCGAGCTGCCGGAGAACGACGGGCACCGCTGGCACGGCTACCTGCCCGACATGGGCCCTGCCACCCGCTACGGGCTCCGGGTGCACGGTCCCTGGGACCCGGCCAACGGACTGCGGTGCAACCCGGCCAAGCTCTTGTTCGATCCGTACGCCCGGGCCATCGAGGGAGCAGTCGACTGGGACGAGGCCGCCTTCGCCCACCAGTGGGCCGACCCCGAAGAGGCCAACACGGCCGACAGCGCGCCGTTCGTGCCCCGCAGCGTCGTCGTCAACCCGTACTTCGACTGGGAGGGCGACCAGCTCCTGCGCACCCCGTGGAGCGACACCGTCGTCTACGAGGCCCACGTGAAGGGCGCCACCCAGCGCCACCCGGCGATCGAGCCCGAACTCCGGGGGACCTACGCCGGGGTCGCCCACCCGGCCTTCGTCGAGCATCTCAGCGCCCTCGGCGTGACCGCCGTCGAACTGCAGCCGATCCACCATTTCGTGCACGACGCCCATCTCGTCGAGCAGGGCCTGCGCAACTATTGGGGCTACAACTCGATCGGGTTCTTCGCCCCCCAGGACGAGTACTCCCACCGGGGACGGCGGGGCGAACAGGTCCAGGACGTCAAGGCGATGGTCAAGGCCCTCCACGCCGCCGGCATCGAGGTCATCCTCGACGTCGTCTACAACCACACCGCCGAAGGCAACCACCTCGGCCCCCAATTATCGTTCAAGGGCATCGACAACGGCGCCTATTATCGCCTCGTCGAGGACAGACGGCTGCACTACATGGACTACACCGGCACCGGGAATAGCCTCAACATGCGCCATCCGTACCCGTTGCAGTTGGTCATGGACAGCCTGAGGTACTGGATCACGGACTGCCACATCGACGGTTTCCGGTTCGACCTCGCCTCAACGTTGGCCCGGGGCCTGCACGAGGTCGATCGGCTCTCGGCGTTCTTCGACCTCATCCAACAGGACCCGGTCATCAGCCAGGTGAAGCTCATCGCCGAGCCGTGGGACGTGGGCGAGGGCGGCTACCAGGTGGGCAACTTCCCCCCCGGCTGGACCGAATGGAACGGCAAGTACCGCGACTCGATGCGCGACTACTGGCGGGGCGAGGAGAGCGGGCTGGGGGAGTTCGCCTACCGCCTGACGGGCTCGTCCGACCTATACGAATCGGGCGGCCGCCGGCCCCACGCCAGCGTCAACTTCATCACCGCCCACGACGGCTTCACCTTGCGCGACCTGGTCGCCTACAACGAGAAGCACAACGAGGCCAACGGCGAGAACAACCGCGACGGGACCGACGACAACCGCTCGTGGAACTGCGGCGCCGAAGGCCCGACCGACGATCCCGCCGTCAACGCCCTACGAGCCCGCCAGCAGCGCAACCTGATGGCCACGCTCATGCTCTCCCAGGGCATCCCCATGATCGTGTCGGGCGACGAGATCGGCCGGACCCAGGGCGGCAACAACAACGCCTACTGCCAGGACAACGAGATCTCGTGGCTCGACTGGGACGACGTCGACGACGAGCTGCTCGGCTTCACCAGACAGATCATCGCCTTCCGGGGCCGGCACCGGGCCTTCCGCCGGCGCCGCTTCTTCGAGGGCGTGGCCATACGCGGCGGCGGCGTCGCCGACATCGAATGGTTCACCCCCACCGGCTCGGAGATGACCGACGAGCAGTGGAACGAGTCGTTCGCCCGGAGCATCGCCGTCTTCCTCAACGGTGAGACGGTCGAGCGGGGGCGGCGGGGCGAGGAGTACACCGACGACTCGTTCCTGCTGTTGTTCAACGCCCATTTCGAACCGGTGGCCTTCACCCTGCCCCAGGCCCGTTGGGGCGAGGAGTGGGCCATCGCCATCGACACCCGGACCACCTTCGTCGACGAGGACGGGCCCGGCCTGAAGGCCGGAGACTCGATCGACGTCGAGGCCCGTTCCTTGATCGTCCTGCGCCGCATCGCTGCGCCCGGCGATGGGCGTCGGCCGCAGCCCCACCGGATGGACTGACGTGCGGCCGCGGGTGTGGGCGCCGAAGGCGACGACGGTCGACCTCGTCACCGACCACCGGCGGACGGCGATGGCCGGCGGCAGCGACGGCTGGTTCGGCGCGCCCGTCGACCTCGGGGCCGGTGCCCGCTACGCCTTCGCCCTCGACGGCGGACCGCCGCGGCCCGATCCCCGTTCCCACCGCCAGCCGGAGGGCGTCGACGGGCCGTCCGCCGTCGTCGACCACGACAGCTTCGCCTGGTCCGACGGCCACTGGCGGGGCATCCACCTCCCGTCGTGCGTGCTCTACGAGCTGCACGTCGGGACCTTCACCCCCGAGGGCACCTTCGACGCCGCCATCGGACGTCTCGGGCACGTGGCCGACCTGGGCGTCGACGCCGTCGAGGTCATGCCGGTGGCCGCCTTCGACGGCGACCGGGGCTGGGGTTATGACGGGGTCGGCCTCTACGCCACCCATGAGCCCTATGGCGGCCCCGACGCCTTCAAACGCTTCGTCGACGCCGCCCACGGCCACGGCATCGGCGTGCTGCTCGATGTTGTCTACAACCACCTCGGCCCCACCGGGAACCACCTGGGCCGGTTCGGGCCCTACTTCACCGACCACCACGCCACCCCGTGGGGCGACGCCGTCAACTTGGACGACGAGGGCAGCCACGAGGTCCGCCGGTTCCTGAGGGGCAACGCCCGTCACTGGCTCGAGCGCTTCCACCTCGACGGGCTGCGCCTCGACGCGGTGCACTTCCTCAAGGACGACTCCCCCGTGCACTTCCTGGCCGAGCTGTCAGAGAGTGTCGAGGCCCTGTCGGCCCACCTGCGCCGCCCGCTGTGGCTGGTGGCGGAGCACGGCGAGACCGAACCGGCGGTGGTGACACCGCGGCCGGCCGGCGGGCACGGGCTCGACGCCCAGTGGCGTGACGAGGTCCACCACGCCATCCACGCCGCCATGACCGGCGAACGCGACGGCTGGTACGAGCCCTACGGCACCGTCGCCGCCATCGCCGACGAGCTGACCGGCCCCGGCGCCGGCGTGCCCCGCAGCGCCTTCATCACCTGCACCCAGAACCACGACCAGATCGGCAACCGGGCCGCCGGCGAGCGCCTCGAGCACCTCGTCGGCACCGACCTGGCCATGGTGGCGGCGACGCTGGTACTGCTCGGGCCGGGGGTGCCGATGCTGTTCATGGGCGAGGAGTGGGCGGCGTCGACGCCCTTCCCCTACTTCTGTGGCCCTCGTGACCCCGGCCTCGACGATGCGGTGCGGGAGGGCCGGCGCCGGGAGTTCGCCGCCTTCGGCTGGAGCCCCGACGCCGTCCCCGACCCTCTGGCCGGGGCGACCTTCGAGTCGGCCAAGCTGCGGTGGGACGAGCTCGCCGACACCGGCCACGCCGATGTGCGTGACTGGTACCGCCGACTGATCGAGCTGCGCCACCGGCATCGAGAGGTGACCGACCCCCGTCCCAGCTCCGTCGCCGTGGACGTCGACGAGGGCCGCCGGCGCCTGGTCATGACCCGGGGCGACGTCGAGGTCCGGGCCGACCTGGCCAAGCGCACCTGCGCCGTCGTCGTAGGCGACGACGTGTTCGAGCCGCCCCGGTCGGCGGTCAGGACCGGGCGCAACCCCGCGCCCGCACCGCGATGACGACGCCACGGCCTCTCATCGGTACCTACCGGCTCCAGCTGGGGCCCGGGTTCGGCTTCGACGACGCCGCCGCGGTGGCTCCGGTGCTGGCGGACCTGGGGGTGAGCCACCTGTACCTCTCCCCCTGCGCCGAGGCGGTCGCCGGCAGCACCCACGGCTACGACACGGTCGACCCCACCCGGTTGCGCCGGGAGCTGGGCGGGGCGGCTGGGTTCGACCGGCTGGTGGCGGTCGCTCATGCCCACGGGCTCGGCCTCGTCGCCGACATCGTCCCCAACCACCTGGCTGCCGACCCTGCCAACGCCTGGTGGTGGGACGTGCTGCGGCTGGGGCAGGCCAGCCGCTACGCCCAGCACTTCGACATCGACTGGCGGCCGCCCGAGTCCCGCCTCGCCGGGGTGGTGCTGCTGCCGGTGCTGGGCGACCACTACGGCCGGGTGCTCGAGGCCGGCGACCTCTGCCTCGGCCGCGACGGCGACGAGCTGGTGGCCCGCTACTTCGACCACGTCGCCCCGCTGTCGCCGCCGACCGCGGACGAGCTGTGGGCGGAGGCGGGCCGACGGGCGGTGATCTCCGGCCGGCCGGCGGAGGAGGCGCTGGAAGACGTCCTGGCCGACCGCAACTCGGAACCCGACGCCGTCGACGCCGTCCTCGACCGCCAGCACTTCCGCTTCGTGCGCTGGCAGGCCGCCGCCCACGAGCTCGACTACCGCCGCTTCTTCGACATCGACTCGCTGGTGGCGCTGCGTAGCGAGCGCCTCGACGTCTTCGCCGACACCCACCGGCTGGTCACCGGGCTGGCGTCCACCGGTGCCATCGACGGCATCCGTGTCGACCACGTCGACGGACTGCGCGACCCCGGTGGCTATCTCGAACGGCTCCGGGCGGCCGTCCCCGCCAGCTGGCTGGTGGTGGAGAAGATCCTGCGTCCCGACGAGGAGCTACCGGCGTGGCCGGTCGACGGTACGTCGGGCTACGACGGCCTCGCCCGTATCGGGGCGGTGCTGGTCGACCCGGACGGCGTCGACGTGCTCACCGCCGCCTGGCGCCGCTTCTGCGGCGAGCACCGCAGCTACGACGCCGTCCGGCTCGAGGCCCGCCGAGAGGTGCTGGCGGGGCCGCTGTCGGCCGACCTGGAGCGGGTGGTGGCGTTGCTGGTGCGGGTGTGCGAGAACCGTCGGCGCTGGCGTGACTTCACCCGCTCCGAGCTCCGCGACGCCCTCCAGGAGGTGACCGTGCACGTCGGCGCCTACCGCCCCTACGTACGGCCCGGCGAGGACGCAGACGACGACGCCGTCGAGTTGGTGGCCGGCGCCGTTGCCGCTGCCACCGCGGCCCGTCCCGATCTCGACGCCGACCTGTTGGGCCTTCTGCGCAACGTGCTGCTGCAAGCCGACGAGGCCGCCCACCGGGCCGCCGACGGCTCGGTCACCCTGGAAGCCGAGGTGGTCGCCCGCTGGCAGCAGCTCAGCGGCCCGGTCACGGCCAAGGGCGAGGAGGACACCGCTTTCTACCGGTGGGGCCCGCTGTTGTCGCTCAACGAGGTGGGCGCCGAACCCGACCACCCCGACCTCGACGTGGCCGACTTCCACACCGCCAGCGTCGAGGGCCAACGCCGATGGCCCTCGACGATGGTCACGACGTCGTCCCATGACACCAAGCGCAGCGAGGACGTCCGGGCCCGGCTGACGGTGTTGTCGGAGCCGGCCCGGGCCGCGGCGTTCGCCTCCGCCGTCGACCGGTGGTCGGCCATGAACGCCGCCCACCGCGACGCCGGCGAGGACGCCCCCGACCGGGGCACGGAGTGGTTCATCTACCAGACCCTCGTCGGCGCCCACCCTCTCCCGCTCGAACGGGCGTGGCCGGCCATCGAGAAGTCGATCCGCGAGGCCAAGGTCCGTACCAGCTGGGTGCGCCCGGACGCGGCCTACGAGGCCGCCACCCACCGGTTCCTGCAGGGAGCCCTGGCCGACCCTGCCTTCGTCGCCGACCTCGAGGCGTTCGTGGCCCCGCTGGTGGAGCCGGGCCGGGTCAACGCCCTCGCCCAGGTCGCGCTCCGGCTGCTGGGGCCGGGGGTGCCGGACACCTACCAGGGCACCGAACGCTGGGACCTGTCGCTGGTCGACCCCGACAACCGCCGGCCCGTCGACTACGGCGGCCTCGCCGATGCCCTCGCCGGGCTGCCCCGGCGGCCGGCAGCCGAGCTGTGGTCCGAGGCCCCCGCCGACGGCGGGCCGAAGCTCGCCCTGGTGCGGTCGTGCCTGCGCTTGCGCCGCCGCCACCAGGCCGCATTCGCCGCCACCGACGGCTATCGGCCCCTGGAGGTGACGGGTGCCGGCGCCGAGCGGGTGATCGCCTTCGCCCGAGCCGCGGGCGACGGTCCCGAAGTGGCGGTAGTGGTGCCGAGGTTCGCCGGCCGGGGCCTGGCCGACGAGGCCACGGTGGCGCTGCCGCCCGGGACCTGGACCAACCCCCTGTCCGGCACCGAGGGGTTCGCGGGCCGGGCCCGCTTCGGCGACACCCGGGCGGGGTTCCCGGTGGCGCTGCTCGAACGGGCGGGTGCGCCGGCCGAAGCAGGGCCGTCGCGGTCCGCCCTGCGCTAGCGCGGTCGAGCCGACGCCACGCCCGCACGAGCCACGACGCCCGCAGCCGAGCGACCACTGCCGTCTCAGGGGCGGACGCAGGCGACGAGGAAGGCGATGTCGTCTCGGTTGTCCTCGGGGGAGACCAGAAGGACCGTGTCCTGGATGGCGTCGGCCAACACTTCGGCGTCGACCGCGCCCAGCTGGTGCGACACCAGCCGGCCCAGTTCGAACTCGTCGAACGGGTGGGCCGAACGGCGTTGCTCGGTGACCCCGTCGGTGTAGAGCACGAGCGTGTCGGCCCGGGCCAAGTGCACCTCGAGCTCCTCGATGGCCGGGTCGACGGCGACACCCAGCAGTACCCCGGCCGGTTGCAGCAGCTCGACATGACCACCCGGGCGCACGACCAGGGGAGGCGGATGCCCGGCCCGGGCCAGGACGGCGTCGAACCCGTCGCCGCTGCGGGTCAGGTTGGCCACCGCCGCGGTCACGAACCGGGGCAGGGGCGTGCCCCCGGCACACCGTTGCTCGGCCTGGCCGTAGAGGAGCGCCCGGTTGAGACGGCGCAACAGCTCTGCCGGCGCCACCCCTTCGAAGGCCGCCGCCCGGAGCGTGTGTCGGGCGAGGCTGGTCAGCGTGGCCGCCTCGATCCCCTTGCCCTGCACGTCGCCGACGATCAGGGTGACCCCGTCGGGCCCGCTGATGGCGTCGTAAAAATCGCCTCCGACCTCCTGGCCCCGGGTGGCGGCGAGGTACCGGCTGGCGAGCTGGAGCCCCGGTGTAGGGATCAGGGCCGCTGGCAGCAGGCTCCGCTCGAGGATCCCCCGGGTCCGGCGTTGCGCCTCGCTCACCTCGGCCTCGACCCGGGCCCGGGCGACGGCCGCCACCAGATCGCCCAGCAGCTCTTCGTCGCGCCTCCCCCAACCTCCGGCCCGCCGGAAGACGAGAGCGGACCCGTCCGCCAGGACGTGGCGAGACACGTCGGTCTCACCGGCCGAGGCCGGCTCGTCACCCCCGCCCGCCGGCACCAGGGCAACGTCGTCGGCGAGGGCGGGGACCACGACCGCCGACAGCGCCTTGAGGATCCCGGCACAGTCGTGCCGTCTCATCAGCTCGTCGGCCAGCTCCAGGCGCAATCCCGTAGCCCAGCTCTGGAACGCGTGATCGACGGCGAGACGGCCCTGACGGCGTGCCGCTCCGACCGCGATCGACACCGCCTGCAGGACCGGCTGGGACGGGACGTCGGCCGCGGCGGGAAAGTCGAGCGTCAACGTGAAGGGCGGGCCGGCCCCGCCGTCGACGGCCACCTCGACGTAGCCCGGGGCGGAGCGCCCCGGTGGTGTGTCGGTCAGCGCGGCGGCGGCGCCGGTGGTGCGCTCGACCACCTGGACGATGCTCCGATCGTCGTGGTCGGTCGAGGAGAGCTCGGACGCGAGACGTCGGACCTGTTCCAACCAAGCCGGTTGTCGGTGCCGACGGCTCGTCACCCTCGCTCTTCCCCACCGTTCGAGGCTGGCCTACAGTCTCACATCTTGGCCACGACCCACGGCATCCCCGGACGGTCCGGCACGGGCCGCGGTCAGCGTGGCTCTGACCGGCCGCGCCGGTGAGCGGTCAAGGCGTGGCGCCCGACCAGGCGCCGCTCACGGTCGCCGTCGCCCGGGGCGACGAGGGCCATGTGATGGTGCGGCTGGCCGGCGAGCTCGACCTCGCCACCAGCTTCCTGCTCACGACCGCGGTCGAAGGGGCGTGCTCTCCCGGTATGGCCGTCGAGCTCGACCTGGAGAACGTCCGTTTCATCGACTCGTCGGGGGTCGGCGCCATCGTGTTGGCCCACCGGGTCGTCGTCGGCAGCGGCGGACGGCTGACCATCGGCCGGCGTTCCGGCATCGTCGACCGCGTCCTCGAGGTGTCCGGCGTCGAACGGGCCCTGGCCGGCCCCTGACCCTGGCCGCCCCACAGCGGGGCGACTCGACGCCCGGGTGACGGTGAGCCGGACGTAAGCGGGGTTCTGTCCAGCGGTCCCTTGCGGGGTTCCGCTTGGGTGGCCATCCATCTGTGCGGCCCACCTGGGGAACTGGCCGGGCCAGCCATCCCCGATTCGGCCTTGCTCCGGGAGGGGGTTGCCAGCCACCCGGGTCGCCCCGGATGCTGGTGCGCTCTTACCGCACCGTTTCACCCTTGCCTGTGCGGCCCGTCCCGGCGGGGTTGGGCCGCCATCGGCGGTCTGTTCTCTGTTGCCCTGTCCGACAGGTCACCCCGTCCTGGCTCTCGCCAGCACCCTGCCCTATGGAGCCCCGACTTTCCTCGACGTGGTCACGCCACGCCGCGGCCACCTCGCCGGCTCACCGTCGGCGGCAGTGTAGGCCCTCCGCGGCGGGCCTACGGCCGCCGCCATCGGAAGCGCCGGCGGTACCCGTGCTTTCTCAGCCGGTCTCGTTGAAGCTCACCAGCACCGGTCCGTGGGGACCAGCGACGACGCGGCTGACCGAACCGGGGGCGACCGTCATCCGCCACACCGAGGCCTCGCTCGTGCCCAGCGCCCACGCCACCGCCGCCTTGATCGGCGACACGTGCGACACGACGACCACGTCGTTCGAAGCGGCCTCGGCCAGGAGCTCCTCGCAGGCCGGGGCGACGCGGGCAGCCACGGACCGCAGCGACTCGCCTCCGGGTGGGGCGAGGGACGGGTCGTCTCGCCAGCTCCGCCAGAACGCCTCGGGCAGGGCGTCGGGCCTCGAACCCTCGAAGTCGCCGTAGTCGATCTCCCGCCACCGTTCGTCGGTCACCACCGGCGTCTGACCGGAGGCGATGATGGCGCCGGTGGTGGCCGCCCGTAGCAGCGGGCTACAGACCACCCGGGCGCCGGCGCCGAGCGGGCCGACCAGGGCCCGGGCCACCCACGCCTGGCCCACGCCGATGTCGTCGAGGGCAGGGTCGTCCCGGCCCAGCAGCCGGCCCTCGGCGTTGGCCGCGGTGCGGCCATGGCGGACGATGATCAGCACGCGCCCACCCTTTCACGTGTCCACCGATGCGAGCGCGGGAGCGCCAGCGCAGGCGCGGCCAAGCACGGCCTGCGTGGCCGGGGAACGCAGCTAGTGGTGTGTCCTTCAAATGACGCGCGCTTGTTCGATTGCGACGCTTCCTCGGCGGACCTTGGTGAGGATCTCATCCGCGGTCTTGGTCCACACGAATGGCTTCGGGTCGTCGTTGTGATGGGCGATGTAGTCCTCGATCGCGTCGATCAGCTCAGCGACGCTGGCGAAGCTG
>JBQTIQ010000050.1:0-28191 GCA_052387955.1 Acidimicrobiia bacterium | reverse complement strand
AAATGGCACCTGGCCAAGCTCGCCGCCGAGACCGGCCTGACCATCACCGTCTGCCACTACCCGCCCGGCACGTCCAAGTGGAACCGCATCGAGCACCGCCTGTTCAGCTTCATCTCCATGAACTGGCGGGGCCGTCCCCTCACCGACATCCGCACCATCGTCGAGCTCATAGCCGCCACGACGACCACGACCGGGCTCACCGTGCAGTGCGCCTACGACCCCAACTGGTACCCCACCGGCGAGAAGGTCAGCGACACGGCGTTCGCCTCCATCCCCCTCCGCCGCCACGACTGGCACGGCGACTGGAACTACGACGTCACGGCGTGAATCGCTCAATCAATCCCGCGGCGGACCCTTAGGTCAAACACCGACCGACGGGCTCGGCCGATGACGGTCGAGGCGATGCACGTCAATCCCGGGCCGTTGTCCTACCATGATCGCAATGGCAGCAGCGAAGAAGGCGACCAAGAGGGCTTCCGGGGCGAAACCGGGACCGAAATCGATGTCCGACCAACACAAGGCGGCGTTGGCCGAGGGCCGGACCCAGGGGCGCGCCGTGCGGGCGTACCTCGAAGCCTTGGCTGCTCACCGTCCCAAACGGGGCCGTAAGCGGACCGCCGAATCGATCGAAGGCCGCCTCGCGTCCCTCGACCGTCAGCTCGAGAACGCCGATCCTCTGACCGCACTTCACCTCCGCCAGGAACGTAGCAATCTCCGCCGTGAGCTCGACTCCCTCGGCGCCGGCATCGATCTTGCCCGCCTCGAGGCCGAGTTTATCGCCGCCGCCCGCCCCTACGGCGAACGCAAGGGGGTCACCTATGCCGTGTGGCGTGAGTCGGGTGTCCCGGTGTCGGTGCTCACCAAAGCGGGGATCGGGCGTTCGACGTCGCCCCGCCAGATCCGCGGGGATTAACCCTGCGGATCGCGGTGTGCGGCGGGCCATACGCCAACCCGTACGCGTTGGCCGCGTTCGTCGAAGACGCCCGGCGGAGGGGTGCCGAGCGCCTGTTCTGCCTGGGCGACCTGGGCGGTTTCGGGGCGGACGTCGATGCGCTCTTCCCGATCCTCACCGAGTCGGGCGTCGAGTGCATCGCTGGTAACTACGACGTGGCCATCGGCCGGGGCGACCCCGACTGTGGCTGCGGGTACCGCGACGAACGGGACAACCGCTACGCCCAGATCATCTACGACCACACCCGGGCGCATACGTCCGAGCAGTTCGCGGCGTGGATGCGGACGTTACCCCTGGAGCACCGCGAGCTCATCGACGGTGTCGACGTGCACCTGGTGCACGGCTCGCCGCTGTTCCAGAACGACTTCTTCTGGGAGTCCCTGAGCCCGGAGGACAAACGGGAGCGGGCCGCCGCCAGCGGTGCCGACGTGCTGCTGTGCACCCACACGGGGCTGCCGTGGCAGGAACAGGTCGGTGCCACCCTGGTGGTGAACGTCGGCGCCCTGGGCCGGCCGGCCAACGACGGGACACCCGACGTGCACTACGCCGTGGTCGACCTGGCCGCCGGCGCGGCCGAGGCCGAACTGGTCGTGCTCGCCTATGACTGGGAGGCCCAGGCGGCGTCGATGCGCGCCGCCGGCCTGCCCGAACCTTTCGTCGAGACCATCATCTCGGGTTGGTGGACGACCTGCATCGAGGTCCTCCCGCCCCTCGAGCGCAGCCGGGGCCGTTACCAGCTCTACCGCTCGGCGTTGCCGGAGGGCTTCCTCGCCGACGAGGTCAGCTGGGGCGGTGCGCCGGCGGCCCCCGACGACGGCCTGCCCGTCGTGGCCCTGTTCGGCTCGGCCCTGTTCCCGTCCCGGCTGTGGGTCTACACGAACTTCCACTGCAACCTCGCCTGCCTCTACTGCTCAGTGGCCTCGTCGCCTACCGCCCGGCGCCGTTCGTTGTCGCTCGAGCGCGTCCGGCAGCTGGTCGACGAAGCGGTCGACGAAGGCTTCGGTGAGATCTACCTCACCGGGGGAGAGCCGTTCCTCGAACCTGACATCGCCGACATGACGCTCTACAGCGCCGGCCGGTTGCCGACCGTGCTGCTCACCAACGCGATGTTGTTCCGGGGCCGCGGGCTGGCGCAGCTGGAGCGCCTGGCCGACGCGCCCGACCTCGTCGTACAGACGTCGATCGACGCCGCCGAGCCCGCCGTGCACGACGCGCTGCGGGGCCAGGGGTCGTGGCAGCGGGCCATGGACGGGCTCGCGACCCTGCGCCAACTCGGCATGCGGGTGCGGGTCGGTTGCACCGACACCGGGGCCAACGGGAACGACATCGAGGCCCTTCGCCGCCTCCTGGCCGACCATGGTGTCGTCGGTGACGACCTCGCCGTGCGCCCTCTGGTGAAGCGGGGGGTAAGCATCGACGGCCTCGAGATCTACGACGCCACCACCGTGCCCGAGCTCACCGTCACCGCCGACGGTGTGCACTGGCACCCGGCCGGCGCCGACGTCGCCACCAGCCCCGACATGCACCTGGGGGGGCCCGACGTCTCCCTCGCCGAAGGCCGGCGCCGGGCCGTCGAGCGGTTCCTGTCGCTTCGCCTCCAGGACGGGACGCTGCCGCGGATCTACAACTGCGCGGTCTAGCCGGCGTCGAACCAGCGGGCTAGCCGGCGCCGAACCGGAGGTGCGGGCACCGAGTCAACGGTGCCCGCCTCCCGCGGGCTCGGTGTCGCACTGCTGAAGGCGCCGGTCAGGTGGGGGTGAGCTGTGACGTCAGCTCAGCGACGACCTCGTCGACCTGGTCCCAGCCGACACCGAGCAGGAACTGGCTGTTGCGGCCGTAGCTCTTGGCGCCGAGGATGAAGAACCCGGGCTCGGGGTTGCGCAGCACGTCGACGCCCTTGCGGGTCTGCTGGAGACAGTCGCCGGTGGCTTCGCCGAGCAGGGCCGCCGAGAGCTCGATCGGCGCCGCGGTGGCGTAGCACTCGTGGACCTGGAGCTGGCGGTACATCGTGTGGTCGCCCACCGACCCGGTCAGGGCCAGCACCCGGTCGACGATGACCTCTTGCGCGGTCCCGTTCCCGTCGACCAGCGTCGCCGCGATGCGGCCGTCGCGTGCGGCCAACGAGTCGACCCGTACGCCTCGGCGGACGTCGAAGGCGGGGCTGGCCCCGCCCATCAGCTCCTGGGTACGCCGGCACAGGGCGGCCCGGGTCGGGAGCGGGTCGCCCTCGACGGGCCCGGTGGCCGGCGCCGCGTCCCGCAGGGCCCACACGACGGTGGTCCCGGTCCGCCTTTCGGCCAGCGCGGCCAGGTCGCGGGCCGCGGTCTGGGCCGAGTACCCGCCGCCGACCAGCAGGGTGGCGAGGCCGGCATAGACACCGTCGTCCTGTCCGAGGTCGGGCATCCGCCGGGCGATGCGCCCCGCCAGCGCCCGCTCGCCCACGGCCGGGATGCCGGCGTCGCCGAGCGTATTGGGCTGGGCGTAGCCACCGGAGCAGTCGAGCACGGTGCGGGCATGGACGATGCGCTCGCCCGCCGCGCTGCTCACCAGGGCCCGGAACAGGTGCCCGGCCCGTACCTGGTTGCCGATCTCCTCGTGCTTGAGCAGTCCCTCGCGGCCGATGTCGAGCACGGTCGCGCCGACCTCGACGGCGCCCTCCAGGGCGGGGACGCCGACGACGCGTTCGAGCAGGCCGGTGGCCAGGGCGTGGCCGTCGGGGCAGGCGTCCCCGTCGGGTACGGCGGCCCCCTGGGCGCGGAGGTGAGCGGCCATGCGAGGTGACACGTTCATCGACCAGGGGGTGAAGAGCTGGACGTGCCCCCAGTCCCGGACGTTGCCGCCCACGTGGTCGGCGGC
The DNA here is from genome assembly GCA_052387955.1 of Acidimicrobiia bacterium. Taxonomy (GTDB): domain Bacteria; phylum Actinomycetota; class Acidimicrobiia; order Acidimicrobiales; family JACDCH01; genus JBQTIQ01. Next base: position 24,383 of record JBQTIQ010000050.1, on the reverse strand, counting down.
CTCGAGCACCCGGAAGGTGAGGCCGGCGTCGGCTACGGCCAGGGCGGCGTCGAGGCCGACCGGGCCGGCGCCGACGATCACCACATCGAAGGGGGCTTCGTGTGCGTTCAAGGGACCCTCTTGGTTGGTCATGCCAGACCCTCTCGGTTGGTCGACGGGCAGCGTTCTCGCCGGTACGAGCGCCGCACCGCCGGCGGCCGAGAGCGCCTGCGTGGCCGGCGACGCAACCCCGCGCCCGACTTTCTATTTCAATGACGATTGATATTCAAGCCGCAGCCTACGGTCATGGCCGATGGAGAAGATGACGGCCGACGACTGGCGCACGGCGATGGGGCTGCGCCCGGGCGAGGACCCCGAGCTGCTGGTGCTCGAAGGGACGTGGTGGGAGCGCGACGCCTACGCCCGCCGCCTGGTGCACCTCGACGGCGCCCGCGAGCTCGACTGCCCCGGCCTCCACAGCGGGCGCTTCCGCGACCGTCCCGTGGTCTACGGCTGCGCCTATGGCGCCGCCCGGGCGGTGGAGCCCGTCCACCTCCTGGCCCAGGTGGCCCGGCCCCTGGTCGTGCAGATCGGCTCGTGCGGCGGGCTGCAGCCCGGGGTCGCCACCGGCGACGTCGTGGTGCCCGGCCCGGTCACCATCGGCGAGGGCGCGTCGGCGTACTACGGCTTCGGCGGCGAGGTCGAGGCCGACCCCGGCCTGGCGACGGCGATGGCCGACGAGTGGCGGCGCCGGGGCTTCACCGTGCACCAGGGCCGCCACGTGACCAGCGAGGTCCTCCTGCGCCAGCCCCCCGAGCTGGTGGAAGCGTGGCGGGCCGGCGGCCACCTCGCCGTGGACATGGAGACCTCGGCCGTGCTCAGCGCAGCCCGGTGGGCAGGGCTGCGGGCGGCGGCGTGCCTGTGGGTCTGGGACGAGCTCCTGCGCGGCCGCAGCTGGCTCGACCCCTTCGAGGAGCACGAGCGCGCCGCCCAGCAGGCGGCCAACGACGCCCTCTTCGACGTGGCCCTCTCCGTGTTGGCGACGTGAGCAGACCGATGGCCGCAAACGGACCAAGCGGACGGGACACTAGCTGGGGGGCTGCGCCCCCCCGGCCCCCAACGCCGCCCGGCTCCCTGGCGGTCGCTCGGTCGGCATCTGCTCGGTCCCGGAACTGTCACAACGTCAAGCCTTCTCGGGACCGAGCAGATCTAGAAGGCGGGGAACTCGACGTTGGTGAACCACCACAAGGCCGACGTCACCCAGAGGATCACCAGTGCGCCGAACAGGACCCCGCCGGTGACGGGCAGCGTCCAGCCGGGGAGCCGGCGGGACCGCAGCGCCAGCATCTTGGACACGAACGCCCCGTAGAACACGCAGCCCACGAAGGAGTGGATGTTGCGGCGCAGGTCCCCGCTGTCCTCGCCCAACGGGTTGCCGTAACCGATCGACCACAGGCAATGGAAGGCCACCGGCACCGTGAACAGGAACGCCACCGCACCGACGGCGCGGTGGACCGGGGCGACCCACTCCGGCGCCGTGCCCGTCCCCGGCAGGCGCCCGTACATCCACTGGGCGGTCAACACCTGGGTCACTGCGAAGGTGAGCGCGATGGTGCCGAGCCAGATCTTCATGTTCGGCATCGCGGTGAAGCCGAGCGTGAACAGGGCCCGGTTGGCTGGGTCGTGCACCCGGCCGTAGGCACCGAGGGCCACTGCGGTGGCGGCGCCGGCGCCGAAGATGGCGATGAGGGCCGTCGAGCTCCGACGATCGAGGGCTTGGCTGCTCGGCCCCATCAGGCCGACGCGACGACGAGGGTGCCCGACATGAACGGGTGGATGGTGCACACGATGCCGTACTCGCCCGGTTGGCCCGGAGCGGTGAAGGTCCCGTCGGCCCCCGTCGTCACCACGCCGCTGTCGAAGGCACCGTCGTCGGCGGTGAGGGTGTGCGACGAGGCGTCGACGTTGGTCACCCGGACCATCGCACCGGCGGGGACGGGGGTGGCGCTGTAGGCGAAGTCCTCGATCGCCACCGTCGACGCGGTGTCGCCCACCGCGGCCCGCCCGCTCTCGGCGCCGGGCACCACGACCGCCGCTACCACGGCCACGCCGACGGCGATGATGCAGACGGCCAACCCAGGTGTGATCGTCTTCATGCCGGGACGCTAAACGCGCCACGGCCGGTTCACAGTGGTCGGAGCGGCACTTGGCGGGGCCGTTTCTTCGGGCCTCGCTTCCCCGCCGCCCCCTCGCCTGGGGCCTCGGTCCTGGGCCGGTCCGAGAGGACCGGACCGTCGCCGGGCCTCAGAGTTGGATGCAGACGGCCTTGGTCTCGGTGTAGGCGTCGAGGGCTTCCTGGCCCATCTCACGGCCCCAGCCCGACGCCTTGATACCGCCGAAGGGCAACGCCGAGTCGCTGACGTTGTAGCAGTTGACCCACACCGTGCCGGCCCTCAGGCGGGCGGCGACCCGGTGAGCGCGGGACACGTCGGAGGTCCACAGGCCGGCGCCGAGCCCGTAGTCTCCGGCGTCGGCCATCGCCATCGCCTCGGCCTCGGAGCCGAACGGGTGGGCCACCAACACCGGCCCGAAGATCTCCTCTCGTACCACCGCCGAGTCGAGCGGGGCACCGACCAGCACGGTTGGTTGCACGAACCAACCTTGGTCCCCGTGGCGGCCGCCGCCGACGGCAGCTTCGGCGCCGGCGCCGATACCGCCGGCCACGTAGCCCAGCACCCGTTCCTGCTGTTCGGCCGAGACCAGCGGTCCCATCTCGGTCGACGGGTCGAGGCCGTCGCCGAGGCGGATGGCGGCGGCCCGTTCGGCGATGCCGGCGACGACCTCGTCGAAGCGCGACCGCTGGACCAGCAAGCGCGAGCCGGCGCTGCAGGACTGGCCGTGGTTGCCGAAGATGGCCGAGGCCGACCCGGCGATGGCGGCGGCGACGTCGGCGTCGTCGAACACGATGTTGGGGGACTTGCCCCCCAGCTCCAGCGTGAGCCGCTTCAGGTTGCCGCCCGCGGCCGCGAGGATGAGCCGGCCCACCTCGGTCGAGCCGGTGAAGGCGACCTTGTCGACGCCGGGGTGCGATGCCAATGCCGCGCCGGCGACTTCACCGATGCCGTTGACGACGTTGACCACGCCCGGCGGGAGGCCCGCCTCGGCGCACAGCTGTGCCAGCCGCAAGGCCGACAGCGGGGTCTGCTCGGCCGGTTTGAGCACCACCGTGTTCCCGGTGGCGAGGGCCGGCGCCAGCTTCCACGTCGCCATCAGCAGCGGGTAGTTCCACGGGATGATCTGGCCGACGACCCCCACCGGTTCGCGCCGGGTGTAGGCGTGGAAGTGGCCGGTGGGGTCGTAGGGCGTCGACAGGTCGATGGTGCGGCCGTCGAGCTTGGTCGCCCACCCGGCGTAGTAGTGGAACATGTCGGCGGCCAGGGGCACGTCGACGTGACGGGCGCTGTGGAGGGGTTTGCCGTTGTCGAGGCTGTCGACGAGGGCAAGCTCGTCGCCGTGGGCGAGGACCAGATCGCCGATGCGCCACAGCAGGCGCCCCCGTTCGGCCGGGGTGAACCGGGGCCAGGGGCCGTCCTCGAGCGCACGGCGGGCGGCGGCGACCGCCCGTTCGACGTCGGCCGGACCGCCCTGGGCAACCTCGGCCAGCGCGGCCTCGGTCGAGGGGTTGGTGGTCGCCAGCGAGGCGCCGTCGGCGGCGTCGGTGAAGACGCCGTCGATGAACAGGCCGCGGGGCCCGGCGGGAAGGGTGACGGTCGGGGTCACGGCTCAGTGTTCCCGTGGGGCTGCGCCCCACACCCATCGCCGCCGGGCGAGCTGGCGCTCGCCACCGTCGGCCGGGAGCGCTCGCCGCGCTGGCAGCGCAGGTCCTCCCTCGGGCCCCGCCGGTGGGAACACGGTGGCCGCCGCCAGCGGCCAGGATGCCGACACCGCTTCGCCGAGGGCGATCGAGACCGACGGCGGCGCGTCCACGTGCAGGGCCATACCGGATGCCTCGATGATCGCCGCCACCCGGGTGCCGAGGTAGCGGAGCTCGATGACCCGGCCCGTCACCGTCGCCCGTCCGTCGGCGCCCGTCACGTCGGGGCCGAGGGCGGGGGCCAGCGTGATCGTCTCCGGCCGTACCACCAGCACCCCCGGTCCGTCGGGTGTGCCGGGGGCCAGGGGGACGCCGCCGAAGGCGGCCCGGAACCACCCGGCGTCGACCCGTCCCGGAACTTCGTTGCGGGCGCCGAAGAAGCGGGCCACGGCCAGGGACGCCGGTTGTTCGTAGAACGATCGAGGTTCGCCGTACTGCGCGATCGAGCCGTCCAGCATCAACGCCACATGGTCGGCCAGGATCACGGCCTCGTCCTGGTCGTGGGTGACGAACAGCGTGGTGACCCCAAGGTCCTTCTGGATGGAGCGCACCAGGTCGCGCATCTCGACCCGGAGGGCGGCGTCGAGCTGCGACAGCGGTTCGTCGAGGAGGAGGACGTCGGGTTCGATCACCAGTGCCCGGGCCAACGCGACGCGCTGCTCCTGGCCTCCCGACAGCTCGCCCACCCGGCGGTCCTCCAGGCCCGGCAGCCGAACCCGGTCGAGCAGCTCGGCGACGCGGCGCCGGCGGAGACGACGGTCACCGCCCCGCACCCGTAGCCCGAACCCGACGTTCTCGGCCACGGTCATCTGGGGGAACAGGAGCGGCTTCTGGAACACCATGGCCGCCCGCCGCCGCTCGGCCGGCACCGCGGTCACGACCCGGTCGTCGAAGCGGACGTCGCCGGCGTCGGGCCGCAGGAGGCCGGCGATGATCTTGAGCGTCGTCGTCTTGCCGCAGCCCGACGGTCCCACCAGGGCCGTGAGCGTGCCCGGGGCGATGTCCACGTCGACGTCGTCGACCACCCGGGGGGCGTCGGCGCCGTAGCTCTTGACCAGGCTCCGCACCGTGACCGCGGTTGCCGCCTGACGGTCCCGGCTTGCTCGGTGGGCGCGGTCGTCGGTGGCGGTCGGTCGGGGCCCGATGGGGGTGTGGGGGCCCGGCGACGACATCACAGGCGCCCGAGGCCGACGACGCCGCTCTGTGAGCCGGTGAGGTAGCGCGACGTGCCCACCACGAGCAGCAGGGGAGGCACGATGAACACCAGCGAGACCGCCGCCGCCTGGGTCAGGTCGGCCTGGCCGATGTAGGCGAAGAGCACCAGCGGCAGGGTTTTCACGGTTCCCCCGCCGATCAGCAACGTGAGGATGTACTCGCTCCAGGAGATGAGGAAGGCGAAGAACGCCGCCACCACCAGCCCGGGCCGGACCGCGGGCAGGGTCACCGACCACCACGTGCGCACCGGGCCCGCCCCCAGCACCCGGGCCTGGTCCTCGTAGGCGGGGTCGAAGTTGGCGAAGCTGGCTCCCATCACCAGCGTCACGTAGGGGATGGTGGGGACCAGGTGCACGAGCACCACGCCGACGACGGTGTCGGCGAGCCCGTAGCGCACGAAGAAGATGTGGATGCCGAGGGTGACGGCGAAGCCGGGGACGATCACGGGGGCGAGGAACAGGAACTGCACCAGCCGTTTGCCCCGGAACCGGTACATGCCCAGCGCCCGCCCGCCGGCCAACCCGATGATGGCGGCCACCACCGCCACCGCCGAGGCGATGACCACCGAGTTGACCAGCGCGGTGAACACGTCGGAGCTCGGATCGGTGAGCAGGTCGATGCCCCGTCCCGAGAACCGGTCGGGGACGAGGGCGGGGTACCGCCACGGCCCGCTGACGGCGGTGACCACGAGCGGCACGAACGGGACCAGCAGCCCGAGGGCGACGAGGCCCACGCCGATCGCTCGGGGTACCGCCCATCGGTTCATGAGCGGCGCACGACCCGCTCGGCCAGCGCCAGGTAGGCGGCGACCAGGGCACCCACGAGCAGCGCGATGCACACGCTGATCGCCATCGCCTGGGGCCGGGCGCCGAGGTCGGTGTCGGCATAGAAGTCGTAGGCGACGACCGGCAACGTCGCCGGGAACTGGCGGCCGAGCAGGTTGGGCACCTCGTAGCTGCCGAAGGTGAAGGCGAACACGATGATCGACGTGGCCAGCACGCCCGGCAGGATGAGAGGCAGCACCACCAGCCGGAAACGGTGCCACGGGTTGGCCCCCAAGGTGCGGGCGACGTCCTCGAGCTCGCGCACCCCGCTCGACAGCGCCGCCAGCACCACGATCCCCACGAAGGGGACCTCCTTCCAGGCGTACTCGGCGATGATCGACCAGCCCCACCGGTCGTGCACCAGCATCGGGAACGTCGCCGTCGAGTCAGACAGGCCGACGGCGTGGGCCAGGCGGGAGACGAACCCCGACGGTTGCAGCAACAGCAGCATCGTCAACGCCCCCACCAGGTGCGGTACCGGCAGCGTCGACTGGAGCACGGCGCTCGCCAGTCGCCGGCCTCGCTCCAGGCGGTAGACGGCCAGCGCGACGACCACGCCGAGAACGGCCGCCACCCCGGTCGACACCAGCGCCAGCCGTAGCGTCAGCACCGTCGACGCCCTGACTGCCGGGTCGGCGGTCATGGCTCGGTAGGCGTCGGCCGACAGCACCGAGTGGTCGAGGAAGGGCTGGTAGCCGAAGCTCTGGGCCACCGCCATCACCAGGCCACCGAGGAACAGCACGGCTACGACGACGAGCCCCGGGGCCAGCAGCAGCGCGATCCGCAGGCCTCGGGGCACCGACCGCCGCGACGTTGCCGGCGGCGGCGTTCGCTGCTCTTGGCGGGCGCTCCGCCCGGCCCGGGCGAAGCGCCCCCGAGGGAGCGCTACTTCTGGAGAACGTTGGCGGTCCAGTCCTCTTCGATCCTCGTCAGGTAGTCGGGCTGCAGCTCGGGCAACGACTTGGCGAGCAGCGACGCGAGGGGCAGGACCGCAGGGGAGGTCGGCGTCTCGAACACCGCCGCCGCCTCGGCGGGGAGGGTGTCGAGGTCGACGGCGGGGAAGCTACCGGCGATCTTGTACAGCTCGACCTGGGCCTCGGGGGAGAGCAGCACGTTGGCGAGCACGATGCCGGCCGCCTTGTTGGCGGCGTTGGCCGGGACGGCCAGGAAGCTGTAGTTGCCGATGTTGCCGTTCTCGAACTTGGCGGTGCGGGTGCTGGCCGGGAACGTCCCGCTCTCGACCTCGGCCGACACCCCGCCCGGGCCGTAGGTCAGGTAGGCGTCGATGCTGCCCTCCCCGAAGAGCCGCTCCACGTCCTTCTGGCCCTGGGGATAGGCGTCGCTCTGGTAGAGGGCGGCCTCGAGGGCGTTGAGACGGTCCCAGGTCTTCTGGGCCGCCGGGGCGTATTTGGCCTCGTCGAAGGGGCCGAGGAAGGCGTCGGGGCCGCCGTTGCTGTCGTAGAAGAACGTGCGGACGGCCATGGACCCGGTGAAGTCGGGCGGCGCCGGGTAGGCCAACCGACCGGGATTGGCCTGGGCCCACGTCTCCAACGCGGTGAGCGACTTCACGTCGTCGGCCCCGAGGGCATCGCTGTTGTAGACCAGCGCCGAGTTGGCCTGCTGCCACGGCGACTCGCACCCTTCCACGGGCACACCGAAATCGGTGGCGATGGCCGGGACCGAGAAGTCGACGTAACGGGCGTTGGGGAGCGTCTCCGGGTAGCCGCACTCCCACAGGTCGGCCTGCTGGCCGGTGGCGAAGTTCTCGCCGTTGATCCAGATGGCGTCGACCGTGCCGTCGTCGGTGCGCCCGGCCGCCTTCTCGCCCAGGACCTTGTCGACCACGGTGACGGTGTCGGTGACCTTCACCTGGTTGAGGGTGACGCCGTACTCCTCTTCCAGGGCGTCGGCGACGAAGCCGTTGACGAACTGGTTGATCTCGTCGTCGGCGCCGTACATGTACCAGTTGACGGTCTGGCCCCGCGCCGCCGTCTTCACGGCTTCGAAGTCACCGACGTCGAGATCGCCGTCGACCGGCGCCGGCGAGCTGGCGCCGGAGTCGCTGGAGTCGCTCGACCCCCCGCTGGCGGTGGGCTCGGGGTCGTCGCTCCCGCACGACGCGAGACCGAGCAGGGCAACCACGAGGAACAGCGAGATGACCGGCCGGCGCATGGGCCCCTCCAGCTTGATGGCAGAAACGGGGCCGCAGCTTGGGCCCTGCCCGCCAGCGTTTCAAGTCCTGTTGAAGCAAAGGTCCCACCACGTACCATCCGACGACGTGACGGTGCCGTTCGACTCGCTGGTCGACACCCCTGGCGCCGACCTCGTCGGCGTCGTCGAACGTCAGCGGTGGCTGGGCGGGACGGCCCTGTCCTACTCCAACCGGCCGCCGACCATCGTCGACGTCCTGGACCGGGCCGTGCGCCTCCATCCCGACCGGCCGCTGTTCACCACCGCGGCCGGGACCGTGGCCGTGGACGCCTTCGCCGGCCTGGTCGAGGCGGCGGCTGCCCGCCTCACCGAAGAGCACGGCCTGAGCGCCGGCGAGCGGTTCGCGGTGGTCGCCCCCAACGGTCTCGAACTGGCCGTCGCCCTGTTCGCCGCCGCCCGGGCCAGGCTGGTGATGGTCGGGCTCAACCCCCGTCTGGCGGCCGAGCAGTGGACCTACCAGCTGGGCCACAGCGGCAGCCGCCTCGCCCTCGCCACCGAGGCCTTCCGCGCCCCCCTGAAGGCGGCGGCAAGCGGCACCGGAGCCGCCGTCGGGGGCGCCGAGGACATCGTGGGTACGGTGGCTGCCGGCGCCTGGCGCTACCGGCACAGCACCGATCGCCCGCCCGAGGACGCCGCCTTCGCCATCGTGTACACCAGCGGTACCACCGGGCGCCCCAAGGGCAGCCTGGTCGTGCACCGCTGCAGCGTGCACAGCGGCCTGTCGTACCGGCGGGTGCTGCAGCTCACCGGACAGGACGTCCACGGCGTCGTGTTCCCGCTGTCCTACATCTCGGCCCTGCACGCCCACGTGCTGCCGGCGCTGCTCGACGGCTCCCGCTGCGTGCTGTTCCCCGACCCGTCGCCGGGGGTGGTGGCGGCGGTGGTGGCCGAGCAGGAGATCTCCTACCTGTACTGCGTACCGTCCCTGTGGGCCATGCTCCTCCGGGTCACCGGCTTCGAAGGGCCCGCGCTACCGCTACGGCTGGCTGCCTCCGGGGGGGCGCCCATGCCGGCGCCGGTCCTGGCCGACCTCAGGGCCAAGGTCCCCCAGGCCCGGCTGCTCGAGATCTACGGCCTGTCCGAGACGCACTCGCCGGCCACCATGCTGTTCGACCACGAGATGCGGCGACACCCGGGTTCGGTGGGCCGCCCGCTGCCGTGCATGGAGGTCGAGGTCGTCGACGACGACGGCGTTGCGGTGGCGACCGGTGACCCTGGGCACCTACGGGTGCGGGGATCGTTGGTGACGACCGGCTACTTCGACGACCCGGGGGCCACCGCCGCCGCCATCGACGACGCCGGCTGGTTCGCCACCGGCGACATCGGCCGGGTCGACGGCGAAGGATTCGTTTGGGTCCTCGACCGGGCCAAGGACATGATCAACCGGGGCGGGCACAAGGTGTTCTCGGCCGAGATCGAACGTCTCCTGGCCGAGCATCCCGCCGTCGCCGAAGCGGCCGTGTTCGGCATCCCCGAACGGGCCGGCGGCGAAGCGGTCGCGGTGGTGGCCGTGCTCGAGGCCGGCGCCCACCTCGGCGTCGACGAGGTGCGGCGCTACGTCAGCGCCGGCTACGCCCCCTACGCCTCGCCCCGCCTCGTCCGCTTCGTGGACGCCCTCCCCCGGACCACCAACGGCAAGGTGGCCAAGGCCGAGTTGCGGGAGCGCTACGGCGCCAGCCGGCCCGGCCCAGGGTGACCTGCTTCGAGGCAGGCGTAGAGATCACCCAACACCGCGTCGCGGTCGACGTCGACGGCTTCCCGCATGAGGTGGCGACCGGCGGGGTGCACCCACCGGAGGTCGTCGTCGAGGTCCGGTGCGGGCACCAGCTCGGTGGACAACCAACGGGGTTCGACCAGCCAGGCGATGTTGATCAGGTCCCAGATCACCTTCGACCGGCCCGGCCGGTGCTGCGGGCCTCCGTGCCGGCGGTAGATGTCGGCCAGGTAGTCGCCGGCCGGCCCTCGCCCGGCGACGAAGGCCTCGACCTCGGGCAACGTGACCCGTAGCTCTTCGCCCACGTAGTAGCCCGGCAGGTAGACGTGGGCAACGCCCGAGGAGAACAGCAACCGTGAGCCATGCAGGTCCTGGGCCATGTTGTAGCTGACGTTGGGATAGGGCCAGAACGACGGGTAGGCGGCCGTCCAGTTCACGACGACACGGTCGACGATGTCGGGCGCCAACAGCAGGGCGGAGGCGATGTTGGTGGCGCACCCGATCCCCACGACGTGCAGGGGGCCGTCGTCGGCGCCCCGGGCGCGGGCCAGGTCGATGATCCGCTCGGCCGCTGGGCTGGGGACGGGCTCATCGGGGCCGGGCAGGTAGCGATCGGCGCCGGCGGCGACGAGGTCGACCGGTGCACCCATCAGATCGCAGATGCGGACCAGTTCCCGCCGGGAGTTCTCGGCTCCCTCGGCGGTGCTGACGGCCGGCAGCTCGTCGGCAGTCGTCCCGGTGGCGGCGAGGCCGGCGTGCCAGCGGCGACGGTCGAGGGCGGTCGCACCGGCGCCGAGCAACAGCCGCGGGTCGAAGCTGTAGGGGCAAGCGGTCAGGCCCACCACGTTCACCCGGTCGGGGCGGAGGAAGGCCCACACGATGGCGAACTGGTCGTCGATCTCGTTGGTCGGGTCGGTGTCGATGACCACGTCGAGCGGGCCGGCCGTGGGGTCGGGCGGCGCCAGCAGCGCCAGCCGGTGTTCGGGGTCGATGGCGGGGAACCTGGTCATTGGGGGCCTACTTCTCGGTGCGGGCGCCGCAGCACCAGCGGAGCTGGGCCGGGCACCGTTCTGGGGCCGGGGGACGCCGGCAGGGCGATCAGCCGTCGCATCATGGAGCACTCGGCCGGCGCCGTAGGGGGCGGAGCCACAGATCCGACGCCCCTGCTGGCGGGCGTGGGCCCCGCCCCCGCAAACCGATGAACGTTCATGGACGCGACGGCGCATGGCCACCGTGCCGAAAACCGCAGGAAACACAGGCCCGCCATGCTGCGCTACCGGCGGGAACCACCGCTCCGGGTCGTGGCTTCCCCCGGCTGCGACCGGGGCGGCGGCGGGAACGGTTCTGCTGTCCGCCACGGGCCGGGCCTCGCCGGCCCCGTCTGCCAGGATGACGTGATGCGCATCGGCGTCCACACGGCTCTGTGGGTCGAGCGCTGGGGGGAGGACCTCGCTCCCCACGTCGAGCGGGCGGCCCAGCTCGGCTTCGACGGGGCCGAGGCGTCGCTGCTCGGGCTGGACGGGCCGGCGGCCGGCGCCCTGAGCACGGTGGCCCGCGACTGCGGCATCGAGCTGCGGTGCACGACCGGGCTGTCGGCCGCACAGGACGTCTCCAGCACCGACCCCGTGGTCCGGGCCGCCGGCATCGAACATCTCCGGGCCGCCGCCGACACGGTTGCGGCGGCCGGCGCCGACACCCTCACCGGGGTCATCTACGCCCCCTGGGGTGGGGCGTCTTCGGGCGACCGGGCCGGCCGGCTGGGCCGCGCCGCCGATGCCCTGGGCGAGGTTGCCCCCCGCTTCGCCGAACGTGGCGTCACCCTCGGCATCGAAGCCGTCAACCGCTTCGAGACCGACCTGGTCAACACCGCCGCCGAGGCCGTCGCCCTGGCCGAGGCCAGCGGGGCCGACAACGTCGGGGTCCACCTCGACACGTTCCACATGAACATGGAGGAACGCTCGATCCGGGGCGCCCTCGCCGCCGCCGGCGACCGGCTGGTGCACGTGCACCTGGTGGACAACGACCGGGGCGCTCCGGGCCACGGCCACATCGACTGGGACGACGTATTCGCCGGGCTCGACGACGCCGGCTACGACGGCTGGCTCGGCCTCGAGCTCTTCGTCCAGGCGGGCTTGGCGGTGAGCGCCGACCTCCGCATCTGGCGAGCGATCGAGACCGACCCGACCGCCGCCGCCGCCGCCGGGCTCGCCTTCGTCCGTGACCGGCTCGCAGCTACGGGCCCGGCCAGGGCCCCCGGAGACAGCGGGGGTGGGTAGCGTCCCGCTGACGCCGGACTGGGTGAACCGCTTCGCCGCTCTCGTCGGCGCGCAGCGCCACGACCTCGACCGCCTCGATGCCGTCGCCGGTGACGGTGACCACGGCACCACGGTGTCCCGGGGCCTGGCCGCAGCGGTATCGGCGGTCGACCGGCTCGGTCCGGTAGCGCCCGCCGAGCGCCTGGTCGCCGCCGGGAGGGCCTTCGTCGGCGCCGCCGGCGGGGCCATCGGTCCCTTGTTGGGCTCCTGCCTCATCGTGGCCGGGGAGGCCATGGGCGCCGGGGCCGACCTCGCCGACGCGCTCGACGCCGGGAGCTCCCGGGTGACCGAGCTCGGGGGGGCGGCGCCGGGTGACTGCACCCTGCTCGACGCCCTCGTGCCCGCGATCTCGGCCCTTCGCCGGGGCGAGGACGCGGTAGCCGCGGCCCGGACCGGTGCCGCCGCCACCGCCGCCCTGAGCGCCCGCAAGGGGCGAGCCGCTTCCAGCCCGGAAGGGGGCCGGGGCACGGCGGACCCCGGGGCGCACACGGTGGCGTTGATGGTGGAGGCGATGTGCGGAAGTTCCTGAACCACGTCGACCACCTGGTGGACGAGATGATCGACGGTTACGTGGCTGCCCATCGCGACCGGGTGACGAGAGGCCCCCATCCCCGGGTGGTGGTGCGGGCCCAGCGCAAGCCCGAGGGGATCGTCGGGCTCGCCATCGGCAACGGGTCCGGCCACGAGCCGATCGCCATGGGCTGGGTCGGCCGGGGCCTGCTCGACGCCAACGCCGTCGGCGACGTCTTCGCTGCCCCGCCACCGGAGGTGGCGCTGGCCGCCATCGCCGCCGCCGACCACGGCGCCGGCGTGTTGCTCCTGGTGAGCCGGCACACCGGCGACGTGCTCAACGGGCGCATGGCGGCCGAGTTGGCCCGGGTGGCCGGTCACGACGTGGTGGTCCTGGAGATGGGCGACGACGTCGCCAGTACCCCGCCCGAACGGCGTCACGAACGCCGGGGCGGCCCGGGCACGACCTTCGCCTACAAGGTGCTGGGAGCGGCGGCCGAGGAGGGCATGGGCCTGCGGGACCTCGCCGCGCTGGGCCAGCTCCTTCTGTCGGGCACGTCGACGCTGGCGGTGACGCTGGGCGGCGGGATCTCACCGCTGACCGGGGCGCGCACGACCGAGGTGCCCGAAGGACGGGCCATGGTCGGTAGCGGCGTCCACGGCGACGGCGGGTCCTTCGAGATCGAGCTCACTTCGGCCGATGACGTCGTCGGCCACGTCGTCGCCACGCTGCTCGACGACCAGCCCTTCGAGGCGGGCGACGAGGTGCTCGTGCTCGTCAACGGCTTCGGGGCGACCACCTTGGGCGAACTGCTGGTCTCCTACCGCTGCGTCGACCGCCTGCTGGGCGAGCGAGGGCTGCAGCCCTTCCGTCCCCTGGTGGGCACGTTCGTCACTACCCAGGACACCGCCGGGCTCTCGGTGTCCCTGGCCCGGACCGACGCCGAGGTCCGCCGACTGTGGGCGGCGCCGTGCGACGCCCCCTTCTTCCCGCACCCATGACGGGGCCGGTCCCTGGCGAGAAGGGCGCTGGAGCCGCCATGCACGGCAAGCTCGATGCTCTCGCCGACGACCGGGGGCTCATCACCGGGCTGGCCCTCGACCACCTTGCCCCCTTCGCCGGCGAAGGGGGCAAGGTCGCCAAGGTCCTGTTCGTCGAGGCGATGTCGACGGTGGCCAGCACCGTGCTCGTCGACGAGCCCAGCCTCGCCGCCTGCGCCGCCGTCGTCGCCCCCGGCTGCGGGCTCATGGGCGGGTTCGAGCCCGACCCGGCCCGGGGCGGGGCGCAGCGGCGAGTAGAGGCCATCGCCGAGGCGGGCGCGGTGGCGGTCAAGTACTACGTCCTGTGGAAGGGGCCCGACGACGACCCCGGCGCGGTCGACGAGGTCGTGCGGGCGGCGCTCGACGTGAGCCTGCCGGTGGTGCTCGAGCCGTACCTCAACAAGCCCGGGGACCTTGCCGGCGCCGCCCGCTGGGGCGCGGCCCGACATCCCGACCTGCTCAAGGTCAACATCCCGTGGTCAGCCGACGCCGCCCGCGTCCAGGCCGACGCCTGTGGCGGGCTTCCCTTCGTGTACCTGGGGGGCTCGACCACCCTCGAGGCTCTGCTCGACCGGCTCGAGACGTTGGGCCCGACGGGGGCCTGCGGCGTGCTGGTCGGCCGGGCGCTGTGGGCCGACGGGCTGGAGGCGTTCGCCACCCAGGGCGAACAGGGCCTGCGGTGGTGGCTCGACAGCGTCGGCCTGGCCCGGATGCGGGCGCTGCGAGCCACCGTCGAACGCCACTCGGTGCCCTTGTGAGCGAACGCCGGGCCCGGCCGGTGACCGTCGGCTACCTCGCAGGCCACCTGCCCACGTACCTGGCCTCGGACTTCGACGTCGTGGCCCGCTCGATCGCAGCCCTCGAAGCGCACGCCGCCGGGATGGGAGCGCGGGTCGTGGCCGAGCCCGAGCCGGTCGTCGACGGCGTCGGGGCCCGGGCCGCCACCCTCCGCCTGCTCGACCAGGGTGCCGATCTCATCGTGTTGCAGCACGCCACCTTCGCCATGGGCGACGTCACCCGGGCCGTCGTCGCCCTCGCCCCCCGGCTCGTGCTGTGGGCGCTGCCCGAACCCCGCTTCGACGGAGGCATACCGCTCAATGGGTTCGTCTCCATGCACCTGGGCGCCGGCATCGCCGCCCTCGACCGGCCCGACCTGGCGGTGTCGTGGTGCTTCGGGCTCGAGGAAGGGCCGTGGTTCACCGCGCCGCTGGCGGCTGCCGTCGGCGCCGCCCGGTGCCACCGCAGCCTGCGTTCGGCCCGTATCGGCCTCGTGGGCGGGATCGCGCCCTCGTTCTTCCCCTTCGAGGTCGACCACGCCGCGCTGGCTGCCCGGCACGGGTGCACGGTCGAGCGCCACGGTCTCGGCGCGGTCATCGCGACCGCGGATGAGCTGCTGGCCGACGGCGCCGCCGACGTCGGGACCACGGTGGCCGAGATGCGCGCCGGTGCCCGGGGCCGGGTGACAACCAGCGACGACGACCTGACCGCCAGCGCCGCGGTCTTCCTCGCGCTGCGCCGCTTCGCCCGGGGCCGGGAACTCGACGCACTGGCGGTCAGCGACTGGCCCGAATTCCAGGACCGGATGGGCATCCACCCTGGGCTGGCGTTCTCGTGGCTGGACGAGACCGAAGCGGTGCCGGTGGCATGCGAAGGTGACGTCCTCGGCGCCGCCACCATGACCCTGCTGTCGGCCCTGTCGAGCCGGGGCGCGGCCCTCCTCGACATCGCCACCATCGACCCGGCATCGGGCACCGCCCTGTTGTGGCACTGCGGCGGGAGCCCCGTGCACCTGGCCGGGCCCGACGGCGCCCGCTGGATCGACCACTCGACCCTCGGCCGCAACGTCGCCGGCGCCGGCATGCGGGGTGTGGTCGCCGACCTCGTATTCGCCCCCGGCCCGGTCACCGTGGCCCGGCTCGACCGCCACGGGGCCCGCCTGTTCGCCTTCGAGGCCGAGGTTGTCCCGGGGCCGGGGCCCGGCTTCGACGGGACCCGCGGCTGGGTCGCGGGGTTCCGTTCGTTGACGGGGGCCCCCCTGACCCTCGAGGCGGTGGCCGGCGCCGCCCTCGACCTGGCCGTCGACCATCACCTCGTTCTCACCCCCGGCCGCCACGCCGCCGCCCTCGGCCAGTGGGCCAGGGGCGCGGCGGTCGAGGTGGTGGGACCCTGACCGTTCTTGCTCGGGGGCTGCGCCCCGGGGCCCCTTCGTCGCCCGGCTCGCTGGCGCTCGCCCGGTCGCCCGGTCACCGCGGCGGATGCCACGCGATGCTGGAGCGGTGACCGACCAGGCGCTCCGGGGGCACCTCGTGCTCATCGGCCCCATGGGAGTGGGCAAGACCACGGTCGGCCGGCGGGTCGCCCACCTCCTCGGATGCCCCTTCGTGGACAACGACGAGGTGCTCGAGCGCCGCGCCGGCCGGTCGGCCCGCGAGATGATGGCCACCGCCGGCGCCGACGTCCTCCACTATGCCGAAGCCGAGGCGCTGGCGTGGGCCCTGCGCCGGCCGGGCCCGAGCGTGGTGGCGGCTGCCGGCTCGGTCGTCCTCGTCCCCGCCGCCGGCGAGGCGCTCGGCGAGGCCGAACACGTCGTCTGGCTGCAGGCCGCACCGGCGACGGTCGCCTCCCGGGTGGCGGCTGCGGCCGCGCCCCATCGACCAGCGGTGGCCGACCTCGGGAGTGCGGCCGCCATGGCCGCTCGGGCCGAGCTGTACGCCGAGGTGGCCACCGCCGTCGTGGACGCCGACGGCCCACCGGGCACGGTCGCGGCTCGGGTGCTGGCGGCGATCGGGTAGATCGCTGGGCCTGCCGGTCGACTGAGGGCGTCGCCTCTTCCCGCCTCGGCGGACCGTCGGTCCCGGCCCGCGGCCTGACCCAGCAGCAGGGGCTCGGCGTGTGAGAATCGTCGCCATCGTCGTTGCCGTCGTCGTCGCCCGCTGTTCCCGTGCCTGAGCGTGGGCGACGCCGGCCTGGACCATCGGCCCTGAACACCGAGGCGCCCTCGTCGAGCGCCCCGGCCCGGTCGTGGCTCCGGCGGGCCCGGCTCGTCGCCATCGTCTACGTCGCCGTCACCGCCATCTTTCACATCGGGTTGATCGCCGCGATGCTGATCGCCCGTTCCCTCGGGCACGATCCCCGTAGCGACGAGGCCGGTTCGGTCCACAACCTGCGCCGGGTCGACGAGCGGGTCTGGGCCGGCGCCCAGCCCGACGAGGCGGGCTACCGCGAGCTCGCTGGCCGCGGTGTCCGGCTGGTCATCGACCTCCGCACCGGCAGCAGCGACGACCCCCACGTCGACGATGTCGGGTTCCTGGCCGCGCTCGGGATGGGCCGGGTCGCGCTCCCCGTTCCCGACGGCCACGTCCCGTCCCGGGCGACCGTCGAACACCTGGTGCGGGCGATCGAGGGGGCCGAGGGCCCCGTGTACCTCCACTGCGGCGGCGGCGTCGGGCGATCGGCGGCGTCCCAGGCGGCGTACCTCGCCGCCACCGGGCGCGACCCGTCGTGGGCCGAGATGGTCGCCCTCGGGCCCATGACGCTCGAGCAGAACTGGTTCGTCGGTGCCGCCGGGCCCGGCGCTCCCCACCGCACGAACCCGGTGGTGCGGCGGGTCAGCGAGGCGCTCGATGCCCCCCGCCGGGCGTTGAGCAGGGTCCGGGCCTGGGTGCGGTGATGTTGGCGTTCCCCGGCCACGCAGGCCGGGTTTGGCCGCGCCTGCGCTGGCGCTCCGGCGCTCGCATCGGCGGCGCGTCCGGGGCCGCCGTTGGCCTTCCCCGGCCACGCAGGCGAGGCTCGGCCGCATCGGCGGCCGGTCGCCCGAGCCCTAGAGGATCATGCGTGACGTGGTGGAGAAGGCGTTGAGGGTGGCGTCGCGCACAGCGGCGCTCTGGGCGAAGACGAGGTGGAAGAGCGCGGCACGGGCCAGGCGTTCGGCGTCGTTACCCGATTCCATGGCCATTCCCCCGAGCGAGGCCACGTAGGCCGAGGTGATGTCGACGGTGCGGAGAAGGGCCTCGGCCCGGACCGCCAGGCGCCGGTCGAGCTCCTCCTCGGCGGGGACCTCGTCGATCAGGCGGTAGGCCTCGGCCCGGCACCGGGCGATCTCCCACCCCAGGATCTCGGCGGCATCGGGGTCCTGGTAGTGCAGCCCTTCGAGAGCCGCTTCGGCGATGCCGAAGGTCGACGGTTGCACGTTGGCGCTGAGGACCGCGTCCGCCTCCGTCCACGCCTCGCGGCCCTGCAGGGACACGACGTCGCCGTCGGAGACGGCATAGCCGTCGAAGCGCAACTCGACCGTGCGGCTACCTGCCAGCGCGGTGAGGGCCATCTCCGGCGACGGTGTGAGGCCGTTGCCCTCGGCCAGAGGGACAAGGAACATCAGCACCCGCTCGTCGGCCTCGTCGGTCACCGCGCCCACCAGCACGGTGTCGAGCAGGCCCCAGCCGGTGCACCAGGCCGCACGGCCGGTGAGCTCCCATCCGTGCTCGGTCCGCACCGCTTCCAGCGGTCGGCCGGTGCGGCGTAGATGGGAGAAGGCGACGGCCGTCTGCGTCGTGCCCCGGCTCAGGGCCTCCAGCCAGCGGCCCCGTAGCGCCTCGTTGTCGCTGCCGGCGACGAGGCGGCACACGGGGTTGTGCTGGAACCACACGAACCACGTGGTCGGGTCGCCGCCGGCCAGCACTTCGGCGATCCGTCGGTACACGGGGGCGGGCACGCCGCCGAGCTCGGCCGGGGCCATGACCGCATGGAGGCCCGCCGCCGCCAGCCGGTCGAGCCGGCCGCGGTCGACACCGGCGTGTTCGACCCGGTCGGCGTCGAGGGCCAGTTGGGGGGCGATGCCACGGGCGCCGGCGAGCTTCGGGTGGCGGGTCACTTCGGGCGGGTCGGCGAACACGGCGCCCGGGTACCACGAGGTGATGGGATGGATCGTCGGGGGGAGTTCGATGGGCGCTGAACATACTGCGCGCCGTGCCGGCTCCGTCGTGCTCCACCCCCGGTGCGCCCACTCCTCGCACCTCTACCCTTGGCTGGGTGCGGGACACGGTCAGCGAGGTCGCCTTCGGCCGGCCGGCACCGCCGTTGCGCTCCGCCGTCGAGGAGTACATCGGGTACCGCTTCGAGGGGTTCCCGCCCGGGGTCCACCGCGGCCTCCCCGGCCGCCATCTCACCTTCGTCATCAGCCTGGGCGACCCGGTCGACATCGCCGCCATGCCCGACCCCCGCCATCCGCCCATGCGCCTGGGTGCCTTCGTCGCCGGCCTCGACGAGGGCCCGGCCATGATCCTGCACGGCGGCAACCAGTACGGGATCGCCCTCGAGCTCACGCCCGTCGGCGCCCGCTCCCTGCTGGGACTGCCCGCCGGTGAGCTCTCGGGCCTGGCCGTCGGCCTCGAGGACCTGTTCGGCCGGCGCGCCGGCCCGTTGGTGGACCGGCTGGCGACGGCACCCACCTGGGCGGAACGGTTCGACGCTCTCGACCGGGCGCTGCTGTCGGCGGCGTCGCGGCTTTCGTCGGCACCGGCCCGGGCCGAGGTAGTGCTGGCCTGGGACCGGCTGGTGGCGACCGGGGGTGCAGTCGAAGTCGGTGCCCTGGCCCGGGAGCTCGGCTGGAGCCGCCGCCATCTGGGCGAGCGGTTCCGGTGCGAGATCGGGCTGTCGCCCAAAGCGCTGGCCCGGGTGGTGCGTTTCGAGCGGTCTCGGCGCTTGCTGGCGCGGCCGGACCACCCCCGCCTGGCCGATGTTGCCGTCCGGGTGGGCTACTACGACCAGGCCCATCTCAACCGCGAATGGCGGGTGCTGGCCGGGTGCAGCCCCACAACGTGGATGGCCGAGGAGCTCCCAGCCGTCCAAGACCCGGCGCCGGCGCCGGGGTGAGGATGGCCCATCGACGACAGCGACCGATCCCGCCGTTCCCAGCCCCACCGTGTGGCCCTGCGTCACCTACATCGACGCCATCGCCGCGATCCGGTCCCTGACCCCGAGGGCAACCTCTGGGCCTTCGGGACCTACCGGGGCGCACCCCGGTCGAGTTGATGGTCGAGGGGAGCCACGGAAGGCTGGGCCCATGGTGCCCGAGCACTCCGTCATCGGTCCCCCTGACGGCCCTCTGCTGGTGCTGCTGGGCTCGCTCGGCACCACCGGGGCGATGTGGGGGCCCCAGCTGCCGGCGCTGAGCGCCCACTTCCGGGTCGTGTGCCCCGAGCACCGGGGCCATGGCGGCACCGCCGCCCCTCCCGGGCGCTACACGATGGCCGACCTCGGCGTCGACGTTCTCGACCTTCTCGACCACCTCGGCGCCGACCGGGCTTCGCTGTGCGGGATATCCCTCGGCGGGGTCGTGTCGATGTGGGTGGCCGTCCACCATGCCGACCGGGTCGACCGGCTCGTGCTGTCGTCGACGGCCCCGTACTTCGGGGGGCCGGCGGCGTGGGACGAGCGGGCCGCCGCGGTGCGGACGGCAGGGCCTGGTGCCCTGCTCGGCACGCTCCTCGGGAGGTGGTTCACGCCCGCCTTCCTCGAGGCTGAGCCGCAGGTGGCCGACGAGGTGGCGGCGATGTTGGCGTCCTGCGCCGCTGACGGGTACGCCGGCTGTTGCGCCGCGCTGGGCGACGTCGACCTGCGGGGCGAGCTCGGCCGGGTCACCGCCCCGACCCTCGTGGTGGTGGGCGACCGCGACCCGGTGACGCCGCCGGCCACCGCCCTGGCGCTGGCCGAGGGGATCGAGGGTGCCGGGCTCGTCGTGATACCCCACGCCGCCCACCTGGTCAGCGTGGAGCGGCCCACGGCCTTCGGGGCCGCAGTGCTCGATCACCTCGCCGGCACCGCGGCAGAGCGCGGCGCCCGCGTCCGCCGCCAGGTGCTGGGCGACGCCTACGTGGACGCGTCGGCGCCAGCCGCCTCTGGTCTGGTGGCGTCGTTCGTCGACCTCGTGAGCCGCAGCGCCTGGGGAGAGGTGTGGGCACGCCCAGGCCTCGACCGGGCCATGCGATCGCTGGCCACGGTGGCCATGCTCATCGCCCTGGGCCGGCTCGACGAGCTGGAGCTGCACGTGCAGGGCGCACGCCGCAACGGCGTCACCGAGGACCAGATCGGGGAACTGGTGCTCCAGGCCGCGGTGTACTGCGGGGCGCCGGCGGCCCGTGCCGCCCTGGGCCCGGTCCAACGGGGCCTCGACGCCTTCCGGGAACCCGGAGCGGGGCCAGGCCCAGCCGATTGACGGTGTCGTCGGCGGTTGCCGTCGGTGGGGCCTGCGACCACAATGACTCCCGGCCGTCCGGGACCACGCCCGAGAGGCGGGCCTGGTCGTGCGATCCGATGCCGCGAGGGGAGCTCCAGGATGCAGCAGACGTACGGGCTGTTCGTCGACGGTGAGGAGATCAAGCAGCCCAAGGGCAGGTACTACGAGGACCGCGACCCGGCCAACGGTGAGGTCCTGGCCGAGGTGGCCCAGGGTGACGCCGACGACGTCGACCATGCGGTCGCCAGCGCCGTCTCCGCCTTCCCCGGCTGGCGGGACACGACCGCCGCCGAGCGGGGCCGGGTCATGGTCGAGATCGCTCGGCGCATCCGCCAGGAGGCAGCCGAGCTGGCCCATCTCGAGACCCTGGACATGGGCCAGACGGTGCGCCACTCCCGTTCCGACATCGAGACGGCCGCCCGCTACTTCGAGTTCTACGGCGGCGGCGCCGACAAGCTCCACGGTGACGTGATCCCGCTGGGGCCGAAGTACCTCTCCTACACCCGTCACGACCCCTTCGGCGTGGTCGGGTTCGTGCTGCCCTGGAACGCCCCCATCAACCAGTTCGCCCGAGGCGTCGCCCCGTGCCTGGCGGTCGGTAACGCAGCCGTGGTCAAGCCGGCCGAGGACACGCCCCTGAGTGCCCTGGAGCTGGCGAGGATCGCCGTCGAGTGCGGCCTCCCCGCCGGCGTGCTCAACATCGTGCCGGGTGCCGGGGCTGAGGTGGGGACGCCGATCGCCAAGCACCCCGACGTCCGCAAGGTCGCCTTCACCGGTTCGGTCGCCACCGGGAAGGTCATCATGCGCCTGGCCGCCGAGCGGCTGATCCCCTTGACGCTGGAGTTGGGGGGCAAGTCGCCCAACATCGTCTTCGAGGACGCCGACCTCGACGCCGCCGCCGCCAGCGCCTGGACCGCTTTCACGTTCAAGACCGGCCAGGTGTGCTCGGCCGGTTCCCGCCTGCTGGTGCAGGACAGCGTCTACGACGAGATGGTCGAGCGGATGGTGGCCAAGGCCGAGTCGGCCACCGTCGCCCCCGGGATCGAAGACCCCGACCTCGGCTCGTTGGCCAACGCCAGCCAGTACGACAAGGTCCGCGAGTACATGGCCATCGGCGAGGCCGAAGGGGCGACGTTGGCGACGGGCGGGCGCATCCCCGACGAGGAGCGCCTGCGCCGGGGCTACTTCGTGCAGCCCACCGTGTTCACCGAGGTCGACAACAACATGCGCATCGCCCAGGAGGAGATCTTCGGGCCGGTGCTGTCGATGATCCGCTTCTCCGACGAAGCCGACGCCCTGGAGAAGGCCAACGGGACCGACTTCGGGCTCGTCGCCGGGGTGTGGAGCCGCGACGTCGGCCTGGTGAACCGGATGGCGGCGCTGCTCGACGCCGGCCAGGTGTTCATCAACGAGTGGTTCGCCGGCGGCGTCGAGACTCCCTTCGGCGGGTTCAAGTCGTCGGGCTTCGGCCGCGAGAAGGGCTTCGACGCTCTCGCCGAGTACAGCCAGGTCAAGACCGTCACCGCTCGAATCTCCTAGTTGCTTCGACCTGAAATAGTCGATCGTGAGTTGGGTCGTGACCTGCGTGTTCGCGGGTCGAGGGTGCTCGCGTTCGGGGCCGAATGATGTGACGATGCCTCCAGTCACGCTTGCGACGACAACTGGAGGCATCGCCGTGCTGCGAACGGTAAACGACGGTCCGACCTTGTGGGAGGCGATCATCCCGCAGTGTCTGTTGGGCCTGCCGGGTGATCTGGCTGAGATCGACGAGCTGTTGGACGATCCTCGGTTCTTCGAGCCGTTCCGGGCGTTCTTCGACCCGACCCGCGGTCGGCCGTCGATCCCCATGGAGACGTACTTGCGGATGATGTTCCTCAAGTACCGGTACCGGCTGGGGTTCGAACCGCTCTGTGTCGAGGTCGCGGACAGCCTGGCGTGGCGCCGGTTCTGCCGGGTGCCTCTCGACGGCTCGGTGCCACACCCGAGCACGTTGATGAAGATCACCAAGCGGTGCGGGACCGAGGCGATCGACGGGTTGAACGAGGCGCTGCTCGCGAAGGCGCACGAGCAGAAGCTCGTGCGCCTGGACCGGGTCCGGGCCGACACCACGGTGGTCGAGGCCAACGTTGCCTATCCGACCGACAGCGGGTTGCTGGCCAAGGGAGTGGCGAAGCTGGCCCGGTTGAGCGCGAAGGTGAAGGCGACGGGGTTGGCGTCGCGGACAACGTTCCGGGACCGGACCCGTTCGGTCCGCCGCCGGGCCCATGACATCAACGCGTGGCTGCGGCGCCGAAGCGACGACGCCAAGGCCGAGGTGGCGGCGTTGAACGCGGAGATGGTCGCCCTCGCCGGTCGGACCGTGACCGATGCCCGCCACGTTGCGGTCAACGCCCGGCGCGGCCTGCGCGGCGCCAGGGGTCTGGCGACGGCCAAGACCCTGGCGCTCCTCGCCGAGCTCGAGGCCACCGCCACCCTCGTCGAACGGGTCGCCGCCCAGACCCGTCTCCGGCTCGCCGGTCAGACCCCGGACGGGGCGACACGGATCGTGTCGCTGCACGACCCTGATGCCCGCCCGATCGTGAAGGGCCGGCTTGGCAAACCCGTCGAGTTCGGTTACAAGGCCCAAGTCGTCGACAACGTCGAAGGGATCGTGCTCGATCACGAGGTCCACCGCGGCACCCCAGCGGACGCGCCGATGCTCGTGCCCGCGGTCGCCCGCATCACCGTCCGGTTCGGGAAGGCCCCGCGGACGGTCACCGCCGACCGCGGCTACGGCGAAGCCGCCGTCGACGCCGGCCTCGAAGCCCTCGGTGTCAAGCGGGTGGTGATCCCGCGCAAGGGCCGCCCCGGCGCCGCCCGCCAACAGGTGCAGCGGACCCGGTCGTTCCGTCGGCTCGTCAAGTGGCGCACTGGCAGCGAGGCCCGCATCTCCTGCCTCAAGCGCGACTACGGGTGGCGGCGCACCCTCACCGACGGCGAGACCGGCGCCGCCACCTGGTGCGGCTGGGGTGTGCTGGCGCATAACGCCACCAAGATCAGTGCCCTCACCCGCGAGGCCGAGCGACAACGCGCCGGCCCGGGGAACCTCGACGAACGGCCCGAAACGGCGGCCGCTTGAGAGCGGGAAGGTCCTCCCAGCGCGACCAGGGCGCGCTGGGAACGGCGAGAAGCAAGCCGAGAATCGAACCGAACCGAAGACCAGAGCGCCACCAGCGGCCCCCAATCGTTCATCACCGCCCCAGCCGCCCAGCACCGCCCGCGGCACCTACTTCTTCAGGTCGAAGTAGATATAGAGCGAAGTGCTGGTGGAGACGGATGTACTCCTCGTCCCACACGCCTGGTGTTGGCGGCCTGACTACGCGGTGACGTAGGCGGTAGTTCCGGTCGCGCTCTTTGGTGACGCGGTAGGCGCGCTGGGAGCGACAACGGTGAGGATGTCGGGTCCCCGTACGCGGGTGGGCCCCTC
>JBQTIQ010000049.1:0-29098 GCA_052387955.1 Acidimicrobiia bacterium | reverse complement strand
GCCCCTCCGGTGCTCCCAGCCGGCCCCCTAGCCTTGGCCGAAGCGAGGCCCCCCCCCTGGCGTCCCACCCCGCCCACCGGCCGGGCGGCCGGGGCGGCGCGCGCCGGCGCGCCCGCGGAGGCGCGGTCGCGCGCGGCCGGCGGGGCCGGGGAACGCAGCTAGCAACGCAGCTAGCGAGGCCGGGAGACGGCGGGGATGGAGCCTGTCGGCCGGGCCTTGGTGGTGCTGTCGACGAGGGGCCCGGGGAAGAAGCCGGCCAGCAGGGTCAGGACGAAACAGAGGCCGATGGCCAGCCGGGACGGCAGCGGCACCCGGGCCCGGGCGGGGAGGTCCTCGGCCGGGGCGTCCTCGTCGGAAAAGCCGTACATGCCGACCACGATGCGAAGGTAGAGGAAGGCGGCGATAACCGCCGAGACCATGGCGGCCAGCGCCAGCGGGGTCGAGTGCGACCCGATGGCGGCGGTCACCACGTAGAACTTGGCGAAGAAGCCCGAGGTGAGCGGTACCCCCGCCTGGGCCAGCAGGAACACCGTGAACACGAAGGCCAGGATGGGCTCACGCCGGGCCAAGCCCTTGAAGTCGTCCAACGAGGTGGCGGCGTCGCCCTTGCGGGACAGCACCGCGATCACCCCGAACGAGCCCGCCACCATGAAGGTGTAGGCGGCCAGGTAGAACAGGGCGCCGGCGATCCCGGCCGACGACGCCGCCTGCAACCCCACCAGGATGAACCCGGCGTGGCTGATCGACGAGTACGCCAGCATGCGCTTGACGTCGGTCTGCACGACGGCCAGCACCGCCCCCGCCACCAGCGTGACCACGGCCAGCCCGTAGATGTAGGGCTGCCAATCGTCGGCGAAGCCGTCGAAGGCGACGTAGAACACCCGCAACAGCCCGGCGAACCCGGCTGCCTTGACCGCCGAAGCCATGTAGGCGACCACCGGGGTGGGCGAGCCCTGGTAGACGTCGGGCTGCCAGAAGTGGAACGGCACCAGCGCCACCTTGAAGCCGAACCCGACCAGCATCAGCGCGAAGCCGGCCAGCAGCAGCGCCGGCGTGCCCTGGTCCGGCACCGGGCCGGTCTGCACCAGCTCGGAGAAGTTGGTGTGCCCGGTGGCGCCGTAGACGAGGGCGATGCCGTAGAGGAAGAACGCCGAGGAGAAGGCGCCCAGGACGAAGTACTTGATCCCCGCCTCCTGGGACTCGATCCGGCGGGTGTGCATGGCGGCGAGGATGTAGACCGCGATCGACAGGATCTCGAGGCCGAGGAAGACCACGATGAGGTCATTGGCGGCGGCCATGACCAGGCCGCCCGACGCCGACAGCAGCAACAGCGCGTAGAAGTCGGGGCCGTCGAGCCCCTCCCGGCGCAGGTAGCCGTCGGACAGGAGGGCGGCGACCACCACGCCGGCGCCGATCACGAAGGTGAAGAAGAGGGTGAAGCCGTCGACGGCGACGGCGGCGGCGACGGTGGTGAAGGGACCGCGGTCGGGGTCGGTGACCTCGAGCCAGACCGGCACCGCGGTGGCCATCGACGCCACCGCAGTGAGGACGGCGGCCAGCGCCCAGGTGCCCGGACGCGCCTTGTGCGGGATGACCGCAGATACCACCAGGATGGCCAGCGCCCCGCCCACCAGCACCAACATGGGCAGCAGGCCCCGCCACGACACGCCCGGCGTGTCGATCCCCACCACTTCCTGGGCCAGCGATGCGAGCATCAGTGACCGGGCTCCGACGGCGCTGCTGCTTCGCCCTCGTCGTGGGTCTCCGGTGCCGGTCCCAGGCGGGGGACCTCGGGGGCCCGGAAGCCACCGCGGGCCTCGACGTGGTCGATCACGGCCTCGACCGAGGGCTCGATGCGGTCGAGCACCGGCTTGGGGTACACGCCGAGGAAGACGATGAGGCCGACCAGGGGGGCCAGCACCAGGCCCTCCCTCCAGCGGATCTCGCTGAACGGGGTGTCCTCGTCGGGCTCACCGTGGAATACCCGCTGGTAGGCCCACAGCAGGTAGACGGCGGCGAAGATGACGCCGGCGGCGGCGACCACCGCCCACCATCGGCGGGTCCCGAAGGACCCCAACAGGATCAGGAACTCGCCGACGAAGCCGTTGAGGCCGGGGAGGCCGATGGACGACATCATCACCACCGTGAAGAGGGCGGCCATGATCGGCGCCTGTTTCTGCAGGCCCCGCAGATCGGCGATCTGGCGGGTGTGGCGGCGTTCGGCGATCAGCCCGACGAGCAGGAACAGCGCACCGGTCGAAAGACCGTGGTTGATCATCTGCACCACGCCGCCGGTCACCCCCTGGGACGTGAGCGCGAATGTGCCCAGCGCGATGAAGCCGAGGTGCGCCACCGACGAGTAGGCCACCAGGCGCTTGAGGTCCTTCTGCATGGTGGCCACGACGGCGCCGTAGATGATGCCGATGACGCCGAGCGTCACCATCAGCGGGGCGAAGTACGCCGCCGCCTCGGGGAACAGGTACAGCCCGTAGCGGACCAGGCCGTAGGTGCCGAGCTTCAACATGACGCCGGCGAGGATGATCGATCCTCCGGTGGGGGCGTTGGTGTGCGCGTCGGGCAGCCACGTGTGGAGGGGGAACAGGGGCACCTTCACCGCGAAGGCGATGGCGAAGCCGGCGAAGAGCCAGCGCCCCGCCTCCAGGCCGATGGCGCCGGGGGCGCCGTTGGCGATCTCGACCAGGTCGAAGGTCAGATCGGCGTTGGCGCCCCGGCTGTAGAGCACGGCGGTGGCGACCAGCGACACGAGCATGAAGGCCGAGCCCAGCATCGTGTAGAGGAAGAACTTCAGCGCCGCGTAGGTGCGCTCGCCGTGGCCCCACTGGCCGATGAGGAAGTACATCGGGACCAGCACGATCTCGAACGAGACGAAGAACAGGAAGAGGTCGAGGGCGATGAACGCCCCCAGGCACCCGGCTTCGAGCAGCAGCATCCAGGCGAAGTAGGCCTTGGAGTCGTGGTGGGGATCGGCGCCGACCATCGCGATGGGGAAGAGCAGCCCGGTCAAGACCACCAGGAACAGCGAGATCCCGTCCACGCCGACGTGCCAGCTGATGCCGAACGCCTCGATCCACTCGTGGCGGTCGGTGAGCTGGAAGCCGGCCTCGCCGGCCTCGAAGGCGACCAGCACGGCGATGGTGAGCGCCGCCGTCGCCGCCGCGAACAGCAGCGCCACCAACCGGGCCGGCTCGGGCCGGCGTCGGGGCATCAGCGCCACCACCGTCGCCCCGGCGAGGGGGAGCAGCACCATGATCGTGAGCAACGGCGTCTGTGACCCGTGCTCGAGGACCTGAGCGGGCCCCATCAGGCCGACCGCACCAGGAACAGGGCGAGCAGGAGCGAGGCCCCGACGGTGACGCCGGCGGCGTAGGCCCGCACGTAGCCGCTCTGGGTCCTGCGCAGGACCTCGGCCGAACGACGCACGAGGAAGCCGGCGCCGTTCACGGCGCCGTCGATGCCCTTGGTGTCGAATGCCGCGGTAGCCTCGTAGGCCTGGGCCCCCGGGCCGGCAACGGCGGCGCTGACGGCCTCGTCGAAGTACCAGGCATGGGCCAGGACCTTTCGCTCGATCCGCTCCAGCGCCACCCGCTTCGACAGGTACACGTAGGCGGCCGCCGCGATGGCCGCCACGCTGGCGACGGCGGTGCCCAGGGCCATGACCACTTCCTGGCTCGTGGACACCTCGACCACCCGCTCGTTGGCGCCCACCACCGGGTGGAGCCACTGCCCGAGGACGTGGCCGCTGCCGTCGAAGAGGGGAAGGTCGAAGGGCAGGTTGATCGCGCCGCCGACGGCCGCCAGCCCGGCCAGCGCCAGCAACGGGAGCCACATGGTCCACGGGGACTCGTGCGGGGCCCGGCCGTTGGCCGGCGAGGCGGCGGCGTCGGCGTTGTCACCGTCGCCGGCCTTCCAGCGGGCGTCACCGAAGAAGACGAGGAACACCTGTCGCGCCATGTAGAAGGCGGTGAGGATGGCGGTGACGAAACCGAGTGCCCACAGGGCCGGGCTCTTCTCCCACGCGTTGAGCAGGATCTCGTCCTTGGACCAGAACCCCGAGAACGGGGGGATGCCGGCGATCGCCAGCCAGCCGACGATGAAGGTGGCGGCGGTGATCGGCATGAGCCGCCACAGCCGGCCCATGCGGCGCATGTCCTGTTCGTCGTGGAGGCCGTGGATGACCGAGCCGGCGCCGAGGAAGAGCAGGGCCTTGAAGAAAGCGTGGGTCACCATGTGGAAGATGGCGGCGACGTAGGCCCCCGACCCGACGGCGAGGAACATGTACCCCAGCTGGCTGACCGTCGAGTAGGCCAGCACCTTCTTGATGTCGGTCTGGGCCACCGCCACCGTGGCCGCGAACAGGGCGGTCACCCCGCCGACGACGGCGATGACGGTCGGCAGCCACGAGTACGCCAGCCCGTCGGCCAGCAGCGGGTTGACCCGGGTCATGAGGTACACGCCCGAGGTGACCATGGTGGCGGCGTGGATGAGGGCGGAGACCGGGGTGGGGCCGGCCATGGCGTCGGGCAGCCACACGAACAGCGGGATCTGGGCCGACTTTCCCACCGCACCCACGAAGAGCAGGGCGGCGATGGCGGTGGCGGTCACCGGCGCCAGGGTGGCGGCGTTGTCGAGCAGGCCGCCGCGGGTGCCGTCGGAGAAGTACGTCAGCGTGCCGGCGGCCGAGAACGACAGGAACATCGCCACCATGAAGCCCCAGTCGCCGATGCGGTTGGTGACGAAGGCCTTCTTGCCGGCGGCGGCGTTGGCGTCCTTGGTGAACCAGAACGAGACGAGGAGGTAGGAGCAGGCGCCCACCCCTTCCCAGCCGAGGAACGTGACCAGGAGGTTGTTCCCCAGCACCAGCATCAGCATCGAGAAGACGAAGAGGTTCAGATAGGTGAAGAACCGCGCCAACTGAGGGTCACCGTGCATGTACCCGATGGAGTACAGGTGGATCAGCGTGCTCACGCCGGTGACGAAGAGGGCCATGGTGACGGCCAAGGGGTCGACCAGGAGCCCCATCGGCACGTGCAGGTCGCCGACCGGCAGCCAGTCGAAGAGCACCTGCTGGAACCGGCGCTCTCCTTCGGGTTCGGACTGCAGCCCCACGAACACGATCGCGGTGGCCACGAACGAACCGCCGCACATGACGGTGGCGAACCACCCGGCCAGGGGTTCGCCCAGCCGGCGCCCTGCCACCACGAGCACGAGGAACCCGAACAGCGGGAGAGCGGGGATCGCCCAGACGAGCTCGACCATGTGGGCGCGTCAGCCTTTCAGCAGGGTCACGTCGTCGGCGGTGGCCCCGGGCCGGCGACGCAGCAAGGCGACGATGAGGCCGAGGCCCACCACCACCTCGACCGCCGCGACCACGAGCACGAAGAACACCATGACCTGGCCGCCGACATCGTCGAGGGCGTTGGAGAAGGTCACGAACGTCAGGTTGACGGCATTGAGCATCAACTCGACGCACATGAACATCACCAGCGGGTTGCGCCGCACCAGCAGGCCGCCGGCGCCGATGGCGAACAGGAGGGCGGCCAGGAGCAGGTACCACATCGGCGTCGGCCCGAAGGCGAACACCACACCGTTCACCGGTGGCTCCCGAAGCCTGGCAACGTAGCCCGGCGTGTACAGGTCGGCTGATGCGAGCGCCGCAGCGCCAGCGAAGGCACGGCCACGAGCGGCCTGCATGGCCGGGGAACGCCGGCAGCACGGCCGACGGGGCCGGGGAACGCCGGCATCACGAGAACTCGCGGTCGACGGCGTCGCGGTCGATCGGCTGGACGGTGCCTGCGGGCGGCTTGCGGGAGAGGACGACCGCTCCCACCACCGCCACGATCAGCAGCACCGACGTGATCTCGAAGGCGAAGAGGTAGCGGGTGAACAGGGCGCCGCCCAGGGTGCTGACGTCGAGGGCGGGCACGTCGGGCAGCGGGGCGACGAACGAGCGGATCCCGGTGGCGACGCGGGGCTCGCCGATCAGCTCGTTCGAGAACGAGCGGGTGAGCAGCAGCGACAGGGTGATCATGCCGAACAGCGACAGCGCCCCGAACGAGGCCAGCCGGCGCTGGCCGGCGATCGGTTCGATGTCGAGGTCCTCGGCCTGGTCGACGCCCAGCAGCATGATGACGAACAGGAACAGCACGACGATGGCGCCGGCGTAGACGATCACCTGCACCGCGGCCAGGAAGTTGGCCTCCTGGGCCACGAACAGGACCGCGACCCCGAACAGGGTGCCGACCAGACTGATGGCGCAGTGGATCGGGTTCTTCAACATCACTACCCCGCCGGCGCCGGCCAGCACCATGATGGCGGCGCCGGCGAAGACGAAGGCCTCCATCATCGGCCCGACACCTCGTCGTCGACCGAGACGGGATGGCCGTCGGCGTCGAGGCGCTGGTGGCTCTGGGCCTCTACGCCTTCAGCCACCTGGTCCTCGGGGTCGTCCTTCTGGCCGAGGACCGTCTTGTCGGTGATCTCGGCCATCTGGCCTCGTTCGGGGGGGCGCACGCCGTAGCCGAGCTCGCCGGCCCAGGCCACCCTGTCCTCGTAGGAGGCGTCGCCGGAGGACGACGTCGCCCGCATCCACGCCGAGGTGTGCTCGTCGTCGCCCTCGCGCCAGTCCTCCCAGGACAGCTGGCGGGGCTTGCCCTCGTCGTCGACCACCAGTTCGTCGCGGGTGTAGATGGCGTCCTGGCGGTTGCTGAAGGAGAACTCGAACAGCTTCGACTCGGTGATGGCCTCGGTCGGGCAGGCCTCGACGCACAGGTCGCAGTGGATGCAGCGCAGGTAGTTGATCTCGTACACGAAGCCGTAGCGCTCACCGGGCGACACCGGGTCGTCGGGCGGGTTGTCCTTGCCCCGCACGTAGATGCACCGGGCCGGGCACACGCCGGCGCAGAGCTCGCAGCCGATGCACTTCTCCATGCCGTCCTCGTACCGGTTGAGCACGTGGCGGCCGTGGAAGCGTTCGGCCTTGGCCCGTTTGGCCTTGGGGTACTCGACCGTCACCGATCGTCCCGACTCGGTGCCCTTGAGGAGCTTGCGGCCAGTCACCCAGAACCCGTCGAGGTAGCCCATCAGACCTCTTCCAGTTCGCCCGACAGCCGGCGTTGGCGGGCGGTCCGAGCGGCCCGGCTGAGCAGGAGCGACCCGCCGCCGAGCACGGCGGCGGAACCGGCGATGGTGGCCGGCCACGGCCAACCCTCGTCGCTGCCGATGCGGATGGCGGTGATGACCAGCAGCCAGCCGAGGGCGAGCGGGATGAGCACCTTCCAGCCCAGGTCCATGAGCTGGTCGTAGCGGATGCGGGGAAGCGTGGCCCGGAACCAGACGAAGACGAAGAGGAAGGCGAGGACCTTGGCCGCGAACCAGAACATCGACCAGAGCCACGCTGGCCCGATCGGCACCGGCCCGGAAGGGCCGCCGAAGAACAGCGTGACCATGATCGCCGACATCGTGATCACGTTCATGAACTCGGCCAGGAAGAAGAGGGCGAAGCGGATGGAGGAGTACTCGGTGTTGAACCCGCCCACCAGCTCCTGCTCCGCCTCGACCAGGTCGAACGGCGGGCGGTTCATCTCGGCGGTGGCGGCGATGAGGAAGATCACGAACGGCACCAGCCCGGTGGTGATCAGGTTCCAGTTCATGATGCCACCCGACTGGGCGGCCACGATGTTGTGGGTCGACAGGCCGGCGAAGCCGTTGCTGTTGCTGACGAGCACGACGGCGACGATCGACAGGCCCAGCGCCGCCTCGTAGCTGACCATCTGGGCCGAGGCCCGGACCGAACCGATGAGCGGGTACTTCGAGCCCGACGACCAGCCGGCCAGGATCACGCCGTAGATAGCCAGCGAGGACATGCCCAACATCAACAGGATGCCGATGGGAGGGTCGGCCAACTGGAGATAGGTGTCGTGGCCGAAGATCGACACCGCCCCGCCGTGCTCGGCGTCGAAGACGCCCCCGATCGGCACGATGCCGAAGGTCACGAAGGCGGGCACGAAGGACAGGAACGGCGCCAGCGCGAACATGAACCGGTCGGCGCGGTCCGGCACCAGGTCTTCCTTGAAGAAGAGCTTGATCCCGTCGGCGAGGGTCTGGAGCATGCCGAACGGCCCGGCCCGGTTGGGCCCGATGCGGTTCTGCATGTCGCTGATGAGCTTGCGCTCGAACCAGACCATGAACATGGTCCCCAGGAGCAGGGAGCCGAACACCACCAGGACCTTGAGGATGACGATGAGGATGACGACGAAGTTGAGGCCGTCGACGAAGAGCGGGTCCATCTACGTCGTTTCCACGCGGAGGTCGGTGACGGGGGCGGCCGAGTCGATGAGCTCGGCGGGGTCGGGGCCCTCCTGGTTGACGGTGAGGACGGCGGCGCCGGCCGGGACGGTGTCGTCGGCCTCGGCCTCGACCGTCAGCCGGCCGTTCGAAGACGAGACCCCGAGGCGGTCGCCGGCGGCCACGCCGAGGCGGTCGAGCTCGGCGGGGTTGACCCGGAAGCGGCTGGGACGGGCGAGCGCGGCCAGCGACGGCGAGTTCCGGGTGGCGACGGCCCGGTCGTAGAGGGAGCGCACGGCGACGAGCCGCAGCCCGTAAGCATCGCGGGGCGGCGCCGCGTACTCGCCCGGTCGGGCCCAGGCCATCGGCGATGGCCGGACGGCCGGTGCCGGCTCGCCGTCGTCATCGTCGTCGTCGTCATCGTCCTCGTCGAGGGCGGCCTCGGCGCCGGCAGTCAAGTCGGCGTCGGCCTCGGCGGGGGGGCTGACGTCCGGTCCGGCGTGGGCCGCTTCGTCCTCGCCGGCGTCGGCCGGCGCCGGGAGGCCGCCGATCGACACCGGCGTCTCGTAGCCGGGAAGGGTCCCGGGAGCCACCGGGACCAGCACGCCATCGACCGCCACCCGGGACCGGACGAGCTCCAGGGTGGCGCCGGCGTGAGCCGGCGCCAGCTGTTCGATCTCGGCCCACAGGTCCTCGACCGAGGCGACACCGAGGTCGTCGCCCAACCGGATGGCGAGCTCGGCCGCGATCATCCAGTCGGGCCGCGACGTGCCCGGTGGCGTCACCCGCTGTTCGAGCACCGTGACCCGGCCCTCGACGTTGGTGGTCGTACCCCGGTTCTCGGCGTAGCCGGAGGCGGCCAGCACGATGTCGGCCTGTTCGCTGGAGGCGTTGAGCACGTTGTCGACGGCGATCACCGTCGGCACTGCGGCCAGCGCTCGCAACGCCAGGTCTCGGTCGGGGAAGTCCGACACCGGGTCGGCGCCGAGCAGCACGAGGACCCGGAGCCGTCCGTCGGCCGCCGCCGCGAGCATGGCGGCGGTGTCGAGGCCGGTCTCGGCCGGCACCTGTCCCCAGGCGTCGGAGAACCACGCCCGGCCGTCGTCGAGGGTGACCCGGCCCGGGAGCAGGCCCGGCGCCAGGCCGAGGTCGAGGGCGCCGCGCACGTTGCCCCGGCGCAGCGCGACGAGGAACCGGGTACCGGGCTTGTGGTCGAGGAGCACGGCGGCGGCCTCGACGACGGCGGCGGGCGACTCGGCCAGCGATGTCCGCCCGACCACGGCCACGACCGGCCCCTCCAGCAGGCGGGCGGCGACAGCGACGTCACCGCCCACGATGGGGTCGAGCTTCACCCCGGTGGCGGCGCCGAGCAGGGCCCTCATGGCTTCGCCGGCCTCGCCGGGCCGGTGGCGTAGGGAGACCGCGGCGAGCGGGGTCAGGCCAGTGGTGGTCGGGGCCAGCTCGACCACCTTCACGCCCCGGTACAGGACGGCGTCACGGAGGCGCAGGAAGAGGACCGGCAACTCCTCCTTGAGGTCGGGGGCGACCACCACCACGGTGCCTCCGGCCGCGCAGACCTCGTCGATGGTGGCGCCGGGGAGCCCGAGGACGACCTCGGCGGGCAGGCCGTCGCCGAGCTGGCAGTCGACGTTGTCGCTCCCGAGCACGCCCTTTATCAGCTTCGCCCAGGCGTAGGCGGCCTCGTTGGTGAGCCGGGCCCCGCCGATCACGCCCAGAGCGGCGGGGCCGTCGTCGCCGAGGTCCTCCAGCGCCGCGGTGGCGGCGGCGAGGGCCTCGGACCAGGAGGCGGCGACCAACTCGTCACCGGCGTCGGGGTCCCGGGCCGGCTTGCGGATGAGCGGAGCGGTGAGCCGGGCGTCGGACTCGATGGCCTCGAAGTCGAACCGGCCCCGGTCGCACATCCAGCTCCAGTTCACCGGGTCGCTGTCGACGCCCTGGTAGCGCAGGACATGGTTGCGGCTGGCCTCGATCGTCACCCGGCAGCCCACCGAGCAGGTCACGCACGTCGACTCGGCCACCTCCAGGTCCCACGGTCGTGCCTTGAAGCGGTACGGCTTGGCCGTGAGCGCTCCCACCGGGCAGATCTGGACGGTGTTGCCGCTGAAGTAGGAGGCGAACGGGTCGTCGGGGAACGTGTTGACCTCGGTCTGGGCCCCCCGGTTGATGAAGTGGATCAACGGGTCGCCGGCCACCTCCTTGGCGAACCGGGTGCACCGGTCGCACAGGATGCAGCGCTCGCGGTCGAGCAGTACCAGGTCGCTCACCGGGATGGGCTTTTCGAAGTGCCGCTTCTCCTCGACGAAGCGGCTCTCACCGGGCCCGTAGGCGTAGGCGTTGTCCTGGAGGGGGCACTCGCCCCCCTTGTCGCACACGGGGCAGTCGAGCGGGTGGTTCACCAGCAGGAACTCGAGCACGCCGTCCTGGGCCTTGCGGGTGGCGGCCGACTCGGTGTCGACCTTCATCCCCTCGGCGACCTCGACCATGCACGAGGGCTGCAGGGCCGGCCCCCGCCCGGTGTCGATGTCGACGATGCACATGCGGCACATGCCCACCGACCGCATCCGGGGGTGGTAGCAGAACCGGGGGACGAACACGCCGTGGCGTTCGGCGGCGTCGATGACCAACTGGCCCCTGGCGGCGTGGATGTCGCGCCCGTTGAGGCTGAACGTCACCCCTTCGCCGCTCATCGGGTCCCCTCTCCACCTATGTGATGGCCGGAGCGCCCGCGCCGGTGCAGGCGCGGACACCAGCGGCCTGCGGGGCCGGGGGACGCCAGCATCATGAGCTCACCTCGATGCCGCGCCGGCCGTAGGCGGCGCCGCTGACCTGCACCGCGCTCACGTCGACGGCACCCCCGACGTAGGCCTCGAACTCCTCGCGGAAGCGCAGGACGGCCGACGCGATGGGCGACACCGCCGAGGGGCCGAGAGGGCAGATCGTCGTCTGCCGTGGGGGCCAGCCGATGCCGGGGGCGATGTTGTCGCACACGTCGAGCAACAGGGCCACGTCACGGGGCCGGCCCCGGCCGGTCAGGATGCGGTCGAGGATCTGTTCGAGCCAGCCGAGCCCTTCCCGGCACGGAGTGCACTTGCCGCAGGACTCGCGGGCGAAGAAGCGCACCACCCGGTGGGCGGCGCGCACGGCATCGGTGTCCTCGTCCATCACCACGATGGCGCCCGAACCGAGCATCGACCCGGCCTTGCCCACGGCCCCGGTCTCGAGGGGGAGGTCGAGGTGCTCCTCGTAGAACCAGGGCGCGGAGGCGCCGCCGGGGATGAAGGCCTTGAGGGCCTTGCCGCCCCGGATCCCCCCGCAGTACACGGGGGCATAGATCAGGTCCCGGAAGGTGGTGACCCCGAACTCGACCTCGTACACGCCGGGCTTGTTGACATGGCCCGACACCGCGAACATCCGGGTGCCCCGGCTCGACTCGTTGCCGAGGGCGCCGAAGGCGGCGCCGCCGTTGGAGACGATCCAGGGGAGGTTGGCCAGGGTCTCCACGTTGTTGACGATGGTCGGCTTGCCGTACAGGCCGATGGCGGCCGGGAAGTACGGCGGCTTGAGCCGGGGCATGCCCCGGTTACCTTCCAGGCTCTCGATGAGGGCGGTCTCCTCGCCGACGATGTAGGCGCCCGCCCCCCAGTGCAGGACCACGTCGACGGAGAAGTCGGTGCCCAGGATGCCACGGCCGACGTAGCCGGCCTCGTAGGCCTCGTTGAGGGCGGCGGCGATCCGTTCCTGGGCCAGCGCCATCTCACCCCGGACGTAGAGGAACGCCTGGCTCAGGCCGACGGCATAGCAGGCGATCAGGACGCCTTCGATCAGCTGGTGCGGGTCGCGCTCCATGAGCATGCGGTCCTTGTAGGTACCGGGCTCGGACTCGTCCCCGTTGACCACCAGGTACCGGGGCCAGACCCCGGCCGGGCAAAAGCCCCACTTGGTGCCGGCGGGGAAGCCGGCGCCGCCCCGGCCGAGGAGGCTGGCCGTGCGCACCTCGTCGACAACCTCGGCCGGCGCCATGGACAGGGCGGCCTTCAACCCCTGGTAGCCGCCGGTGGCCATGTAGCGCTCGAGGGTGTGGCTGTCCTCGTAGCCGAAGCGGCTGGTGATGATCGGGCGGGCGTCGGTGACGGTCACTTGTCCACCATCGCTCGCGCTCCCGGCCCGTGACCGGTCGACCGGCCGAGCGCCAGCGAGCCGGGCGACGATGGGGCCCGGGGGCGCAGCCCCCGAGCAAGCACGGTCACTGGTCCACCATCGACGGGGCGCGGGGGCGCAGCCCCCGAGCAGGAACGGTCACGGCGTGCCCCCCGGCGGACGACGGCCCTTGCCCTTGCGGTTGCGGGGCCGGCGGGTAGGCCCGGGCGGGGGCCTACCGGGAGTGGCACCGGGCCGGTCGGTGGCCGCTTCGCCGGTGGGGGCCCGGGGCTCGCCCCGGTCGTCGGCCGGGGGCCGGGCGCGGGTGGCATCGCCGGCGGGCTCGGGAGCGGCGTCGTCGCGGGGTTGCGGTACGCCTTCGAGGTCCTCTTCGAGAACGTCGTCGGCCACCGCCTGGGCGGCTCCGGCGGCCGCCGGGCCCGGGCCCGGGGGCACCTCCGAAGCGGCCTCCGGTACTGGTCCGGGCTCATCGCCTGGCTCGGCGGGCGGCGGCGGACCGGCGGGGCGGCGTAGCGCCGGCTCGTCGGTCATCCACGGCGGCTGGGTGGCCCCGTCGGGGCCCACCGGGCCCACCGCCCGTTCGGCGGGGACGTGTTGGCGGGTGCGCTGGAGCACCCCGTGGGGTGGGACCGAGCCGTCCAGCCGACCGGCGCCGAGATCGTCGACCAGCCGGTCGAAATCGTCGTTGGTGACCTTGTGGAAGTAGCGGTAGTTGACCTGTAGGCAGGGCGCCTCGGTGCAGGCGGCGATGCACTCGTACTCCTCGAGCGTGAACCGGCCGTCGGTCGTCGTGCCGCCCGCCTTCACCCCCAGGCGTTCCTCGGCGTGGTGCAGCAGCTCGTCCCCGCCGCTGAGGAAGCACGAGATCGACGTGCACACGTTGACGAAGTAGCGACCGACCGCTTCCCGCTTGAACATCTCGTAGAAGCTGGCCGTGCCCAGCACCTCGGCGGGGGTGACGCCGACGAGCTCGGCGATGTGGGCCATCGCCTCCTCGCTGAGGTGCCCGTCCTGCTCCTGGGCCAGGTGGCACAGGGGGATGGTGGCCGACTTGGGGACCGGGTACCGGCCGATGATCTCGCCGGCGAGGGCGACGTTGGCGGGGTTGAGGCGCGACATCGGTTAGCGGTCGACCTCGCCCATGATCGGGTCGACGGAGGAGATGATCGCCACCGCGTCGGCGATCAGCCCGCCGCGCATCATGTGGGGCAGGGTCTGGAGGTTGACGAAGCTGGGGCCGCGGATGTGCATGCGGTAGGGCTTGGCCGAGCCGTCCGAGACGAGGTAGCAGCCGAGCTCGCCTCGGGGTGATTCCACCGCCGCGTAGGCCTCGCCGGCGGGCACCTTGAAGCCTTCGGTGAAGATCTTGAAGTGGTGGATCAGCGCTTCCATCGACTCGTCGACGCGGGCGCGCGGGGGCGGCGTCACCTTCTTGTCCTGGATCCGGAAGTCGCCGGCGGGCATCGCCTCGAGCACCTGTTGGACGATGCGCATCGATTCGCGGATCTCGTGGAGACGGATGGCGTAGCGGTCGAAGCTGTCGCCGTAGGTGCCCACCACCACGTCGAAGGCGACCTGGTCGTAGTAGAGGTAGGGCATGTCGCGCCGCAGGTCCCACGGGATCCCGGCGCTGCGCAGGATCGGCCCGGTGGCGCCGAGGGCGATCGCCTCCTGGGCGGTGATGATGCCGACGCCCTGGAGCCGCTCGCGCCAGAGGGGCTGGCCGGTCATGAGGGTGTCGAACTCGTCGAGGCGGGCCGGCAGCAGGTCGAGCAGCGCCAGCAGCGCGTCGCGCCAGCCGTCGGGCAGGTCGGCGGCCACGCCGCCGGGGCGGATGTAGTTGTGGTTCATCCGCAGGCCGGTCACCATCTCGAAGAACCGCAGCACCTCCTCCCGCTCCCGCCAGCCGTAGATCATCATCCCGACCGCGCCGAGGTCCATCCCGTTGGTGGCCATGAACAGCAGGTGCGACGAGATGCGGTTGAGCTCGGTCAGGAGCATGCGGATCCACTGCGCCCGGGGAGGGACGTCGTCGGCGATGCCGAGCAGCTCCTCGGTGGCGAGCGAGAAGACCAGCTCGTTGAAGAGGGGCGCGGCGTAGTCCATGCGGGTGACGTTGGTCGGGCCCTGGAGGTAGGTGAGGTCCTCGCCCGTCTTCTCCATCCCGGTGTGGAGGTAGCCCACGATCGGCTTGGTGCGCAGGACCGTCTCGCCGTCGAGCTCGAGCATGAGCCGCAGCACGCCATGGGTGCTGGGGTGCTGGGGCCCCATGTTGAGGACCATGGTCTGGTCCTCGCCGGGGTCGTCGGAGCCCAACGCCGACGCCTCGGCCTCGGAGAGGCGCAGCACCGACCCGATGTCGCGCAGGAGCGCCTCGGCCCCTTGGCCGGCACGGGGCGACAGCTCCTGCGCCCCCTCCGAGGTCAGCGCGGTGTCAGGGCCCTGGCCGCGGGCTCTCATCGGCTGTTCTCGATGCCCTTGAACTGCACCGGGATCATCCCGATGGCGTAGTCCTTGCGCAGCGGGTGCCCGATCCAGTCCTCCGGCATCAGGATGCGGGTGAGGTCGGGATGGCCCTCGAAGCGGACCCCGAACAGGTCGAAGACCTCGCGCTCGGGGGCTTCCGAACCGGGGTGCACCGAGAACAGCGACGGCACCACCGGGTCCGCCTCGGGCACCTGCACCCGGAGGCGCAGGCGCTGGCGCGAGGTGAGCGACAGGAGCAGCACGACCACCTCGAAGCGTTCGGGGGCGATGCCGTCGGGAAGGTCTCGAGGAAGACGGTAGGCGAGGTAGTCGACCCCGAACACGTCGAGGCACATGGCGAAACCGTGCTCGTCGCGCAAGCGCAGGACGGTGTCGGCCAGCTCGCCCCGGTCGAGGTGCAGCGATACCTGGCCCCCGTGCTCCGTGGCCGCCAGGCCATAGAGGGTGGAGGCTTCAGGGCCGGGTGCGGGTGCGGCCTCCGAGGGGGCGGCCCCGTCCGTCACGACTTGGTACCCGCAATCGTCACCGGCGCACCGATGGGGCGGTTGGCCGGCTTCGGCGTCGCGTCCGAACCCTTGTAGCGGCGAGTCAGCTGACCGGTGCGGATCTGCTCGTGCAAGGTGAGGATGGCGTGCAAGAGGGTCTCGGGACCGGGCGGGCAACCGGGGGCGTACACGTCGACGGGAACGATCTGGTCGACGCCCTGCACGATCGCGTAGTTGTTGAACATTCCCCCGGTCGATGCGCACACGCCCATCGAGATGACCCACTTGGGCTCCATCATCTGGTCGTAGATCTGGCGCAGCACCGGGGCCATCTTCTGGGAGACCCGGCCGGCGACGATCATCAGGTCGGCCTGGCGGGGCGAGCCCCGGAAGACCTCCATCCCGAAGCGGGCCAGGTCGTAGTGGGCCCCGCCGGTGGCCATCATCTCGATGGCGCAACAAGCCAGGCCGAACGTCGCCGGGAACATGCTCTTCTGGCGCGCCCACTTCACGACCTCTTCGAGCGTGGCCGTGAGGATGTTGCGCTCGGCGCCGGCGAGGCCGACCTCGGTGTCGATCCCGAGGATCTTCACTGTGCCTTGCCGTCAGCCTGGAGCGCTCGCTGCGCTCGCACGTCAGGCCGCCTCGGGGTCGTGGCGTCCTTCGAGTCCCACCCGGCGCACCGTAGTGGCCGCCGTCCGGCCCGCCGACACCATGTCCGACTCGTCGGTCGAGCGGGCACGTTTGACCGGGCCCCAGTCGAGGGCGCCGTTGCCGATCAGGTAGATGAAGGCGGCGAACACCGCCAGCGAGAACATCCCCAGCTCCCACAACCCGACGGCACCGAGGTCGCGGTGTACGACGGCGTAGGGGTACAGGAAGATGATCTCGATGTCGAACACGATGAAGATCATCGCCACCAGGTAGAACCGCACCGGGAACCGCTGGGGAGGGTCGCGCTGGGGGACGATGCCGCACTCGTAGGGCGCGGACTTGGCCA
Organism: Acidimicrobiia bacterium; assembly: GCA_052387955.1. Classification (GTDB taxonomy): domain Bacteria; phylum Actinomycetota; class Acidimicrobiia; order Acidimicrobiales; family JACDCH01; genus JBQTIQ01. The sequence goes on along the minus strand of JBQTIQ010000049.1, from coordinate 12,643 downwards.
TCGACGGCCGCTTGGGCGACAGCGCCTTGGAGACCAGGACGCTGAAGATCCCGAACCCGATGGCCAGCCCGAAGAGAGCGGCCAGGGGGAGGTACTGGTCCATGTCGCTCCTTCTACCCGGCGGCGGCGAGGTTGCTGGCGATGAGCTGGTCGCGGCGGTGCAGCGTGCGGCAGAGGATGACGAAGAGGATCCCGCTGGTCACAAAGACCATGAACGCCGGGAACCGGGTGTCGCCCAGGCTGCGGATCATGATCACGCTGTACACCGGGGCGTCCTCGTCGACCTGGGGCGTGGGGGGCGCCCCGCCACCGGCGGGGGCCGGCTGCTCGATGACGCGCTGGACCTGGACGATGGCGAAGTGCTCCGGGTGGGTGACGTTGACGGTCTTGAGGATCTTCTTTCGCACCCGCTCCCAGCAGCCGTCGAGATGGGGGTCCCACAAGCGCACGTCGCACTGGTTGCCGTCGGACAGGCCGTAGCGGTGGTTCTTCCCGCCCCGGTCGTAGGCCTCCAGCACCTTGTAGTCGCTCGTCGACTCGAAGACGCCCTGCCCGTCGGGGCCGAGGGCGGCGTCGGCGGAGGCCTGGGCGTCGCCGCGCTGCTTGTTGGAGGGCTCCAGGATGTGCCAACCGCCGAGGTCGTCGGGCTCGAGGCCGAACTCGGCCTTGATGGCGGGGTCGGCCTCGACCAGCTCGCCGATGGTGGGCACCTTGTCGGGCCGGGACTCGGGGTTGACCACCGCGCTCAGCTCGGGATGGCGGTCGAGGATCTCCTCCACCAGCGCCTCCCGGTCGAGGGTGGGTAGTCGGGTCGCCTCTTCGTTGGCGGCCACCGCCAGCTCACCCCGGTTGATCTCGGTCACCCGCCAGTGGGCAGGCTCGCCCTTCATCCCGATGCCGTACACCCACCACACCAGGCCCATCAGCGTCATCCAGCCCATGAGACAGGCGAGCGTGACCAGAAGGCCGGTGCGGGGGCCGGCGTTGGTGGAGATCAACAGCAGCACCGAGCCCACCAGCACGATGATGCCGATCGACAGCGAGACGATGTTGCGGATCTCGGGGTCCCAGCCGATGTCGGCCAGCACGGTGGCGAAGTTGGTGGCGTAGGCCAGCATCGCCTACAGGCCCCGCTCGTACTCGATGAGCTTCTGGAGCAGGTCGGGCGGGTACATGCCGGGGCCCTCTTCGCGTTCGGCGCCGTCGTTGATGTAGAACAGCGCCTCCTCCGCCGGGCGCAGGCCGAAGCCGGGCATCTTGCCGCTGCCCTGCCCGTGCCGGCCGTACTCCTCGCCCGACTCGGAGCCTTCGGACACGAAGTCGAAGTGGTCGGTGAACGGGTTGGTACACAGCGCGGCACCGCCGGGGGCGGCGCTGGCCGGGGGCCTGGACCCACCGGGAGCGGTGGTGGTGGTGACCGAGACCGAGGCGTCGAAGGTGCCGTCGCGGCGCACCGGGCACGCTTCGGAGGTCTCGAGGGCGGGGAACTGCTCCTCGACCGAGGAGCCGCACATGCTCGGCCCGAGCGCGCCGCAGCCGCTGATCGGCTTCAGCTCGTCGTAGTCGGTCGTGTACGACCAGCCCTGGGTGTGGCAGCGCCCGCAGGAGAACGCGCCGCCGGCGAAGCCGTTGGTGAGGCCCAGGTTGAACAGCGCCTCTCCCTCGGAGGCGTAGAGCGGCCGACCGGCGTCGTCGGTCTGCTCCATGGCTTCGGCGAGCTGGTCGCGGACCTGTTGCTGGGCCTGCTCGGGGGTCACCTGGATCGTCTCGATGTAGTCGACCAGGTTCTGCACCTGCTGCTCGTTCAACGGCCCGCCGCCCTCGACGCCCCAGGCCGGCATGGGCGAGAACGGCCGACCGTAGGTGAGGATGAAGGTGACTTCCTCACGGCTGTAGCGCAGCAGCACCGTGTCCAGTGCCGGCGCCTGCCAGTTCACCGACGTGATCGAACCGTCGGGCTCGGTGATGTTGTACGCCGACGAACCCCCGGTGGCCTTCATCCCCCCATGACAGCCGGCGCACCCGAGGGCGTTCAGGTTGTCGCCAACGGGCGCGAACAACTCACCGCCCTCCTGGGCGAAGCGGCGGCTGAACTCGTCCTTGGCCCCGGCCTGGCGGCCGGGCTCGAGGATCCAGTACAGGGGCAGCCCGATGGCGATCACGAACAGCGTGACCAAGGCCCAGGTGAGGGTGCGCTCGAGCTTGGGGCCCTCGAGATCCTCGTCGGACAGGTACGGCTTGCGGTTGGCGGCGACCTCGATCTCGGACCCGAGCTCGCGTTTGCCGCTGTAGCGGACGTTGACGAAGAAGTAGCCGACGACGGCGAGGACGACCAGGAAGGCCAGGACCGCGCCGACGCTCTGGACGGTGAAGGCAGCAAGTGTCACAGGAGAGAACTCAGTGCTCCGCGGCGCCGATGCAGTGAGGCCCTTCGGCTTCCTGCCCGGTCGTGTTGGTGCCGAGGGGCGGGCCCTGGATGACGGTCCCGGTATCGACGATGAAGCTGTCGCCGTCGACTTCGGTGGCGAACCGGTCCATGCCCCGGGGCGCCGGCCCTCCCTTGCGCTCGCCCACCCGGTTGTACTGCGACCCGTGGCAGGGGCACTCGAACCACTGCGACGTCTTGCACTCCGGTACTCGGCAGCCGAGGTGGACGCACTTCTGGTAGAGGAAGTTGTAACCCGCCCGCATACCGGCGACGACCTCGGGGCCGTAGACGGCCTCGGCCTTGGCCAGTCCCGCCGCCGGGTACACGGTGACCCACATCCGGGCCTCGGGGAAGTAGCCGAAACCCTCGCCGGTCTCGATGCCGGCGTCGAGGTCGGCCTTCGAGAACCGGATCTTGGAGCCGAAGCCCCCAGTACCGGGTGGCCACAGGAAGCCGAGGATCGAGGCGAAGAAGGCGCTGAGGCTGAACGCCGTCATGACCCCGACGGCCCGGTTGAGGAACCGGCGCCGGCTGACGCCGAGCGCCTCGGGATCGGGCGGGACCCACGGCGCCACCGCCCCGCTGCTGGCCTTGACCACCGCACCCGAGCGTTCGGCGTTGGCCGCCTTGCGGACCTGCCGGCTGGGCTTGGGCTTGTCGCCGGCGGCTTCCTTGTCACGGGCACGGGTCTCGCGGCTGAGGTCGCCGGTGGCGTCGTCGGTGTCCCGGCGCCGGGCCGCCCCGGCGACGAGCAGCACCGCCAACAGGCCGAGGACGACGACACCGATGCCGACGACGAGCCCACCGCTGATGGCGAGGGTCATCGGAGGTTTCCTCTCGGGCCGGCGTCGAGGGCGTGGGGGTCAGAGCGGGGCGGGGTCACAGCTCGAAGAACAGCCCTTCGCGCCACGGAAAGGTGAAGTTGAACCCGGGGCCGCGGAAGAAGATGCCGATGATGGTGATGACCGCCCAGAACATCAAGAAGAAGGTCATCAGGGCGATGGCGAACTTGCGGTCCTCGGGCCGATTGGACGGGTTGCGGTCGGTGTAGGGGACGATGATCAGGCCGAGCAGCCCGACGGCGGGGATCGTCACGCCGGCGACCATCGGGTGGAACATCGTCAGCAGCTCCTGGAGGCCGAGGAAGTACCACGGCGCCTTGGAGGGGTTGGGCGTCTGGTTCTGGTTGGCCAGGACCTGGAGGGGGGCCTGCACCAGGGCACCGAAGACCAACAAGAAGGCGGTGGCGGCCAGGCAGGCCACGAACTCGATCACCAGCAGGTGAGGCCAGACGTGGACCTTGTCGACCGGGGCGGCCTTCACGTCCTGGATCGAGCCCGACTTGACCACGGTGAGCAGCCGCTGGGTGTGACCACCGGGCCCGGCGGCGATGGGCGGGGCGGCGGTGGCCACCGAGCCGGCGGTGGCGGTGGCGGTGGCGGCCGGGACCGTGCTCCCGGCGGCGGTGCCGGTGCCAGCGCCGCCATCGCCCGGGGCGGGGCCTTCGGAGCGGGCCTTGGCCGCCCGTGAACGCTCCAGCAGGTGGGCGGGGATCCGGCTCGCCGCCTCGCTCGCCACCGGCTGCTCGCCGGCCGCGGCGGGGGCGTCGGCTGCGCCCTCGGCGCTGGCGGCGGGCGCGGGGGCCGCGGGCTCGTCGGCGCCGCCCCCACGCTCCTGGGCCTTGCGGCGCGCCTCTTCAGCCCGTTTGCGCAGGTGTTCGGGGATCTCGGTCACGACATCGTCCCCCGCGCCCTACAGCGGCCCACTGATGCCCCCGTCCTTGCGGACCCTCCAGAAGTGCACCGCCAGGAAGATCACCAGGACGAAGGGGAACATGAGCACGTGCAGCACGTACCACCGCAGCAGCGTGTCGCTCGAGATCTCGGCCCCACCGAGCAGCACGAATCGCACCTGGTTACCGAAGACCGGCGTGTAGCCCATCATGTTGGTCCCCACCGTCACCGCCCACAGGGCCAGCTGGTCCCAGGGCAGCAGGTAGCCGGTGAAGGACAGCAACAGGGTCAGCGTGAGCAGGATGACACCGATGACCCAGTTGAACTCCCGGGGCGGCTTGTAGGCGCCGTGGTAGAAGACGCGGGCCATGTGCAGGAACACCGACAGCACCATGAGGTGTGCACCCCATCGGTGCATGTTGCGCACCAGCTCACCGAAGGCCACCGACGTCTTCAGGTTGGCGATGTCGTTCCACGCCAGCGCCGCGGTGGGCCGGTAGAAGAACATCAGGAAGATGCCGGTCACGGTCAGGTGGATGAACAGGAAGAAGCTGAGCCCACCGAGACAGAGCGTGTAGCTGACCTTGACCGCGTGGCGCTTCACCTTGACCGGGTGCAGGTGGTACAGCACCGAGTTCATGATCACGTAGGACCGGTTACGAGGGCTGTCGGTGTAGCCCTTGCGGAAGATCGAGCCCGGCCGGAAGATCGAGTTCCAGAACTGTGAACCCTGGATGGCACCGAGGAACCGGTGCACGTAGTGCATGACGGTCTTGCGGGTCCGGATCGTCTTGGCCACGGGTGGCTCCCTAACCCAACCGCATCCCGTAGCCGTAGCCATGGGTGTTGGTGCGCTGATGGATGTCGCCCTCGGCGCCGGCGTCGACCAGCTTGCCCATGATGATGACCCCGGTCGGGCAACGGTCGACGCACAGGGCGCAACGCGTGCAGACGTCGTCGTCGATCAGGAACACGTACTGGTCCGAGGGGTCGAGCCCGGGCTGCTCGGTGCCGACCGCCTCGGAGATGGCGCCGGCCTGCACCATGTGGATGCACTTCCACGGGCAGATGTCGACGCAGCCCTCGCAGGTGATGCACTCGGACTGGTCGATGTGGATGAACTGCTTGGGCTTGACGGCCCGGGAGAGGTACTCGTTGTCGACTTCCTGCAGCACGTAGTCGGTGCGGAAGTCGGGCATCGGCGGGTTGGCGTCGGTACGGGCCATCTAGCGCGCCCCCTTGGCCCGCACCAGCGGCCGACCGTAGGTCGAGGGCGAAAGCGCCCGCCGGTGGCGGCGCTCGGCCCGCTTGGCCCGGTCGTTCCACAGCGCCCACATGCCGATGTGGGCCACTATGTAGAAGAGGTAGATGCCGATGATCACGAAGTCACGGACCTTCTCGTAGTCGAGCGTGATCGTCTTGATGATGGGGATCTTGATGAAGATCTGCCCGGGGCCGAGCACCTTCTTGGTCGGCGTCCAGCCCATCTCGTTGTTGGCCCACTGGAGCCACTGGTGGGGTACCACCCCATAGGCCCAGAAGAGCAGGAAGAAGGCGAAACCGGCGGCGGCGATGGCCTCGCCCCAGGAAAGGGGGGCCCCGACCGGCCGACGCTTCCCGTACAGCAGGACGCCGACCATGGCGATGATCGACAGCAAGAACGATCCAACAGAAGCGACCACGTAGGCCGGACACCTCCCTCACACTCTCGCTCCCGGGGACGCCGTCGGGGCCTCGCCAGGCTGTTCGTGAAATCTCTCACATTATGGCCCGGGCGCCGCCCGGTCCCTGCGATGTGCCTGGCTAGGTCTAGCACCTGACTTCGCCGGCGAGCACATCGCCGGACCGCCGTTCAGGCCCCTCCCCAACTCGCCCGGCCAGGGCCGTCATCGTTAGAGTCGCCGCCAGTCCCCTGTCGCTGGAGGGTCCTTGACGGAGATCCCGGAACACCTGCTGGCGCGGTCCCGTGCCCGGCGGGCGGAAGCAGGCCTGGCGACGCCGGCCGAGGCCGCCACCGCCGCGCCCGCCGCCGGCGGCGAGGTCGAACCAGCGCCCTCTGGCACCCCTGCGACCGGCGCCGCCCGGGCGCCGGCGGTGGCGCCCGGGCCGGCCGCACCGCCGCCGCCCCGGCCCGACCCGCCCTACGTGGCCGCGTACAAGCAACGCCAGCGCATCCCCTGGTGGGCGCTCTCCGCCCTCGCCGCCCTGCCCATCTGGGCGCTCGTCTACGTCTACACCCTCGAGCCGCCGAGCGAGGAGACCGCCGGGGTACTGGCCGAGGGCGAACAGGTCTACAACACCTGCGCCGCCTGCCACGGGGCCTCCGGCGGTGGCGGCCTGGGGCCGGCCCTCAACGGGGGGGCGGTCGTTCAGACCTTCCCCAACTACCAGGACCACATCCTGTGGGTCACCAGCGGTTCGGCCGAGTGGCCCGGCGACACCTACGGCGCCCAGAACAAGCCGCCGGGAGGCGAAGGCGTCATGCCCGCCTTCGCCAACGAGCTGACCCCGGCCGAGATCATCGCCGTCGTGCGCTACGAACGGGAGGTCCTCGGGGGGGCGCCTCCCGAGCCCGGCCTCGTCGAGCTCAGCGAGCAGGCCGAGGCCGGCGAGGACGTCACCGCCCTGCTGGCCACCGAGCCCAGCGCCGACCCCACCCAGCCCGCCCCGGCCCCCGCCGGGGAGACCGCAGCCGGGGGCTGATTTGTCGCCCTCACTCCGCTCGCGTCGCTCGCTGCGTTCCGGTGAATTTGGTGGTGCCCGGCTCCAGCGGGCTGGCGCCACGCAGCACCACGGCAAGCGCGGCCGATGACGGCCCCACCGCGGCGGGTCGACGCGATCGTGGTGGGCGGAGGGCCGGCGGGTGCCGCCGCCGGCTACTGGCTGGCGCAGCTCGGCCGCGAGACGGTGATCGTCGAGCGCAAGACGTTCCCCAGGGACAAGTCGTGCGGCGATGCCCTCACCCCGCGCGCCGTACGCCAGCTCCGGCTCATGGGCCTCGAGGACAAGGTCATCGCCAACGGCTACCACCGCTACGACGGTCTGAGGGCGTGCGCCCACGGCATCACCATCGAGCTGCCCTGGCCCGAGCACCCGCTCTTCCCCCGTCACGGTTACGTCATCCGCCGGACCGTCCTCGACCAGATGGTGGCCGAACACGCCGAATCGGCCGGCGCCGAGCTGTGGCAGGGCTTCGACGCGGTGGCGCCCCTGCTCGACGACGGCCTCCTACGGGGCGCGATCGTCCAGGACAAGGCCACCGGGGAGACCTCCGAGGTGCACGCCCGCTATGTGGTGGTCGCCGACGGGGCGGTGTCGAAGTTCGCCCGGGCGCTGGGGGCCACCCGCAACCGCCGCTTCCCGATGGGCATGGCCATCCGCCAGTACTTCCAGAGCCCCATGCACGACGACCCCTGGATCGAGTCGACCCTCGACGTGCGCGACCGGCAGGGCCGGTCGATGCCCGGCTACGGGTGGGTGTTCCCGCTCTCGGACGGGACCATCAACGTCGGCATCGGCTTGCTGTCCACCTACAAGCACTACAAGTCGGTCAACACCTCGACGATGATGGCCGAGTTCGCCGCCACCGCCCCCGACTACTGGGGCATCAGCCCCGAGACGACGTGCGGGCCGCCCCTCGGCGGCCGGCTGCCGATGTGGGGTGCGCTCAGCCCGCTGGTCGGCCCCACCTGGGCCCTCATCGGCGACGCCGCCGGCACCATCAACCCCTTCAACGGCGAGGGCATCGACTACGCCTACGAGACCGGCAAGATCGTCGCCGACCTCATCGACCAGTCCCTCACCGAAGGCGACGCCCGTCCGCTGCAGCGCTACCCCGAGGTGCTCGAGGACGAGTACGGCCTCTACTTCAAGGTCGCCCGACTCTTCGCCCGGGTCATCGGCTCGAACCCGAGGCTCCTGCTGGAGCTGACCCGGATCGGCATGCATTCGCGGCCGCTCATGGAGTGGGTCCTCATCATCATGGCCCACATGCTCAAAGAGGAGGACAAGGGCGCCGCCGAACTCGTCTACCAGACGGTGGCGCTCCTGGCCCGAGCCATCCCCGAGCCCGGAGCGGCGTAGGCACCAGGCGGGGCGGCCGCCGGTCCCCTATCCCGAGGGGTGTTCGCCGGGGGCCAGGGGTTCGGCCCAGCCGCCGCCGTCGGCGGCGAGGGGGTCGGCGTCCGACGGCCCCCAGGTGCCCCGGTAGTAGAGCTTGACCGGGGGCGGGGCGGCGAGCACCGGGTCGACCACGCGCCACTGCTGGTCGAGGGCGTCGGCCCGGCCGAAGCGACGGGGGTTGCCCTCCATGGCGTCTTCGAGGAGGCGCTGGTAGGCCTCGGAGCGGCGCCCGAACACCTTGTCGTACTGCACCTCGAGGTTGACGGGCTGCACCGCCAACTCGTCGCCCGGCGCCTTGACCTGGAGGTGCAACGAGATGCCGTCGTCGCCGGCCAGGCGGAAACGGATGTAGTTGGGCTCCGGTGAGCGCGACTTCGCCGTGAACAGCAGCCGGGGCGGTGCCTTGAACCGCACCACCGCCTCGGTGGCGGTCACCGGCATGGCCTTGCCCGCCCGCAGCAGCCAGGGCACGCCGGCCCACCGCCACGACTCGATCTCGAAGCGGGCGGCGAGGAAGGTCTCGGTCTCGGAGCCGGGCTGCACGCCGTCCTCGTCGACATAGCCGCGGTACTGACCCCGGCTCACACAGGCCGGGTCGAGGGGGCGGACCTGACGGAAGAGCTTCACCTTCTCGTCGTGCAGCGCCCACGGCTCGGCCGACGGCGGCGGCTCCATGGCCAACAGGGCCACGATCTCGAGCAGGTGGTTCTGCACCACGTCCCGCAGCGCTCCCACGCTGTCGTAGAACTTCCCCCGGCCCTCCACGTCGAAGGACTCGGCCAGCGTGATCGTCACCGAGTCGATGAAGTTGCGGTTCCAGATCGGCTCCAGCATCGAGTTGGCGAACCGGAACACGAGCAGGTTCTCCACCGCCTCCTTGCCCAGGAAGTGGTCGATGCGGAACACCGACTCCTCCGGGAAGGCCTGGTGCACGACCTCGTTGAGGGCCCGGGCCGAGTCGAGGTCACGGCCGAAGGGCTTTTCGACCACGAGCCGGGCATCCTTGGTCAGCCCGACCCGGGCCAGCCCGCGGATCACGTCGTCGAACAGGGACGGTGGGATGGCCAGGTAGAACAGGGCCCGTTCCCGGCCCTGCAGGGCGAGGGCGATCTCGTCGAACGTCGAGGCATCGCGGTAGTCGCCCGAGACGTAGGCCAGGCGCCCGGCGAAGGACTCGAACGCCGCTTCGTCGAGGGTGCCCCCGTCCTTCTCCAAGGAATCGACCACCGACTGACGGGCCCGCTGGCGCAGGTCGTCGGGGGTGAGCTCGGACGAGGCCACACCGACGATCGGTACATCCGGCCCGAGGCTGCCGCCAACCACCATGTGGTACACGGCGGGGAAGAGCTTCTTGCGGGCCAGGTCGCCGGTGATGCCGAACAGGACGAGCGCGTCGGAGAGGCCAGCCATGCCCACGTGTCTACCCGCCCCCTCCCCCGAAGGCATGGGCGGCGGCCGATGTGGCGGCGAGGATGATCTCGTCGATGACGTCGTCGGTGTGGGCGAGCCCGGGGAAGAGCACCTCGTAGGCACCGGGGGCGACTGCCACCCCTTGGGCCAGGAGGGCGTGGAAGAACCGGGCGTAGGCGGCTTCGTCGCCGGCCCGGGCCTCGTCGTAGGTGCGGGGCGCCACCGGCCCGAAGAACAGCCCCACCAGCGGGCCCTCGACGGGGACGCAGGCGGTGGCCCCGGCGCCGGCCAGCACCTTGGCCAACCCGTCGGCCAGACGTCGGGCGCCGGCCACCAGCCGGTCATAGGCCTGGGGGGTGAGCAGGCCCAACGCGGCCAGGCCGGCGGCGGTGGCGAGCGGGTTCCCCGACAGGGTGCCGGCCTGGTACACCGGGCCCAGGGGGGCGACCACCGACATCAGATCGGCCCGGCCGCCGTAGGCCCCGATCGGCAGCCCGCCGCCGATGACCTTGCCGAACGTGGTGAGGTCGGGGGTGACGCCGTAGCGTTCCTGGGCGCCGCCCCGGCTGACGCGGAAGCCGGTCACGACCTCGTCGAAGACGAGAACGGCGCCGACCCGGTCACACTCGGCCCGCAGTCCCTCGAGGAAGCCGGGCGCCGGCGGGACCAACCCCATGTTGGCGGCAATTGGTTCGACGATGATGCAGGCCACGGTGCCGTCGAGTTCGGGCACGACGTTGTAGGGCACGACCAGGGTGTCGCGCACCGCCCCTTCGGTGACGCCCGCCGAAGCGGGCAGGCCCAGGGCGGCGAGGCCGCTGCCGGCCTGGGCCAGCAACAGGTCCCCGTGGCCGTGGTAGCAGCCGGCGAACTTGACCACGCCGTCGCGGCCGGTCGCCCCCCTTGCCACCCTGATGGCCGACATCGTGGCCTCGGTGCCGCTCGACACGAAGCGGACCATCTCGCAGCTCGGCACCCGTTCGCGGACGGCCTCGCCCAGCAGTACCTCGCGCTCGGTGGGGGCCCCGTAGCTGGTGCCGTCGACGGCGGCTTGGCGGACGGCCTCGACGATGGCCGGATGGGCGTGGCCGGCGATGATGGCGCCGTAGGACTGCACCAGGTCGATGTAGCGGGTGCCCTCGACGTCCCACAGCGACGGGCCCTGGCCCCGGGCCACGAAGTAGGGCGTGCCGCCGACGGCGGTGAACGCCCGCACCGGGCTGTTGACGCCGCCGGGAAGGACGTCACGGGCGCGGGCGAAGAGGGCTTCGTTGCTCTGCACGGTCACGGGGTGCCTCGGGCGCCACCGCGAGGTGCCGTGACATGACCGGCCGGCCGAGCGACCGCCAGGGAGCCGGACGGCGATGGGGTACGGGGGCGCAGCCCCCGAGCGACACCGGTCATTGGGGTGCCTCGGGCTCCACCACGAGGTGCCGCGACATGACCGGCCGGCCGGCCGAGCGCCCGGGAGCCGGACGGCGATGGGGTACCGGGGTGCAGGCCCGGCGCGGCACCGGTCACGGCTGGAGCGGGCCTTCGGCCAAGCTGCGGGCCGCATAGGTGAGCACGAGGTCGGCGCCGGCGCGACGGATGGCGGTGACGTGTTCGAGCATGACCGCCGGGCCGTCGATCCAGCCCCGCTCGGCTGCGGCCATGACCATGGCGTACTCCCCCGAGACGTGATAGGCGGCCAAGGGGACGTCCACGGCGGCCCGGGCCGCGGCCAGCACATCCAGGTAGGCCACCGCCGGCTTGACCATCACCAGGTCGGCGCCCTCGGCGACGTCGGCCCTGATCTCCTCCAGGGCCTCACGGGCGTTGCAGTAGTCCTGCTGGTAGCCCTTCCGGTCGCCGCCGCCGGCGATCGTGACGTCGACCGCGTCGCGGAAGGGCCCGTAGAGCGCGGAGGCGTACTTGGCCGCATAGGCGAGGATGGCCACGGTGGCCAGGCCGGCGCCGTCGAGGGCGGCCCGGATGGCCTGTACCTGGCCGTCCATCATCCCGCTGGGGGCGACGATGTCGGCGCCGGCGTGGGCCTGGGCCACCCCGGCCCGGGCGTAGAGGGCGATGGTGGCGTCGTTGTCGACCTCCCCGGAGGGGGTCAGCAGACCGCAGTGCCCGTGGTCGGTGTACTCGTCGAGGCACAGGTCGGCGATGAGCACCATGTCGTCGCCAACCTCGGAGCGTAGGTCGGCCAGCGCCAACTGCACGATGCCGTCGGGGTCCCAGGCCTGCGATCCCTCGGGGTCCTTGCCGGCCGGGATGCCGAAGAGGACGACAGCCGGGATACCGAGCGCGGCCAACCCGGCCACCTCCTTGCGGAGCGAGTCCCGGGTGTGCTGGACGACCCCGGGAAGAGAGGCGATCGGTCGTGGCCCGGCGATGCCCTCGCGGACGAACAGCGGGGCCACCAGATCGTCGACCCCCACCCGGGTTTCGGCCACCAGCCGGCGCAGCGCCGGGGTGCGGCGCAGGCGCCGGAGCCGGCGCTGGGGGAAACTCATCGGCACCTCTCCAGGAGAACGGCTTTCCCGGCCAGGCTACGCGTTGTTGGTTGGCGTTCCCCGGCCACGCAGGCCGCACCGGGCCGCACCTCCGCTGGCGCTGCGGCGCTCGCATCGGCGCAAGCACACCCCAAACACCCTGGTCGGCGTTCCCCGGCCACGCAAGCCGCGCCGGGCCGCACCCCCGCTGGCGCTGCGGCGCTCGCATCGGCGAGGGCACCCCAGCGCGGAAACACGCGACCGCAGCCTGGGTGGCGTGGAGAGGGTGGGCTACGGGGATGGCCGATGGCCGATGACGGCCTGGATCTCGACGACGGGGTAGCCGGTCCCGGCGGTGAGGACCTGGTCGTCGAGGTCGGCGACGGCGGTGAACCCCTCGGGGTTGGTCACCGTGTAGGTCCCGTGCCAATGGGCGCTCGCCACGATCGAGTACAGGCCGTCGTGGT
>JBQTIQ010000048.1:0-54139 GCA_052387955.1 Acidimicrobiia bacterium | reverse complement strand
CCGTTTCCTGACCGAGCGGCTCGGCCCGGCCCTGGCCCGGACGCTCGGCCCTGAGCCGGTCGGCATGCCCGAGGTCATCGGGATGGAGGTTGCCCGCGCCTACGCGGCGTGACCTGCCGCGCTGGTGCGGACGTCAGCTGTGGCCAGGAGGAAAGGTCCGGGCCAGCTCGCTAGAGGTGGGCCGACGACGCCGGCGGGCCACCGGCGGCAAGAGGTCGACGATGGCGGCCATGATGGCCTCCGTATCGGCGACCAGGTCTTCGCCGTCGAGGTCGAAGGCCTCCCCGACCTGGATGGTGACCGGGGGCGGGCGCAGGACGTTCCACACCGACGGCACCCTCGCCGAGCGGGGCCACACCTTCTCGGTGCCCCACATGCCGACGGGGACGATCGGCGCCCCGGTCATGGCGGCCAGGCGGGCGGCGCCCTTGCGGCCCTTGAGCGTCGGCTCGAAGAAGTCGTGCCCCCGGGGGATGGTGCCCTGGGGCATGACCACCACCAGCTGGCCGGCGTCGAGGGCGGCGGCGGCGGCCTTGAGGGGCGAGTCCGACCCCGAGCCCCGGTCGACCGGGATCCCTCCCAGCGCCCGCACCAACTGGCCCACGACGGGAGCGTCGAACAGCTCGCGTTTCCCCAGGAACCGCACCGGTCGCCCCCGCTCGGCCAGAGCCATCCCGATGGCCAGGAAGTCGAAGTAGGAGCGATGGTTGGCGCACACGATGGCCGGGCCGGCCTCGGGGATGTTGGCCGCCCCGGTGATGTCGAAGCGGGCGTAGGGGACGAAGACCGGGTGGGCTGCGGTCAGCATCGCCTGCTGGGGCTCGACGCCGAACAGCTTGGGCACGCCGGGGGGGGCGTCGAGGTGCAGCACCGGCCACCGTCGGAGCTTGGCCTGGGCCAGGAGCCGCAGGTCGGGGTTCACCGCGTGGGGGTGGGCCACGGCCGAAAGCAGCGGGATGTCGTAGACGCTGTCGGAGTACGCCCACGAGTCGGCCACCGACACGCCGTGGGCGGCGGCCCATTCGTTGACCGCCTTCAGCTTTCCCTTGCCCCAGACGAAATGCCCGTCGATGGTGCCGTCGTAAGCACCGTCGCCGACGCCGTAGCGGGTGGCGATCACGTCGTCCAGGCCGACCGCCTGGGCCAACGGTCGCACCATGTCGTAGGGGGTCGTCGTGGCCAGCACCACCGGGCGGCCGGCGGCATGGTGCTCGGCGATGATGGGCCTGGCCATGGGCTGCACCGCGGCGGACAGTGCCTCCGCCGCCAACCGGCCCGCTTCCTGGGCTTTGTCCGCCGACCAGCCGCGGGCGAGCCGGGCGGCGGCCCGGGTGGCGGCCATCGTCGCCCGCGATTCCCCGAACAGGTCGTAGGTCCGGTACACGAGGCTCTCGCCCGGGACCCGCCGCCGGAGGAGCCCGACCTCGCGCAGCGCCTCGCCGATGACCGGCCCGCTGGCGCCACGCAACAGCGTCCGGTCCAGATCGAAGAACACCGCCTCCCGGCCCATCCTGTGAAGCTACCTGCCTTCCCCGACCCTGCAGGCTGTGAGCTGGCCGGGGAACGCCGACAACAACACGAGCGACGGAGCGCCCGCGCAGGAGCGGCCAAGCCCGGCCTGCGTGGCCGGGGAACGCTGACAAAAACGAAGAAAGGACCGGCAAGGGGGCTGCCGGTCCTTTCTCTTGGCGTGCGACGACGGAAGGAGATGAACCGTCGTCCCGGCCCAGCTCGGACGTCGGGGGGGGACCGACTGCCCGGCATATGTGATTGCAAGGGTCACTATGACGTACCGACCGCAGATCTGTCCAACAGTTTCCGGCGATAGCTGTCATCATTGGATCCGATGGACCTACGCCAGCTCGGTGCCATGGTGGCGGTGGCCGACCATTCGTCGTTCTCGGCCGCGGCCCGGGCGTTGCACACGGTGCAGTCCAACGTCTCCACCCACGTCGCCAACCTCGAGCGCGAGCTCTCGGTAACGCTGGTCGACCGCCGTTCAGGCCGCCTGACCGAAGAGGGCGAAGCCGTGGTCGGCCGCGCCCGGCGGATCCAACGCGAGCTAGAGGCCCTGGTCTCGGACATGGCGGCACTGCGCGACGAGGTCTCTGGCAAGGTGCGCATCGGGGTCATCGGCACCACGGCGCGGTGGCTGGTGCCCCGACTGCTGCAGACCATGGGCGACGGCTATCCCGCGGTGGACGTGACCGTCGTCGACGCCACCACCACCCTCCTGTTGCCCCAGGTCGCCTCGGGACAGATCGACCTGGCCGTGCTCGCCCTACCCACCGATGACCCCGAGGTCGACACCGTGGTGCTCTTCGAGGAGGACCTCGTCCTGGTCGCCCCCGACGACCATCCCCTCGCCGGTCGCTCGAGCATCGAGCTGCGCGACCTGGACGGGCACGAACTGCTCCTCGAGCCGCCGGGCACCGCGTTCCGCGACGACCTCGACACCCAGGCCCGAGCGGCAGGCATCGAGCTGCGGGTCAAGGCCGAGGTCGACGGCATGCGCCTGGTGGCGTCGCTCGCCTTCGGCGGTTTCGGCGCCGCCGTACTGCCCGCCTCCGCCGCCCCTCGCTGGCTCACCGGTCGGTGGCGGGTGGTACCGATCAAGGGCGTCACCGGCCGCACCGTGGGGCTGGCCCGACGGCGACGGGCCCTTCCTTCGGCCGCCACCCGTGCGCTCATCCGCTTGCTGCACGAGATCGTCACCGGTGAGGCGGCCGAACAGCCCGGCATCTGTCCCGCGGGTGCGGTCAGGTCGGTCGGTTGATGCCGACGTGACCGGGCCGACAGGGCCCGCTCGGGTAACCGGGCCCTGATCGACGGGGTCGGACGGCCGATGACGGCGGTACCCCTTCGCGCCCGGGCTCCGGGCTCAGTCCAGGCGCGCGAAGCCCGGATCGGTGGGCGCACGGTGGTCCTGGCCGAGAGCGACCCGACCGTTCGCCGGGGGGCGTTGCAGATCGCCGACGGCGAGACGCTGGCCGACGCCGCCCGCCACGCCCTCAAGGCCCGGGTCCCCCTGGTGCTGGTGCTGGCGTCGAGCGGGGCCGACGTCACCGAGGGAGTGGCCGCCAGCTACGGCTGGGGCCTGGCCGCTCGCGCCGTGTCGAGCTGCTCGGGCGTGGTACCGGTGCTGGCGGCGGCGGTGGGACCGGCGGTGTCGGGACCGGCTCTGCTGTTGGGCCTGGCCGACTTCGTGGTGATGACCGAGGACGCCTACGCCTTCGTCAGCGGGCCCCAGGCGGTGGCGGAGATCACCGGGGTGGCCGTCGACGTCCACGAGCTCGGCGGGGCCGACGTCCACGGCTCCCGAAGTGGGCTGGCATCGCTGGTGGTGGCCGACCGGGACGCAGCCATGGTGGCCATCGGCCACCTGCTCAGCGTGCTGCCCGACAACATCGACGAGCTTGCGCCCCTGACCCCCACCGACGATCCGCTCGACCGTCCCACCCCGGAGCTCCGCGACCTGGTGCCCGCAGCGAGCAACGGCAGCTACGACGTGCGCGACGCCGCCCGGGCCATCGTCGACGACGGCGAGCTGCTCGAGATCCGACCGCAGTGGGCACCGAACCTGGTGACCCTGCTGGCCACCGTGGCCGGTCACCCGGTGGGCGTCGTGGCCAACCAGCCCCAGTCGATCGCCGGCACCCTCGACATCGCCGCCTCCCAGAAGGGCGCCCGGTTCGTCGCCACCTGCGACGCCTTCAACCTCCCACTGGTGACCCTGGTGGACACCCCCGGCTTCTACCCCGGCAAGGACGTCGAATGGCGGGGCATGATCCGCCACGGCGCCCAGCTCGCGTTCGCCTACGCCCGGGCCACAGTGCCCCGGGTGGCCGTCGTCCTGCGCAAGGCCTACGGCGGCGCCTACATCGTCATGGACTCCCGATTCATGGGCAACGACCTCTACCTGGCATGGCCCACCGCCGAGATTGCGGTCATGGGCGCCAGAGGAGCGGCTTCCATCCTTCACCGCCAGGGCACCGATGCCGAGCGGCGCGACGCCGAGGCCGACTACGGCCAGCGGCTGTTGAACCCGTGGACGGCAGCCGAACGAGGCTCGGTCGACGCCGTCATCGACCCCGTCGACACCCGCCGGGAGGTGGCTGCCGCCATCGTCATGCTGGCCACCAAACGCGAGCTCCTCGGCCCCCGCAAGCACGACAACATGCCTTGTTAGTCGCGTTCCCCGGCCACGCAGGCCGCTCCTGACCGCGCCTTCGCTGGCGCTACGGCGCTCGCAACGGTGGGGCACACCAACCCTGGAACGCCGCAGGCCCAGCCACCCAGACAGCTCCTGACCGCGCCTTCGCTGGCGCTACGGCGCTCGCAACGGTGGGGCACACCAAACCTGGAACGCCGCAGGCCCGGCCACGCAAGCCGCTCCTGACCGCGCCTTCGCTGGCGCTACGGCGCTCGCACCGGTGGCTGGGCCGGTAGTTTTCGGGGCGTGGCTGACTCCATCACGATCACCGACAACCGGTCCGGCGAATCCTTCGAGGTACCCATCGTCGATGGTGGGGTCGACGCCGACTCGTGGCGCAAGCACCTGCCCGGGATCTGGTTCTACGACCCGGCCTTCATGACCACCGCGGCATGCTCGAGCGCGATCACCGAGCTCGACGGCGAGAACGGGATCCTTCGCTACCGCGGCTACCCCATCGAACAGCTGGCGGCACAGTCCACCTACCTCGAGGTGGCCTACCTGCTGATCCATGGCGAGCTGCCGACGGCGCAGGAGTACGAGCGGTGGACCCACGACATCACCTTCCACACGTTCATCCACGAGAACGTGCGCAAGCGGTTCATGGAGGGGTTCCACCACGACGCCCACCCCATGGGGATGCTGGTGTCGGCGGTCGCCGCACTTTCGACGTTCTACCTCGACGCCAAGCAGATCACCGACCCCGCGGTCCGGCACCGCCAGATCGTGCGGCTCATCGCCAAGATGCCCACCTTGGCGGCCTGCTGTCACCGCTTCAGCGTCGGGATGCCCTTCGTGTACCCCGACAACACCAAGACCTTCACCGAGAACTTCCTCAACATGATGTTCTCGCCCCTGGACCACGTCCCCTACGACGACCCCCGGCTGGCCAAGGCGCTCGACCTGCTCTTCATCCTCCACGCCGACCACGAGCAGAACTGCGGGACGACCGCTATGCGCACGGTGGGCTCGGCCCATGCCGATCCCTACGTCGCCGCCTCGGCCGCCGCCGCCGCCCTCTACGGCCCTCGCCACGGGGGCGCCAACGAAGCCGTCATCAAGATGCTCAACGAGATCGGCACCCTCGACGAGGTGCCTGCCTTCGTCCAGGCGGTCAAGGAGGGCCACGGCCGGCTCCAGGGCTTCGGGCACCGGGTCTACAAGAACTACGACCCCCGGGCGACGATCATCAAGGAGGCGGCCGACGAGGTGCTCGCCGTCACCGGCAAGAACCGCCTGCTCGACATCGCCATGAAGCTCGAGGAGGTGGCCCTCAGCGACGAGTACTTCACCAGCCGCAAGCTCTACCCCAACGTCGACTTCTACTCGGGGCTCATCTACCAGGCGCTCGGCTTCCCCATCGAAATGTTCACCGTGCTGTTCGCCATCCCCCGTGCCGCCGGCTGGCTGGCGCACTGGGAGGAGCAGCTCGAACAGGACGCCAAGATCGCCCGGCCCCGGCAGCTGTACACCGGCATCAAGGTGCGCGACTACGTGCCCGTCGCCGAGCGCTGAGCAACCCGGCACCAACCCCTCCTACCGGTCCGACCAGGACGGTAGGGCCCTCAGCAGGTCCGTAGGATCCCGTCGATGCATGCGGTGACGATCGTCGACGGCGAGCTGATCTGGCGGGAACACCCCGACCCCGAACCGGGTACCGACGATCTCGTGGTCCGGGTCCGGGCGGCCGGGCTCAACGGTGCCGACCTGCACCAGCGGGCGGGGCGCTACCCGGCCCCGCCCGGCAGCCCGGCCGACATCCCCGGCCTCGAGCTCGCCGGCGAGGTGGTGGCGGCCGGGGCCAAGACCCGGCGGTTCGCCGCCGACGACCGGGTCATGGCGGTGGTCGGCGGCGGCGCCCAGGCCGAGCTCTGCCTGGTGCACGAACGCCATGCCCTTCCCGTACCCGAGGGCGTGCCCTGGGAACAGGCGGGGGCCTTCGCCGAGGTCTTCACCACCGCCTACGACGCCATGTTCAGCCGGTGCGGGCTGTCCATGGGCGACCGTCTGTGCGTACACGGCGGTGCCGGCGGCGTGGGCCTGGCCGCAGTCCAGCTCGGCGCCGCAGCCGGCGCCACGGTGGTGGCGACGGTACGCGACCCGGCGCGGCGCGAAGCCGTCGCCGGCTTCGGCGCCATCGTCGTCGACCCCGGCGATTTCGTCGCCGCCGGGCCGTTCGACGTCATCCTCGAACTCGTCGGCGGGCCCAACCTGCCCGGGGACATCGAGGCGTTGGCCGCCGAGGGGCGCATCGCCGTCATCGGCATAGGGGCCGGCCGGCGGGCCGAGATCGACCTCGGTGCGCTGATGGGCAAGAGAGGCCGCATCGTCGCCTCCGTGCTGCGCAGCCGGACGATGGAGGAGAAGGCGACCGTTGCCCGCGGCGTCGAGGGCCACGTACTGCCGCTGCTGGCGGCAGGACGGCTGGCGACGCCGATCGAGGCGACGTTCCCCCTGGCCGAGGCCGCCGCCGCCTACGACCGGTTCGCCGCCGGCGGAAAGCTCGGGAAGATCGTGCTCGTCAACTGATGGACTTCGCCCTGCCGGACGCCCTCGTCGCGCTCGGCGACGAAGCTGGCGCCCTGGCCCGGGGATGGGCCGCCGAGCACGTCCTGCTCCCGGAGGACTCTTGGCTCCTCGGGCATTCCCCCGACTTCGCCCGCGAGCTGGCGGCGCGACGCTGGATCGGGATGACCTGGCCGACGGCCGAGGGCGGCGGCGGCCGCAGCGCCCTCGAGCGGTTCGTCGTCTACGAGGCGCTGGTCGCCTACGGCGCACCGGTGGCGTCGATGTGGTTCGCCGACCGCCAGATGGGGCCGACCCTGCTGCGCTACGGCACGCCCGAGCAGCGGCGGCGGTGGCTGCCAGGCATCATCGCCGGCGAATCGATGTGGTGCATCGGCATGAGCGAACCCGACGCCGGCAGCGACGTCGCATCGCTGCGGACCAGGGCCGAACCCGACGGCGACGACTGGGTGGTCAACGGCCAGAAGGTGTGGACATCGGGGGCCGCCTTCGCCGACTGGTGCTACTGCGTGGCGCGCACCGATCCCGACACCGCCCGCCACACCGGCCTCTCCGAGTTCGTCCTCGACATGCGCTCGCCGGGCGTCGAGGCACGGCCGATCGTCGACATGACCACCAACGCCCACTTCTGCGAGGTCTACCTCCGCGACGTCCGCGTTCCCGCCGACCACCTGATCGGCGCGGTCAACGGGTCCTTCGGCCAGCTCATGCGCCAGATGGAACACGAACGGGGCGGCATCGACCGCCTCCTGTCGAACTACGCCCTGTACCGCGACGTCCGAGCCTCTGGGCTCGTCGACGGCGACGACCCGATGGTGCGCCAGGAGCTTGCCGCGCTCGAGACCGGCTACCACCTCGGCCGCCTCCTCGTCCTGCGCGAGACCCTCGGCCAAGCGCCCGCCGGGTTCTCGGCCGCCACCAAGGCCTACTGCACCGAGTTCGAACAGCGCGTGGCCGGGTTCTGTGCCCGGGTGGTGGGGCCGGCAGCGACCCTGTGGGGAGCGACCCATGGCCTGGGCGGCCGGGCCGCCCGGGCTGTCTGCTACGGGCCGGCGTACACGATCATGGGCGGGACCAGCGAGATCCTCCGCAACATCCTCGGCGAACGGGTGCTCGGCCTTCCTCGATGAGCTCGAGCGCCAGCCCCGACAGCCACGGCTCGCCGCTGTGCTCCTGACGCCTGCGAGGTCGGTCGTCGCTAGATCTGCTCGGTCCCGAGAAGGCTTGACGTTGTGACAAGTTCCGGGACCGAGCAGATGCCGACCGAGCGACCGCCAGGGAGCCGGGCGGCGATGGGGGCCGTGGGGCGCAGCCCCCAGCTAGCCTGAGCCGTCCCTCGGTCCGATCGATCGACCGGACCGGAGCCGCGCCCGGCCCGGCCGACCGCCTCGTCTACCTGCGCCAACGGGGGCCTGATGCCGACCACGTGTGCCGTCGCCTCATCCGAACACCCGATCGCCGTCCAGGCGGCAGGAGCGGCGGCCGACGGCGTGGTGCAACGGTTGGGCGAGGCGCCCGACCTCGCCCTGCTGTTCGTGACGGCTCCCCACGTGGCGTCCTTCGACGCCGCCGTCAACGCCGTCCGAGACGTCCTCGAGCCCCGGGCGTTGGCCGCCATCACCGCCGTTTCCTTCGTCGGCGGACCTCGTGAGCTGGAGCAGCGGCCCGCCGTCAGCCTGTTCGCGGCCCGCTTCGACGGGGCCGACGGAGCCGACCGCCCGGTGGCGCTGCGGCTACCCGCTGGCCACGCCGACCTCGCCGTTCAGCAACTGGCCGAGGCCGGCGTCGACCCTCACGGTCCGCCCCGGGCCCTGGTGTTGCTGCCCGACCCGTTCACGTTCCCGGTCGAGGAGTTCCTCGACGCCCTCCACCGATGGGCACCGGGCATCACGGTGGTCGGGGGCATGGCCTCGGCGGCGCGGGCACCGGGCGGCAATCGGCTGGCGCTCGACGGAGACGCCTTCGAGGACGGGGCCGTCGCGGTGCTGCTACCCGCCGGCGTGGCCACCAGCGCCATCGTCAGCCAGGGATGCCGACCGATCGGCGACCCGATGGTCGTGACCAAGGCCGACGGGACGCTGGTCGAAGAGCTGGCCAGCGAACCGGCCCTGCCCAAGCTGATGAAGCTGATCACCTCGTTCAGCGAGGCCGACCGTGCCCTGGCGGCCCACGGCCTGCACCTCGGTCGGGTGGTGGACGAGGGCAAGGAGAACCACGAACGGGGCGACTTCCTCGTGCGCAACGTGCTCGGCGCGATCAAGGACCGGGCCGCGCTGGCGGTTGGCGACGAGATCAGCGTCGGCACCACCGTCCAGTTCCAGGTCCGCGACGCCGAGTCGGCCGATGAGGACCTCAAGGCGCTGCTCGCCGACCGGACGGCCTCGGGGGCCCTGCTGTTCACCTGCAACGACCGGGGCAAGCACCTCTTCGGCACCCGGACCACGACGCCGCCCTCGTCGACGCCATGGCGTCGGGGGCGACCGCCGGCATGTTCTGTGCCGGCGAGGTCGGCCCGGTCGGCGGCCGGGCCTTCGTCCACGGCTTCACCGCGTCGATCCTGCTGTTCGATTGAACCGTCGTCCTCACTGCGCTCGCCTCGTTGCAATGAGTCGAGGGTGCGGGCCGGCGGACGGAGCGCTGATGGGCGCCGCTACGTTGGCACGGTGATCGCCAAGACGACCGCCGGCCCGGTGGCAGGGGTCGACAAGGGGGGCGTTGTCCAGTTCCGCGGCATCCCCTATGCGCGAGCCGATCGGTTCGGGCCTCCGGGCCCGGTGGAGGCGTGGAGCGGCACCCGTGAGTGCGCCACGTTCGGGCCCATCGCCCCGCAGAACGCCTTCGGTGTCGAGGCGATGCTGGCCGGGGGCTTGCCCGCCACCAGCGAGGACTGCCTCACCCTCAACGTGTTCACACCCGCCGCCGACGACCTGGCCCGGCCGGTGCTGGTGTGGGTCCACGGCGGCGCCTTCACCGCCGGCTCCGGGACGATGCCCTGGTACAACGGGACCAGGCTGGTGGAACACGGCGATGTCGTCGTCGTCACCTTCAACTACCGGCTCGGCGCGCTGGGCTTCCTGGCCCTGGACGCCTACCCGGGCAGCGGCAACAACGGGCTGCGGGACCAAATGGCGGCGCTCGAGTGGGTGCGGGACAACGTCGCCGCCTTCGGCGGCGACCCCGGCAACGTGACCCTCTTCGGGGAGTCCGCCGGCGCCATGTCGATCGGTGCCCTGCTCGGCGCACCGGCGGCAGCAGGGTTGTTCCACCGGGCGGTCCTGCAGAGCGGAGCGGCCGAGAACGTGCACCGCGCCGAGCGGGCCGCCTGGGTCACCGAGCGCTTCCTGGCCGCGGCCGGCGCCGGCCCCGGCGACGGCGACGGCTCGACCCTGATCGATCGCTCGGTGGACGAGCTGCTGGCGGCCCAGGCCGCGGTGTCGGCCGAAGTGTCCTCGGCCGGCGGCGAGTTCCTGCCCTTCACGCCGGTGGTCGACGGGCTGGTGTTGCCCCGCCATCCGCTCGACGCGGTGCGCGCCGGCGCCGCCGCCGGCATCCGGGTCCTGGCCGGGACGACCGCCGACGAGTGGAACCTCTTCGCCCTGTCGAACCGCAACCGCGCGCCCCTGGACCACGAGGGCCTGACCCAGCTCGTGGCCCGGGCCGCCGGCGCCGACCGGGCCGAGGAGTGCCTGGGCCTGTACCGCTCGTCGCGCCCCGAGGCGTCACCCGACCAGTTGTGGTCCGCCGTGCTCACCGACCGGGTGTTCCGGATGCCGGCCATCCGACTGGTCGAGGCCCAAGCGGCCCACCAGCGGGCGACGTGGATGTACCTGTTCACGTACCGGTCGACCGCCTTCGACGGTGTGCTCGGTGCCTGCCACACGATCGACGTGCCCTTCGTGTTCGACAACGTCGGCCGGCGGGGGGTCGAAGTCCTGCTGGGGGCGGTCGACCACGAGACCCGGGCACTGTCCGCCGCCACCAGCCAGGCGTGGCTGGCCATGGCCCGCCGGGGCTCGCCCTCCCACGCCGGCCTGCCCGAGTGGCCGCCGTACTCGTCCACCCGACGGGCGGTCATGGGGCTCGGCCGCACCTGCCAGGTCCTCGACGACCCCGCCAGCGCCGAGCGCCACTTCTGGGGACCGATGGCGCCGGCGTAAGCCGGCGCCGGCCGCCGCCGTAACGTCGCGGGCATGGAGGCGACCGCGGTGGCCACGCTCGTGAGGCGGGTGTGGGACGACGAGGTACTGCCGGCGCTGCGGGACTACATCCGGATCCCCAACGTGTCGCCGGCCTACGACCCGGGCTGGGCCGAGGCCGGGCACATGGAACGAGCCGTCGAGCTGGTCCGGGCGTGGTGCGCGACGCGGCCCCTGGCCGGCGCCACCGTCACCGTCGGGCGCATAGAGGGGCGTACGTCGGTGGTCGTGGTCGAGGTACCTGCCTTCGGCGAGGCCGGCGCCGCTGGCGGCCCCGAGGACGTCGTGCTGCTCTACGGGCACCTCGACAAGCAGCCGCCGATGCTGCCGTGGCGCGCCGGCCTGGGGCCGTGGGAGCCGGTGGTGGAGGACGGCCGCCTCTACGGCCGGGGCGGGGCCGACGACGGCTATGCCGCCTTCGCCGCCCTCACCGCCCTGGAGGCGGTACAGGCCAGCGGAGGCAGCCATGCCCGCTGTGTCATGCTCATCGAGGCGAGCGAGGAATCGGGCAGCCCCGATCTCGCCGCCCACGTCGAGGCCCTGGGCCAGCGGTTGGGCCGGCCCAGCCTGGTCGTCTGCCTCGACTCGTGGTGCGCCACCGACGACCGGCTGTGGCTGACGACATCACTGCGGGGGCTGGTGGGCATCGACCTGACGGTGTCGGTCCTCGACGAGGGCATGCATTCGGGCAGCGCCGGCGGCGTGGTCCCGTCGTCGTTCCGGGTGCTGCGCCGGCTGCTGTCGCGCGTCGAGGACGCCGACAGCGGAAGGGTCCTCGTCGAGGGCCTCCACGCCGAGGTGCCGGCCGACCGCCAGGCCGAGATCGACCGGACCGCGGCCGAGTTGGGGCCGGCCGCCGGCGGGACGTGGCCGCTGGCCGGCGCCACCCGACGCGTCAACGCCGACGACCCGGCCGCGCAACTCCGGGCCCGGACGTGGGAGCCGACCCTGGAGGTGGTCGGCTTCGGCGGGGCACCCCTGCCCGAGCACGCCGGCAACGTGCTGCGGGCGTCGACCACCGTGAAGATCTCGGTGCGGCTACCTCCCACCTGCGACGCCGACGCCGCCGCTGGCGCCCTCGGGGCAACGTTGATGGCGGACCCGCCCTACGGGGCCACGGTGACCGTCGGGACCGCCGAAGCGGTGACGGGCTGGAACTCTCCGCCGTTGGCGCCGTGGCTGGCGGCGGCGGTCGACACCGCCTCGACGGCCACCTTCGGCCGACCGGCCCGAGCCATGGGCGAAGGCGGCACCATCCCGTTCATGGGCATGCTGGGCGAGCTGTTCCCCGAAGCGCAGTTCGTCATCACCGGGGTGCTGGTGCCAGGGGCCAATGCCCACGGCCCCAACGAGTTCCTCGACCTGGCCGTCGCCCGGCACGTCACCGCCGCCGTCGCCCACATCGTCGAGGGCCACGCCCGCCGGTGAACCCCGAGCCGACGCCGTCGGCCAGCCTCCGACGGCACTCGCCGCCGGCGGGGGCCGAACGGGGCCCGGAGCGGAGCGAACCCTGGCCGAGGCGGCCGCCGGAAACGATCGGGACATGAGCGGACCGCCGACGGGAGCGCGTCATCGACCAGGACGGTGACGTCAGCTTCGACGACGTCACCGCCGCGGCAGGCGCCATCGAAGGTGCGGTGGCCCGTACGCCGTCGGCCGTTTCCGACGCGTTGTCCGAAGCCCTCGGCTGCACGGTGGTGGTCAAGTTCGAGAGCTTCCAGTTCACCGGCGCTTTCAAGGAGCGAGGGGCGCGCAACCGGCTCGTGCACCTCAGCGCCGAAGAGCGGGCTGCCGGAGTGGTGGCGGTGTCGGCCGGCAACCACGCCCAGGCCGTCGCCCGCCACGCCGCCCTGCTCGGCATCCCGGCCACCATCGTCATGCCCCGGACGACGCCGTTCGCCAAGGTCGTCCGCACCCGCAACCTCGGCGCCACCGTCGAGTTGTGGGGCGAGACCGTCGCCGAGGCCATGGGACGGGGCTACGACCTGGTGGCCGACGAAGAGCGGCTCTTCGTCCATCCCTACGACGACCCGCTGGTGGTGGCCGGCGCCGGCACCGTCGCGCTCGAGCTCCTGGCTGACCACCCCGACCTCGACACCGTGGTGGCGCCCGTCGGCGGGGGTGGGCTGTTGGCGGGGATGTCGGTGGTGGCGCGTGCCCTGCGACCCGAGATGGTGCTCGTCGGCGTGCAGAGCGAGGCCTACCCGTCGATGGCCCGGGCCCTGCGGGGGGACCCGACGCCGGTCCCTGGCGGCGCCACCATGGCCGAAGGGATCGCCGTGTCCCGCGCCGGTGCGCTCACGTCGCGGCTCCTGGCCTCCGCCGGCGTCGAGATCGTGACCGTCACCGATCGCGGTATCGAGGAGGGCGTCAACCTCTTCCTCGAGAGCGTGAAGGTGGTGAGCGAAGGCGCCGGCGCCGCCGGCCTCGCC
Source organism: Acidimicrobiia bacterium (assembly GCA_052387955.1). GTDB lineage: Bacteria > Actinomycetota > Acidimicrobiia > Acidimicrobiales > JACDCH01 > JBQTIQ01. The sequence continues at coordinate 40,772 of JBQTIQ010000048.1, read as the reverse complement.
GCTCTGGTCGAGCACCGCGGCCGCTTCGCCGGCCGACGCGTCGGGGTGGTCCTGACCGGGGCCAACGTCGACCCCCGCACCCTGGCCTCGGTGATCCAGCGGGCCCTGGTCCGCGACGGGCGCCTGCACCGCTGGCGGGTGTGGCTCGACGACCGTCCCGGCTCGTTGGGCCGGCTGGCGGCCGTCGTCGGTGAGGCCGGCGCCAACATCGTCGAGGTCGTGCACCAACGCCTGTTCGCCGACGTTCCCGTCCGGGGCGCCGAAGTCGAGATGGCGGTCGAGACGATGGACCGCCTCCACGGCGATGCGGTGGTGGCCGCCATCGAGGCTGCGGGCTACCGCGTCACGGTCGTGCCCCTCGACGCCGAACCCTGAGACCGGCGTGGCCACACGGCGGGACTGCGGCTTTCTCACCATCGCGACGGTGAGCCCCAAGTCAGAAGCGCAGGAGCGCCTCCATCTCGGCGGCGATGCCGGCAGCCTGGGGAAGGACTGCCTTCTCGAGCGTGGGCTCGTAGGCGACGTGGCAGTCCTTGGCGCCGACCCGGCCGACGGGAGCGTCGAGGTCGCCGAAGCAGTGCTCCGCGGTCCACGCCGCCACCTCGCCGCCGAACCCACCGGTGCGGACGTCCTCGTGCACGACCAGCACCCGGCCGGTACGGGCGACCGAACCGGCCACCAGATCGTGGTCCCAGGGCACCAGGCAACGCAGGTCGATGAGCTCGATCGAGGCGCCCGACGTCGACGTGACCGCGGCCGCCGCCTGCCGGGACCGTTCCACGGTGGCCCCCCAAGTGACCACCGTGAGGTCGTCGCCGGGCTGGACGATCGTCCCTCGGCCCAGGGGGACCACGTGGTCCGGGCCGGGGAACGGGTCGCGGGTGTAGGGCTGGCGCAGCAGGTGCTTGTGCTCGAGGAAGAGCACCGGGTCCTCGCAGCGGAAGGCAGCTCGCAGCATGCCGGCGGCGTCGGCGGCACGGGACGGGAACATGACGATGAGGCCGGGCACATGGGCGAAGATCGACTCGCCGCACTGGCTGTGCCAGATCGAGCCACCGGTGAGGTAGCCGCCGATCGGTACCCGCAGGACCATGGGTACCGTAAAGGCGCCGTTCGAGCGCCAGCGGATCGTCGCCGCCTCGCTCTTGATCTGTTGCATCGCCGGCCAGATGTAGTCGAAGAACTGGATCTCGGGGCACGGCCGCAGGCCCCGTAGAGCCTGGCCGATGGCCCGGCCCACGATGTTCGACTCGGCCAGCGGGGTGTTGAAACAGCGGGCCACGCCGAAACGGCGCTGCAACCCGTGGGTGGTGCCGAACACCCCGCCCTTGCCCTCGACCTGGTCGATCATCTCCTCGGGGGCGTCGGCGACATCCTCGCCGAAGACGCGCACACGCTCGTCGGCGGCCATGACCTCGTGCAAGGTGAGCCGGATGGCCTCCCCCATCGCCACGGTGGCCACGGGCGCGCCGCCGTTGGCGGCCGCGGTCGGCGGAGCCAGAGGCGGGGGTTCGCCGATGGGGGGCCGCACGTACACGTGGTCGAGCACCGAGGCGGGATCGGGGCGCCGGGCCGCCAGTGCCCGGGCGGCGGCGCCGGCCACGATGTCCGCCGCCTCCCGGCGCAGACGCTCGACGCCGTCGAGGTCGAGCACGCCACCTCGCACCAACTCGTGCTCGAAGTTGGTGATCGGGTCATGGGCCAGCTCGTCGGCCAGGTCCTCGGCCGAGCGGTACTTGGCCTGGGTATCGGCCGCCGAGTGCGAGTACGGCCGGGTGACCTTGGCGTGGATCAGGCCGGGGCCCTCGCCGGCCCGGACCCGGGCAACGGCATGAGCGCCGAAGTGCCGGGCCTGGAAGTAGTCGCGGCCGTCGATCTTGGTGACGGCCAGGCCCCGGAAGCCGCGCACCATCTCCGAGATGGGCGCCGGCGACTGGTCCTCGGCCCGGACCGAGATGGCGTAGCCGTTGTCAGCCACCACGTACAGCACCGGCAGGTGCAGACGGCAGGCGGTGTTGAGCGACTCCCAGAACTCCCCTTCGCTGGTGGCCCCTTCTCCCAGCGACACATAGGTGACCTCGTCGCCGTGGGCCTCGCAGCCGGGGAGCGCCCGTCCCTGGATGTAGCGGGTGGCCTCGGCGCAGCCCACCGCGGGGATGCACTGGCTCCCCGTCGGCGACGACTGGGTCACGATGTGCAGGTCGCGGTTCCCCCAGTGGCAGGGCATCTGGCGGCCCCCCGACGCCGGGTCCTCGGCCGACCCGACCGCTTGGAGCAGGACCTCGGTGGGCGTGACCCCGAGGGCGAGCACCAACGCCCGGTCCCGGTAGTAAGGGAAGAACCAGTCGTAGGCCGGCCGCAGCGAATGGGCCAGGCCCAACAACAGGGCCTCGTGGCCGGCGCCGGAGATCTGGAAGAACACCCGGCTCTGTTTCTGGAGGGTGATCTCCCGGTCGTCGAGGTAGCGGCTGACCAGGGCCAACCGGTAGTCGTCGACCAGCTCGTGGCGATCGAAACCTCGGTACGAAGTGGCGTGGTCGTCGATCGTGACGCTCATCCATACCCCCCGAAACGTGCTGTTGGCACGGTACAGGGACGCCCCCTCGACCGGGGACCGGTGTTCCCGTGGGCCGCGCTCTAGTGTTTCCGTGGGGCTGCGCCCCACACCCATCGCCCCCGGGCGAGCTGGCGCTCGCGCCGTCGGCCTGAAGCGCTCGCTGCGCTCGCACTTCAGAGCGCCAGGCGGTCCTCGATCTCGGCCCACAGGGTGGCGAACGCCCGGGCGACGCGGCTGGTGGGGGCGAAGGAGCCGACGGCGTCGCGGTGCACGCCCATGCGCTCCGCCTCGGTGGCCGTGGGTACCTGGGCCCGGAGGACTCCGGGCCGAGAGCCGAGCTCCTCGGCGATCTCGCGGTGCAACGCCTTGCGGCGGTCGATCATCGACACGAACGGCAGCAGCTCCGGGCCGTCCTCGAGCTCGTCGGCCACGAACCGCTCGAGCTGATCCAGCGTCCTCAGGGACAGCGTCGTCGGGATCAGCGGCACCAGCAGGGCGTCGGACGCCCGGAACACGTTCTCGGACACCAGCGAGATCGACGGTGGGCAGTCGAGGAACACCAGGTCGTACTCGTCGGCCAACGGTTCCAGGACCGCGGCGAGGCGCTTGGGCTGGCTGGCGCCGTCGAGGAAGAGGTCCATGTGCCGGTAGGAGAAGTCGGCCGGCAACAGGTCGAGCCCTTCGTGGTCGGTGCCCTTGATGAGCCCGTCGACGGGCGTCCGGCCCCGGACCAACCGGCGGCCGCCGCCCTTGACCTTCGGGCGCACCCGGAACAGGAACGTCGCCGCAGCCTGGGGGTCGAGGTCCCACAGCAGCACCCGCCGGCCCCGCTCGACCGCCAGCACCGACAGGTTGACGGCGGCGGTGGTCTTCCCCACCCCACCCTTGATGTTGTAGGTCGCCAGCGTCTTCACCGGGCACCGCACCGAGGGCGGGGCGAGAGCGCCCGGCGGCCGTCGCCGCCACCGGCCCCAGCCCCGGCGGGGGTGGCCGTCACCACCGGCGGGCGGCCACGGGGGCGATGAGCGGACCGGCGGCGGCCCGGGCGGCTTCCTGACGGCGCGCCGCCGCCGACGCCAGGCTCGTCAACGCCGCCGCGGCCTCCTCGGCTCCGGCACCGCTCCCGACCTCGTCGAGGAGAGCGAGCAGCGCCTGCTCCTGGACGTCGGCGTCGTTGAGGGCGCCGAGCACGTCCTGCATGCCCTTGAGCTCCTTGACCATGTCCCGCACTCGCTCGGTCCCGTAGGCCGCGGCGAACAGCTCGAGCAGCGAACGCAGGTCCTTGCCCTGCTTGCGCAAGTCGTGCAGCACCTCGATCGGCACCGCCCCCTTCCGGGCCGAGCCGAAGCCGTCCCGGACCGCCTTGAGGCTGCGCCGGATGCGACGGTCGACGACGTCGGTCAGGGGCTGGGCGGCCAGGTCGGGCCAGGGCCCCCACTCGCCGGCGTCGGCGCCGACCGGGTCATGGGCCGAGGCTCGTAGGTGGGCGAGGGTGTCGCCCCAGTCGGCCAGGACGGACACGGCCCGTGCCGACCGCAGGTCCGACACCATCTGCCGGCGGGCGGCGTCGCGGTCGTGGGCGACGCGCTCGGCGACGGGGCGCAACGGCGATGGCCCGTCCCCGTTGCCGGCCGCGCCGGGCACCAGCAACGAGATCCACAGGTCCATGACGTCGAGGTCACGAGCGGGCCCGGTAACCCGGTGCAGCCAGGCGAGCTCGGGCCGGAAGCAGGCCCGCAGCTCCTCGGGCACTACGCCCTTGGCATGGGCCAGTCCAGCCCGCAGCCGGCGCAGGCCGGTACGGAAATCGTGCAAGCACTCGATGTCGATGCCCTCGATGGCACCCTCGAGGTTGGCTTCCAAGCCTTCGAGCAGCGCTTGGAAGCAGGCGACGAAGGCAGTCGCCGCAGGACCGGCGCCGTCGAGACGGCGGGGCAGCCGGCCGGCCTCCTTCCCCGGCGTCGATCCGGTCGATTCGATGGCGTGCTCGGCGGGGTCGGTCGCCGCCGGCTGGAGGCCGGCGCGGTCGAGCCACTCCCGGGCCCGGCCAGCCTCCTTCGGGTAGCCCCTGACCGGTGTCAGCCACACCCAAGTGACGACGGGCTCGTCGTGATCGCCCCGCCACTGCTCGACCGCGAGCCGCGCCACGGCCTTGCCCTCCCGGTTGCGGACGGTCACCGGGTGTACCTCGGCGGTGATCGTGGTGAGGGGCCGCAAGGCCCGTACGTCGAGGGCTGGGCCGACCAGGTCACGCAGCCGGCCCCGGGGCAGGTCGCGGGCGAAGACCGGCGGCGCCGGCGCCGGAGCGCGCAGGAGGCCAGGTGCTGCGCCCCGGTCCCGCAGCGTCACAACCCATTCCCCCCGGGGATCGGGCACCGTCTCGAGCACCCACCCGCCCCGGTGCACCCTCCAATCAGGCGTGTCATGGAAGGTCCGGGCCTCGTGACAGGCAGGGTGGAGCTCACCGTCGAGGTCGGCGACCAGCCGGGCGGCCAGCTCGTCGGGGCCAAGGTCGCGGGGAGCGCCGCGGAAGATGGTGGGCTCGGGAGCAGTCGGACGCGGCGCCATGCGGGCGCCGACGGTACCGCGTGGCGAGCGGCTGCATCCGAGGACGTGGAGCGATTGCCGCGTGCGCCCGTCGCCTGAGGCGCAGGGCCTCGCGCAGGGGGCTCGTGGATGGCGGGGATCGTGGAACGATTGCCCGGTGCGCCGCACACCAGAGGTGGTCGAGTTCGAGGAGGGGTACGGCGACGCGGTGACGGCCGCCATGGACGCGCTCACCGAGAGTGGACGGGGCTGGGTCAACCTCGAGCCGGCGATGGCGCAGGACTCGGCCCCGCCGCCGACACCGGGGATCTTCGCGGTGTTCTCCGGGACCGGGCCGGCGGTGCCGTTGTGCACCTGGGTCCCCCCTCGGGCCGACCAGAAGCTGCCCCACGCCGAGATCGGGATCCAGCACAAGGCGGGGCCGAAGGCGGCTCGCACCCTCGCCGGGCTCGAGAACGCCGTTCCCGAGGGCTGGCCGGTGCTGCAGGACCATCCCAAGCGGGGCCTGGTCGTGGCCGTACCCCCCGGGCTGCCCAGCCGGGAGGTGCTGACCTGGCTCCTGCGTGCCGGTCGGGCTCTGTCCCGCGTCCCGATCACGACCACGTGGCGGGCCGCCATCCATCGAGACGGCGACAAGGCGGCTCCTGAGCCCGCCTAATCCAGACCGCTTTGGTCGGGATTTAGGCGGTGCGGCGGCTAAGCTGCCGGCATGCGCTCCCCGTTCGGCTTCCCCAACCCGGTCAACGAGGTGTCAGCCCGACTGGTCGCCACCGGCGTGGTCGTGATGACGGTGGGTGCCCTCGCCGGCTGGAAGTGGTTGCTGGTGCCGCTGGTGTACGGGTTCTGGGCTCGGGTGCTCACCGGTCCGACGCTGAGCCCGCTCGGCCAACTCGTCACTCGGGTCGTCACGCCTCGCCTCGTTGCCCGCGGCGTACAGCCCCGGCCCGTGCCCGGCCCGCCCAAGCGGTTCGCCCAGGCCATGGGGGCCGCCCTCACCACGACCGCTGCCGTCTGCTACTTCGGGTTCGGCCTGACCGGCGCCACCAACCTGCTGCTGGCAATGTTGGTCGTCGCCGCCAGCCTCGAGGCCTTCCTCGGCATCTGCCTCGGCTGCGCGATCTTCGGTGTCCTGATGAAGGCGGGCGTCATCCCCGCTTCCACATGCGAGGCGTGCAGCAACATCTGGGCCCGCACCGAGGTATCGGCCCGGGCCTGAGACCCGGCCGGTCGGCCATGGGTTCTCAGCGGTTGGTGCCCTCGGGCGGCGCTGACGGGCCCGACGACGGCTCGGCGAGCGCGTCCAGCGGTGCGATGACAGGGGCATCGAGACCGTAGGAGGTCATCGAGATTCCGCCGAAGACGCAGCCGGCAACCAGCACGTCGAGCACCTCCCCCGCCGCTTCGGCCAAGCCGGCGACGTACAGGACGGGCAGGAAGTGCTCAGCTGTAGGGGCGATGAGGTCGAAGTCCGGCCGCTCGGCGAGCCCGGCTGCGGCCCCGGGCTCGGTCGTGAGCAGGGACATGGCCTCGGCGTCGAAGCGTTCGGCCCACTCCTCGCCCTCGTCGGGCCGACCGAAGTCGGACAGGGGCAGGTTGTGCACGATGTTGCCGCTGCCGAGGATCAGGACCCCCTCGTCGCGCAACGGAGCCAGCCGGCGACCGAAGTCGAGGTGGTACTCCGCCGGCTGCAGCGCGTTCACCGACAACTGGACGACAGGCACGTCGGAGCCGGGGAACATGTGGGCCAGCACCGACCAGGTGCCGTGGTCGATGCCCCAGCTGTCGTGGTCGAAGCCCACCCACCGGGGATCGGCCACCTCGGCCACCCTCGCCGCTACCTGGGCCGAGCCCGGGGCCGGGTACTGGTAGGCGAACAGCTCGTCGGGGAAGCCGAAGAAATCGTGGATCGTGCGCGGGGCGCGCATCGCGGTCACCGCGGTGGCGTTGATGTACCAATGGGCCGAGATGGCCAGCACCGCAGTCGGTCGCGCCATCGATTGGCCGAGGTCCCGCCACATCTCGGTGTAGGCGTTGCGCTCGAGGGCATTCATGGGACTGCCGTGCCCGATGAAGACTGCCGGCATCCTGTCCTGGTGCGTCATGGGCCCTCTCCCGGGTGCGTCGCGAGGCAACCCCGAGTGTGGCCCACCGGCAGGGCCAACTCCGTCCGTTCGAGTCGTTCGTCTGGGAGACCAAGCGCCTGGGTAGGAACCCAAGCAGAGGCGGGCGCTCCCGTCGCCTATTGCAAAGGAGCATTCGAAATGGCTGAGACCACCCGAAGCACGGACCGGAAGAACGGATCGGCGGGCAACGAGATCGGGCAGGTACGCACCCTCGTCCGCGAGGCTGGTCGCGACGCCCAAGAGGCCCTGAACCGTTCGACGAATGCGTCCATCAACGCATTCGACACGTACGCCAACGTCGCCCAGCAGATGACCGAGGAGAACCTCGGCCTCTGGTCGAACAGCGTGCGCCAGTCGCTGCAGCTGTGGACCGAGATGGTGGGCGGCGCCGTCGGCGCCATCGACCATACCGTTCGCTCGTGGGTCTCCCAGCCCACCACCTGGGAGGGCTGGCACGGCATGCTGGACTCCAGCGCCCGGGCCTGGAGCCAGTTCGCCGAACAGGCGCAGGCCACCACCGAAGAGGGCGTCGAGCGCCTCAAGCAGGCCGTCGACACCGCCGCCGACCAGGTCAAGGAGAACGGCGCCGAGCTGACCAAGCTCACCCAGGACGCCACCCGCAACCGGCGAGCTGCCGCCGCCAACAGCTGAAAACGTCACGTGACCCACTCGCCGGCGGTCACATGACCATGCCGTAAGTGTCGGGCTCGCCAAGAGCCCCTCGGCCCGGCAGCCGGCCCCCGACGACGAAGTCGGGGGCCGGCTTTGTTTTTGGCGTTCCCCGGCCACGCAGGTCGGGCTCGGCCGCACCTCCGCTGGCGCTCCGGTGCTCGCATCGGTGATCAACCCACCGCCCGTTGCCAGCAGGCGTTCCGGGGCGCGACCGCCGGGGCGTTACCAGGCTGGGGAGGGGCCTGCGGCGGCGCGGCGGTAGACGTCGGCGAGGAGCCGGGCCGAGCCCCGCCACCGGAAGGCGTCGGCCCGGCGCCGGCCCGCGCCGACCAGCCCCTGGCGGAGGGGGCCGTCGGTGAGCATGGCCGTCATGGCATCGGCCCAGCGCTCGACGTCGTCCGTCCCGACCAGCACTCCGGCGCTGCCCACCACCTCGGGCAGCGCGGCGGCGGCAGCCGCCACTACCGGGCAGCCGTGGGCCATGGCCTCGAGGACCGGAAGGCCGAACCCCTCGTATCGGGACGGGAACGTCAACGCGGCGGCGTGGCCGTACATCCAGTCGAGGTCGGCCCGCGGCACCCGGTCCAAACGACGGACCGAGCCGGCGATCCCCAACCGCTCGGCCTCGGCCACCACTACCGATTCGGTCGGCCCACGGCCGCCGGTCAGGGCCAGCACGGCGTCGGGCCGGCGGCCGACGACCTGGGCGAACGCCCGCAGCAGGGTGACGTGGTTCTTGTGGGGATACGTGATCGCCGGGTACAGGAAGAACGCTCCCGTGAGGCCGTAGCGGGCGGCGGGGTCACCGTCGGGGGGTGTGCTGCGGCCGGCGTCGTACCCCGATGGCACCACCACCACCCGCTCGGCGTCGAGCCCGAAGCGCGCCACCACGGTGTCGCGTACGAACCCGCTCGGCACCATGACCAGTCGGGACCGGTCGACCGACGGCGGCAAGCGCCGGCGCAGGTAGGCCTCCTTCACGGGACTGAAGGTCCCGACCAGCTCCAACGGCTGCAGGTCGTGCACGGTGAGGACCGACGGCGTTGCCCGCAGCGCGGGGATCGTCCCGCCGGCGTGGTGCACCAGGTCGAGGCGGCGGTCGCGGGACCGGGCGGCCAGCCAGGTGGCCTCGGCGCCGACCCGGGCCGCCTTCGACCCACCCTGGAGACGACAGGTCACGGTCGGGAACCGCCGGGCCAGGCCGGGATGGGCCTCGAGGAAGGGCCGCAGCACGAACAACGTCGGTTCGAGGTCGTCGGGACCGTCCTCGCCCAACGCCCCCAGTAGCCGGGTGATGTACTCCTCGCTCCCCCCGACGACCCCGGGGACGAGCCACAGCAGGTTGACGCCGATCTTGAAGGAGCACCGGTGACGGGCCGGCGCCGTCTCAGCCAATGGCTTCCTCGTAGACGTCGGCGGTCATGGCCGCGGTGCGCGCCCACGTGTACGCGGCGGCCCGTTCCCGGCCGGCCCGGCCCAGGGCCGCAGCCCGCTCCGGGTCGGCCAGCAGGCTCTCGAGGGCGCCGGCGATGGCGTCGACGTCGAGGGGATCGACGAGCACGGCGGCATCTCCGGCCACCTCCTCGGTCGACGTGCCGAGCGACGTCACCACCGGCGCGCCGTGCGCCATGGCCTCGAGCACCGGCAGCCCGAACCCCTCGCGCAGGCTCGGGTAGGCGACCACGGCGGCGCCGGCCAGCAGGGCGTCGAGGTCGCCACGGGGGACGAAACCGAGGGGCCGGGCCCGTTGGCCCAGGCCGGCCACGATGGGCGCCAACTCCTCGTTCCAGCCGTCGGGGCCGGCCATCACCAGGGTCACCTCGTCGCGACCGGCTGCCACCCGCCCGAACGCCTCCGCCAGGCGTCGGAGGTTCTTGCGGGGCTCCACGGTGCCGGCGAAGAGCACGTAGGGCGCCTCCAGCCGGTACTGACGCCGCACCCGCTCGACCTCCTCGGCCGTCACCGTGGCGGGGTGGGTGCCGTAGGGCACCTGTCGGAGCCGGCCGGCGTCGAAGCCGGCGGCGACGCAGTCGTCCCAGGTGGCCTGGGAGGGCACGATGACCAGGCGGGCGTGGAGTCGGGCCAGCTCGGTCCCCCGTCGGAAGAACCGGGCGCCGTGGCCTGTGGCGTAGCTGTCGTCGTGGAGGAAGGCGAGGTCGTTCACGGTCACGACGACCGGCGCCCGCGACGCCGGATAGGCGATGGCGGTGGCGTGGACCACGTCGACCGGGCCCGTCGCCCGCTCTACCGCCGGCGCCGGCCGGGGGCCGTGCCAGGCCTCGTAGAGGGCCAGGCGGGGCAACGGAAGGGCCCGGACCGGGACCGGCGGCGGCCACGGCTCCGGCGCCGGGCGCCGGTGCCGGGCCGACACGCCCAGCAGTCGGACGTCGTCGCGGTCGCCCAACGCCCGCAGCAACTCGTTGGTGGCCACCGCCGTTCCTCCCGGGACCCGGTGCCAGCTCGCCTCCACGATCACGGCGACGTCCATCGGGGCGACGCTACCGGGAAGGGGGACGCGGCTGACCAGGTCGCTTCCGGTCGCACCGCTGGCCACTAGGTAGCCTCGCCGTCCCGTGAAGGTGTTGGTCACCGGCAGCGCCGGGCTCATCGGTTCCGAGGCGGTGACGTTCTTCGACGCGTTGGGTTTTCGGGTAGACGGGCTCGACAACAACATGCGGGCCGACTTCTTCGGGCCCCGGGGCGACACGACGTGGAACCGCAAGCGGCTCGAGACCGAGTGCCGGTCCTACCGCCACTACGACCTCGACATCCGCGACCGGGCCGGGGTCGACGACCTGTTCGGCCGTCGCCACTACGACCTGGTGGTCCACGCCGCCGCCCAGCCCAGCCACGACCTGGCCGCGGCCCGGCCCTTCGACGACTTCGACGTCAACGCCGTCGGGACCCTCAACCTGCTCGAGGCGTGCCGGCGCCACTGTCCCGAGGCCGTGTTCATCACCGTGAGCACCAACAAGGTGTACGGCGACAACCCCAATCGAATCGCCTTGGCCGAGCTCGAGACCCGCTGGGACTACGCCGATCCCGCCTACGCCGACGGCATCGCCGAGGACATGTCGATCGAGGGCTGCCTGCACTCGCTGTTCGGGGCCTCGAAGGTGGCCGCCGACGTGCTCACCCAGGAGTACGGCCGCTACTTCGGGCTCCGCACGGCCGCGTTCCGGGGCGGCTGCCTGACCGGCCCGCACCATTCCGGTGTCGAGCTGCACGGCTTCCTCAGCTACCTGGTGGCCCAGGCCCTGCGCCAGGGCGAGTACACGATCTTCGGCTACAAGGGGAAGCAGGTCCGCGACCAGATCCACAGCCTCGACGTGGTCGCCGCCTTCTGGGCCTTCGCCCAGGACCCGCGGCCGGGCGAGGTGTACAACCTCGGCGGCGGCAAGGACAACGCCGCCAGCGTGCTGGAGTGCGTGGAGATGATCGCCTCGGCCAGCGGTGGCCGGCGGCCGGCGCTCGCCTACAGCGAGGTCGCCCGGGTCGGGGACCACATCTGTTACTACTCGGACATGGCCAAGTTCCGGAGCCACTACCCGTCCTGGCGCCAGGAGTACCCGCTCGGGCGCATCGTGGACGAGATGGTCGACGTCGCCCGCCGGCGTTGAGAGGGCCACACCCCACGATGCGCATCGCCGTCCTCAACCAGTTCTACGCCCCCGACCAGTCGCCGACGGCCCAGCTGGCGGCGTCTTTGGCCGAGCACCGCGCCGCGATGGGCGACGACGTGACGGTGCTGACGGGGGCCGGCGACTACGTGGGCGACCGGGCCCCCACCCACCGAGAGACCGGCGGGCGAGCGGAGCGAGACCGGCGGGCCGGGCGAGCGAGCGCCAGCTCGCCGGGCGGTGATGGGTGCGGGGCGCAGCCCCACGACAGCAGTGCGGGCGCCGGCGCCGGGGACCGGCGCCGGCCCCGGGTGGTGCGGCTGTGGCACCCCGGCACCCGGCGCCGGTCGACGGTGGCCCGACTGGCCGACTACCTGTCCTTCTGTGCCGGAGCGCTGGTACGGGCGGTGGCCCTGCGCCGCCAGGACGTGGTGGTGGTGATGACGACACCGCCCTTCCTGCTGGTGGCGGCCATCGCCCACAAGGTGCTGCACCCCGGCACCCGGGTCGTGCTGTGGAGCATGGACTGCTATCCCGATGTCGCCGAGCGCTACGGCACGATCCGCCCCGGCGGTCCCCTGAGCCGGGTGCTCGCCGCCTGCAACCGGGCCCTGTACCGGCGCCTCGACCACGTCGTGTGCCTCGACGGCGCCATGCGCGACCTGCTCGCCAGCCGCTACCGGGCGGCGCCGGGACGGCCCGAGATGTCGGTCGTGCCCAACTGGGAGCGCGTCGACCTGTTCCCTCCCGCCGGCGCCGACGTCGAGCCCTGGGACGGGTACGCCGAGCGCGTCCTGGCCGGCCGGTTCGTCGTCTTGTACCAGGGCAACCTGGGCTACGGGCACCGCTACGACAGCGTGCTGGCGGCGGCCGCTCGCCTGGTGGACGAGGACGTCGTCTTCCTCTTCGTCGGAGGTGGTTTCCGCCGCCGGGCGCTGGAGGCCGACGCCGAGGCCGCCGGGCTCACCAACATCGTCCTGCGGCCCTACCTCCCCAAGTCCGAGACGCCCGGCCTGCTGGCCGGCGCCGGCGCCTCGTTGATCCTCCTCGACGACGCCGCGCTAGGGGTGATGAGCCCGAGCAAGCTCCATTCCAGCCTGGCGATGGGCGTCCCGGTGCTCTACGCCGGGCCCCGGGGCAGCAACGTCGACGAGGCCGTCGAACGCTTCGGGTGCGGGTTCTCGGTCCGAGCCGACGACGTCGACGCCCTGGTGGCGGCGCTGCGCACGTTGCGCGACGACCCCGCCGAGGCGGAGACCATGGGCCGGCGCGCCCGGGCCGCCTTCGAGGAGGCGTACTCCGACGTCGTGGCCCTGCCCTGCTTCGACGCCGTCCTCGGACCGGGCCTGCGCCTTCCGCTCGTCACCTCCCCAGCGCCGCCCTGATGGAGGGGATCGTGCGGACGAGGCCGTCGCGCAGCGGGACCGTCGGCTCCCACGACAGCACGGAACGGGCGAGGGTCAGGTCCGGCTGGCGCTGGACGGGATCGTCGACCGGCAGGGGCTCGTGGACGACCTCCGATCCCGAACCGGTCAGCTCGAGCACGAGGTCGGCGAGCTCACGCACCGAGAACTCCTCGGGATTGCCGATGTTGCAGGGCCCGGTGAGGTCGGCGTCGAGCAGGGCCAGGAACCCCCGCACCTCGTCGGACACGTAGCAGAAGCTGCGAGTCTGGGAGCCGTCGCCGTAGATCGTGAGCGGCTTGCCCTCGAGGGCCTGGGTGATGAAGTTCGAGACCACCCGTCCGTCCTTGGGCCGCATGCGCTCGCCGTACACGTTGAAGATGCGCACGATGCGCACGTCGAGGCCGTGGGCACGGTGGTACGCCATCGTCATCGCCTCGGCGAACCGCTTGGCCTCGTCGTACACCCCTCGAGGCCCGACCGGGTTGACGTGGCCCCAATAGCTCTCGGGCTGCGGGTGCACGTCGGGGTCGCCGTACACCTCGCTGGTCGAGGCCAGGAAGTACTTGGCCCCCTTGGCCTTGGCCAGCCCGAGCGTGTTGTGGGTGCCGAGGCTTCCGACCTTGAGGGTCTGGATCGGCATCTCCAGGTAGTCCTTGGGCGACGCCGGGCTGGCCAGGTGCATCACGACGTCGACCGGGCCGGGGACCCACACGTAGTCGGACACGTCCTGTTCCACGAAGGCGAAGCCCGGGGCCCCGAACAGATGGGCGATGTTGTCGACCGCTCCGGTCACGAGGTTGTCGAGGACGACCACCTGGTCGCCCCGGGCCACCAGCGCGTCGCACAGGTGCGAACCGAGGAAGCCTGCGCCCCCGGTGATCACTACCCGGGCCACTCAGTCGTCTCCGTGGGCCGGCGGGAACGCCGGCATCGTCCTCACGTCCGCCCGACTCCGAGGTACTCGAAGCCCCGGCGGCGCAGGGCCTCCCGGTCGAGCAGGTTGCGCCCGTCGACGACGGCGGGACGGGCCATCAGCGCCGCCACCTTGTCGAAGTCGAGCCACTTGAACTCGTCCCACTCGGTGAGGACGAGCAGCACGTCGGCGCCCTCACAGGCGGAGTAGGGGTCCTGCGTGAGCTCGATGCCGTCCAGCATGGCCGCCCGCCGGGCGCCGAGCGGCTCGACGACCGCAGGGTCGAAGGCCCGCACCGAGGCCCCCCGCGCCCGCAGCCGTTCGATGACCGACAGGGCCGGCGAGTCGCGCAGGTCGTCGGTCCGGGCCTTGAAGGTGAGGCCCCACACCCCCACCGAGCAGCCCTTCAGGGATCCCCCGACGAGCTCCTCGGCCTTCGAGGCCACCCGGTCGAACTGCTCCTCGTTGACGGTCACGACCCCCTTCAGCAGGTCGAAGTCGTAGCCGGCACCTTCGGCGATCCGGATGAGGGCCCGGGAGTCCTTGGGGAAACAGCTCCCACCCCATCCCGGGCCGGGCCGTAGGAACTCGTGCCCGATGCGCTTGTCGTAGCCCATGCCCAGCACGACGTCGTTCATGTCGGCGCCCACCGCTTCGCAGACGGCGGCGATGGCGTTGACGAAGCTGATCTTGGTGGCCAGGAAGGCGTTGCTGGCGTACTTGATGGTCTCGGCCGACGCCGGGTCGGTGACGATCAGCGGCGCGGCCATGCCGAGGAACAGCGCTGCCACCCGGACGGCGGCGGCCTGGTCGTCGGCACCGATCACGATCCGGTCGGGATGGAGGAAGTCGTGCACGGCCGAGCCCTCCCGCAGGAACTCGGGATTGGAGACGACGAACACGTCGTCGCGCCCGAGCGCCCGCTCGACCACCCGGGTCGAGCCGACGGGAACGGTCGACTTGGTGACCACGATCGTCTCGGGCGCCAGCACCGGCCCGATCTCGGCGGCGGCGGCCTCGATGAAGCTCAGGTCGGCCGAGCCGTCGGGAGACTGGGGGGTCGGGACGCACAGGTACACGAACTCGCTCTCGGCCGCGGGGCCGGCGGCGCCGACACAGAACGACAGCCGCTCGCCGTGCACGCCCTCCTTCACCAGGTTCTCGAGCCCGGCCTCGAGGATCGGCATTTCGCCCCGCTGCAGGCTGGCGACCCGTTCGGGGTCGATGTCGGCGCAGGTCACGCCGTGGCCCAGATGGGCGAAGCAGGCGCCGGTGGTGAGCCCGACATAACCGCAACCCACGACGGTGATGTGGCCGGCCATCAGTCCTCGTTCACGTCCTCACGGGCCTCGGGATCCCCACCCGGTCCCGGGAAGGTAGCGCGACCGGCCCGCGGCGCCGGGGAACGCAATCAGCACAGCCACCAACACCAGCGCCGGAGCGCCAGCGCAGACGCGGCCCGACACCGCCTGTGAGGACGGGCACGCAGCCCGCACAGCCACCACGCAAGCGCCGGAGCGCCAGCGCAGGCGCGGCCCAGCACGGCCTGCGTGGCCGGGGAACGCAGCTAGCACGGCAGGCCGAGGCGGCGGCTGATGACGAGACGCTGGACCTCGCTGGTGCCCTCGCCGATCTCGAGGACCTTGGCGTCGCGGTAGAAGCGGGCCACGGGTGTCTCGTCGATGAAGCCGTACCCGCCGAAGATCTGCGTCGCCGCCCGGGTGGCGTCGACGGCCGCTTCGGTGGCGAACAGCTTGGCCATCGCCGCCGCCTGGGTGAAGGGCTGGCCGGTGTCGCGCAGCCACGCCGCCTTGTAGGTGAGGAGCCGGGCGCTCTCGGCCATGACCGCCAGGTCGGCGCACTTGAACGCCACCGCCTGGTTGGCGCCGATCGGACGGCCGAAGGCATGGCGCTCGCCGGCGTAGCGGGTGGCGTGCTCGAGGCACCCTTGGACGGCACCGACGGCGAGGGCGGCGATCGCCACTCGGCCCTCGTCGAGGATCTCGAGGAACTGGGCGAAACCACGGCCCCGCTCCCCCAGCAGGTTGCCGGCCGGGACCCGGCACCCGGTGAAGGTGAGACCGTGGGTGTCCGACGCATGCCAGCCCAGCTTGCGGTAGCCGGGCTGGACCTCGAACCCCGGTGTGCCCGCGGGCACGATGATGGCGGAGATCTCGCCCGGCCCGGTGCGGGCGGTCACGGTGACGATCGACGTGATCTGCGTCCCGGAGTTGGTGATGAACGCCTTCTCACCGTCGATGACCCACTCGCCGGCGCTCTCGTCCAGCACCGCCCGGGTCCGGGTGCCGGCGGCGTCACTACCGGCCTCGGGCTCGGTCAACCCGAAGGCGCCGAGCGCCCGGCCGGCGCACAGGTCGGGCAGCCAGCGCTGCTTCTGTTCCTCGGTGCCGAAGCGATGGAGGGGATTGGCGCCGAGGCCGACGCCGGCTTCCAGCGTGATGGCCAGGGAGTGGTCGACCCGGGCCAGCTCCTCGATGGCGACGCACAACGTGGTGAGGTCGCCGCCACCGCCGCCGTACTCCTCGGGGAAGGGCAGGCCGAAGAGGCCGAGGTCTCCCATCGCCCGCACCACCGGGAGCGGGAACGTGTGATCGCGGTCCCATTCGGCCGCGTGAGGGGCGATCTCGCGTTCGGCGAAGTCGCGCACCACGGCCCGGAACGCCTCCTGGTCGGGGCTGTGCTCGAAGTGCATGGCCCTACGCTCGCGCACGATGACGTCGGCCCGCCCCCACCGCCACCAGGGACGATCGGGCATCGCCGGTTGCCGTCCAGCGCCCGATGCACGGCCGAGCCGGGCCCGGCCGCGAACGGGCATCGCCCGTCACACCACGACGATCAACGCACGACCGTCCCGACCCCGGCGACCAACGGGCATCGCCCGTCACACCCCGACCGTCGATGCACGATCGTCGGGGGCGGCGCCGGCCGGTTGGCCGGCTGCCGGCCGTTGACGGCGCCGGCGCTGGCGGTCGTCGGCAACCGGCTGCTCACCGGGTTGGTCGACGTCACCGACGACCTGGCCGCGTTGGACTCGGCCGGCGTTTGGGCGGTGGTGCTGAGCTTCGAGGGGGCGGCGGTGTGCGCCCGGTTCGACAACGTCCGTCCCGCCCGGCGCTGGCCGGGCCCGCCGTGGCTGGGACCAGCCCCCCAGAGGTGGTCGACGTCGCTCGCCGTCGACGCCTTCTGTGCCGGTGTAGCCGTCATCCGGGACGGCATAGCCGCCGGAGCGGTGTACCAGGTGAACCTGACCCGCAGGCTGTCGGCACCCCTGCCGCCTGGCGCCGACGTGGCCGCCCTCGGGGCGGCCCTGGCCGACGGCAACCCGGCCCCGTTCTCGGCTGTGGTACGCCTGCCGGCGCAGGGGGTGCACGTCGCATCGGCGTCCCCCGAACTGTTCCTGCGCCGGCGAGGGGCCTTGGTCGAGTCGGCGCCGATAAAGGGGACGGCCTCCCGCCTCGACGGTTTCACCCCCAAAGACCGGGCCGAGAACGTCATGATCGTCGACCTGGTCCGCAACGACCTGGGCCGGGTGTGCGAGGTCGGCTCGGTCTCGGTGCCGGCGCTGTGGTCGGTCGAGGCCCATCCCGGGCTCTTCCATCTGGTGTCGACGGTGCGGGGCCGGCTGCGCCCCGGTGTCGGGTGGGCGGACACGATCGCCGCCACCTTCCCCCCGGGGTCGGTCACCGGTGCCCCGAAACTGGCGGCGCTGAAGTTCATCGCCCGGCTCGAACCGGTCCCCCGGGGGCCGTACTGCGGCGCCATCGGTTGGGTCGACGCCGACAACGCCGAGGGCGAGCTCAACGTGGGCATCCGCACGTTCTGGTTGGATGATGGCATGGTCCATCTCGGCACCGGCGGCGCGATCACGTGGGACTCCACGCCGGCCGGCGAATGGGCCGAGACCGAGCTGAAGGCGAGGCGCCTGCTGCGGGTGGCCAGCGGGCAACCGGTCAGCAGCCCCGGGACGGGTGTACACCGGTGACGGTCGAGCCCACGCCGGCGCCGGCCCTCGTGTGGGTCAACGGCACGCTCTACGGGACCGACGAGGCCCGGGTCTCCCCACTCGACCATGGCCTCGTGGTGGGCGACGGTGCCTTCGAGACGATGAAGGTCATCGGCGGCGTGCCCTTCGCCCTCACCCGGCACATGCGCCGCCTGGCCCGCTCGCTCGCCGGCCTCGGCATCGCCATGCCCGACGAGCCCGGGCTGCGCGACGGCATCGCCGAGGTCATCGAGGCCAACGGCCCCGAGGTCGGACGCCTACGCCTGACCGTCACCAGCGGCGCCGGCCCGCTGGGATCGGGCCGGGGCGACGCCGTGCCCACCGTGACCCTCATCACCGGGCCGGCGACGGTGTGGCCTTTGACCGAGCGGGTGGCGGTGTGCCCCTGGGCCCGCAACGAGCGCAGCCCGCTGGCGGGGCTCAAGACGACGTCCTACGCCGAGAACGTGGTGGCGCTGGCGTGGGCGAGGGAGCGGGGCTGTGGCGAGGCACTGTTCGCCAACACCGCCGGCTGGCTGTGCGAGGGGACCGGGACCAACGTCTTCGTCGCCTTCGGCGGCCGGCTGGTGACGCCGCCGCTGTCGTCGGGATGCCTGGCCGGCGTGACCCGCGACCTGGTGCTGGAACTGGGGGCGGCCGAGGAGGACGACATCGCCATGGACCGGCTGGTGTCGGCCGACGAGGTGTTCGTCACCTCTTCCACCCGCGACGTGCACCCGGTCGAATCGGTGGACGGCCGGGCCCTGCCGATGTGCGCGGGCCCGCTCACCGCCGCCGCCGCCCATGCCCTCGCCGGCGTGGAGACCCGGACCCTCGACCCCTGAGGCGCGCCTCGCCGGCGCACGACGACATCCATAGGTACGCCCATCGGTGCCCCGTACCGACGCGTCGCCGTCGCGGCCGCGAGGCCGCCGGCGACAGTCTGCGGAGGCAGGAGCGAAGCGACGCCCGCAGCAGACAGCTAGTAGCGCAAGTGGATGACGTCGCCGACTGCGAGCGTGCGGAGTGCGCCTTCCAGGGTCCGGACCACGAGGTGCCCGGCCTCGGTGACGTCGACGGCGGTGCCTTCCACGTCGTGGCGTCCGAGGTCGACCCGCACCCGCCGGCCGATGGTGGCCGAGCGTGCCCTCCACTCCGACAACAAGGGGAGGGGGTCGCCGCTGCTCACCAGAGCCTGGTACCTCGCCTCGAGGTGGCCGAGCAGCGAGATGAGCAGCGCCTCGGCGTCGACCGGCGCCGGCGTCAGCTCGTCGAGGGCGACGGCGCCCTCGGTCACCTCGGGGGGCAGGCCGAAGGTGTGGAGGTTGAACCCGATGCCGGCCACCACAACCATCCGTTCCCACGCCGGCGCCGGCGACCATCCCCCGCTCATGGCGCTGCGGGCGGGCCAGTCGGCCTCGGCCAGGATGCCGGCCAGCTTGCGGTCCGGCCCACTCCCGTCGCCCGGCCACACCAGGTCGTTGGGCCACTTGAGCCCTGGGACGACGCCGGCGCAGTCCTCGGTGGCGGCGGCGGCGGCCACCGCCAGGGCCATGGTGCACAGCGGCGCCACCCCCGCCGGCGGCCGCAACAGCACCGAGGCCAGCAGCGCCTGGCGAGGGGCCGACTCCCACCGCCGGGCGCCCCGGCCCCGGCCGTCGCGCTGGTGGTCGGCGACGATCACGATCCCTTCGGGCTCCCCGTCGCGGGCCAGGACCATGGCGTCGACGTTGGTCGAGCCCGTCTCGGGCACCCAGCGCACGTCGGCGAACCGGGAGCCGATGAGGCGCCGTCTGGCAAGGTCCCCAGGCACGAACGCTAGACATTAGGAGTGTTCACCAAGGTCCTGATCGCCAACCGGGGCGAGATCGCAGTGCGGGTCATCCGGGCCTGCCGGGATCTCGGCATCACCTCGGTCGCCGTCTACTCCGAGCTCGACCGGAATGCGCTGCACGTGCGTATGGCCGACGAGGCCTACGCCCTCGGTGGCCGCACCGCCGCCGAATCGTACCTGAACTCGGCCACGATCCTGGAGATCGTCGAACGCTCCGGGGCCGAGGCGGTGCACCCCGGCTACGGCTTCTTTTCCGAGAACACCGATTTCGCCCGGGCCATCGCCGACATCGGGGTGGCCTTCATCGGGCCGCCGCCCGAGGCCATCGAGGTCATGGGCGACAAGGTGTCGTCGCGGATCGCGGCCGAGCGGGCGGGAGTCGCCGGCGTCCCGGGCACGACGGAGTTCCTGACGTCGGCCGACGAGGTAGTGGCCTTCGGCGACGAGCACGGGTGGCCGGTGGCCATCAAGGCCGCGTTCGGCGGCGGCGGGCGGGGCATGAGGGTGGTGCAGTCGGGACCGGAGGCGGCCGCCGCGCTCGAGTCGGCCGGCTCCGAGGCCCAAGCCGGCTTCGGCCGGTCCGAGTGCTACGTCGAGCGGTACCTGACGTGGCCCCGCCACGTCGAGATGCAGGTCTTCTGCGACTCGCATGGCAACGGCGTGTGGATCGGCGAACGGGACTGCTCGGCCCAGCGCCGGCACCAGAAGCTGGTCGAGGAGTCCCCGGCACCCGAGTTCCCCGACGAGACCCGCCAGGCCATGGGCGCCGCCGCCGTGAAGGTGGCCCAGGCCTGCGGCTACGTGAACGCCGGCACCGTCGAGTTCCTGTACCAGGACGGCGAGTTCTACTTCCTCGAGATGAACACCCGTCTCCAGGTGGAGCACCCCGTCACCGAGATGGTCAGCGGGCTCGACCTGGTGGCCGAGCAGCTCCGGGTGGCCGCCGGCGAGCCGCTCTCGTTCACCCAGGCCGACGTCGCCGCCGGCCGACGGGGCCACGCCATCGAGGTCCGCATCAACGCCGAGGACCCAGCCGGCGGGCGGTTCCTGCCCTCACCGGGCCTCATCACCAGGCTGCGGGCGCCGCAGGGTTTCGGCGTGCGCTGGGACGGTGGCTACGAGTCGGGCGACCAGGTCAGCCAGTACTACGACAACCTGATCGGCAAGCTGATCGTGTGGGGTGCCGACCGGGCCACGGCGATCGCCCGCATGCGCCGTGCCCTGTCCGAGATGCAGGTGGAGGGCGTGGCCACCACGGTCCCGGCCGACGTGGCGATCCTGTCGCACCCCGACTTCGCCGCCGCCACGCACTCGACCCGTTGGGTGGAGGACACCCTCGACCTGTCCTCGGTCCAGGCCCCCCCTTCCCCCCCGCCGCCGGCCGACGGAGGCACCGACGGCGAGGAGCCGAAGGTGCGCCGCGACGTCGACGTCGAGGTCAACGGCCGGCGCTACGCGGTCTCGCTGTGGGTGCCCGAGCCCGCCGCCGGCCCGGCCGGTCCCCGGCCCGCCGCCGCCCGTCCCAAGCGGACGGCCGCCGCGGCCAACGCCGGCGGCGGCGCCGGCAAAGGCACGGTGGTGGTCCCGATGCAGGGCACGATCGTCAAGGTGCTGGTGGCCGAAGGCGACTCGGTCGAGGCGGGCCAGGCCGTATGCGTGCTCGAGGCCATGAAGATGGAGAACAACATCAACGCCGACACCGGTGGCACCGTGACCGAGGTCCGGGTCGAGCCGGGCCAGTCGGTCGGCACCGGTGACGTCGTCGTCGTGATCGAGTAGCGCTCGCCAGCCGGGGGCTGCGCCCCCCGGCGCCTTCGGCGACTGCCCATCGCCGCCCGGCTCCCTGGCGGTAGCACGGTCGGCCTCTGCTCGGTCCCGGAACTGGTCACTAAGTCACGTCGTTGCGGGACCGAGCAGAGGTAGCCCGGCTGGGTCGGGCTCGGCCACGGGAACTACTGGACGAGCTTGACCGCGGCGCAGTCGATGCTCACGGGCACGACGTCGGCGCCGCCGACCCGGATGCCCAGCATGCGGCTGATCGGGTCGAACACCGGTCCCAGCGCCGCCACCAACGTATTGACCACCGGTCCCGCCAGAGGTCCGAGCAGGCCGCCCGGGTTCCCACCGAACGTCCCTGTCGTCGTCAGCGTCGTGCTCCCGGTGGTGCTGCGCATGGTGACGCCCAGCACGTCGGGCGGGATCGCGAACGAGATGGTGCTGGTGGCCGGGGTCGACGCCGGCGGCGAGACGACGTTGAGCGGAATGCCGAGCACGAAGACGGCCAGGTTGGGGGAGATCAACGAGCTGTTGATGCCCACGTCGAGGCGTTGGGGTGTGCCGCACCCGGCTGATACGACGTTGGCCCTGGCGTTGACGGCGTCGAGCCCGATGTGGACGCGGACGGTCTGGACCCCGAAGAGGTCGAGCACGGTGGCGTCGACGCTGAGCCGGACCTGACTGGTCTGGACCTGCGGCCCGCCGGGGGGCTGGCACACCAGCACGGGGCCCTCGATGATCGTCACACGGGCGCTGAGGGTGCTGAGCCCCAACAGGTTGGCCTGCAACGGCAGGGCGATGAAGTTGGTCCCGTTGGCGATCAGGGCCGAGGCGCTCACCACGTCGAGGACGTTGAGCGGCACCGCCAGCGCCGCCGTCTCGGACCCGGCCGCCACCGAGGCGAGCTGGCCGAGCCGGAAGGCGAAGGTGTTGTTGGCGCTCACGGCGACGGTGTCGAGAAGGTTGGCGTTGACGTTGTCGCCGTGGAGGCGCAGGACGCGGGCGGTGGCCGCCGCGAACTGGTTGATCGTCACGTTGGTCCCGAGGACCTGGGTGGGTGAGCCCAGCCCGAGCTCGGCGCCGATCTGGCCGAGAGTCACCCCTTGGGCGGTGGCCAGGCCCTGGTACGACAGCACGCCGATGTTCATGGCGTCGCCGAGCACCGAGCCGAGCAGCGAGTTGTTGCCCGAGATGTTGGCGGCGAAGGAACCGACGGTGAAGCAGGCCTGGCCGGTCTGGGTGGCGACCGCCTTCCGGGCGGCGGCCCCCTGACCGCCGGAGGCGAAGAAGTACTCCACCGAGTCGCCGGCGTTGACCCTGACCGCGGTCGGGACCGAGCTGGCGGCCACGTCCTCGACGAAGGCCCTGGTGACGCTGTCGATGTGCCCGAGGGCGATGTCGAGGTGGCGGGGCGCGCCGGTGTCGGGGAAGTCGTTGCGGTCGCGGCTGTCGGTGAGCTGGGCCGCCCAGTCCGTGGAGGAGAGCAGCTGGGCCCTGGTCCGGCCGTCGAGGAGGCGGGCCATGTCGAGGGAGACGACGTCGGCGACCAACTGCATGTCGCGGCGGCGCATCATCTGGCGGCCGAGGTCGATCGTGAGCGCGGTGGCGGCGACGAGCACGACGAGGCTCACCGCCACGATCATCAGGACGACCCCGTCTTCGCCGTTGGCACGCCGTCGGCGCCGGCTGATGGTGGCGGGCTCGGTCGCACCGCCGCCGTCCGAATCGATCGTCGCCGGCCCGGTCCCGTTGTCGCTGTTGTCCACCTCGGAGATATCGGCCTGGGCCAAGCCGCCAACATGGCCCCCTCTAGCGATCTTCGCGGGGCCCGTCCGGGCCGGAAGCGGCACCCGGCCCCCGTATTCGTGCCCCCTGCAGGTAGCCCCGCCAGACCATGACAGTGTCATGCCGGCGTCCGCTTCCGACCGAGCTCGCCCGCACCTCGGCTGCTCCGCCATCCCCGGGGCTGCGCCCCCGCTCGCTCCGAAAGCGGTGGCGCCCGCTCCGGTGGTCACACCTCGAACGGAGCGAGCGAAGCGAGCGAGTGAGAGCGAAACCTCAGTCGGCGGCGTCGGCGAGGGCTTCGGCGAGGGCGGGGTGCACGAGCAGGGAGTCCACGATGTCGCTCACCTTCAGGCCGGCGGTCACCGCCAGCGCGATCACCGAGATCAGCTCGGCCGCCGACTGGCCGACGATCGAGCCGCCGAGGACCACACCGGTGGCGGGGTCGGACACGATCTTCACGAACCCGCGGGGGTCGTTGTTGATCAGCGCCTTGGCCGAGGCCGAGAACGGGACCTTGGTGGTGCGGACCTTGCGGCCGGCGGCGAAGGCGTCCGCTTCGGCCAGCCCGACGTCGGCGATCTCGGGTTCGGTGAAGATCGCCGACGCCGCCTTGTCGTAGTCGAGGTGACGGTGGTGGATCGTGTGCAGCCCCATCACATGCTCGGCCACCTTGCGGCCCTGCATCGACGCCACCGACGACAGCGGCAGTTTCCCGGACACGTCGCCGGCGGCGTAGATGTGACCGACGTTCGACTGGCAGTGGTGGTTGACGACGACGAAGCCTGCCTTGTCGACGTGCACGCCGGCGGCGTCGAGCCCGAGGCTCTCGGAGTTGGGCATCGAGCCGATCGCCAGCAGTGCGTGCGAGCCCTGGGCCCGACGGCCGTCATCGCATCGCACCGTGACGCCGCCGTCGTCGCCGTAGTCGATGGCCTCGGCCCGGGCGCCCTTGTAGAGCCGCACGCCACGGCGGATGAATTCGTCCTCGAGGGCGGCGGCGACTTCGGGGTCCTTGGCCGGCAGCACCTGTTGGCGGGACACGATCAGGGTCACCTCGGCCCCGAAGGACGAGAACATGTGGACGAACTCGACCCCGGTGACCCCCGAACCGATCACGACCAGATGGGAGGGCAACTCCTTGGGGGGGTAGGCGTCACGGGTGGTGAGCACGCGGTCCCCGTCGACCACGGCCCAGTCGGGGATGCGGGGCCGGCTGCCGGTCGACACCAGCACCGCGTCGGCATCGAGCTCCTCGATCCCGTGCTCGGTCTCGACCACGACCTCGTGGGCGCCCTCGAGCCGGCCGGCACCGTTGATCATCCGCACGCCCTGGCTGGTGAGGAGCGTCTCGGTCGAATGCTGGAGCCGGCCGGTGATGCTGCCGATGCGCTCCCGCAGCAGACCGAGGTCGATGCACGACTCCGATTCGGTCAGTCCCATGCCCCCGATGCGGCGACTGAACGACATGGCGCCGCCGGTGCCGATCATGGCCTTCGAGGGGATGCAGTCCCACAGGTGGGCGGCGCCACCGATGACGTCGCGCTCGACGATCGTCACGTCGGCCCCGAGGCGGGCGGCGTGGGTGGCGGCGGTGTTGCCGGCCGGGCCGCCGCCGATGATCACGAAGCGCAGGCTCACCGTCCCAGGCTACGTGCCCGCGCCAGCAGGCTCCGACGACCGGCAGGCACGGGCAGGACCGGCAGTGCAGGCCGCACCAGGCGGTGGTCTGGGGTGAACAGCCGGCGGATCAGCCCGAGGGCCATGACCGTCGTCGTCGTCGCCACCGAGCCGAGGATCAGGAACATGATCGCGGCCTGCACCCTGACCGCGTCGGCGGGGTCGACGCCGGCCAGGATCAAGCCCGTCATCATCCCCGGCAGCGCGATGAGGCCGAGGACCTTGGTGGTCTCGATCTGGGGCAGCAGCGCGGTGCGCAGCGCGGCGCGGACGTAGGGGCGGGCCGCCTCCGGGCCGGCGCAGCCCAGCGCCAGCCGGGCCTCGACCTCGTCGCGCTTGTCGGACAGCTCGGCCACGATCCGGCGGGCGGCGACCACGGTGGCCGCCATCGAGTTGCCGATGATCATGCCCGCCAGGGGGAGGATGGCCCGCGACTGCAGCGGGAAGACACCGAGGCCGAAGGCCACCGCCAGGGTCACCGTCACCGCCAGGCCCAACGCGGCCGTGGCCAGTCCCAGCACCGACGGCACCTCCGGCGCCCGCAGCCGCACGGTGACGGCGGCGACGCCCACCATCAGCGCCACCCACGCCCAGGCGTAGGCCGTGGACCGGCCGGCGCCGAGGATGAAGGCCAGCACCACACCGACGGCCGACAGCTGCACCACGGCCCGGGCCGCGGCCCACAGCAGCGATCCCTCCAGTCCCAGCCGTCGTCGCCGTGACAGCCCTACGGCGAGGACGATCAGGACGAGGGACCCCACCACGCCGGTCCATCCGATGTCGGTCGTCAATGCTGCGGCTCCATGGGGGCGCGAGCCCCCGAGCGCATCACCGGCATCGGGGCACCGTGCGGCCGGCTCGCAGGTGGATCGTGTGGGCGCCGATGCGATCGGCCTGGGCGAGGTCGTGGGTCACCCACACCACGGTCGTGCCGGCGCCGACCAACGACGACACGTGGGCTTCGAGGGCGAGAGCGTTGGCGACGTCGAGCGACGACGTCGGCTCGTCCATCAACAACACCTCGGGGCCGGTGACGAGGGTACGGGCCAGGCAGGCCCGCTGGGCCTCACCGCCCGACAGGTCTCGACGGTCGCGGTCGAGGAAGCCGGGAGCGAGACCGGCTGCCTCCAGGGCGCCGAGGTAGGCGACGTCGTCGGCGTCGGGGCTCGCCACCTGCAGGTTGTCGCGCACGGTCCCGGCGAACAGCGTCGGCCGTTGGAACACCATCCCCACCCGGCGCCGCAGGACCAGGGGGTCGAGCGAAGCGAGGTCGGCGCCCCGGAACCGGACCGTACCGTCGGTCGGCACCTCGAGCCGGTTGCACAGCCGCAACAGCGTCGACTTCCCGGCCCCGGAAGGGCCCAGCACCACCGTCACCGTACGCTCGGGCACGCTCCCGCTCACCCGGTCGAGCACGCGGACCGGCCCGAAGGAGACCGTCACGCAGTCGAACTCGAAGGCGGCCGGCACGGACGGCCAAACCTACCGGGGCGGGTGGGAGGGGCCAGGCCCGGCCCACGTACGCTGAGTTCTGCTGGGGGCTGCGCCCCCGCTCGCTGCGCTTGCGCCCCATCGCCGTCCAGCTCGCTGGCGCTCGTCCGGCCGGCCAGATCTGCGGCTATCCAGCCGCATATCCTGAGCCCATGGCAAGCCTCGACGACTGGCGCGAGCTGGCGCGCAAGGAACTGAAGGGGGCCGACCCCGAGTCGCTGGTGTGGCACACACCCGAGGGCGTCGACGTCAAGGCGCTCTACACCGCCGAGGACCTCGAGGGGCTCGACGATCTCGGCACCGTCCCGGGCGTGGCCCCCTTCCTGCGGGGCGTGCGGGCGACCATGTACGCCAACCGTCCCTGGACGGTGCGCCAGTACGCCGGCTTCTCCACCGCCGAGGACTCCAACGCCTTCTACCGCCGCAACCTGGCCGCGGGGCAGAAGGGCCTGTCGGTCGCCTTCGACCTCGCCACCCACCGGGGCTACGACAGCGACCACCCCCGGGTGGTCGGCGACGTCGGCAAGGCGGGCGTGGCCATCGACTCGGTGGAGGACATGAAGATCCTCTTCGACGGTATCCCCCTCGAGCGCATGTCGGTGTCGATGACGATGAACGGCGCGGTGCTGCCGGTGCTGGCGTGCTTCGTCGTGGCGGGCGAGGAGCAGGGGGTGGCGCCGGCCAAGCTCTCGGGGACCATCCAGAACGACATCCTCAAAGAGTTCATGGTCCGCAACACCTACATCTACCCGCCCGAGCCGAGCATGCGGATCGTCGCCGACATCATCGAGTTCACCGCCGGCCACATGCCCCGGTTCAACTCGATCTCGATCTCGGGCTACCACATGCAGGAAGCGGGGGCCACCGCCGACCAGGAGTTGGCCTTCACCATCGCCGACGGCCTGGAGTACGTGCGGGCCGCGCTGGCCCGGGGGCTCGACATCGACGCCTTCGCCGGCCGGCTCAGCTTCTTCTTCGGCATCGGCATGAACCTGTTCATGGAGGTGGCCAAGCTGCGGGCCGCCCGGGTCCTGTGGCACCGCGTCATCTCGGGCTTCGGGCCCAACGAAGCGGCCTCGGCTATGCTCCGTACCCACTGCCAGACATCGGGTGTCTCGCTCACCGAACAGGACCCGTACAACAACGTGGTGCGCACCGCCTACGAGGCGCTGGCGGCGGTGCTGGGCGGCACCCAGTCGCTGCACACCAACTCCTTCGACGAGGCCCTCGGCCTGCCCACCGACGCGTCGGCCCGGATCGCCCGCAGCACGCAGTTGATCCTGGCCGAGGAGACCGGGGTGCCCCGGGTCGTCGACCCTCTGGCCGGTTCGTACTACGTCGAGCGGTTGACCGCGGAGCTCGCCGAGCGGGCATGGGTGCTGGTCGAGGAGGTCGAGGGCCTGGGTGGCATGACCAAGGCGGTGGCGTCGGGCCTGCCCAAGCTGCGCATCGAGGAGGCTGCCGCCCGGCGCCAGGCCCGCGTCGACCGGGGCGAGGAGGTGATCGTCGGCGTCAACAAGTACCGGCGCGACGACGCCGACCACGTCGACGTGCTCGACATCGACAACACCCGGGTCCGCCAGCAGCAGCTCGCCCGCCTCGAGCAGGTGCGGGCCAGCCGCGACGAGGACGCCTGCGCGGCGGCCCTGGCCGCGCTCGTCGAAGGGGCTGCCGGCACCGCCAACCTCCTGGGCCGGTGCATCGACGCCGCCCGGGCGCGGGCCACGGTGGGTGAGATGAGCGACGCCATGGAACAGGTCTTCGGTCGCCACAAGGCGGAGGTGCGGGCCATCTCGGGCATCTACGGCGCTGGCTTCGACAGCGACAGCGACTTCGCCCGGGCCCGCGAGGCGGTTGCCCGCTTCGCCGCCGAGGAGGGACGCCAGCCCCGCCTGCTGGTGGCCAAGATGGGCCAGGACGGCCACGACCGGGGGGCCAAGGTGGTCGGCACCGCCTTCGCCGACCTCGGCTTCGACGTCGACTTCGGCCCCCTCTTCGAGACGCCGGCGGAGGTGGCCCGGGCCGCCATCGACAACGACGTTCACGTCGTCGGGGTCTCGTCCCAGGCGGCCGGCCACAAGACGCTCGTCCCGCAGCTCGTCGACGAGCTGGTGGCCGCCGGCGCCGGCGACATCCTGGTGGTGTGCGGCGGCGTGATCCCGCCCCAGGACCACCAGTTCCTGCACGACGCCGGCGTGGCGGCGGTGTTCGGCCCCGGCACCAACATCCCCGCCGCGGCCCAGAAGGTGGTCGAGCTCATCGGCCGGTCCCGGCCCGCGCCCTGACGGGACCGGCACCCCGGCCGTTCTTCGGTCAGGGGCTCAGGAAATGGCGTCCTGAAGGGCCAGCCGGACAGCCTCTTGGACGGCGGTGGTCCCTCCGTACAGGAACCCATCGACGATCTGGCCCCGCCTCTCCCTCAGGTACTCGAGGACGGTGCTCGGCACCGAGCCCGGTTCGGTCAACAGCAGCGGGCCGGGCTGATCGGCACTGGCAACATGGGCGCCGCCCGAGAGGCCGTCGGGGAACGCCCGGCCGCTGGCAAACCCGACGACCCTCGGCTCGTTCTCGCCCGGGAAGAACTCCTCAGCCACCAGGCGCGACGTCTCGAACCGGTCGGCTCCCGACAGGGCCGTGGCCCCAGGGGCGGCGATGGCCGCCTGGCCGCCGATGGCGAACCGCTCGGCGCCGGCGTTGCTCTCAGGAGGTAGGCGCTGGTCGCGACCGGCATCACCGCGTTGTCGGTGAGCAGGACGGCGGCGTCGGCGGCGGCCGCGGCAGCACCGCCCGACAGCGCTTCGGGGAAGTTCCTCCCCGTCGCCAAGAAGACGGTGCCGGGGTTGTCGAGGCCCTGGGACGCGATCTGCACCGCAGTGTCGAAACGGGTGGCGCCGCCGAAGCGCACCACCTCATACCCCGCCGCCACGAGCTCCGTCTCGACCGCGGCACCGATGGCGATCTCACCACCGAGGACGTACACCGTTTCGCCCGGGTCCAGCACCCGGTCGATCTCGGCCTTGGTGGCGGGGTCGAGCGCCTCCGGGGCGGTGAGCAGCAACGGGGCCCGCTTGGCGGCGGCCAAGGGCACCCCGGCGAGGGCGTCGGGGAAGTCGTTCGACCGGGCCAACACCACCGCGCCGGCCCCGACGAAGATGTCGGTGCCGACCGCCCCCCCGACATAGAAGCTGTCCTGCCACGCGGCGATGGCGGTTTCGATGCGGTTGGCGCCCGCGAACCGTCGGACCGGGTCGATGGGGGCGACCGCGATGTCCACGACACCCCCGCCAACCCCGATGGCGCCCAGCGTCGTCGCTGCTCCGCTGTCGGGGTCGACCGTGTACAGGGCCGACGACCCGCCGGCGGCCGGACGGATGGCGGCATACACGATGCCGTCGGAACTGACGTCCAGCCCGGCCGAAGCGTCCGAGACCGGGCCCACGTTGCCGACCGTGCGAACCAGGCCTTTTTCCGGGAGCAGGCCGGTGAAGTCCTCCACGCTGATGGTCACGAACAGGTCGGGATCGGTGGGGTCGAGGCCGGCGTCGATCCCGAACAATCTGGTGGGCGGCGGGAAAACGGCGAAGTCGTCGCGCCTGGGGTCGGTGTGCGCCAAGGCAACGACGGCCGGTGTCCTGGCCGCGTTGTCGTCGTCGGCGGCGTAGGCCAGGTCCATGCTCCCTTGGGTGCCGGCGGTATCCGGGTCCCCGTCGATGATGTCCCCGGTGCCGGGGTGGACCTGCAGGTTCTGGCCCGTGTTGGAGACGATGCGGACCTCGGCGCGCTGGGGGTTGAAGTCGAACCCGAAGGCCTGGCCGGCCAGGGCCACCTCGAAGGCGTCGCCCACCGGGGTGGCGTTCCCTGTGTCGGGGTCGACGACGTAGAGCTTGCTGGCGTCGGTGAGGGCGTAGAGCTCGCTGGTGGCCGGCCCACACGTCGATGGCGACGAGGCGCTCGGCCGCAGGGACCGTGACGGGCACCGGCGCGCTCACCGTGCCGGGGGTGGCCGCCCTGAAGAGACGAGCTCGTTGTCGGCGGTAAGGGCATAGACCAGCTGTTCCGCCGGCGAAGCCGATGAGGTCGGGGGCACGCCGCCCAGCATCGTGGCGAACAGGACAAAGGGCCGCCCCGACCGGGACGGCACGTCGAACGCGGCCCATGTGAAGTTCCTTCCTCGGCTGGCCTGCGAGCCAAGCCCCCTCCCGAAGGCGCCGACCCTAGGCGACGTAACCGGTCGACTGCCTGGTCGGCCACCACATCCGACGATCGGGCACGACCCGCGTCCTGGCGGCAGCCCAGGACCGGTCGGTCCTGGGCTGCCGCCGAAAGGCAACGCCTCTCGGTCAGGAGATGGCGGCCTTCAGGGCCGCCAGCGTGACGTCCTGGACGGCGTTGATGCCGCCGTACAGGAAGCCGTTGCCGATCTGGGCCTTCTTGGTTTCCAGGTACTCGAGGACGGGGGCTGGCACCGACGCGGGCTCGGTCAACAGGAGCGGGCCCGGCGAGGCCGCGCTGGCGATGTGGGCGCCGCCCGACAAGCCGTCGGGGAAGGCCCGGCCGCTGGCGAAGCCGGCCACCGCGGGCTCACCGTCGCCGGGGAAGAACTCCTCGGCCACCAGGACCGAGGTCTCGAACCGGTCGGCGCCGGCCAGGGCCGTGGCCGCGGGGGCGGCGGCGGCAGCTTGGCCGCCCAGGGCGAAGCGCGTCGATGCGGGGTTGGCCAACAGGTAGGAGTTGGTCGCGGCCGGCAGCACAGCGTCGTCGGTCAACAGGATGGCGGCCCCGGCCTTGGCCGCGGCGGCACCGCCGGAGAGGGCGTCGGGGAAGTTCCGCCCGGTCGCCAGCAACACCGTGCCCGGGTTGGCGAGGCCCTGCGATGCGATCTGCACCGCGGTGTCGAATCGGGTGGCGCCGCCGAAGCGGACGACCACGTACCCGGCCGCCTCGAGGGCGGTCTCGACCGCGGCGCTCACCGCGACCTCGCCCCCGAGGACGTAGACGGTGTCGCCAGGGGCGAGCACCCGGTCGATCTCGGTCTTGGTGGCGGCGTCGAGGGAGTCGGGCGCGGTGAGCAGCAAGGGGGCGTCCTTGGCCACCGCCAGCGGTACTCCGGCAAGGGCGTCAGGGAAGTCGTTGGAGCGGGCCAGGACCACGCCGCCGGTGTCGCCCTCGCCCACGAAACGGTTCTGGGACGCGGCGACGGCGGTCTCGACCCGGCTCGCGCCCGAGAGCCGTAGCACCGGGTCGGGCAGGGCGACGGCGATGTCGGCGACGCCACCGGGCACCCCGATGACCCCGAGCGTGAAGGCGGCGCCGGTCGCGGTGTCGACCACGTAGATCGACGACGAGCCGCCGGCGATCGGCCGGACCGCGGCGTAGCTGGCGCCGTCGGCGGCGATGTCGAGGGCGGCCGTGTCGTCGGACACGTGCCCGAGCGCACCGACGGTGAAGACCTTGCCGCCGTTGGGGCTCTCGGGCGCTCCGCCCGGGGACCCGATGGTCACCAACTGCTCGGGATCGGCGGCGTCGACGCGGACGTCGATGCCGAACAAGGTGGTGGACGGGGCGCCCACGGTGTTGTTGGTGTAGGCGGCGGCCACGATGGCCGGGTCCTCCCCGGCGTTGTCGTCGGCGGCCTCGTAGGCCAAGGTGCCGTCGGGCTGGGTACCGGCGGCCACGGTGTCGCCGTCGACGACGTCGCCGGTGTCGGGGTTGACCCGCAGGTTCTGGTCGGTGTTGCTGACGATGCGGATGCGGTCGACGACCGGGTTGAAGTCGAACCCGAACGCCTGGCCGCTCAGTGCGACCTCGAACGCGTCACCGACCGGGGTCGTGGTACCGCTGGAGGGCTCGACGATGTAGAGCTTGCTGGCGTCGGTCAGGGCGTAGAGGTCGCCCGTAGCCGGCCGCACGTCGATGGCGACGATGCTCTCGCCGCCGGGCACGTTGACCGCTGTGGGGGCGCCGACCGCGCCGGGGGTCGCCGCGGTGAAGGTCACGATCTCGTTGTTGTCGGTGAGGGCGTACACGAGCTGGTCGGCCGGCACCGCCGATACCGGGCCAGCGGTCAGGGCTCCCAGACCGGTGACGAACAGGGCGAGCGCGGTCCCCAGCGGGACGGCGCGTCGAATGCGGGCCATGAGCGTTCCTTTCTTCGGCCGGCGTGCGAGCCAAAGTCCACCGAAGCCCGAAACGCTAGCTCTGCTCGGTCCCGCAAAGACGTGACGTCGTGACTATTTTCGGGACCGAGCAGAGGCCGACCGTGCGACCGCCAGGGAGCCGGGCGGCGTGGGCAGGCGCCAAAGGCGCCGGGGGGCGCAGCCCCCGGCCAACAGACCATTGCCGACATGGCGACCGCCGGCCCGACCAGGACGGGACGCGGAACTGGCGCCACCCGAAGCCGCTGGAGGCCCCGGGTGACGCCAGCAGGCGAACCCTTCGGTATCAGCGCCAGCTCAATGCCAGCGCATCGACCGGATCAGGTGATGGCGGCCTGGATCGCGGTGAGGACGGAGTCCTGGACCGCGGTGGTGCCGCCGTAGAGGAACCCGCTGCCGATCTCGGCGTTGCGTTCCTCGAGGTACTCGGCGATGGTCTCGGGCAGCGTCGCCACCTCGGTGAGCAACATCGGCCCGGGGTCGACGGCACTGCCGATGTGAGCGCCGCCCGACAGGCCGTCGGGGAAGGCGCGACCGCTGGCGAAACCGGCGGCCGACAGCTCGGCGTCGGGGAAGAACTCCTCGGCGACCAGACGCGACGTCTCGAACCGGTCAGCACCGGCCAGGGCGGTGACGGAGGGGGCGGCGGCGGCAGCCTGACCACCCAGGGCGAAGCGCGCCGAGGCCGGGTTGGCCAACAGGTAGGCGTTCGTCGCCGCCGGCAGCACCGTGTCGTCGGTCAACAAGATGGCGGCGTCGGCCTTGACCGCGGCGGCCCCGCCGGAAAGGGCGTCGGGGAAGTTGCGCCCCGTCGCCAGCAGGAAGGTCCCGGGGTTGCCGAGCCCGTCGGCTGCGATCCGCACCGCGGTCTCGTAGCGGTCAGCGCCGCCATAGCGCACGACGACGTAGCCGGCAGCCTCGAGCGACGTCTCGACCGCAGCATTCAGGGCGGTCTCGCCGCCGAGCAGGTACACGGTGTCGCCGGCGGTCAGGAGCCGGTCGATCTCGGTCTTGGTGGCGGGGTCGAGGGCGTTCGACGGGGTGAGCAGCAGCGGGCCGTCCTTGGCCACGGCCAGGGGCACACCGGCCAGGGCATCGGGGAAGGCGTCGGAGCGGGCCAGGACCACCGAAGTGGCCGAATCGGCCACCGGGTAGGTGCTCTGGGCGGCTTCGATCGCGGTCTCTACCCGGTTCTCGCCGGCGAGGCGCACCACCGTGTCGGGTGAGGCGACGGCGATGTCGTCGAGGCCGAGGAGCACCTCGACCGCGCCGAGCAGCGTGAACGCACCCGTGCTGGTGTTGACGGTGTACAGCGACGAGGCGGCGGCGAGCGGCCGGGCGACCGCGTAGGCGGTGCCGTCGGCGGCGATGTCGAGCCCGTCGGTGCTCACGGCGGCGGTGTTGGTGTTGCCGACCGTGAAGAGCTTGCCCGAGTTGGGGCTGACGGTGCCGTCGGCCGAGCCGACCGTGACCAACCGCTCGGGGTCGATCAGGAGGACCCGCTGGTCGATCCCGAAGAGGGTCGTGGAAGCAGCGCCGGCGGTGTTGTTGGTGTACGCCGCCGCGCTCAGGGCGGGGATGTCGTCGTCGTTGGCGTCGCTGTCGTCGTAGTCGAGGTCGGCGTCGCCCTGGATGCCGATGGTGGCGGTGTCACCGTCGACGACCTCACCGGTGTCGGGGTGCAGCCGCAGGTTCTGGCCGGTGTCGCTCACGACCCGGATGCGGTCGACGACCGGGTTGAAGTCGAACCCGAAGGCGGTGCCGATGAGGGCGGGCGAGAAGGGGGCCGCGCCGACCTGGACGGCGACGCCGGTGGTGGCGTCGACCGTGTACAGCTGGCTGTCGTCGGTGAGGGCGTAGATCTGGCCGTTCGCGGGCCGGACATCGATGGCCACGATGTCCTCGAGGGCGTCGAGCCCGGTGATGGCGACCGGGGCGGAGACCGTGCCCGGTGACGCGGCGGTGAAGCTGACGAGCTCGTTGGCCGGGGTCAGCCCGTAGACCGATTGGTCGGCTGGCGCCGCCGTGGCCGAGCCGCCGATGCCGGACAGCAGCGCGGCGGCCAAGGTGAACGCCAACCCCACCGGGGCGGCGCGTCGAATGAAGGACATGGGTTTTCCTTTCTCCGGCCGCGTAGGACCGAAAGTCCACCGAATGCTGTAACGCTAACGCAACAATTTGGAAAACGGCGCCTCGGGCCGCAAGCGCCCGGCGGCACCGTAGGATCGCCGGCCGTGCCCGGTGACCCGATCACGGCCATCGCCGAGGGCGTCGAACGGGCCGACCGGCGGGCGTTGGCCCGGGCCATCACGCTGGTCGAGTCGACGTTGCCCGACGACCGGGCCCGGGCCGCGGCCCTGGTCGATGCCCTCCTGGCCCGTAGCGGCGGGAGTTGGCGCATCGGCATCAGCGGTGCGCCGGGGGTCGGCAAGTCGACGTTCGTGGAAGCCCTCGGGAGCTGGCTGGTCGACGCCGGCCACCGGGTGGCGGTGTTGGCCGTCGACCCCTCGAGCGCCCGCAGCGGCGGGTCGGTGCTCGGCGACAAGACCCGGATGGAGTCGCTCGGGCGCCGGCCCGAGGCCTTCATCCGCCCCAGCCCGTCGGGCCGGGCCCGGGGTGGGGTTGCCCGCGGCACCCGGGACTCGGTACTGCTGTGCGAGGCGGCCGGCTTCGACGTGGTGCTGGTGGAGACGGTGGGCGTGGGCCAGGCCGAGACCGAGGTCGACTCGCTGGTCGACGCCTTCGTGGTCCTGGTGGCACCGGGAGGCGGGGACGAGCTCCAGGGCATCAAGCGCGGCATCACCGAATTGGCCGACCTCGTCGTGGTCACCAAGGCCGACGGCGAACTGGCCGGGGCCGCCCGGCAGGCGGCGGCCGACTACCGCCACGCCCTGCACCTGTTGCGCCCCCGCCACCCGGGGTGGGTACCCGAGGTGCTCCTGTGCTCGGCGCCCACCGGCGCCGGCATCCCCGAGGTGTGGGAGGCGTTGGGCCGGCACCGCCGCGCCCTCGACGACCGCGGTGCGCTCGAGGCGCGGCGGGCGGCGCAGGCCGAAGCCTGGCTGTGGGCCGAGGTCGGCGACCGCCTGTTGTCGGGGTTGCGAGAGGACCCCGAGGTGGCCGCCCTCGCCCCCGGCCTCGAGGCCGCCGTCCGGGGCGGCACGCTGTCGCCTGCCTCTGCGGCCGAGCGGGTACTGGCCGCCTACCGCCCGCGGTAGGCCCACGAGCACCGAGGGCGGCGGCCATACTCCCGGGATGGACCTACCCCCCGCGGCCGTGCGCCGTATCGCCGAGGACGAGGTCGCCTGGCTGACCACGGTCACCGACGGAGGTGCGCCGGCGCCGAACCCGGTCTGGTTCGTCCTCGACGGCGACGACCTGGTGGTGTTCACCGAGCCGACGAGCCGCAAGGTGCACAACATCGAGCAGAGGCCGCTGGTGTGCCTGCATTTCAACTCCGATGCCGGCGGCGGCGACATCGTCATCATCAACGGCCGGGCCGAGCTCGGTCACGGCCAGCGCCCGAGTGACCTTCCGGCCTACGTCGCCAAGTACTCGAAGGCCATCACCGAGGTTCTGCGTTCCACGGTCGAGGCCTACGACCGCACGTACGACACCCAGGTCCGCATCCGCCCCACCCGGGTGCGCCTCACGCCGGGCTGAGCCCGTTCAGCCTGGCGTGACCCTGACCACGCCGGCGCTGGAGACGCCGTTGCCGTCCCAGTCGCCGGCGAGGGGCCAGTCGCCGGTGGGGTTGCCGAAGCCGAAGCTCACGTCGGCCACCCCGGCGGTGTTGCTGTTCCGGAGGTGGAACGTCCCGGCCCGGAACACGCCGACGGTGCTGGCCGCGCCGCCGTTCCACGAGCCCGTGACCGGGATGTCGAACGGGTTGCCGAACGGGACGGCCACGTCGGCCACCCCGTTGCGGTAGCCGTTCTTGAGATGGAACACGCCGTGACGACCGCGGTGCACGCCGGCGGACGCGTTGCCGTCACCGTCCCAGTCCCCCACGATCGGGAAGTCGCCGGGATCGCCGAGCACGAAGATGGCGTTGGGCACGCCGGTACTGAGGTCGTTGCGGAGGAAGAAGGTCTGGGTCGACGGGCGGTACAGGCCGACGCCGGCCTTCCTGTTGCCGTCCCAGTCACCGCAGACGGGGATGTCGCCCGGTTCGCCGAAGCTGAACACGATGTCGTCGCCGCCGCTGCTGTTGGCGTTGCGCAAGTGCCAGACGCCCGACCGGTAGACACCGGGGGTGTCCTTGCCGTCGCCGTCCCAGTCGCACGCCACCGCGTTGTCGCCGCTCTCGCCGAAGAACAGGCTGGTGTCGGCGGCACCGGTGCTGTGCCCGTTGCGCTGGTACCAGGTGACGGTCCCCGAGGGCCCGGCAGCGACGGAGAACCAGTCCGACTTCAGCCCGAGGGCGGCGCGGAACTCGGCTCCGGTCACGCTCTTGGTGGCCACGGCGCCGACGATCCTGACGGTCTTGACCCGGCCGCCGTCCTCGCCGAGACCGTTGCGGGAGGTCACCGCCACCGACTGCACCGGCCCGGTACCGAAGGCGTCGGCCACCGCCGCGGTGGCGACCGTGGCGCTCCAGGCGTGGTTGGGTGAGAGGAGGTCGCCGTCGTCCACCACCGCCGGGAAGTCACCACCGGCGCTGTAGCCGCCGGTCGACGACGAGTACTCGGTCCGTGCCAGCGTCCCGCTGGCGAATCGACGGACCTCGCCGGCGGTGGCCGCCACCGCGGCGTCGGTCCGGGCGTCCTCGAGGGGGGCGCCGTTGAGGCCGGCTCCGCCGTAGACCTGGCACGCCTGGCTGTCACAGGTCTTGGCGTAGCCGTAGCGCCGGCCGCTCTCGCCGCCCTCGGCCCATGCGTAGGACCGGGCGGCAACGGCCTGGGCCAGGATCGCCTGGCGGCCCAGGCCACCGCCGCTGTCGGCCCACGAGGCTGGTGATTCGCGGGGCACCACGCCCCGCAGGTACTGCTCCATGGTGACGGCGTTGACCGTGCGGGCGACACCGGCGTCGTTGACCATCGCCAGCGATCCCCGGTACGACCGCAGGCCGCCGTCGGGCTGGCAGGCCTGGAGCATCTTGGCCAGCTCGTTGCCGGGAGCGGCGACCGAGGACACGACGACGGGGTCGACGATGCCGGCGCTGGCGGAATCAGGCTGGCCGCAGCCGGCGCGGGTGAAGAGCTCGAAACGGCCGTCGGCCCGCAACGTCAACCGCCCGGCCTGGCCGGCGGCGATGGGGACAGCACCGATGGTGAAGGGTGCGCCGGACGTCACCACCAGGTCGAGGGCGTCGAAGGCGGTGAGGCGCACGCCGATGGGGGCGTCGGGAACGGTGCCGGCCACGGTGCCGCCGTAGAAGCGGCCGAGGATGTCCCGGTAGTGCACCCCGGCGAGGGCGTAGCCGAAGGCGCCCCACTGGCCCATGCCCCGGCCGTGACCGAAGCCGTGCCCGGTCACGCTCAGCGTGGACGGGACGGCGGCGGCGGCCGGCTGGGGCGCCGCGCCGACCAAGCCACTTGCCACAACGACGAGCGCCAGGAGCGCCCCGACAGGGCGCGGGCCGGCGCCGGTCCCCGGGTGCGGGCGTGGTGAACCCAGGGCGAGCGAGCGCAACGCTCGTGGCGGGGCAGGGGCAGGGGCAGGGCGCGACCCGGGTGAGCCCGCCCGGCGAGGGCGCAGCCGGAGCGCCGACGCCAGCGCAGCCGAGCGCGGGGACGCCAGCACGGTGGGGCCCGGCCGGCGTCGACGGGGGGCGCCCGCCCGCAACGAGCGCGGCAAGCGACGGGCCGTTCTCGCCAGCATGGGTTTATGCCTCCAGCGTTGCTCGACGGGCGCGCCCGCGACCCCGGGGGGTCGTCGGTCCGGCGCTGACTGTAGTTGTGCGTCCCGCTCCCCCAGCGCCACCTGGGTGACGGCCGGCACCGGTACGCTCGCCGGCTGTGGCGGCGACGGGCCCGACCGCGCCGGTGTCGGCGCCCCCTGTCCCCCGCCGCCGACTGGCCTGCGCCCTGGCCCGGCCCGGCGTACGGGCCGCCCTGGTGGCGGCGGCGTTGGTGGTGGCGGTGACCGGCGTCCTGCTGCGCCCCGGCGGACGGGTCCAGGCCGACCGCACCGAGCACGTGGTGTGGATCCGCCCGCTGGCGACGGTGCTGCCGGGATCGGTGGTCGAACAGTCGGTGCGGGCGCAGGGCGCAGGGTTGTCGGAGATCGCGGTGCGGGTCGGCACGTTCGGCCAGCGCGACGGGTGCGCGGTGGCCCTGTCGGCCACCGACGACACCGAGCGTGTGGTGGCGTCGCAGCGGTGGCCGTGTGGCGAGGTCGGTGACGGGTCGCTGCTGGCCCTGCGGTTCGCACCGGTCCCCGACAGCGCCGGCCGGGTCTATCGCTTAGGGGTGGCGGCCGACCCCGCCCTGGGTGGCGCGCTGACGCTGGGCGCCGGGCCCGCCGTGCCCGGGGTGGGGCCGGCCACCGTCGACGGCCGGACCGCCGGGCTGGCGGCCGAGGTCCATACCGGCTACGGCGACGACGACTTCGCCGCCGCCCAGGTCGGGACGCTGCTCCGCCGTGCCCGCCAGTACGGGCCCTGGTGGTCACAGCCGCTGCCGTTGGGGGTGCTGGCCCTCGGGGCCGGCGCCGCGCTGGTGGCGCTGGCGGCCACCGGGACCGCAGCCCGCCGGCGCCGGCTGGGGATCGTGCTGGTGGTGGGATTCGCGGTGGCGAAAGGGGTGGTGTGGAGCGTGGCCGTGCCGCCTTTCGAAGGGCCCGACGAGCCGTCGCATTTCGCCTACTCCCAGTTCATCGCCGAGGACGGCCGGGTACCCAAACGGGGCGTCGGCCTCCGGGGGGGCGAGCAGAACGCCAGCCTGGAGCTACGGGTGGCGCTGGCGGTGCTGCACCGCAACGCCACTCCCCCGGGGGACCGGCCCGCCTACGGTCCCGGTACCCGGGGCCCGGACCTGGCCGCGCTCGAAGCGGACCTGGACCGTCATGCCAACGGTGACAACACCGCTGCCGGTTACTCGCCGGCGTACTACGCGGTGCCGGCGCTGCTCGAGCTCGGGGACGCCCCCGTCACCGTGCGCCTCCTGCGCATGCGGCTGTTCAGCGTGGCCCTGGGGGCGCTGACGGCGTGGGGCGCGGTGCTGGTCGGCCGGCGTCTGTTCCCCGCCCATCCCGCCGCCGCGCTGGCGCTCGGGGTGGCGGTGGCGGCCCAACCCATGCTCAGCCAGCAGACCGCCACCCTCAACAACGACGCCCTCATCATCGCCACCGGCCCGTTCTGCCTGCTGGCGGCGTTGGAGCTGGCCCGTCCCGACCGCCGGCGCTGGGCGTGCGCCCTGGCCGGCGCCGCCGTCGGCGTCGGGCTGCTGGCCAAGCCGTTCGCGGCCGCCTGGGTGCCGGTCATGGTCGCGGCCTGGGCGCTCGGTCGTCGCCGGGGCGCTCGTCGCCTGCCGTGGTGGCGCGACGCGGTCGAGGGCGCCGGCGGAGGGTTGGCGACCTATGGCCCGTGGTTGGCCGTGGCCACGCTCGGCGGCTACGCCAGCCTCGGCCTGCCCGAGGCGGTGGGCGCCGGCGCCGGCCCCCGGGCCTTCGTGGCCGCCTTTACCGCCGACTGGTTCAAACCCCTCCGAGACACCTGGGTGAGCGGGTTCTGGGGCAACTTCGGCTCCGCCGACACGCCCCTTCCGGGATGGCTCCAGGGCGTGATCCTGGTGGCGGTCCTGGGCTGGGTGGTGCTGGCGCTGTGGTGGGCCGTTCGTAGCGCCCACCGCGTCACCCGTGCCCGTCGTGGCGGCGGCCTCCCCGTCGCCGAGGCCGACGCTATGGCCGCCGGCGCCCTGTGCCTCGCCGCCGTCGCCGTCACCGCCGCCGGCCTGGTGCTCTTGCAGTACCAGAACTTCCTGCGCCGGGGCGCCTTCGACCTGGTACAGGGGCGCTATGCCCTCATGTTGGTGCCCGCTGTCCTGGTCCTCCCCGCGATCGCCCTGCCGGCGCTGTGGTCACGAGCCCGGCCCACGGCCGTCCTGGTCGCCACCGCCGGCGCCATGGTCCTGCTCAACGTCATCGCCCTCGACGTCGTCGTGACCCGCTTCTACCTGTGAGTGCCGGGGGCGCACCCCCGGGTTGGGCCCCACGGAAACTCGCCCGCCGGCCGCCGGCCCCCCCCCGGTTGTGGGGGGACCCCCCCACCC
>JBQTIQ010000047.1:0-19156 GCA_052387955.1 Acidimicrobiia bacterium | reverse complement strand
GGCCGTTGGCCGCGGGGGGGCCAGGCCCCCCTCGGGGGGTTTGGGGGGGGGCCCCCCCCCCCCCCGGGCGGCGGCGCGTTCCCGGCCGCGGGCGGGGGGCCCGCCGTCTTGGGCTGGACTGGTAGGGGGGGGGCGGCGCCCCCCCGGCCCCCATCGCCGCCCGGCTCCCTGGCGGTCGCTCGGTCGGCATCTGCTCGGTCCTGGGACTTGTCACAACGTCAAGCCTTCTCGGGACCGAGCAGATCTAGCGGTTCGCCGTCGTGATCACCGGGGCTACCCGGCTGGTGGCCTCGCCTTCGTGATCACTGGGGCTACGCGGTTGGCGGGGGTGATCGGCTCACCGGTGCGGCATTCGCGTTCGCCGGCGATCTTCAATGCCGCGTTCGGGGCGGCTGGCCTGGACTGGGCCTACTGCGCGTTCGAGGTGGCCCCGGGTGGCGCCGGCGGAGCGCTCGACGCCGTGCGCGCCCTCGGTCTCGCCGGCCTGTCGGTGACCATGCCCCACAAGGACGCCGTGGCCCGGCTCGTCGACCGGTGCTCGGCTGACGCCGCCGCACTGGGGGCGGTGAACTGTGTGGTGCCCCGGGACGGGGCCCTGGTGGGGGAGAACACCGACGGGGCGGGGTTCGTCGACGCCCTGCGGTCCGACGCCGGCTTCGACCCTGCCGGCCGTCGCTGCCTGGTGGTCGGCGCCGGTGGAGCGGCCCGGGCCGTGGTGCTGGCGCTGGCCCGGGCCGGGGCCGCCGAGGTCGGCGTGGCCAACCGCACCGCCGCCCGAGGCCAGGAGGCGGCGGCGCTGGCGGGACCGGTGGGACGGCTCGCCCGCCTCGACCAGGTCGCCGACGCCGACCTGGTCGTCAACGCCACCTCGGTGGGCATGGACGGGCTCACCCTGCCCTTCGACGTCACCCGGCTGCGCGCCGGTCAGGTGATCGCCGACCTCATCTATCACCCCGAAGTCACCCCCCTGGTGGCGGGGGCTCGCGTTGCCGGCGCCACCGCCATCGGGGGCCTCGGGATGCTCGTGCACCAGGCGGCCCACAGCTACCGGCTGTGGACCGGGGACGAGCCGCCCCTCGAGACAATGGCCGAGGCCGCCCGGGCCGCCTCCTTCGGGCAGGATACGGACGGGACCGTCGATGCTGGTCCCGCCGCTTCGGCCTCGGGGCGGGGGAGCAGTAAAGAACGCCCATGAGCCGCCGATGGAGACGGGCCGCTCGACGGCCCGAGCCGCTGTCCGTTACCACCAGGGGAGGTCCGCCATGGCGCTGCAAGGGACCCTCGACACGTTCGCCCTTCCCGACGTCCTGAGGCTGCTGGCGTCGACCAACAAGTCGGGCCGCCTCGCCGTCGAAGGCGACCACGGTTCGGGCGAGGTCTGGCTCGAGGGTGGGGCCGTGGTCGGTGCCTGGGCTCCTGGCGCGGGGGCTGGCGCCGGGTCGGCGGCGGTGATGTTCGAGCTGTTGAGGAACGAGAGCGGGTCGTTCTCCTTCGAGCCCGGGGCCATGTCGCCGGCGCCGGCCGCCGCTGTCGCCGTCGAAGGCCTGCTGGCCCAGGCCGAGGTCGAGCTGGAGGAGTGGCGTGCCATCGAGGCGGTCGTGCCCTCGCTCGGCTCGTGGGTGACGATGGCGTCCGAGCTCGCCGTCGCCGACGTCACCGTCGACGCCGACCAGTGGCGCGTCCTGGCCTGCATCGGTGGCGGCGCCACCGTGGCCGCCATCGGCGACGCCCTCGATCTCGGCGAGGTGGCGGCCTGCCGCGGGGTGAAAGAACTGGTCGAGCTGGGCCTGGTGGACCTCGGGCCGGTACCAGCGGGTACCGCCGCCGGCTGGCCCGGTCCGAGGGCACCCGAGGATGACGGTCCCTCGCCGGGGGCCGTCCTCGAGGACGATGCCGACGCCGACGCCTACGAGCCTCGGTACTACGAGCGCCGGGTCGACGACGGCTACGACGACGGCGACGAGTACGACGACGATCCCGCCCTGTCGACGGCGCCCGACACCGGACCGGCGGGCACGGACGACGACGACGATGCCGACGACTACGAGGCCGACGACGTGGCCCGCCAGCTCGCCAGCCTCAGCCCGGAGGCGGCGCGGGCGGTGGCTGCGGCCGCTGCGGCCACCACCGAC
Organism: Acidimicrobiia bacterium; assembly: GCA_052387955.1. Taxonomy (GTDB): domain Bacteria; phylum Actinomycetota; class Acidimicrobiia; order Acidimicrobiales; family JACDCH01; genus JBQTIQ01. The sequence goes on along the minus strand of JBQTIQ010000047.1, from coordinate 17,024 downwards.
GTCGAGCGGGAGGCGGCGCTGGCCGAAGTGACCGACGACCACGGTGGCCGCCTGAACCGGGGCCTGCTGCTGCGGTTCCTGTCGTCGGCCCGGTAGCTCGCCGGCCGTCGCTGGCGCTCGCCCGGTCGACCGGTCACCCGGGGGGATCACAAGCGATGGTGCACCAGTGACCGCACCCTGGACCGTCGGCTTCGCCGTGCTCGGCTTCCTGGCTTCCCCGCTGCTGGTGGCGGCCATCGAGGCCATCCCCGACAAGCGCCCGGTCCGCGCCCGGTTGCGGTCCTACCTCGACGACCGCGGCGCCTGGCCCCGCTGGTGGGCGGCCGTCGGGGCCCTCAACGCCGCCCTGTGGGGCCTGGCCGCGGCCCGGTTCGGTTCGTGGTTCCTGGTGGTGGCCCTGCTGGTGTTGTTCACGACGTTGCTGGTCGCCTCGGTCATCGACCTGCGGGTGCAGCGCATCCCCGACCGGCTGACCTTCCCCGCCACCGCGGCGGCCCTGCTGGTCATCCCGGTCTGCTCCTACGTCGTCGCGCCGAGCACGGGGACGGCGGTCGACCTCGTCGTGCGCGCCCTGGTGGGCATGGCTGCCTTCTTCCTGCCCCTGATGCTGGTCCACCTGGTGTCGCCGGCGGGCATGGGGTTCGGGGACGTGAAGCTGGCGCCGATCATGGGGCTGTACCTGGGCTGGACCTCGACCGGCAACCTCGACGCCGTGAACCGGGTGTTCGTCGCCCTCCTGATCGGCTGCGTCGTGTTCATCGTGGCCGGCGTGGTCATGCGCCTCGGGCTGAAGAAGCCTTTCGCCTTCGGCCCCGCCCTGGCTGCCGGGACCGTGCTCATCGTCCTGGCGTGACCGTTCGGTCGTCGGGTCTTCGGGGCCGACGGGCCCGCCGGTACGATCGCCGACGATGCTGCGCTTCCTCACCGCCGGCGAGTCCCACGGCCCGGTCCTGGTCGTGATCGTCGAGGGCCTGCCGGCCGGGCTGCAGCTCACGGTCGAGGAGGTCCAGGTCGAGCTCGGCCGCCGCCGTCTCGGCTACGGGCGCGGCCCCCGCATGCGCTTCGAGCAGGACGAGCTCACGCTGGTGGGAGGCGTCCGCCACGGCCGGACCCTGGGATCGCCCGTCGCCATCGAGATCGCCAACACCGAATGGGAGCGCAGTCCCGACAAGTGGCAGCAGGAGATGTCGCCCCGGGCCGAGGACGGCCCGACCCGGGCACCCCTCACCCAACCCCGGCCCGGTCATGCCGACCTCGCCGGCATGCAGAAGTACGGCTTCGGTGATGCCCGAGACGTACTGGAGCGGGCATCGGCCCGCGAGACGGCGGCACGGGTGGCGGCCGGGGCGGTGGCCAAGGGCCTCCTGCGCCATCTCGGCATCGAGGTGATCTCCCACGTCGTGGCCCTCGGCCCGGTGCGCTCCAAGGCGGTCGAGCGACCGTTGCCGGCCGACCTCGACCGGGTGGACGCCTCGCCGGTGCGGTGCTTCGACCCGGTCGCCGAAGAGGCGATGGTCGAGGAGATCAAGGCCGCCTCCCGCGACGGCGACTCGCTCGGCGGCGTCGCCGAGGTCCTCGCCTACGGGGTCCCGGTGGGCCTCGGAAGCCACGTGCACTGGGACCGCAAGCTCGACGGCCTGCTGGCCCAGGCGCTCATGTCGGTGCAGGCGGTGAAGGCGGTCGAGATCGGCGACGGCTTCGAGGTGGCGGGCCGTCCCGGTTCTCAGGCCCACGACCCGATCGGGTGGGACGCGGCCTCGGGGACCTACCGTCGCGACAGCACCCGGGCCGGTGGTATCGAAGGCGGGATCTCTACCGGCCAGGTGCTCGTGGCCCGCGCCGCGATGAAGCCCCTGGCCACCCTCAACCGGCCGGTGCTCAAGACCGTCGACGTCCTCACCAAGGAGGAGACGGTCAGCTTCAAGGAGCGCACCGACGTCACCGCGGTGCCCGCCATGGGCGTGGTGGCCGAGACGATGGTGGCCCTGGTGCTGGTCCAGGAGGCGCTGCGCAAGTTCGGCGGCGACACCGTCGACGAGTTCCGCCGGAACCACGCCGCTTACCTCGCATCCCTCGATGGCTGATCGTGTGAGCGTCGGCTCGGCGGCCGGCGAGGGGTGCGGGGCACCGCCGCAGGGGGCCCGGGAGCACATCGTGCTCGTCGGCCTTATGGGGTCGGGCAAGACGACCGTCGGCCGGCGGGTGGCGGCCCGGCTCGGCCGGCCCTTCGTCGACGCCGACGAGGCCCTCGCCGAACACCACGGTCGTACCGTCCGCCAGGTCTTCGAGGAGGATGGCGAGCCGGTGTTCCGGGCCATGGAGTCGGCGGTGTTGGCCGAGCTCCTGGCCCGGGCCGACCCGACCGTGATCGCCGCTGGCGGGGGCGTGGTGGTGCCGGCGGAGAACCGCGAGCTCCTGTCACGACCCGATGTCTTCGTGGTCTGGCTTCGGGCCGGCGCTGCCTTCCTCGCGACCCGGACGGCCAAGAAGGAGGGCCGGCCGCTGCTCGACGGGGACCCCGAGACGGTGCTGGCCCGCCTGGCGGCCGAGCGCCAGGGCTTCTACGAGGAAGTGGCCGACGTCGTGGTCGACGTCGAGCCCGTCCACGAGGCCGAGCCCAAGCCCAAGGCGGTGCTGGCGTGGCAAGTCGTGGCCCTGGTGCGTGCCCGCGAGGGCCTCACCGAATGATCACCGTCACCGTCGCCCTGGCCGACCGCTCCTACAACGTCGTGATCGGTGCCGGCGCCCGCCACCGCCTGGGCGCCGTGGTGCCGGCCACGGCCCGGCGGGCGGCTGTCGTCACCCAGGCCGGCATCGGCCTCGTCGTCGATCCCGGGCTCGAACACCGGGTGTTCACCATGGGTGACGGCGAAGAGGCCAAGGCGCTCGGCACCGTGGACGACCTGTGCCGGCAGTGGGCCCAGTGGGGCCTCACCCGGGCCGACGTGGTGGTCGCCGTCGGAGGCGGCGTGGTCACCGACGTCGCCGGCTTCGCCGCCGCCGTGTACCACCGGGGCGTGGCGGTGGTGCACGTCCCGACCACCCTGCTGGGTATGGTGGACGCCGCCATCGGAGGCAAGACCGGCGTGAACCTGCCCGAGGGCAAGAACCTGGTCGGTGCCTTCTGGCAGCCCGCCGCCGTGCTCTGCGACGTCGACGCCCTCGCCACCTTGCCGGCCCGGGAGCTGCGCAGCGGGTGGGGGGAGGTGGCCAAGTACCACTTCCTCACCGGCGACGACCTCGGCGCCCTCGACGAGGTGGACCGCATCGCCCGCTGCGTCGCCATCAAGGCCGACGTGGTGGCATCCGACCAGCGCGAGGGGGGCCGGCGGGCCCTGCTCAACTACGGCCATACGCTGGCCCACGCCCTCGAGACCGCCGGCCACTACGACCTGCGCCACGGCGAGGCGGTCGGGGTCGGCCTCGTCTACGCGGCCGAGCTGGCCCGGTCGATGGGCCGTATCGACGACGGTCGGGTCGGCCGTCACCGGGAGGTCGTGTCGGGCTACGACCTAGCCACCACGCTGCCCCCGGGCAGCGACCCCGACGAACTGGTGGTGCTGATGGCCCGGGACAAGAAGGCGATCGAAGGGCTCACGTTCGCCCTCGACGGGCCCGCCGGCGTCGAGGTCGTGGCCGGCGTCGACCCCGGCACTGCCCGCGCCGCCCTCGAGAAGGTCAAGGTGTCGTGACGCCGGCGTTCCCCGGCCGCGCCGGCCGCTGCCGGCCGCGCCAGCGCTGGCGCTGCGGCGCTCGCATCGGTGCCAAGGTGCACGGATGACCAAGCCGACGGTGCTCCTGATCAGCGGGCCCAACCTGAACATGCTCGGTACCCGTGAGCCGGCCATCTACGGCACGGGCACCCTCTCCGACCACGTCGCCGCCTTCACCGCCGTCCTCGAGGGGACCGCCGAGGTCGACCACGTCCAGTCGAACCATGAGGGCGAACTGGTCGACGCCATCCAGCACGCCAAGGGAGCGTGTGCCGCCATCGTGGTCAACGCCGCCGCCCTGACCCATTACTCGTGGGCCATCCATGACGCGCTGGCGATGTGCGATCTCCCGGTGGTCGAACTGCACATCTCCAACCCCTACGCCCGCGAGCCGTGGCGGCACACGTCGGTGGTCGCCCCGGTGGCGACGGGGACGATCTGCGGCTTCGGCGGCCATGGCTACGTGCTGGCGGCGATGGCAGTCAAAGAGTTGATCCGGTGATCGGCGCGGCTGCGCTCCCACCGATGGAGGTGACCGCCCGGGCGGCTCGGTTGGCGGCCCTGTTCGAGCCGGCCGGCGTCGACGCGCTGCTGGTGACCAAGCTGGTGAACGTCCGCTATCTCACCGGCTTCACCGGTTCGGCCGCCATGGTGCTGGTGCAGCCCGGCTCGCTGCTGCTGGTGACCGACGGCCGCTACGCCGAACAGGCCGTCGGCGAGCTGGCGGGGGCGGGGGTGCAGGCCGAGGTCTGCGTCGGCCTGACCGCCGCCGACCAGCGCGACACCCTCGCCGCGGCCGGCGCCGGCCGGAGGCTGGGCCTGGAGGCCGACGACGTGAGCTGGTCGGCACAAAGGTCGCTGGCGGCGGCGTGGGCCGGCGTCGTCGCCGACCTGGTCCCGACCCAGGGCCTGGTCGAGTCGCTGCGCTCGGTCAAGGACCCGGGCGAGGTGGCCCGCATCGAGGCTGCCGCGGCCGTCGCCACCGAGGCCCTCGAACGGGTGCGGGGCCGACTGCTCGACCGGCCCACCGAATCCGACTTCGGCCTCGAGCTCGACACCGAGATCCGCCGTCGGGGGGCCGAGGGCAACAGCTTCGAGACGATCGTCGGTTCCGGCCCCAACGGCGCCCGGCCGCACCACCGGGCCTCGGGTTCACGCCGGGTGATCGAGGAAGGCGACCTGGTGGTGCTCGACTTCGGTGCCCTCGTCGACGGCTACTGCTCGGACATGACCCGCACCGTCCTGGTCGGGGCCGAGCCCACCGCCACCCAGCGCCGCATGCTCGAGGTGGTGACCGCGGCCCAGGCGGCCGGGGTCGCGGCGGTCAGGGCCGGTGTCGCGGTCACCGAGGTCGACGAGGCCTGCCGATCGGTCATCCGAGCCGCCGGCTGGGCCGACGCCTTCAGCCACGGCACCGGCCACGGGGTCGGTCTCGAGATCCACGAGGGGCCCCGGGTTTCGTGGTCGGCCGATGGTACGCTCACCGACGGTCACGTCGTCACCGTCGAGCCCGGTGTCTACCTCCCCGAGCATGGTGGCGTGCGGATCGAGGACACCGTCGTCGTCGCTGGTGACGGGTGCCGCCTGCTCACTCACTGCACGAAGGAACCGGACCTGCGCCGATGGCCATAACGACGAACGACCTCCGCAACGGCATGAGCCTCGAGCTGCCCGACGGCCTGTTCCAGGTCGTCGAGTTCCAGCACGTCAAGCCGGGCAAGGGGGGTGCCTTCGTGCGCACCACGCTCAAGAACGTGCGCACCGGAGCCGTCGTCGACCGCACCTTCCGGGCCGCCGAGAAGGTCGAGCAGGCCGTGATCGACAAGCGGGAGATGCAGTACCTCTACCGTGACGGCGAGGACTTCGTCTTCATGGACAACCAGTCCTTCGACCAGATGAACGTCGGCCCCGCGGCGCTGGGCACGAACGCCGGCTTCATCACCGACGGCTCCAGCGTGGTGATGCAGCTGTGGGGCACCGAGATCGTGGGTGTCGACCTGCCCGCAGCCGTCGAGCTGGCCGTCACCGACACCGAGCCCGGCGTGCAGGGCGACCGGGTGTCGGGGGCGCGCAAGGCGGCCGTGCTCGAGACCGGGGTGCAGGTGCAGGTCCCGTTGTTCATCAACATCGGCGACCGCCTCAAGGTCGACACCCGGTCGGGCGAGTACATCTCCAAAGCGTGAGCCCCGCGGGACTGCACGAGCGGCGCCAGGCACGAGAGCGGGCTCTGGAACTGCTCTACGAGTCGAGACAGAAGTCCCTCAGCTGCTCCGAGGTGATCGACGCCCTACCGGTGCGCCCCGACGAGTACGCCGTCGACCTCGCCATCGGCGTCGACCGCGCCGCCGATGCGCTCGACGCGGTGCTGTCCCGCCACGCCAAGGGATGGACCGTCGAGCGGATGCCCGTCATCGACCACGTGGTACTGCGCATGGCCACCTGGGAGCTTGGGCAGCGGCCCGACGTGCCCACCGCGGTGGTCATCTCCGAAGCGGTGGCGCTGGCCAAGCAGTTCTCGACCGACGGTTCGGGCCGGTTCGTGAACGGCGTCCTGGGGGCGGTGGCCGAGGAGGTCCGGGGTAGCCGAGGGGGCCCGGGGTAGTGGGACGACAGCCTGAACCGGCTCCGCCCGGGCCCGCCCCCCTCGACTGGCTCATCGTCGACTTCGACGGCGTGCTCCGGCACTGGGACATGGTGGCGTTCGGGGACTGCGCCGCCGAGTTCGGCCTGGAGGCCGACGACCTCGCTGCCATCGCCTTCGCCGAGCGGCTGATCGACGCGGCCATGGTCGGCCGCCTCAGCGTCGAAGCGTGGGCCACCGAGATCGGCCGGGCGGCAGCTGAGGCTCACGGCGCCGACGCCGACGCCGTGGCCGCCCGGTTCCTGTCCCTGCCGTGGTCGATCGACGACGAAGCGGTCGCGGTGGTCCGCCAGGCTCGGGCCGGCAAACGGGTCCAGGTCGCCCTGTTCAGCAACGCCACCACCGCCCTCGAGGAGCACCTCGGCCAGTGCGGGTTGGACCAGGACTTCGACGTCGTGTTCAACAGCGCCCGACTGGGAATGGCCAAGCCCGACCCGGCGGCCTTCACCCACGTGGCCGGGCTGTTGGGCACCTCGCCGGTCCGATGCCTCTTCGTCGACGACCGGGCCGACAACGTGGCCGGCGCCCGGGCTGCGGGGATGCGCGCCGTGCGGTACGCCTCGGCGGGGGAGCTGCGCTCCCTGCTCGAGAAGGAGGGCCTGCTCGGTGGCGCTACCGCTTCCTGAACGGGCCCTGGCCGACGAGCTCGTAGGACTGCGGCCCTGGCACGAGGACGATGCCGCCGCTCTGGCCGCGGCCTGGGACGACCCCGCGATCCAACGGTGGACGCTTGTCCCCGGCGCTCGTAGCGAGGACGACGCCCGTCGCTGGATCGGGGCCGACCGTTTGCGGCGGGAGCGGGCGCTGTCGCTCGACCTGGTGGTGACCGCGGCCGGCGATGACGCCACCGTCATCGGCGAAGTAGGGATGGTGCCCCTGGCCGGAGGACCGGCGCGGGCTGAGCTGGGCTGGTGGGTCATGCCGGGCCACCGTCGCCGGGGGGTTGCCACCCGGGCCGTCGGCCTCTTCGCCACCTGGCTCCGTGAAGAACTCGCCTTCACCGAGCTCTTCGCTCAAGTCGATCCCGAGAACCCGGCTTCGATCTGGGTGGCGGAGTCGGCCGGCCTGCGCCTTCGCCTCAAGTAGCCGGCGGTCTCCGCCGGCCGGCGTCGAGTCCCGAGGCCCAGCCGGCCGATGACCGGCTGGGCCCGAGGGCTCGAACGAGTTGGCGCTAGATCTGCTCGGTCCGTAGAAGGCTTGACGTTGCGACAAGTTCCGGGACCGAGCAGATGCCGACCGAGCGACCGCTAGGGAGCCGGGCGGCAATGGGGGCCGGGGGGGCGCAGCCCCCCAACTAGCTAGCCGGGCGTCGCCGCCTTGGAGGTCGATTGGAAGACCTCGGGGACGGGGTACTGGCCGAGGGCGAAGAGCAGGACGGCGACGTGCATCTGGTCGACGTACTGGAGTTGCCCGGCGAGGGTGATGGCGTCGGGGCCGCTGAGGGTGGGGATGGCGGCGAGGTAGGTGTTCGACGCGATCTGCTCCAGCATGAGCGCCAGCTGGGCGGCACCGGCGGCGTCGGTGACGGAGCTGAACTGCTGGTTGACGGTGGCCTCCAGATCGCTCGGGGGCGCCGTCACCTCCGCTCGCCCGGCCCCGGTGAGGACGCCGTTCCAGGTGTCGAGTGCTTCTTGATGATGGCCGAGGGCCACGGTGACGAACTCGACCACGGCCGGCGGGACGGTACCGAGGTCGCCACCGGTGGCCGCGGCCGCGGCGGCCGTGTAGGTGTTGACCGCCAACTGCTCGAGGCTGGCCGCGAACGCGGCGGTGTCGAGGTCGGCTTCGGGCCCGCCGCTGGCCGTGCTGCCCGAGCCGTTGGTGGTGGTCGACCCGCTGCCGGAGCTGGTGGTGTCGTCGTCGTCGTCGCTGCAGGCGGTGAAGAGGGCGGTGGCGGCGAGGACGCCGCCACCGAGCATGAAGCGGCGGCGGGTGGCGCTGGAGCGCATCACGTCGTTGTCGGCGGTTCGGTCGTTGGTGGTGGTGGTGTCGGTCATCAGGCTGCGCCTTCTTCGGCCGAGCGGGCTAGGTCGGGGGCGGGGAGGGCTTCGGGGAAGGCGACGCTGCCGGCGGGGCCGGGGAGGTTGGCCAGGTCGGTGGGGATGGCGATGAACTCGGGGGCGTTGGCTTCGAGGAGGGCGATCACCGCTCGCAGGGTGGCGAGGTGTTGGACTTCGACGCCCATGACGCTGCCCATGAGGCCTTTGGTCTCACTGTCGGAGAGCAGGGACAGGTTGGCCAGGTAGGTGTCGGCGGCGACTTCTTCGAGCATGGCCGCCAGCTCCGCTACTGCCAAGGGGTCAGTGAGGGTGGCTTTGGCTTGTTCGACGGTGGGGGCCAGGACCGGGTTGGGGTTGTCCTGGCGGGGGCCGCCGAGGGACTCGGCCTGGTCGTTGAAGGCGGCGGAGTGCTCGGCGTGTTGGCTCATGGTGGTCTCCGCGAAGGCCTTCACGATGGCGTTGCCGTTGGCGATGAACGGCAGGCCCAGCGCGGCTTCGTAGGTGGCGACAGCGAGGTTCTCCAACGATGACGCGGTGTTGAGGATCTGCACGTCGACGTTCTCTTGGGCTGAGACGGGCCGGGCGACGATGCCCAGCACTGCGGTACCGAACGCGGTGGGCAGGATGCCTTTGGCGGCGAGGGCACCGAGGCCGAAGCCGCCGTTGCGTAACACGTGGCGGCGTTGGTCACGGAACATCCGGACCTGGTCCACATCGACCGGGCGGCCCTGGCGGGCACGGCCGACCTCAACGAAACGCCGGCGCTGGGCTTTCGCCTGGCGCAAAGCGTCGGCCTGCAAGTCCTGTGACTCCACGATCAAACCGTGAAGACGGGGTTCATCCAACGACACTCGGGATTCCTCTCGTTCGGCTGACATATGAGGACCGAGGTCTGGAGCCCGCACGAACACCATCGAACCAGACCAGGGGCCTACCGCCTGTGGCTTTCTACGGCGCAGGCGATCCCCTTGGATGCCCGTCGTTGCACCGTTCCAACCCGGCGGCTCCGCGGTGGGGCGAATCGGTGGCTGACCTGGTTCTTGCCGGCGACGCCCAGGCCCGCCGAAGTACCCAACGACCAGCGTTCCAGGACACTAGCCCTGGTGGCTCGGCGGCCCTGATGGGAGCTCGGAGCGGTCGGGCGCCTGGGGCGAGCGGAAGAGCAGCAGCGCCAGCAGCACGAAGAAGCACAACAGGGCCGCCACCGCACCGGAACCGGCGGGTCGGGTGGCGGTGGCGAGCACGAGGTCGATCGAGGTCTCCGACGCCCGGTCGCCGCATCGGGCCACGACGGGATGGCGCCCGACGGGCAGGTCGAGGAGTTGGAGGCGGGCTTCGAAGTGGCCGTCGGGGCCAGCCCGCACCCGGCCGACCTCGGTCCCATCGGCACTGACCACGACCATGACGCCGGCGGCACACCCCTTCCCGGAGGCAAGGGCCTCGCCCCCCGGCGGCGCCGAGAGCCGGTCCAACGACAGATCGGGCTCAGCCGAGGGTGCGTCGGGGCGTGATGACGCTGGGGGCGTGGTGGTGGAGGTGGTGGTGGTCGAGGGGCCCGCGGTCTCCGTCGCCGCGCCCGGGCCGACTGTCGGTAGTGGCGCCACGGTCGAACGTCCGGGCCTCCCGGGGAGCGGGCCGCTGCCCCCGGGCGCCGGCCCGCTCCCGGCCGGGGGCGCGACCCCGAGGAGAGCCGAGGTCGACGTCGTAGTCGACCCGACCGTTGTGGCCGTGCCCGGAACGGACGTCGTGCTGGTGGGCACGGTCGTGGTGGTGATGGTGGTCGGCACGGCTGTCGTGGTCGTCGTCGTGGTTGTGGTCGTCGGAGCCGTGGTCGTTGTCGTGGTCGTCGGAGCCGTGGTCGTTGTCGTGGTTGTGGTCGTCGTCGTGCTGCCTGGGCGGAACGACGTCGTCGTCGATCGCGGCCGCGACGTCGTCGGTTGTGGCTGCGACGTCGTCGGTTGTGGCTGCGACGTCGTCGTGGCCGGGACCGTCGTGGTCGTGCGCCGGCTGTCCCGGGGGCCGGTGGTGGTGACGGGCGGGAGGCTCAGCGGGACCGTCGTAGCCGTCGTCGGCTGCTGAGCGGCGCCGGCCGGTGCCTGGCCGGTGGCGGCCCCGCCCGTCACCTGGGTGCCGAACCCGACAGCAGCAACGCTCGACAGGACCAGGGCTGCGGCCATCGCCGACCGGGCCGGACGCCCCCAACGGCGCGGCACCGGCGGACGACGGCCGGCAGCAGCCGCGTGGCGCCCCTGCGGGCCAGGGACGGGGCCGTCCTCCAGCCGTACGTGTGCTCGGCGACGCCGACCAAGACCCACGGGCGAGAACCCCCGGACAGATGGTCGTAGCAGAGTAGCCTTCGGCGCCGGCCGGCTGCGCTCTTGCCTTCTCGCCCGAGCGGCCCGGGTGGTGGTGGACAGGGCACGGGGGAGGCACGGTGACGGTCAGGGCGGGGTGTCGGTTCGCGGTACTCGCCGTTGTCAGCCTCGTCGCGACGGTCGGCGGAGTGGTGGGCATCCCTGTCTCCCGGGCCCAGACCACCGTGCGGCTGTCGGCGACCGTTGACGCTCGCGACCTCGCCGGCGTAACCGCCAACCGGGCCCTGCGCTTGGACGCCGACCGCCCCGTCGACGTCAGGCTCCGGGTCCTGAACGGGACTACCTCCCCGGTCTTCGTCCGCAGCGTGCGGCTCGACTCCACCGTCATCGGGCTGACCTTCTTCGCCTTCGAGACCAGGGTGGACCTCCGGGTCGGCCCCGGCGAAGAGGGCGAGCGGGCCTTCAGCATCGACCTCCTCGACCTGCGGCGCCAGGCCACCGGCCTCCTTCCGGCCCGCCTCGCGCTCCTCGACGGCGACCGACGGGTGATCGTCTCGCAGTCCTTCCCGGCCGACGTGCGGGGTTCGTTGCTGTCGACCTACGGCGTCTTCGGCACCGCGGTGGCCGCCATCACCGCCGTCCTGTTGGGCACGGTGCTGGTGCGCCTGGCCGGCCAGCGCCTGCCCCGCAACCGTTGGCGTCGGGCCCTGCGATTCGCGGTTCCCGGGTTCGGCATCGGTCTGACGGTCACGTTCACGCTGTCGGTGTTCCGGGTCGTCGTGCCCAGTGCCGGCAAGTGGCTCGTCGTGATCTTGGTGTTCGGCGCCGGCCTCTTCGTCGTCGGCTACCTGACGCCTTCCCCCGATCTTGACGATGACGACGGTCCCGACGACGGTCCAGGAGTCCACGGCCCACGGGCCAGCGGCGGTGGCGGCTCCGTCTCGACGACCGTCACCGCCCGCCGTCCTGGCCTCCGGGCGAGCGGCGACCGTGAACGCTGACGCCGCTGCCGTCGCCGCCGCGCTCCCCGAGTACGAGGTCGGTGAGGAGCTCGGCCGTGGCGGTTTCGGGATCGTCCGCGCCGGTATGCACCGCCGGCTCGGCCGCGCCGTCGCCATCAAGCAGCTGCCCGCCTTCCTCGCTGCCGACGCCACCGTGCGGGCCCGGTTCGCGGCCGAGGCCCGGGTGCTGGCCGGCCTGGCCCACCCCCACATCGTCCCGATCTACGACTATGTCGAGCGCGACGGGATCTGCGTCCTGGTGATGGAACAGCTGCCGGGGGGCACGGTCTGGGGCCGGTTCGTGGCCTCGGGCTTCACCGCTCCGGCCGCGGTCGCAGTGGCCATGGTCACCTGTGACGGCCTGCACTACGCCCACCAAGGAGGGGTCCTCCACCGCGACATCAAGCCCGAGAACCTGTTGTTCTCGGCCGAAGGCGCCATCAAGGTGACCGACTTCGGGATCGCCCGGGTCGTGGGCGGGGCGCAGACGTTGGCGACCCAGGCCGGCCAGATCCTCGGGACCCCGGCCTACATGGCACCCGAGCAGGCCGGCGGTGCCGAGGTCGGTCCCCAGGCCGACGTCTTCGCCACCGGCGTGATGCTCTACGAGCTCCTGGCCGGCGCGCTGCCCTACTCCGAGGCCGGTGGCGCATTGGCGGTCGTGTACCGCCACGTGTACGAGGACGCCGTCCCGCTACGCGAGGTTGCCCCCGATGTCGCCGAGGTCCTGGCCGACGTCACCATGAAGGCGCTGGCGCGTTACCCGGAGGACCGCTTCCCCACCGCCGAGGCGTTCGGCGTCGCTCTCGGTGAGGCCGGGACCTCGTTGTGGGGCCCCGGCTGGATGGAGCGGACCGACGTCTCGTTCCGGTCGCCGGGACCGATCCTGGCCACCGCCGCCCGCCCCAGCGCCCCCGTTCTGGCCGCCGGCGGGCCGGCGCCGGGCGGGATCGGTACCGACGAGGTTGCGGCCCGGATCGTCCGCCCCGGTGGCGAGCTCGTTCCCGTGCGGCCCGCGCCCCGGTCCGAGATCGACTTCGACGAGCTGGTACCCGTCGGCGAGGTCATCGACGAGCCGCCGTCCCCGGCGCCGCTGGCCCTGGCCGCGGTGCTGGCCCTTTTCGTCGCCGTCCTGGTCGGCTCGGTGGGGATCGGCGCTCCCGATCGGGGCGGGGACCTGGCAGTCGGTGCCGCCACCGTCGGCGGGGCCGACCCCGCCGATGGTCATGCCGTCTCGCTCGACCTGGCCGAGCCGATCGAGGTCCGTCTCAGCCGACGCCCGCCCGGCGCTCTCGCCGCCACCGAGGTGCAGCTCGGGTTCTCCGTCGCCGGGATCCCGCTGGTCGACTCCGACGTCCAGTCCCTGTCCGGCGGGCCGGGGGCAGCCGGGGCCAGCCTCGACGCCGGCGCCAACCGTTTCCTCGCCCCGGGGAAGGTGACGGCCGAGCTCCGGCTCCTGGCCGGCGGCGCGGTGGTGGGCCGTCATCGCTTCGCCGTCGACCCGGCCCAGCCGGCGCTGCTCACCGTGCCCGGCGGCACCGCCGTCGTTCTGGCGCTGTTCGTGCTGGCCTACGCCGAATCTTTCCTGAAGCCCCTGCGACGCGGTCGCCACCGCCGCTCGGCCTACGTGGGCATGGCCGGTGTCGGCGCTGCCGCCGGCCTCGTTGCGGTGCTCGTGGGCTGGCTGCTCGGGGCGCCCGAACCGGCCGCGGTCACCGTCGTGAGCTGTCTCGCCGGCGCCCTCGCCGGCCTTGCTGCTGCTGCCGCCGCCGCCCGCTCCGGCCGCCGCCGCCGCCCGTCGGCCGCCGCTCAGGGCCAGGACGGCCCTGATGGCGCAGCGGCGTCGGGCCGACGGCGGTGATCGTCGTGTGCAGCACGCCGACCCCGAGCCGGCACCGTTGCCGGCCCGAGGCCACGGCCGAGGCGATCGGCGGCCGGAGGGGCCACCGATCGCCGGCGCCGGGCCGACCCCCGCGCTGGGTCGGCCGGGGCGAAACCTGATCGGTCAGCCGGGACGCACCTCGCCCGCGTCAGCGGTGTCGCCGTCGCCGTTGAGGTCCATGATCACGACGGCGTCGACCGGCTGCTTGCCCTGTCCGCAGAACAGCTCCACCCGGAGCCCGTTGATGCCGGGGGTGGCCTTGAGCCTCGCCCTCTGGCCGTTGGGGCACTTGCCGAGCCAGTCGCCGGCGTCGATCTTGCCGTTGCGGTTCGTGTCGATGTGGCCGGCGTCTTCGGTGCGGTTGCCGTCGGTGTCCACGGTGCCGATCCTGGCGTCGGGCTTGCCGTCGCGGTTGGTGTCGTAGTTGGCGCCGCCGGCTGCGCCGGCCGGCGCCGCCAAGGTCACGATCCCGACAGCGGCGACGGCCACGGCGGTGAGCTTCTTGGTGAAATCCGTCAATGTCATCGTCGGTCTCCTTGTCTCCGGGACCCGTTCAAGTCCTCTATCGAGATCATGAAGAACGCGGCATCGTCTGGTAATCGCCGGGGCGGCTAGTTGTGATGCCGATCCGGTAAGGGCGGCCTTACCGTCGGGCAAGTAGGTGCAGTGGCATCATGCGTCCCGGACCGGAGGCGAATGTGCAGTCGTACCTCGAGGTGTGGAGGCCCGGAGGCGCCGAGATCGTCGCCCTTGGCAATGAGCCGGTCACACTCGGTCGCCTGGACACGAATGGCGTCCAGCTTTCCGCCGACGCCCAGGTGTCGCGGCTGCACGCGGTGCTCGAGTGTTTCTCCGCCGGCTGGTGCATCCGCGACCTCGATTCGAGCAACGGGACCTTCGTCAACGGTCAGCGTGTCGCGAGCGAACGCGTCCTTCGCCCCGACGACGAGATCCGCGTCGGCTCGACGCGGCTCATATTCCGTACCGCGTCGGCCGCCGCCACGGCCCGAGAGACGCTGGGATCGCCACCGGCGCCAGAACTCACGCCCCGCGAACGCGACGTCCTTCTCAGCCTGTTCCTGACGGCGGCGCCGGAGGAGGCGTTCGCGGAGCCGGCATCGACCCGGGAGATGGCGAGGGCGCTCTCGGTGAGCGAGGCGGCGGTCAAGCAGCACCTGTCGCGGCTCTACGACAAGTTCGAGATCCACGGCGAGGGCGAACGGCGCCGGACCCGCCTGGCCAACGAAGCGGTCCGGCGCGGCGTGGTCAACCTGGCCCAGCTCCGGGCGCGACGCCGGTCGCCCGGGGGTGGGGCCTAGGCATTGGCGGGTGGCCGACCGGCGTTGGGGGTGCCTTCTCTCGGTGAGCGGACGCCGTTCGGTGTCGAGGTCGCCACCCGCCGGCCGCTGCTAGGGTGCCCGTCTGACCGTGAAGCGGGTCCGGTGAGGCCCGCACGGACAGGGAGGACCCGCCGGTTGGCCGAACGCGAACGACGGAGCACGCCCCCATTCGGGGGCGTTTTCATCGCCCGTAGTCGGGTCATGGACGCCGACGACGTGAACCGGGCCATCTGGCGGATGGCGCACGAGGTTGTCGAACGCAACCACGGTCTCGACGAGGTCGTGATCGTCGGCCTCCAGACCGGCGGCGTGCCCCTGGCCGACAAGCTGGTAGAAGCCCTGGTGCAGGTGGAGGGCGTCGCCCTTGACGTGGGCACCCTCGACGTTGCCCTTCACCGCGACGACATCGGCCTGCGGCCCGTCCTGCCCGAGGCCGTCACCCACATCCCCTTCGACCTCGACGGGGTCACCGTCGTGCTCGTCGACGACGTGCTCTTCACCGGCCGCACCATCCGGGCCGCCCTCGACGCCCTCCACCACTACGGCCGTCCCCGGGCCGTCCAGCTGGCCGTGATGGTCGACCGGGGCCACCGCGAGCTGCCCATCCGTCCCGACTACGTGGGCAAGAACCTGCCCACCCGCCGCGACGAGGTGGTCGACGTGAACGAGGACGGCGTCGACCTCGGCGAGATGATCAAGTGAGGGACCTGCTGGCTGCGTTCCCCGGCCGCGCCGGCCGGGCGGGGCCGCGCCGGCGGTGGCGCGCCGGTCGCATCTGGGGTCCGACGATGGGCGGGCTCCGTTGAAGCACTTGCTCTCGGTGCACGATCTGGGGGGGCGGGGGGGGATCGAGCGGGCCCTCGACCTCACCGACCGTTTCGTCGAGATCAGCGCCCGGCAGATCCCGAGGGTGCCGGCCCTGCGGGGCAAGACCGTGGTGTGGTTGTTCTACGAGGAGTCCACCCGCACCCGGCTCAGCTTCGAGCAGGCGGCCAAGCGGCTCTCGGCCGACACCATGAACTTCAGCGTCAGCACGTCGTCGGTCAAGAAGGGCGAATCACTACGGGACACGGTGCAGACGATCGAAGCCATGGGCGTCGACGGCATCGTGGTCCGGCACGGCTCGGCCGGCGTGCCCGCCCAGATCGCCCGCTGGCTCGAGCGCCGGCCCGTCTCGGTGATCAACGCCGGCGATGGATGGCACGAGCACCCGACCCAGGCCCTGCTCGACGCCTACACCGTGCGCCAGCACCTGGGCACCGTCGACGACTGCCGGATCGCCATCGTGGGCGACATCAAGCACTCCCGGGTGGCCCGCTCCGACGTCGCCGTGCTCGCCGCGCTCGGCGCCGACGTCACGCTGGTGGCCCCGCCGACGCTGCTTCCCCCGAGCGTGGCCGGATGGCCGGTCACGGTGAGCCACAGCCTCGACGAGGTGCTGCCCAAGGTCGACGTCGTCTACCTGCTGCGCATGCAGCGTGAGCGCATGACCGAAGCCCTGTTGCCGTCGCTACGGGAGTACACCGCCCAGTACGGGCTCACGGCCCGTCGGGTCGACCTCCTGAACGACCGAGCGCTGGTCATGCACCCCGGGCCGATGAACCGGGGAGTCGAGATCGCCGCCGAGGTGGCCGACCTGCCCCGCTCGGTGGTCATCGACCAGGTCCGCAACGGGGTGGCGGTGCGGATGGCCGTGCTCTATCTCCTCCTCGGCTCGGGCGTCGACCTGGTCGAGGCCGTGCGTCGCGCACCGATCGGAGGCAGGGCCCCGTGGTCCACCTGATAGCCGGGGGTCGGGTCGTCGACGCCACCGGGGAGCGGGCCGCCGACGTGGCCATCGGTCCCGACGGGACCGTCGTCGCCGTCGGCCCCGGGCTGGTCGCCGGCGCCGGCGGCACGGTGTTAGACGCCGGCGGGGGCGTGGTGGCACCCGGCCTGGGCGGCCGGCACCCCCCCCGACGGGGGCCCGGACGGGAGGGGGGCGCGACGGTGGAGACGGGCGCCCGGGCCGCCGCCCTGGGCGGCTACACGGCGGTGGTGGCCATGCCCAACACCGAGCCCGCCGTCGACTCGGCCGCCGTGGTGCGCCAGGTGCTCGACCTGGGGACCGGTGCGGTGTGCGACGTGTCGGT
>JBQTIQ010000046.1:0-24783 GCA_052387955.1 Acidimicrobiia bacterium | reverse complement strand
GGCGCCGCCCCACGAGAGGCGGGGGGGGCTTGGCGTGAGTCTTGCCGGTGCGCGCCCGTTGCGGGGGGGCGGCGCCCCCCGGCCCCCATCGCCGCCCGGCTCCCTGGCGGTCGCTCGGTCGGCATCTGCTCGGTCCCGGAACTTGTCACAACGTCAAGCATTCTCGGGACCGAGCAGATCTAGAGCCCCGACAGGGCGAGCAGGACGCCGCCGCTCAGGCCACCGGCCGAGGGCGGTACGGGCGCGTCCCATCCCTGGTCGCGAACCGCCGCCTGGAGCCGGCCGCGGTCGACCCCGTCGGCGCCGCCGGGAGAGTCGAGGACGGCGACGGCGACGGCGCCGGGTGCAGGGGTGACGATGGCGACCCGGCCGGCGATCCGGCCCGAGTCGGCCGTCACCTGTGCCTGCGTGGTGGCGAACCCGGCGAAGAGGGCCGGGAGGCGCGCCGCGAAGTCCGAGAACTGGCCCTCGCCCAGTCCCGCCGCCGCGGCCCGGGCCTGTCGGAAGGCGTCGTCGTTGGTGCCGAGGTCGGTCGTCCCAGCGACCGCGGCGATGGCGCTGGCGTCGACGAGCAGGCCGACGCCGGTGGCGGTCCCCGGTCGGCCCACCTTCACCGACCCCCAGCTCTCCTCGCCGCCGATCTCGGCCCAGGGCCGGCCGACCCGGTCGAGGACACAGCGCCAGTCGACTTCGGTGCACTGCTGGCGCAGGACGTCGGCCCGGCCGAGCTCGACGGCGAGGACGAGCCTGCTGGCCGCCAGTGCTTCGGGCGTCGGCGCCGGCCGGTTGCCGGCGGCGGCGACGAGCTGGGGCCAGCCGTCGAGGGTCACCCAATGATCGATGTCGTCGGTCCCGTCGATCAGGGCGGCGGCGGTGACGGCGGCGGCTTCGACCCGCAGGTCGGCGGCGGTCCCGAGGGCGGCCTCGCAGGCGACAGCCAGCTCCTCGACGCAGGCCACCGTCGGCCGCGAGGCGTCGTCGTTGTCGTCGAGGCGCGCCCGTACCCACAGGGAGACGAGGATCATCGCCGCCGCCGCCAGCACCGCCCCGGACCGCTTCACCCCAGCCCGTCCGCCGGTCCGGGGATGTCGGCGGCCGTCAGGGTGGTGAGCTGCTCGTCGGTGAGCTCGCCGGCCATACCCGCCAGCCGGCTGGCCTGATGGGCCACGGCTGCCTCGAACAGGTTGCGGGCCAGGCGGCCATTGCCGAAACCCTTGACCCGGTCCTGGGCGTCGAACCAGTCGCGGACCTCAGCGGCGGCCCCGGCATCGCAGGCGTAGCGGGGCTTGGACCCCATGAAGTCGAAGATCCTCACCAGCTCGCCGGTGTCGTAGTCGGGGAAGTCGATCGTGCGAGGGAACCGTGACCGGAGGCCGGGGTTGGCGTCGATGAACTCGTCCATCTCGTCGGGGTAGCCGGCCACGACCACCACGACCGAGTCGCGGCGGTCCTCGACCAGCTTGACGATCGTGTCGATCGCCTCCCGGCCGAAGTCGTTGTCGCCTCCCCGGACCAGGGCATAGGCCTCGTCGATGAGCAGCATCCCCTGGTCGGCTTCGTCGAAGCGCTTGCGCACCAGCGTGGCGGTCTGGCCGACGAAGCCGGCCACCAGGTGGGACCGGTCGGTCTCGACGAGATGGCCCCTCGCCACCACGCCCAGGGTCCGGTAGAGGCGGGCCAGCAGCCGGGCGACAGTGGTCTTGCCCGTCCCGGGATTGCCGGTGAACACCAGGTGGCGGCTGCGGGGCAGCACCGGCAGCCCCCGGTGGCGGCGCAGTTGTTCGATGCGGGTGAGATCGGCGGTCCGTCTGACCTCGCGCTTGACCGAGTCGAGGCCGACCAGCTCATCGAGCTCCTCCAACAGGTCCTCGAGCGGCTCGGGCGGGCCCAGGTCGTCGGCGTCATCGGCGTCGGTCCCCTCGGCGTCGCTGCGCCCCGCGTCGGTCGGCCCCGGTCCGCCCTCGGCCGTCGCACCGGCGACCGGCATGCTCCCGGCGGGGATGCGGCGGCGGCCGGGCCTGCCCTGGCCCGGTCGGCTAACGCCCTGCGCGGTCATCTCGGCCAACAGGAGCGAGCGGAACCGCTCGATGGCGTCGAGCTCGGTCTCGGAGGTGAACAGGTCGGCCGCCGCTGTGGCGAAGAGCACCTGTACGGCGGCGCGGTAGTAGACGTGGGAGTGGGCGCTGCCGTGCCGGGCGTCGGCCTCCACCAGCAGCCGGTAAAGCGTAGAGGTCTGTTCGAGGAAACCGGCCTCGTCGTCGAGCAGGCCGGCGTCGCGGACCTGGTCGGGGGTGGCACCGGCCAACGGCGTGGAGAGCTCGGGCCCGAAGGCGGCGGTCAGCGCCCACACCTCGTCGTCGGTGGCCCGCCGCCCGCCGGTGGCCACCAGGGCACAGGCCAGGTGGCACGCTTCGAGGGCCGCGTCACGGCGCAGCTCGGGCCCGTCGAGGCCCGTTCCTCGGGCCACCCCGGCGAGGGCGGCGCCGACGTCGTCGGCGAAGGACCGAACGGCCGGGCGAAGTGCCGCGCTCACCGGGGCTGCTTCGGCTGCGGGTCCCGCCACATCGGCCACACGGTCGGGCCTTCGGGCACCTGTAGTTCGTCACGCAGCTCGAACCCGTGGGCACCGTAGAACGGGATGTTGGACGCCTTCGAGGACACCAGGAAGGCCGGTGTCCCCTCATGGTCGCAACGTTCGAGGACCGGCCGGAGCAGGGCCGAGCCCACGCCTTGGCGCTGGTGACCGGGGTCGGCGCCGATGACCACCAGGTACCAGTGGGGCTCGCCCGGCTGTGCCCGTTCGACCCGGGACATCAGCGCCACCACCCGGGGCATGGCCGACGACAGCGCCCGCATGAGACGGAACTGGGCGAACGGTTCGGCCCCGCTCGAGGCCCGCCCGGGGGCGGCCCAGATCGCCCCGCCTCGCGACGGCCTCGGCCCGGCCGTGGTCACTACCGCGCCCCGGTGCAGTGCCCGGCGGGCCTCGGCGGCGAAGAACAACCGCAGCCGCCGAGGCCGCGACGCGGCGTCGGGGAAGAGGTAGCCCATGAGCGGGTCGTCGTCGAAGCTGCGGACCAGGGCCGGCACCATGCCGCCGTGGCCCCGGAGGTCGGCGGCGGTGGCCGGCCGTACCGCGGTCACGAAGGTCGGGGGGACGGACGGGTCAAGGCCCGAAGTCTGCCTCGCCCACATCGGTACTCTGGGCCAATGGGCATGCCGATGACCGATGGGTGTGGGGCGCAGCCCCACGGGGACAACGAGCCAATCGCCGCCCTGGGCCGACGAGCCAAGGCGGCGTCGCGCTCGGTGGCGGTGGCCTCGACCGACGTCAAGGACGCCGCCCTCGGGGCGGCAGCCGACCTGCTGGTCGAACGGGCCCCCGAGATCCTGGAGGCCAACGCCGTCGATCTGTCGCGCTCGGAGTCCGCCGGCGCGTCGGCCACCGTCCTGGACCGGCTCCGGCTCAGCACCGCCCGGGTCGAGTCGATGGCCGCCGGCCTGCTCAAGGTGGCCGCCCTGCCCGACCCGGTGGGTGAGATCGTGGGGAGCTGGGTACGGCCCAACGGCCTGCGCATCGAGCAGGTGCGGGTGCCGCTCGGGGTGGTGGCGATCATCTACGAGAACCGCCCCAACGTCACCTCGGACGCGTTCGGTCTCTGTCTCAAGGCCGGCAACGTCGCCTTCTTGAGGGGCTCGTCGGGGGCGCTCGAGTCCAACCGGGCGATCGCCACCGCATTGCGGGAGGGCGTGGCCAAGGCCGGCCTGCCCGACGACGCCGTGGTCCTCGTCACCGACATCCGCCACGAGGCGGCCGTCGAGTTCATGCGGCTGCGGGAGTCGATCGACTGCCTCATCCCCCGGGGTGGCCCGGCGCTGATCCGTTCGGTCCTCGACAACGCCACGGTTCCCTACGTGATCGACGGCGACGGCAACTGCCATGTCTACGTCGACGCTGCCGCCGACTTGGCCATGGCCGCCGCCATCGTCGTCAATGCCAAGACCCAGCGCCCATCGGTCTGCAATGCGGCCGAGACGCTGCTGGTGCACCGGTCGGTGGCGGAGGAGTTCCTGAGCCTGGTCGTGCCGATGCTCGACGGGGTCGAGCTGGTGGGCGATGACGATGCCCGCGAGGTGGTCGGCGCCCGGATGGCACTGGCCGACGACGAGGACTACGCCACCGAGTTCCTCGATCTCAAGCTGGCCGTGCGGGTGGTGCCCGACATCGACGAGGCCATCGACCACATACGCCGTTTCGGCTCCGGCCACAGCGAGGCGGTCGTCACCTCCGACATCGCTGCCGCCGACCGCTTCTGCCGTGAGGTCGACGCCGCCGCCGTGCTGGTCAACGCGTCCACCCGCTTCGTGGACGGCGAGGAGTTCGGCTTCGGCGCCGAGATCGGCATCTCGACCCAGAAGCTGCACGCCCGCGGCCCCATGGGCCTGCGCGAGCTGACCACGCTCAAGTACGTCGTCCGCGGCGACGGCCACACCCGTTGACACGCCCATCGGGCGTTCTACCCGCCGGTAGCCTGCGCCGATGGCCCCCCGGTTCGAATCGGTCCCCGCGGTGCGCGACGCCCTCGACGGCGTCGGGTACCTGGCCGACGACGGCATCGCCGGCGTCGTGTACCTGGCCGACCGGCTCCAGAAGCCGGTCCTGGTCGAGGGGCCGGCGGGGACGGGAAAGACCCAGCTGGCCAAGTCGGTGGCCGAGTTCACCGGCGCCCGCCTGATCCGGCTGCAGTGCTACGAGGGCCTCGACGAGTCCAAGGCCCTGTACGAGTGGAACTACAAGAAGCAGCTCCTGCGCATCCAGGTCGACCGTTCGAACGACGAGCCGGGCCGGAAGTGGACCGACGTCGAGGAGGACATCTTCGGCGAGGATTTCCTGCTGGCCCGCCCGCTGTTGGAGGCGATCCGGGCTCCCGACCCGGTGGTGCTGCTCATCGACGAGGTCGACCGGGTCGAGGTCGAGACCGAGGCGCTCCTGCTCGAGGTGCTCTCCGACTACCAGGTCTCGATCCCCGAGCTGGGCACGGTCGTCGCCACCCAGATCCCGCTCGTGTTCCTGACCTCGAACAACAGCCGTGAGCTGTCCGAGGCCCTGAAGCGGCGGTGCCTGTACCTCCACGTCGACTACCCCGACATGGAGCGTGAGAAGCAGATCGTGCTGGCCAAGGTGCCCGGGATCACCGCCAGCTTGGCCGACCAGGTGGCCCGGATCGTCCGTTCGGTCCGCCAGCTCGAGCTGAAGAAGGCACCGTCGGTGTCCGAGACGCTCGACTGGGCCCGCACCCTGGTGCTGCTGGGAGTAGCCCACGTCGACGCCGAGACGGCGGTGTCGACGGCCAACATCCTCCTCAAGTACCAGAGCGACATCGCCAAGGCGGTCAAGGAGTTCACCACCAACGGCCCGACGGCGGCCGACCGGCGCCCGGCCACCCGGTGAACGAAGCGGACCAGTGACCCGTTCTTGCTCGGGGGCTGCGCCCCCGGGCCCCATCGTCGCCCGGCTCGCTGGCGCTCGTTCGGTCGACCGGTCACTGGCGGTCGGAGCCAGCGATGGTGCACCAGTGACCGTTCTTGCTCGGGGGCTGCGCCCCCGGGCCCCATCGTCGCCCGGCTCGCTGGCGCTCGTTCGGTCGACCGGTCACTGGCGGTCGGAGCCAGCGATGGTGCACCAGTGACCGGCCAAGGGGCCTCGGGCCAGGCGCTGGCCATGGCGGGCGAGCCCCTCCTCGAGGTGCTGGCCAGCTTCATCGCCGAGCTGCGCCGGGCCGGGCTGCCGATCAGCCTGACCGAGAACCTCGATGCCATGGAGGCCGTGACCCATATCCAGCTGGAGGATCGGGCGACGTTCAAGTACGCCCTGGCCGCCACCCTGGTGAAGAGCGAGTCGCACTGGCGGGCCTTCGAGACCGCCTTCGAGGTCTTCTTCTCCCTCCACATCGCCCACCGTGACGAGGGTGCCGACGAGCTCGACACCTTCGGTGCCGGGGACGAGTTCGACCAGGTCCGCAGCGTTGGCGGCCAGGGCCCGGGCGGGCCGGCCGACAACCTCAGCGCCGAGGAGCTGGCCGAGCTGTTGTACCGGGCGCTGCTCGACGGCAACGAGGCGCTGTTGCGGGCTATCGCCCGCCAGGCCGTACGCCGATATTCGGGCATGGAGCCAGGCCGGCCGGTGGGGGGGACGTACTACGTGTACCGCACCCTGCGGAACCTCGACCTCGACGGCCTGTTGGAGCGGCTCATGGGCCAGGTCCGTGGCCAGGCCGACGAGCTCTCGGCCCTGGAGGAGCGCCTCGAACGAGACGAGTTCCAGGTGCGGATCGACCGGCTGCGCAAGGAGATCGAGACCGAGGTCCGGCGCCGGCTGGTGGCCGACCGGGGCGCCGAGGCGATGGCCCGCACCTTGCGCAAGCCCCTGCCCGAGGACATCGACTTCATGCATGCCAGCCGCGAGGAGATGGCGCTGTTGCGCAAGTCGTTGTACCCGCTGACCCGGCGGCTGGCCGTGCGCCTGGCCCGCCGGCGGCGCCACGGCCGGCGCGGGCCGCTCGATTTTCGCAGCACGGTCCGCCATTCGCTGTCCTACGGCGGGGTGCCCGCCGACCCCAAGTTCCGCTACCCCCGGCCGGCCAAGCCCGAGATCTTCGTCATCGCCGACATCTCGGGATCGGTGGCCGCCTTCGCCCGGTTCACGCTGATGTTGGTGCACGCCATCAGCCATCAGTTCTCCCGGGTGCGCTCGTTCGTGTTCATCGACGGCATCGACGAGGTGACCCGGTTCTTCGACGGCGTGGAGGACGTGGTCGAGGCGGTGCACCGCGTCAACACCGAAGCCGACGTGGTCTGGGTCGACGGCCATTCCGACTACGGCCACGCCCTCGAGACCTTCTGGTCCCGGTGGGGCAAGGAGATCGGCCCCAAGACCACGGTGATGGTGCTGGGCGACGCCCGCAACAACTACCACTCGGCCCAGCCCTGGGTCCTGTCCGAGATGCGCCACCGGGCCCGCCACGTCTACTGGCTCAACCCCGAGCCCCGCAGCTACTGGGACACCGGCGACTCGATCGTGGGCGAGTACGGCGTGCACTGCGACGGCGTCTTCGAATGCCGCAACCTCCGCCAGCTCGAAGCGTTCGTCGACAACCTCGCCTAAGGGCTCACGCCAGGACTGGTTGGGCGCGGCTCGCCGAGCCGGGGCCCGTCCTCGCAAGGACGCGGGCCGAAGGCGCAATCGGGTATCTGCGGTGAGGCCGAGGACGCCGCGAGGGCGGTCATCCGGCCGGCGAGCCGCCCAAGTAGTCCTGGCGTGAGCCCTAGAGGGCGACCCTCACGAACCCGCCGGCCTCGAGCCTGCTGTGGCGGCTCTGGTCGGTCAAGCCGGGGTGCGGCGGGGGCCCGTGCCGGCGAGCTGCATTGCGGTATTGACCAGGGCGGTGTGGCTGAAGGCTTGCGGGAAGTTGCCGAGCATGCGCCCGGTGCGGGGGTCGTACTCCTCGGCCAGCAGGCCGACGTCGTTGCGGAGGTCGAGAAGGCGGCCGAACAGTGCCCGAGCGTCGGCCTGACGGCCCACCAGGTCCAGGGCCTGCGCCATCCAGAACGAGCACATCAAGAAGGTCCCCTCGCCGGAGGGCAGCCCGTCGATCCCCTCCGCGCTGCGATAGCGCATCACGAAGCCGTCGGAGGCCAGCTCCCGCTCGATGGCCTCCACCGTGTTGCGGACCCGCTCGTCGCTCGGGGCGAGGAACCCGACCAGCGGGACCATCAACAGGCTGGCGTCGAGCTCGCTGGTGCCCGGGTACTGGACGAAGACGCCCCGGTCGTCGACCCCGTGGGCCAACACCCAGGCTTTGACCTCGTCCCGAAGGGCACGCCAGCGGCCGACGTCGCCCGGGCAGCCGAAGCGGTCGGCGGTGCGTACGGCCCGGTCGAGCGCGACCCAGGCCATCACCTTGGAGTGGGTGAACTGGCGGCGGGGGCCGCGCACCTCCCAGATCCCCTCGTCGGGCTGGCACCAGTCGCTCTCCAGGAAGTCGAGCATGGCCGCCTGCAGCGCCCACCCCGGGCCGTCGACGGGCAGTCCGGCCATGGCCGACTGGTGTAGCGCGTCCATGACCTCGCCGTAGACGTCGAGCTGGTGCTGGCCGTAGGCGGCGTTGCCCACCCGGACCGGGACCGACGCCTCGTAACCGGGCAACCAGTCGAGGGTCGATTCGGTGAGGCGGCGCTCGCCGGCCAGGCCGTACATGATCTGCAGCTGTCCGGGGTCACCGGCCACCGCCCGCAGCAGCCAGTCCCGCCAAGCGGTCGCCTCGTCGGTGTAGCCGGCGGCCAACAGGGCCAGGAGGCTGAAGGTGGCGTCGCGCAGCCAGCAGTAGCGGTAGTCCCAGTTCCGGGGCCCGCCCAGCTGTTCGGGCAGCGACGTGGTGGCCGCCGCCACCAGTCCTCCGGTGGGGGCGTAAGTCAGGCCCTTCAACACCGTAAGCGACGCCGCCACCTCGTCGCCCCATTCGCCCCGGTAGCTGCCCGACGCGGCCCAGGCCTGCCACCACCGCTCGGCCTCAGCCACGCCTTTAACGCCGTCGGCCACCTCGCGGGCGCGCTGGTGGGCCGAGTGCCACAGCAGCACGAACGGGACCACCTGGCCTTCGCCGACCGAGAACTCGGCCACCGAGGTCATGTCCTTGCCTTCCACCTCGACGGCCGTCACCAGCCGCAGGGCGTCGGGGCCGGCCACCATGGTCAGCGCCCCGTCCACCCGCCGGGCCCAGGGCACGATCGAGCCGTAGTCGAAGCGGACGACGAGCTCCATACGCATGGGCACCCGACCCCGGACGCCCTTCACCAGGCGGATGACCTCGAGGCTCTGGTCGCGGGGCGGCATGCAGTCGACGACGGTCACTTCGCCGTCGTCGGTGATGTAGGTCGTCTCCAGCACCAGGGTGTGGTCGCGGTACCGGCGCTCGACCCGGCGCACCTCACCGGCCGGCGCCAGCAGCCAACGCCCGTTCCTGCGGTCGCCCAACAGCGCGGCGAAACAGGCGGGGGAGTCGAAGCGGGGGAACGTGAGCCAGTCGATCGACCCGTCCCGGCCGACGAGCGCGGCCGACTCCAGGTCGGACAGGAAGGCGTAGTCCTCGATGGGCAGGGCCATGAGCGGGCGACCCTACCGGGGGGCCGACCGGGCCCGAGCGCGGCGGCGTGCTCCTCCGTGGTCTCCGGGCCACCCTCGTCGGTCGGTCGCGGCGGTCAGGCCACGTGCAGGCCGCACTCCGTCTTGTCACGGCCGGCCCAGCGCCCGGAGCGGGGATCGTCGGGGTCGGTCGGCTTGGAGGTGCAGGGCATGCAGCCGATCGACGGGTACCCCCGGTGCACCAGCGGGTTCACCGTCACGTCGTGGTCGGCGATGTAGCCGGCTACGTCGGCCTCGGTCCATGTGGCGATGGGGTTCACCTTCACCAGGCCCCGTAGGTCCCGGGCGACGATCGGCGCCTTCGCCCTGCCCGGGACCTCGCTGCGGCGTAGACCGCTCATCCAGGCCGCCTTGCCGGCCAGCGCCCGGTCGAGCTGGCCCACCTTGACCGATGAGCAGCAGTTCTCGGGGTCGACCTTCCACAGCTCTTCGTCGTGGGGCGCCACCGTCATGATCCGCAGGTTGAGGCCGTAACGGCGACGCACCGTCTCGACCGTCTCGAGGGTCTCGGGGAAGTGGTAGCCGGTGTCGATGAAGACGACCTCGATCGCCGGGGTGACCTTGGTGGCCAGGTCGATCAGCACCGCGTCGGTCATCGACGCCGACAGGCACAGGTGTGGGCTGTAGCTGTCGACCGCCCACTGGATGACCTTCGATGCGGGCAGGGACTCGAAATCGCGGTTCAGGTCGGCCAACTCGTCGTCGCTGAACTGGGGGAGCGACGCCAGGGAGTTCGGTTCGAGGATCATGAGCCGGCGCACTCCCCGGCGCCGACCTCGGCCACGTAGGGCCCGGTCTCGTCGAAGTCGACGTAGAAGTCCGGCCCGTCGTCAGGGACGGGGAACTGGTCGAGGTCGGCCAGGTCGGCGGCCACCGCCTTGGCCCCGCCGGCCCGGTCGAGCCACGAGCGGAACAACTCGCCCGCCTCGCGCTCAGCGGCGAACCGGCGCACGACCCGGACAGCCGCCTCGGGGGCGTTGCGGGCCGGCAGGCGCAGTGCCTTCTCGCCGAAGTGGACCTGGGTCTGGCCGACGTAGCCGCCGAGCAGCATCTGGTAGCCGGGCGCCGGTCGGCCGTGTGCCCGCCGTTCGGCCCCGAAGAACCCGATGTCGGCGATGTGATGTTGGCCGCACGAGTTGGTGCAGCCCGAGATGTTGGTGCGCACCCCACCGACGTCGGCCAGGCCCTCTTCTTCCAACCGCTCGCCGATGGCGACAGCCAGGCCCCGGCTCTGGGTCACAGCCAGATTGCAGGTGTCGGCGCCCGGGCAGGCCACCACGTCGCGGGCCAGCTCGGCACCGGGCTCGGCCATTCCGATCTCGCCCAGCCGCCCGAACAGCTTGGGCAGCTGCTCCTCGGTCAGGCCCCGGAAGGCGAAGTTCTGGCGGTTGGTCACCCGCACCTCGAGGCCGAACTCGCGTTGGATCGAGGCGAGGCCCCGGAACTGGTCCGAGGTCACGTCCCCGAGCCGGGCGTAGGCGTAGGCCGACACCGTTCCCTTGGCCGAGCCCCGCACCACGTTGGCTTCGTCCCAGCGGTCGAAGGGCATCCGGGCCCGGATCGTCACCGGGGTCGATCCCTGTTCCCAGGCGCCGACGCCCTGGCCCATCGGGGTGGGCTCGACGCCCTCATGCCGGCCGGCGGCGGCGTCGCCGTACTTCGCGACGAGCTCGGGTACGCCCCCGGGCCATGACGACGAGCCCAGCAGCAGCCGGCGTTCCTTGAGGATGCGGGCCTGCAGTTCTTCCCAACCCATGGTGTCGACCAGCCACTTCAACCGGGCGCGGAGCTTGTTGTCCCGGTTGCCGTGGTTGGAGAAGACCCGCAGCACCGCTTCGAGGGTCGGCATCAGCTGGTCGCGGGGGGTGAAGTCCTCCAGCGCCAGGGCGGGATGGGGGTTGGCGCCGAGCCCGCCGGCCACGAACACCCGGAAGCCGGTCTCGGTGGTGGAGTCCTCGAGGGTGCGGGTGGTGGCGACCACTCCCACGTCGTTGAACATGGCCTGGCCGCAGTCGGTCTCGCAGCCGGAGAAGTTGATCTTGAACTTGCGGGGCAGTCGTTGGCTCAGCGGGTTGCGCACGAAGTGGCGATAGGAGGCCTCGGCCCACTGGGTGATGTCGAGGTGCTCGTGGGGGCAGGCGCCGGCGAGATGGCAGCCCTGCACGTTGCGGACGGTGTCGCCGCAGGCCTCACGGGTGGTGAGCCCGGCCCCCCCGAGCAGCTTCATGACGTCGACCACCTGCTCGAGCGGCACGAAATGGAACTGGATGTTCTGGCGGGTGGTGATGTGGCCCCAACCCCGGGAGTGCTCGTCAGCCAGGCGCCCGAGCAGGTCGAGCTGTTCGGGCTCGAGCTTGCCGTAGGGGACCTTCACCCGGACCATCTGGTTGTGACCGCCCTGGCGTTGGCCGTAAATGCCGTTGTTCAGGCGGAAGATCCGGAAGGCGTCGTCGTCGATGTCGCCGTCGAGATAGCGGGCCAGGAAATCTTCGAACTTCTCGATGTCGGCCAGCTGGGCCGGGTCGATCTCCAGTTCGTGCTCGAGCAACGCCATGGCGAGCTCCTCCGGTCGGGAAAGCTGACTGAGACAATCAGGATTCGAGTGTCCCAAACCTGAGTACGACGGTCAACATTCCCGTCGAAACAACGGCGTGATCTGGGCCTGCGTGGCGATGCGAGCACCGGAGCGCCAGCGAAGGTGCGGTCGGCGCGGCCTACGTGGCCCGGGAACGCCGACGACACAGTGCCTCGGTCGCTCACCCGCCTCGCAGGAACTCCGCCACCCGGAAAGCCAGGTCGAGGGACTGACGACCGTTGAGCCGGGGATCGCACATCGTCTCGTAGCGATGGTCGAGGTCGGCGTCGGCGACGGCCTCCGCTCCGCCCAGGCATTCGGTGACGTCGTCGCCGGTGAGCTCGACGTGAACGCCACCGGGCCAGGTACCGCACTGGCGGTGGGCGGCGAAGAACCCGCCCAGCTCGGCCACGATGGCGTCGAAGTGCCGGGTCTTGCGCCCGGTCGAGCTGGTGAAGGTGTTCCCGTGCATCGGGTCGCACGCCCACACCACCGGGTGGCCGGCCTCGGTGACGGCCTCGAGCAGCGGGGGCAGGGCCGCGGCCACCGAGCCCGCGCCCATCCGGGTGATGAACGTGAGCCGGCCCGGGACCCGTTGTGGGTTGAGCCGCTCGCACAGGGCCAGGGCCCCTTCGACGCTGACGTTGGGACCGAGCTTGACGCCGATCGGGTTGCCGACGCCGGCGAGGAACTCGACGTGGGCGCCGTCGAGCTGGCGGGTCCGCTCACCGATCCACAACATGTGGGCCGAGCAGTCGTACCAGGCGCCGGTGAGCGAGTCCTGACGGGTGAGCGCCTCCTCGTAGCCGAGGATCAGCGCCTCGTGGCTGGTGTAGAAGTCGGACTCGTGGAGCTTGGGCTCCGACTCGGTGTCGAACCCGCACGCCTTCATGAACCGGAGCGCCCGGTCGATCTCGCGGGCGAGGTGCTCGTAACGCTGCCCCTCCCGGCTGGAGGCCACGAAGTCCTGGTTCCACTGGTGTACCCGGGAAAGGTCGGCGAAGCCGCCCTTGGTGAACGCACGCAGCAGGTTCAGCGTCGACGACGACTGGTGGTACACCGACAGCAGACGCTCGGCGTCGGGGGTCCGGGCCGCGAGCGAGAAGGCGATGTCGTTGACCATGTGGCCCCGGAACACGGGCAGTTCGGTGTCGGCGACCGTCTCCATGGGCGACGAGCGGGGCTTGGCGAACTGGCCGGCGATGCGGCCCACCTTCACCGACGGGACCCCCGACGAGTAGGTGAGCACCACCGCCATCTGGAGGATGATCTTGAGCTTGTCCCGGATGTTGTCGGCCGAGAACGTGTCGAACGACTCGGCGCAGTCGCCGGCCTGGAGCAGGAACGCCTCGCCGGCGGCGACTCGGGCCAACTCGGTGGTGAGGATGCGGGCCTCGCCGGCGAACACGAGGGGAGGGAGCGTGAAGAGCTGCTTCAGCACGCGGTCGAACGCAGCTTCGTCGGGCCAGTGAGGCTGTTGGGCTGCGGGCAGCTCTCGCCACGAGCGCGGCGTCCAGGTCGCGGGCACCTCAAAAGGGTGACTGGTTCGCGGGGTCAGCGCAAAGCCGAAAGCCTGAGCCTGCGGGCAGGGCTCGAGCCCTGCGCCGGTGCGCCTGGGGGTTGGCGCACCGGCGGGGCAGTGGGCGAACGTCCCCCGCTTGCCGTCAGGCCGCGTCGACCCTGGCGGCGGCTTCCTCGCGGACGGCGTTGACCGCCCGCTTCACGAGGCGACGGGCGGCCTCGGCGGTGACACCGAGCTCCTCACCGACCTCGCGATAACTGCGCTTGCGCCCGTCGACGAGGCCGAAGCGCTGCTCGACCGCATAGCGGGCCCGATCGTCGAGCACGTCGAGTAAGCCGGTGACCAAGCGCTCGTGCTCGTGCTCGATGACCATCTCCTCCGGGCCGGGCTTGGCGTCGGCGATCAGGTCGATGAGCTGCGAGCCGTCGTCGTCGCCCACCGGGCGGTCGAGCGAGGTGGGAGTGGTCAGGCGGTGCAGCCGCGAGTGCTCGTCGTCGAGCTCGTCGGAGTCGCCCGACGACGCCCGTAGCGCCGCTCGCAAACTGGCCGAACGGTCGCCCGGAAGCCTGACCAGGCTGGCCTTCTGGTCGAGGGCCCGGCCGATGGCCTGGCGGATCCAGAAGGTGGCGTACGTCGAGAACTTGAAGCCCTTGCGCCAATCGAACTTGTCGACGGCGTGTTCGAGGCCCAGGTTGCCCTCCTGGATCAGGTCCAGGAGCTCCATGCCCGGGGGGAGCGGGTAGCGCCGGGCGACACTGACGACGAGACGGAGGTTGGCCCGGATGAACCGGTCCTTGGCCGCGGCGGCGTCCTTCACGGCCCGACGCAGCTGCGTGTCACGTTCGCCCTTGTCCAGATGGCTGGCCGCGTCCCGACCTCGTTCGATCACTTGGGAGAGCTCGCGCTCCTCCGCCGCGGTCAAGAGGGGGACCAGCCCGATCTCGTTCAGGTACAGACCTACAGAATCACTCATGGCAACGGCCTTCAACGTGAATCACTGCGATGTCATTCCCGGTTTCTGGTGGATCCGAGCCTCGCTTCGATTTCCCCGTGGGGCTGCGCCCCACACTCATCGCCGACCGGAGAGCTGGTGCTCCTCCGTCGGCCTGAAGCGCACGCTGCACTCGCACCTCAGGACGTTCCTTCCCGCTTCTCCCCCTGCCAGACTGAAAGCGTGCGGATCACCCCGAAGCTTCCCGAACGTGCCGCTAGCTGGGGGGCTGCGCCCTCCCGGCCCCCATCGCCGCCCGGCTCCCTGGCGGTCGCTCGGTCGGCATCTGCTCGGTCCCGGAACTTGTCACAACGTCAAGCCTTCTCGGGACCGAGCAGATTGACTTGCGGCACTGCCGGCGGCGCTTCGTGACTACCCGCCCGCCTGCGGCGGGAGGAGGCCGGGTGGGCGTCTTCGGTGGCACGTTCGACCCGCCCCACGTCGGCCATCTGGTCACGGCCGTCAACGTGCGCCACGCAGTGGGGCTCGACCGTGTCCTGTTGGTCGTGGCCAACGACCCATGGCAGAAGTCGGACCGCAAGCTGTCGGCGGCGCCGGACCGGATGGCGATGGTCGCCGCCGCGGTGGCCGACGTCGACGGCCTCGAGGCCAGCGCCCTGGAGATCGAACGGGGCGGGACCTCGTACACCGCCGATACGCTCGCTGCCCTGCAGCAACGATTCCCCGCCGCCGAGCTCTTCTTGGTCCTCGGCAGCGATGCCGCTGTCGGCCTGCCGACGTGGGAGCGGGTCGACGAGGTCCGGCGGCGGGCCCACATCGTGGTCGTGACCCGCCCCGGCACCGACCATGGACGCCCGCCCGAGGGATGGTCGTGGACTGCGGTCGAGACCCCCCGGCTCGACGTGTCGAGCACTGACCTGCGCGCCCGGGTCGCTGACGGCCGTCCCCTCGACTATCTCCTCACCCCTCCGGTGATCGCCTGCATCGAGGGTCGGGGCCTCTACCGAGACGCAACCCCTACGGTCACCACCGGAGCGTGAGATGACACTGACCGAAGCTTCGTCGCGTTGGGCGGTTGCGGCCGCCGAGGCCGCCCTCTCGAAGAGCGCCACCCGCCCGGTGGTGCTGGCCGTGGGGGAGGTCCTCGCCATCACCGACTTCTTCGTCATCGCCAGCGCCCCCAACACCCGCCTGGTACGGGCCATCGCCGAGGAGGTCGAGGCGCAGCTGTCGGCTGCCGGGGGCCCGAGGCCGGCGCGTACCGAAGGGCTCGACGACATGCGCTGGGTGCTCATCGACTACGCGTACTTCGTGGTCCACGTGTTCGTGCAGGAGGCCCGCGACTACTACGACCTCGAGCGGCTGTGGCGCGACGTCCCCCGGGTGTGGGAAGAGCCGACCGTCGGCCCGGAGGCGTTGGCCGGCGGTTGAGGGTGCCGGCGCCGGGGGTCTGACCAGAGCGTCTCCCCGTGGTGGAGGCGAAGGGAATCGAACCCACGACCTCTTGCATGCCATGCAAGCGCTCTACCAACTGAGCTACGCCCCCCAAGCGGGACCGACAACATAGCTCGCGACCGGGGCGCCGCCGTCATGGCTGGGGCGAGAGTCGGGTCAAGGGAGGCCGTACGATCGGGCACTCATGGCCGCCGAATACGACGTACAGGCAACAGAACGCAAGTGGCAGGCCTACTGGCGGGACGAGGGGACCTACGAGGTCGACAACGACGACCCTCGTCCGCCGCTGTACGTCCTGTGCATGTACCCCTACCCGTCCGGGCCGGCGCACATGGGCCACGTGCGCAACTACACCTTCGGTGACTTGATCGTGCGCTACCGGACCATGCGGGGCTGGGGCGTGCTCAGCCCGATCGGGTTCGACTCGTTCGGGCTGCCGGCCGAGAACGCCGCCATCCGCACCGGTGCCCACCCGAGGGCGTTCACCGACCAACGCATCGCTCAGTTGACGGCCTCGCTGCAGCGGATCGGCGCCGCCTACGACTGGCGCCGGGTCGTCACCAGCCACGACCCCGGCTACATCCGCTGGACGCAGTGGATCTTCCTGCGCCTGTTGGAGGCCGGCCTCGCCTACCGGGGCACGGCGCCGGTGAACTGGTGCCCGGGGTGCCAGACGGTGCTGGCCAACGAACAGGTGCTGGCCGACGGCACGTGCGAGCGGTCCGGCGACATGGTCGAAAAGCGCGACCTCGAGCAGTGGTTCTTCAAGATCACCGACTACGCCCAGGAACTGCTCGACGACCTCGACACGCTGGAATGGCCCGAGCGGGTCCTGACCATGCAGCGCAACTGGATCGGCCGTTCGGAGGGGGCCGAGTTCGACCTGGACGTCTGCGACGCCGGCGGGGCCCCCCATCCCGACGGCGCCCGCCTGAGGGTCTTCACCACCAGGCCCGACACGAGCTTCGGGATGACGTACTGCGTGGTCGCCCCCGAGCACCCGGTGGTCACGGCGATCACCACCGACGACCGCCGGGCCGAGGTCGGCTCGTTCGTCGAGCGGGTGCGCGCCGAGAGCGAGATCGACCGTCTGTCCGGTGAGGGCCCGCTCGAGAAGCGGGGCGTGTTCACCGGCTCCTACGCCCTCAACCCCTTCACCGGTCGGCCGGTGCCCGTCTACCTGGCCGACTACGTGCTGGCCACGTACGGCACCGGGGCGATCATGGCCGTCCCCGGCGAGGACCAGCGGGACTGGGACTTCGCCGAGGCCTACGGGCTCCCCATCGTCGAGACCGTCCAGCGCCCCGAGGGCTGGGAGGGCAAGGCCTTCACCGGCGACGGCCCCCACATCAACAGCGGCTGGTTGGACGGCCTCGGCAAGGACGCATCGGTTGCTGCCGCCATCGAATGGCTCGAGCGTAACGAGATCGGCGTGCGCAAGGTGAACTTCCGGCTGCGCGACTGGCTCTTGTCGCGCCAGCGGTTCTGGGGATGCCCGATCCCGGTCGTGTACTGCCCCGAGCACGGGATCGTGGCCGTCCCCGACGACCGGCTCCCGGTGACAGCCCCCGATGACGTCGAGTTCCTGCCCACCGGCGAATCGCCGCTGAAGCAGCACGAGGGCTTCCTCCACACGACCTGTCCCCGCTGCGGCGGGCCCGCCACCCGCGAGACGGACACGATGGACACCT
This sequence comes from Acidimicrobiia bacterium, assembly GCA_052387955.1. GTDB lineage: Bacteria > Actinomycetota > Acidimicrobiia > Acidimicrobiales > JACDCH01 > JBQTIQ01. Next base: position 7,386 of record JBQTIQ010000046.1, on the reverse strand, counting down.
TCGTCGATTCGTCGTGGTACTTCCTGCGGTTCTGCGACCCATGGTCCACCGAGGTGCCCTTCTCCAAGGAGGCAGTGCAGCGATGGATGCCGGTCGGCCAGTACATCGGCGGCGTCGAGCACGCCATCTTGCACCTGATGTACGCCCGGTTCTTCGCCAAGGCCCTGGCCGACCTCGGCGTCGCCCCCAAGGAGATGCGCGAGCCCTTCGCCCGGCTCTTCACCCAGGGCATGGTGCGCCTCGGTGGTTCCAAGATGTCCAAGTCGAAGGGCAACCTGGTCTCCCCGGAGGAGATCTTCGACAACGAAGGGGCCGACGCCCTGCGCCTGGCCCATCTCTTCGTCGGCCCTCCCGGCGACGACGTCGACTGGGAGGGCGTGGGCATCGAGGGCTGTTCACGGTTCCTGAACCGGCTGTGGCGCCTGGCCGATCCCGCCTCCGACGCCGTGCCCCAGGTCGCCGGCGATGCTGCCGTCGCGGTCGACCGGGCCGCTCACCGCCTCGTGGCCCGGGTGACCGACGAGTTCGAACGGTGGTCCTACAACACCGCTGTCGCCGCCTACATGGAGTTCACGAACCTTCTCTACAAGCAGGGCCAGACACCGTTCGCGGTCGACACCCTCCTGAAGCTCCTGGCCCCGGCCGCCCCCCATGTGGCCGCCGAACTGTGGTGGCGACGCCACCCCGGGGCCCACGTCCACGAGCTGGCGTGGCCGGAGGCCGACCCGGCCATGGCCGCACTCGACACCGTCACGATGGTCGTGCAGGTGAACGGCAAGGTCCGGGACCGCCTGGAGGTGGAGCCCGACGTCGGCTCGGACGAGGCCGAGCGCCTGGCCCTCGCTTCGCCCCGGGTCCTCGAGGCCTTGAACGGGACCTCCCCCCGCAAGGTGATCGTCCGGCCGCCGAAACTGGTGAACGTGGTCTGCTGACGTGCGAGCGCCAGCTCGCCCGGCGGCGATGGTGTGGGGCAGGCCCCACGGGATGCGCGAGGCGCAGGCGCGAGCTCGCCGGCGGCGATGAGGGCGGGGTGCAGCCCCTGCGGCAAGAATGACCAGCAGTAACAGGGCGGGCCGAACGGGGGTCAACTGCGTCATGGACACGCTGGCGTCGCGCATCGAAGCGGCTGCGGCCGGGCCGGGAGTGCTCACCTTCGTGACCGGGGGGACGGTCGACCCGGTGCCCTACGCCCGACTGCACGAGCAAGCGTGCAGCGTGGCCACCGCACTCAAGGGCCTCGGCGCCGAGCCCGGGTTCACCGTCGGCCTGCTCGGGCCGACGACCCGACCGCTGGTGACCGCTATCCAGGCCGTCTGGCTCACCGGTGCCACCCTTGTGGTGCTACCCCTGCCGATGCGCCTGGCCGGTCTCGACCGGTTCGCGGCCCAGACCCGCCAGCTGGTCAAGGACGCCGATGTCGACCTGGTGGTGGTCGACCCCGCCCTGGCGCCGTTCCTGTCGACCGAGCCGGGCGATCCCAAGGTCGTGTTCCTCTCCGACCTGTCGACCGAGCTGGCGACCTCCTTCGACCGCCCACCCGGCGACCCCGAGCGGCTGGCGATGCTCCAGTTCACCAGCGGGTCGACGTCGGACCCCAAGGGCGTGATGATGCTCGATCGCACCCTGTGCGCCAACGTGACCGCGGCGGCGATCGCGGCCGAGATCGAACCGGGGACGAGCAAGATCGTGTCGTGGCTCCCGCTGTACCACGACATGGGGATGGTCGGCCTGCTCATGATGCCGATGTCGAACGGCACCGACCTGGTGCTGGGCGCGCCCCAGGACTTCATGGCTGCCCCCATCCGGTGGATGGAGTGGATCTCCGCCTTCGGCGGCACCGCCACCGCCGGGCCGAACTTCTCCTGGGCGCTGGCCACTCGGGCCCTCAAGAAGGCAGGCTCCAGCCTCGAGCTCGCCCAGCTCCGCATCGCCTTGAACGGGGCCGAGCCCGTCGACCCCGCCGCCATGGACCGACTCGTGGCGGCCGGCGCACCGTCGGGGTTCCCAGCCGGAGCCGTGTTCCCGTGCTTCGGCATGGCCGAGCTCATGATCGCGGGGACCTTCCCGGTGCCGATGACCGGGCTCGTCACCGACACCGTCGACCTACGGGCCCTGGAGACGCAGCGCTATGCCGCGCCGGCCTCCGTCGGTGCCGGCAACAGCCGTCGCCTGGTCAGCCTGGGGAAGGCGGTGCCCGGCCTCGAGATCCGGGTCGTCGACCCCGCCAGTGGATCGGCCAACGGCGAACGCGAGGTCGGCGAGCTCCAGATCCGGGGCACGTCGGTCACCCCCGGCTACTACAAGCGCCCCGATGTCACCGCCGAGCAGTTCGACGGCGACTGGTTGCGCACCGGTGACCTCGCCTACCTGGTGGGCGGCGAGCTGTTCATGTGCGGACGGATCAAGGACGTGATCATCGTCGGCGGGCGCAACGTCTTCCCCGACGACGTCGAGCGGGCGGTCGCCGACGTCGAGGGAGTCCGGGCTGGCAACGTCATCGCCTTCGGCGTCGACGCCGCCGGCAAGGAGGGCGTGGTCGTGGTGGCCGAGACCCGGGCCGACGATCCCGGCCAGCTCCGTCGTGACGTGCACGAGATGGTCCGCGACACCATCGGGCTTCCCCCCAAGGACGTGGTCCTGGTCACCCCCGGGACGATCCCCAAGACGTCGTCGGGCAAGCTCCAGCGCAGCCTGTGCCGTCAGCGCTACCTCGGTGACGACCTCGACGCCGTCACCTTGTCCTGACTGGGGCGGGCCCAGGGAGCCTGGGGCCGTAGCGGTGCAACGGGCCGCTCTCGCTCGTCGCCGGTACCAGCCGGCTTCCGTGAGTGTTGCTCAGCGCAGGGCGTCGATCACCGGTCGCCACCGCGCCGGGTCCTCGTGGCCCATCGCGTAGAAGCTGACGCGGGTGACAACGTCGCCGAAGCGACGGCGGAGTTGGGGGCCAACCTCGTCCCACGTGCCCTGGACCGCGAAGGCAGCGAGCATGTCGTCGTCGACGAGCGTGCCCATCTCCGACCAGGCGCCCTCCTTCGACAGTCGGTTGAGCTCGCCCTGCAGTTCGCCCCACCCGTGCAGCTCGAGGACAGGGCGGTAGGCCGGCGTCGAGCCGTAGAAGGCGAGCTGCAAGCGCACGGCGTCGGCAGCGGAAGCCCGGGACGACTCGGTGTCGCCGGTGATCACGAACGCCGGCAGGCTGATCTCGAAGCCCTCGAGGTCGCGGTCCGACGTGGCTCGGCCCCGTGCCAGCGCCGGCAGCGTCACCTCGCGCAGGTATCGCTCGGTGGTGAAGGGATGGCAGATGAACCCGTCGGCCACTTCGCCGGCGACCTCGGTCATGCGTTTCCCGACGCCGGCCAGGAAGACCCGGGGCGGGCCATGGGGATTGGGGGCCGGCGCGAAGAACGGGGTCATCAACGTGTGGGCATAGAACTCCCCCCGGAAATCGAGCCTGGTGCCGTTGTTCCAACAGTCCCAGATCGCCCGAAGGGCGAGGACGAACTCACGCATCCGAGCGGCAGGGTGTGACCACGGCATCGAGAAGCGCTTCTCGATGTGAGCCTTGATCTGCGAGCCCAGCCCGAGCACGAAGCGCCCCTCCGAGAACGCCTGCAGGTCGTTGCCGGTGACGGCCACCGTCATGGGGTTGTGGGCGAACGCCACCGCGATGGCGGTGCCGACGTCTATGTGCTCGGTGGCCTCGGCCGCCCGGAGCAGCCCGAGGAAGGGGTCGTGGTTGCGTTCCTGGGCCCACACCCCGTCGTAGCCAGCCGCCTCGGCGGCGCGGGCGGCGCCGGCGGCGTCGGCCAGCTCGGGCCCGATCCCGCCGTCGACCTTCATCAGCGCGTCAGCGAGGAGGGCCCCGTCGGCTGACCGAGCACCGGGTCAGTCACCCTGCTCGCGCAGGTAGCGCTCGACCTCGGCGGCGAGTTCGTCGCCCGAGGGGAGCGGCCCGCTGATCGCCCCCAGGCCGGACTGGTCGGCTTCTTCGTTGTCGTAGGCCGCTTCGAGCTGTCCCACGATCTGGCCGTACTCCTCGTTGTCGGCCACCAGTCGGTCGACCCGCTCCCTGGTCACGTTGGCCTGGCGCTCGAGCTCGGCCTTGTCGATGCGCAGTTCGGCCACCGCGGCCAGGCTGTCGAGGAGGGCGACGCTGGCAGCGGGGTAGGCCATGGCCGACACGTAGTGGGGCACCTGGGCCCACAGCCCCACCGCCGGCAGCCCCGCCTTGTAAGCCACGAGCTCGATGACCGACTGGACGCCGCTGGGCACGTCCACGGTGGTCCGCACGGTGCCGGCGCCGGCGAGGGCGGGGTCGGCGGCGGCGACGGCCATGCGCACTGGCCGGGTGTGGGGCACCGGGGTGGCATAGGCGCCGAGACCGACCACCATGCGCGCCCCCATGGCCATGGCCAGCTCGACCACCTCTTCGGAGAAGTGCTGCCAACTGCGGTCGGGCTCGGCCCCGACGAGCACGAGCATGTCCTTGCCGTCGAGGTCGGTACCGGCCCACAGCTCGGTGGATGGCCATGTGAACCCGGCCAGGACACCGTCGACGATGTGCATGGCCGGTCGGCGGGAGCGGTAGTCGAGCAATGCCTCGGTGTCGAAACGGGCGACGGTGACGCTCTCGCCCGACAGCACCAGAGCGGCGCGGGCGTTGGCGGCACCGACCCCGGCGTCGACCCAGCCGTCCAGACACAGGACCAGCACCGGAGCGTCGAGTTCGGGGCGTTCGATGACCTCGTGAAGGGTGCTCATGGCAGGTTCGCCGTCTCAGCCGATCTGGTCGGCGATGTCCCGGGCCGAGCCCGCCAGCCGCACGACCAGTCGCTCGAAGGCCTCGAAGCCCTCCGGCGCCCCGCCCATGTCGCCGGCGGCATAGCGGGCGTAGACGCCTTCGAGGATGCAGGCGAGCTTCCAGTAGGCGAGGGCGGTGTAGAAGTCGAGCTGGGACAGGTCACGGCTCGAGCGCTCCTCGTATCGGGCCAGCAGTTCCTTGCGGATGGGGAAGTCGGGTGCCGTCGTCGGTGCGGTGAGCAGGGCCTGGTACTCGTCGGTGGGCTCGCCCCAATAGACCATCAAAAGCCCGACGTCGGCCATCGGGTCGCCCAGGGTGCACAGCTCCCAGTCGAGTACTGCGACCACCGTGCCCTCCCGGTCGAACATGCAGTTGTCCAGCCGGTAGTCGCCGTGGACGATCGTCGCCGGCCCCTGGTCGGGGATGCGGGACGAGAGCCGGGCATGGACGTCGTGGACGTCGGGCACCGGCCGGCCCGTGCGCTCGTTGGACTGCTGGAACTGGCCGTACCACCGCTTGAGCTGGCGGGCGACGTAGCCCTCCTTGCGGCCCAGGGCGCCGAGGCCCACCGCGTCGGGATCGACCGAGTGGATGGCGGCGAGGACGTCGGCCACCGACTCGCCGGCACGGTGGCGAGCTCGGGGGGAGAGGGTGGCGACGACTTCTTCGGGCTGGCGCAGGACGTGCCCGGCGACGTAGTCCATGACGTAGAACGGCGCCCCGTTGACGGACTCGTCGGTGCACAGCCCATACGTGTGCGGGACCGGTACCGCGGTCTGCCCCAGAGCGGCGATGATGGCGTGCTCCCGGCCCATGTCGTGGGCGGTGGCCAGCACCTGGCCCAGGGGCGGCCGGCGCAGCACCAGGCGACGGCCGTTGGTATCGGTCACCGCGAACGTGAGGTTGGAGTGCCCGCCGGCGATCAGCTCGAAGGCGAAAGGTGCGGTGGCGCCGGGGACGTGCTCGGACAGCCACGCGGTAACCGTGGCGTCGCGTATGCCGGCGGCGACGGTTTCGTCCTCGTCGGTCACGGGTGCACCACCGCTTGCGGAACCCACGGGTGACCGGACGACCGGGCGCGCGCCAGCGAGCCGGGCGACGACGGGGTCCGGGGGCGCAGCCCCCGAGCATGAGCGGTCACCGCGTGACCGGTCGACCGGGCGCGCGCCAGCGAGCCGGGCGACGTTGGGGTCCGGGGGCGCAGCCCCCGAGCAAGAGCGGTCACGGGGTCACCCTAGTGGCGTGGTGAACCGGCGATGTCCGCCCGCTTCGCCGGCCAGGAGCCACCGGAGATGACCACCGCGGCCGCCCGAGGGCCCATCCGGGTTTGGTCGATCGGCGCCGTCGCCGTCCTATCGTTGGCCCCATGGCCACCGACGCCACCGATACAACCTTCCAGAACGACGTACTCGACCGCTCCAAGCAGGTCCCGGTCGTGGTCGACCTGTGGGCGCCTTGGTGCGGGCCCTGTCGCCAGCTCGGCCCGATCCTCGAGGACGCCGTCGAGGCCGCCGACGGTGCGGTTGCTCTGGTCAAGATCAACATCGACGAGAACCCCGAATCGGCGGCGGCCTTCCAAGTGCAGAGCATCCCGGCGGTGTTCGCGGTGCGCGACGCTCAGGTCGTCGACGCCTTCATCGGTGCGCAGGGCAAGGACTTCGTCGACCGCTGGGTCGAGTCGCTCCTCCCGTCTGCGGCCGACACCGCGTTGGCGGACCTGCTCGCCGCCGGCGACGAGGCATCGCTGCGGGCCGCCCTCGAGATCGACCCCGCCAACGAGGCCGGCATCACGGCCCTCGCCGAGATGTTGGTCTCCGACGGCCGCGCCGAGGAGGCGTTGGCGCTGCTGGCCCGCATCCCCGAGACCGCCGAGACGAGGCGGGTGGCGGCCCTGGCCCGGCTGGGCGACGACGCCGAGCCCGGCGCCGAGGACCTCGCGGCCAAGCTCGACGGCCTGCTCGACCGGGTCAAGACCGACGACGCCGCCCGACAGGAGTACGTCGACGTGCTCGAGTTGATGGGCCCCGACGACCCTCGCACGGCCTCCTACCGCAAGGCGCTCACCTCGCGGTTGTACTGATCAGGACCGGCTCGGCCGGCGGCGGTGTACGGGGCTGCAGCCAGATGTACCGACCGGGTTGATCGTTGAGCGCGGCCGGCCGGTAAGGTCCGTTCCCTCCCCGCTTCCCCTCCCTGCGTTCAACGCGCCCCAAGGGAGGTTGTCGTGCTCGAGGAACTGTCCGATGCGACGTCGCCGGGCGAGGACCGCAGCCTGCTGCGGCCGCCGGCGCCGGCGACGCTGGCCGAGCGCGCACGCGCCCTGGTCGACACCGGCCGGCGACTGGCGGCATCGCCCGGACGGGCCGCCGCCACCGTCGTGGCGGTGGTGGCAATCGGAGTGGTGGGCTGGGCCCTGGTGCGCCCGCCGGCGGCCGCCGTGCCCGTCGAGGCGCTGATCCCTTACGCGTCGCCGGCGCCGGCGACCCCGCCGGCGGCTGCCCGTGCCGCGGCGCCGGGCGGCCCGGCCGGGCCGGGGCCGCCGGGGGTGCGCGCCCGCGCCGCGCCGACGCCGAGAGGCGTGTAGC
>JBQTIQ010000045.1:0-23942 GCA_052387955.1 Acidimicrobiia bacterium | reverse complement strand
TCGACCGGCTCCTCCACCACGCCGTCGTCGTCATCACCGAAGGCGAGAGCTACCGCATGCGCGAAGCCAAGACCCAAGGAGGACGCCGCACGACCAAGCCCTCAAAGAGCTAACCCAGGTGGGGACTTTCGCTGGCCACCACCGGGGACTTCACGATGGCCGTTGACACCAGGATGGCCGAGCGCCATTGGGTGAGGGTGAGGGTGCGGGCCAGGCCCCGGACCTCGGGGCCCTTGGCTTGTTTGCAGTCCTCGACGAGCCCGTCGAACCACACCTCGGCAACATCAGGCTGACCCCACATCGTGTACAGCTCCCGCAGGGCTTCCTTGGTGGCCCACGCCTCGTGGCCTCCCCTCCGGGATCACCGGCGGCCAACAGGCCGGCCAGCTTGTCCTGCGCCTTGTCGTCGAGGCGTTCGGCGGCCAAGGTCAACAGTTTGCGGCCCCGGTAGAGCGGATCGTGCTTGCGGCCCCGATGCCCGGACGTCTCCTGCTGGGCCCGCCGCCGGGCCCGGTCCAGCACCCGGGTCCCGACACCGACTACATGGAACGGGTCAGCCACCGCCGTGGCATTCGGGAGATGGTCGCCCAAGGTGCGCCGGAACGGTTCATGCAAGTCGGTCACCGACACCGCCACCGCCTCTTTCCAGTTCTGTTCCTGGCCGGCCAGCCAGCCGCTGAGCTCGGGGCCGTGACGGCCCTCGACCACATCGATCACCGATCGCCGTTTGAGGTCACAGACCGCCGAGACCCAGCTCGTCGAGCGTTGCACCTGGGCGGCCAGGAACTTGGTCTCGTCCACCCCCAACGCCTCGGTCGTCCCGACCCGGCCCGGGTCCTCGATCAACGCCTCACCCCAATACCGCACGGCGTCCATGACCGTGTGCCACGCCACCCCCCAACTGGCCCGCCACGTAGCTCACCGTGTGCACATGAGCACCGACCTCCCGCGTCGCCCACAACCCCGCCCGAGTAGTCATCGCCGGCCGTCCCGCGGGGGCGACATCAGCTCGGTCCTCGGTCCAGGACTCCTTCTCGCACAACGGCTCCGAGCACGCCCACCGCCGTTTCACCCACAACACCGTCACCGGCGAACCGAACGCCGCCAGATCCGCCAGATAGGCCCGTGGCCGGTCCTTCACCACCGCCCGCACCCCGCACACCGAGCACCACGCCAACCGGTCGGTCGTCTCGATCACCACCCACAGGCGCCCGTCATTGCCCCGAGCGACCTCCAGGACCTCGACCCCCTCTAGTCCCACGATCAACTCGCCCCAACGCCTACGGTCCAACCCCACGGGGGTCTCCTCCATGCTCAGGCTTCGACACCCGAACCATGGCCGAGACCCCCGACCCCAACCGCGGACCCTCAGCCCGTCAAACCCCGCCTAAACGCGAAGCGCCGCCAAAGGCGTCCCCGCAGAGCAGGCCGTCGTGGAAGTCGTTCGTAACGACCAGCTCCTTGCTCCACTTGCTGCAATGATTGGAGATGCGGTTGCTCGTACGGATGAGCAAGTAGGTGCTGGCCTCCGAGCACAGTCACAATGGTACGAGACGGAACGGATAGGGCAAACGATCATTCTATTCGACGATCATGAAATGATCGCAGCCGTTGACCTAGTCCAGACCGTGGACAGGATGTGGGTTGCTGGGTCGTACTCATTCTGTTTCAACCCGGTCCAGGCGACTAGTGTCTGCGGAGAGATAGGCCAGCGACATAGGTGGGTAAGCTCGCTTCGAGTTGCGTGACTCGTCAGTCGCACAACCATCACCAGTTCCCGTCGTGGGCAGCCGTTGCCACCAGCAGAGAAAAATTGAGTAACGACAAGACTGAATTCAGTGAACGTTGGCGTGCTAGGGCACTGCTCATCTTGGCACTTGAGCTACTCGTAGTCTCGCTCGTCGTACTTTTCCTCATTCCAGTCCAAAGCGGCCACGATTATCAATGCTACGCCCTCCTTAGAGGCGAGGGCTGTAGTGGTGGGCGACGATGGGTACTCCCTCTCGGGCTTGGCCTGGCCGCCGGCTCGATTTACTCTTCTGGCGCTGGTCGAGGGTGCGGCAGACACAAGCGCATGCCAGTGGGCGCCTGTGAGCACGCTGGCGGAGTAAGCGCCAACCGCCGCACCCTTCGAGAGGTCCAGCTGCAGTGGCCGGATCTCTCCGTTACAATCTGGTCTCGGCCGCTGACCTGCCCATGGGTATCGTGTCGATCAAGTTTGAGACCGTGCCGTGTACCTTTGGTTGCCCAGATATAGTCCAAGCATCTGCTAATGAATTGCCTATGTTCCAGGGCAATGACGTGTGTGAACTATCTATAGATGTGGGAGAAGGCAGCGATCAGGAGTTCACCATAGTCACCCCGGAGGACACGGCATCTTGCCGACAGGCCTGATCCTTGATCCGCAAGCACCCAATCGGCCCGTGTGGCCGTGATGGCCGATCGTCCGGGCGCGCCTTCCTTGGTTCACCGCTGTGCGGTGGCCTTCGGCAGGCGAGCAGCGCAAGAGATCGCGTTCGGTCGCCCTCTGCCCGGGTGGTCCCGCAGTACCCTGCGAGCGCCTCGGGGAAGGGCGCTCGGGCATCTCACGGCCCTGGTCCCAGGTGAGCGAGCGGCGGACCGCATGGGCAAGCGCATGCCGGTGGACGCCTGTAAGCCCCTCTGGCGGAGCGAGCGGGGGCGCAGCCCCCGGGGAGGGCGGAGCGGGAGGGATTCGAACCCCCGGGCCCTTGCGAGCCTGCGGTTTTCAAGACCGCCGCCTTCGTCCTCTCGGCCACCGCTCCGCTGAGAATCGTGACACGTGTGCCACCGGGCCGCAGCAGATGAGCACGCACGGTGGGATGATCTCGTGTCGATGTCCGGGCGGTCGACCGGACCAGGACCACAAGGGACGGCCCCGTCATCGCAGCACTCTCCTCTGTCCGGTACCGCCTCGCCGGCGGGCTCGTCCTGGTCCTGGTGCTGGCGGCCTCGCTCGTCTATGCCCGAGCGGCGGCGCCGGGGCCGGCCCCGACCCGGCTTGCCGGCAGCGACCGTTTCGCGACCGCGGCGTCGGTGTCGCAGAGCATGTTCCCGCCCGGGGTGGCCGTCGCCTACGTGGCCACTGGTACGAGCTTTCCCGACGCCTTCAGCGCCGGCCCGGCGGCCGCCCACCAGGGGGGACCGGTGCTGCTCGTCACCCGGGAGTCGGTGCCGGCGTCGACCGCGTCGGAGCTGGCCCGGCTGCGACCCGCTCGCATCGTCGTGGTCGGCGGCACCGGGGCGGTGAGCGACGACGTGCACCGCACCCTGGGTCCGTACACCTCGGGCGGCGTGACCCGCCTGTCCGGCGCCGACCGGTCGGCCACCGCCGCCGCGGTCTCCCAGGCGGTCTTCGCGCCGGGGCCGGTGGTGCACGTCACCTCGGGCGCCGACTTCGCCGACGCCTTGGCCGCCGGCCCGGTGGCGGTGGGTTCGCGGGGCCCGGTGCTCCTCGTCGGCCGCGACGCCATCCCGACGGCGACGGCCGCCGAACTGGCCCGGTTGCGCCCTCCGGCCATCACCGTGCTCGGCGGCACCGGGGCGGTGTCGGCCTCGGTCGAAGCGCAACTGGGCGCGTACGCGCCGGTCGTCGGCCGCGTCGGCGGCCCCGACCGCTTCAGCACCGCGGCGAACGTCTCGGCGGCCTTCTTCCCCGGCGGGGCGGCCAAGGTCTTCCTCGCCACCGGCTACGACTTTCCCGACGCCCTCGGCGGCGGCGTGGTCGCCGGCCTCGCTCCCGGCCCGGTCCTGTTCGTGCGGCCCGACTGCACGCCCGTCGAGGTCCAGGCCGAGATCGACCGGCTGGGGGCGTCCAGCAGCGTCATCCTCGGTGGTCCCGCCGCCGTGGGCCCCGGCGTCGAGGCCGGCGTCGTCTGCGCCCCGCCCCCACCCCGGGCCACCCCGACGGGATGGTCGCCCTTCGCCGTCGCCGGGCCGCTCACGCTGGTGCACCCCGCCGCCCGCATCGAGCGGGTCGGTTTCCACGAATCGAACAACGACGGCGCCCAGCAGATGGAGGTTCTGCCCACAGCGGTGGCTCCCATCACACTGGAGACCCGCGAACGGGGGACGGGCTCGCGTTCGGCCGCCGACGTCGTCGTCGAGCCGGGGTCCGAGATCCGTTCACCGGTCACCGGGACCGTGAGACGGGCCGGTACCTATGTCCTCTACTGCAACTATTCCGACGACTACGTGGTGGTCGAGCCTGATGCCCGGCCGGGCTGGGAGGTGACGGTGCTGCACATCGACGGCGTCCAGGTCTCGAGCGGGGACCGAGTGGTCGCGGGCCAGACGGTGCTGGCCCCGGCGCCGACGCAGTTGCCCTTCGCCTCCCAGGTGGACGACCACCGGACGGCGGAGCCGGCGTGGCCCCACGTGCACATCGAGGTCATCGACCCCGGCATCCCCGACCGGCCCGGAGCGGGATGTTGAGCCCCCGCATCGCTCGGTCGGTGGCCGCCCTGCTGGCGGCGGCGACAGCCGTCGTCGGCTGCGGCGACGGCGACGACGGCGAAGCGGCCCAGTCGCCGGCATCGGCGGGCCCGGCGGGCGCGTCGACGAGCACGACCCGTTCGACAGGGTCGGAGTCGACCGAGGCGCCGGGCTCGGAGCCAGAGCCCGCCACCCCGGCGACGGCCTCGACGCCGCCGAGCCCGGAACCCGTGCAGGCCCAGCGCACCCCCGAAGCCGCGCTGGAGGCATGGTTCGCCGACCAGGACCAGCGCTACGCCGGGGACTGCTCGGGCACCGACCTCGGATCCGATGTCGGCGCCTACTGTTCCGTCCTCGAGCGCGAGAGCGGCCCCGACCGCGTCTACAAGGTGGGGCCGACGTTCTCCGAGTTCACGACCTGGGTGGTGGTGCGTGCCGTCGAGGACGGCTGGTCGGTGGTCGGCAGCGCCTCGGTGGGCACCTCGGAGGAGCCGCTGCCGCCGCCCGGCTGACGGCGGCCGTGGGCCGTCCGGCTCCGCCGGCGTGCCGGGGTCACTGGTGCAACATCGCTCGCGGGCCCCTGCCAGTGACCGGTCGACCGGGCGAGCGCCAGCGAGCCGGGCGACGACGGGGCCGGCGGGCGCAGCCCCCGAGCAAGCACGGTCATGCCCTCGCCAGGAGGGCTTGGTGGAGGTCGGCCCACGGCACGGTGGCGAAGCCGATGCTGGCATCGGCGATGCCGTAAGGGATGACGAGCGTGCCCCCGTGCATCAAGGCGCCGCAGGAGTAGACCACGTTGGGGACATAGCCGTCCTGCTCGTCGGCGCTCGGCGCCAGGAGCGGGCTCGCCAGCTGGCCGATCACCTGGCAGGGATCGTCGAGGTCCAAGAGCAGCGCCCCCATGCTGTAGGTCCGCATCGGCCCGACACCGTGGGTGAGGACGAGCCAGCCCGCGGGGGTCTCGATAGGCGGTCCGCAGTTGCCTAGCTGGAGCACCTCCCACGGCTGGCGCGGGCTCTCCAGGACCGAGGCCGTGCCCCAGTGGTGGGGGCTGTCGGAGAAGGCGATGGCGTTGCGCTCGGCGTCGTAGCGCGACAGGGCGGCGTAGCGGCCCCCGACCCGGCGGGGGAAGAGGGCGAGACCCTTGTTGGCCGCCCCCGGGCCGGCCACCGGTGAGACCGTGAACGACGAGAAGTCCGCCGTCTCCAGGAGCTGCTGGGTGATCGACGAGCCGTCGAAGGCGGTGTAGGTGGCGAGGTACCGGACCTGGTCGTCGTCGACGAAGCGGACGAAGCGGGCGTCCTCCATGCCGTTGCTCTCGGCCGGCATGGCCGGCCACAACACCCGTTCCGACAGCGCCGGGCCGGGCCCGAAGCTCACCGTGTAGCTGCGCTCGGCGACCCGTCGCATGCGCCGGGCGGTGCCCTCGGCGTTGTGGCGGGTGTCGCGCTGGCTCATCAGGTGCGTGAGCTCATGGTCGAGGTCGTCGCCGCTGAAGCACGGGCCGAGCCGTTCGAGCACGTAGGAGGCGCTCTCGTCCTGGCCGAGCCGGTCGAGGTGGGCCTGGAAGAGCTCGCGGTCGAGCTGCGCGGGGCCGACCGTGCCGAGCACCGGGTGCGGGCCGGGTTCGTCGATGGTGACGATGCCCTCGGCGTCGACGAGGCCGTGGCGAAACCCGATGGTGGAGCGGTGGCCCTCTCCGATGCCCCGCACGCTCACCGCGAACCGGATGCTCCCGCTCGGGGTACCGGGCCCGGAAGGGAGGGCGACCATCGAGGGATTGCAGAGGGCGGCGGCCTCGATGGAGTACTCGTGGGTGAAGGCGGCCCCGAGCAGGAGCCTGCGTCCCGGGCTGAGCTCGGCGCGGGGGGCGATGCGGTCCTTGACCCGTTCGGCGTGGCGGGCGAAGGTCTGGCCCAGGTCGCGGTGGCGGGGGCCGAACCTCTCCATGAGCTCGGCCAGTTCGGCGGCAACGACGTCGTCGTCGAGGCCGAGGATGCGGCCGACGACACCCGACGCCCGGGAGTTGTCGCTCCACGGTTCGTTGCCTGGGACGAACAGCCGGGTGACGACTCGAGAGGCGTCGGGAACGAGGCGGAGCGGGCTGCGGGTCACCAGCCCGGCCGGCCTCACCCCGGCGACGGGACCAGCCATCGGGCGTGCTGGAGGGTGGAGATGAGGGCCAGGGTCGACTCCGTCCCCTGGTTCAGGTTCGGTCGGTCGGGCTCGAGGCCGTCGTAGCCGCCGTCGGTGAGCGGGTCCCACATGGGGGCGTCGGCATCGTTGTCGCCGGCGAACCACGCCACCGCCGAGCGCACGCCCTCGGCCCACTGCGGGCTCCCGGTGATCGAGGCCGCGCGAGCGCAGGCGTCGGCCACGGAGGCAGCTTCGATCGGCTGTTGGTCGAACCCCGGTACCGGGTCGTCGGGCCCGGCTCCGCCGGCAGGCGTCACCGACAGGTGCCCGTCCACGGTCTCTCGTTCCAGCAACCAGCCCAGCAGGGCCAGGCCCTCGTCGACCAGCGCGGTGCGTTCCAGGGCGACGCCGGTGGCCATCATGGCGTCGGGGAGCACGGCGTTGGCGTAGCTGAGGCGGGCCTCCGGCCACCGCCACGGTGGCACCGGCCGAAGGTTGCCGAAGCGGTCGGCGGCGTCAGCGAGAAGACGGGAGGCGGGACCATGGCCCGGGTGGGTGCCCAGGACCTCGGCTGCACCCAGCGCGGCGAAGGCGGTGGCCCGTATCCAGGGCGAGCGGCGCTGGGCACCGCGATCGAAGCGGGACAATGCTTCGGGGCCGATCCAGGGATCGGTGCTCCGGGCGGCGGCGGTGCCGAAGCCCCAGACCATCCGCCCCCAGCAGTCCTCGACGGTGCCCCGACCGGTCCACCGGCCCTTGCCGTTCTTGCGGCTGCGGCACTCACCGTCGACGCCCTGGGCGTCGGCGAGGAAGCGGATGGCCGTCCGGGCCAGGCCTCGTACCTCGCGGTCGGGGGCGGGCTGGCGACAGGCAACCACCAGGAGGCGCGCCATGTCGTCGGTGCAATAGCCGTGCTCGGCCCGGGGGGACGCGTGCAGGGCGTGCTCGTAGGTGCCGTGACGGTCGGTCATCTCGACGACGTGGGCGAAGGAGGCGCGGGGTGCGTTCACGCCGTCACCGCTTCCAGCCCGGAGAGCAGCCGCTCGCCGAGGCCCAGGTACTGGGAGGCGACCGCGGGCCATGCCAGCCCGGGTGCGAGCCGCCTCGCTTCGGCGGCCATCTCGTCGGCCAGCCCTGGCTCCGTCAGCACCTGTTCGAGAGCGGAGGCGAGGGCCATGGGATCACGTTGGGGGACCACGATGCCGGCGCCGCTGGCGAGCAGCTCGACGGCGTGGGGGAAGGCGGTGGACACGACCGGCCGTCCCGCGGCCACCGCGTCGACCAGGACACCGGAGGTGACCTGGTCGCGTGAGTCGTAGGGGAGGACGACGACGGCGGCGGCGGCGATCAGTTCGCCCAGCGCGGCCAGGCTGCGGTAGCCGTCGTCGAAGGACACCGACGCCGCCGCGCCGTTCTCCCACGTCTTGCGCATGAGCATCTCGCGGTAGGCGTCGCCGTCGGCGGCGAACACCTTGGGGTGGGTACTGCCGGCCACGAGGTACCGGGGCCGGGGCTTGGTGCTGGCCAACAGGGCCATGGCCTCGATGGCCACTTCGATCCCCTTGCCCGGGCCGAGGAGGCCCCAGGTGAGCAACAGGGGTCGCCCACCGAGGTGACGGGGATGGGCGGCGGTCGGGCCCGGGGGCACCGCCGCGCCATGAGGGATCACGAGCACCTTGGACGCGTCGACCTCGAAGACGTCGCTCAGCCGCTGGCGGCCGGCGTCGGTCATCACGACCACGGCGCCGGCGGCGTCGGCGACCGCCTCGAGAACAGCCCGCTGATGCGCGGTCGGCTCGGCCAGCACCGTGTGGGCGACGACGATGGAGGGCACGTCGAGCCCGCGGACCAAGTCGACGATCTCCTCGCCGTCGGGGCCTGCGTACAAGCCGTACTCGTGCTGGACGACGGCGACGTCGAACCCGTTCAGCGTGCAGGCGGCGTCGGCCGCCGAACCGGCGGCGCCCGCGGGCCAGTCGGCCACCACCCTGGGATCGGCGGTCGCCGGCCCGTCGCCGACCCGTACCACGCCGACCTTGGCCCCCGAGGCGACGAGTCCTCCCGTCAGCGCGGCCGAGAACGTCGCCACCCCGCACGGCGTGGGCGGGAACGTGCTCAAGATCCCGAAGGACCGACCGGAGCCCGGGCGCGGTACCCCGGTCGACGGGGACTGCCGAGGGACGCGCAAACGAAGCTCCTTGAAGAGGCTCGGTCGAGGCGTCGAGCCTGCAAACCAGGCGACTGCGCCGGTGACGGCCGTCAAGCCCAGACGAGGCGACTCTTCCAAGAGGTGAACCTGAAGCGTGCCGGCCGGTACTCCCGACGAGGCCGAGTTTGCCGGTCTGCTGCGGGCGTCGCTTCGCTCCTGCCTCCGCAGACTGTCGCCGGCCGCCTGGCGGCCGCGACGGCGACTTGCGGGTTAGTTGAGTCGTCCCCACGTTGTGAGAACCTCCGGTCGGTCTGAGCAGGCCCTACGCTCAGCTGTCGCCCTCAAACCCTCGCCTGACGCGTCGCCTTCGCTGCGCCTAGCGGTCCTGGCGCCGATCGCGTGGCGGGTGCCTCCCCGGCACTACGGGCCGTGGGAGCTGTTCGCCTCGCTGCTGACCGAGGGCCTCGTGGCCCGGGGCCACGACGTGACCCTCTTCGCCAGCGGCGATTCGCTCACCGCGGCCCGGTTGGAATCGGTGGTGCCGGCGGGGTGGTCAGAGGACCCCGGCATCGAGCCCAAGGTGGCCGAATGCCTCCACATCGCCGCCGTGTTCGAGCGGGCCGCCGACTTCGACCTGGTCCACAACGGCTTCGACTTCCTGCCCCTGACCTACGCCGGTCTCGTCGGCACGCCGATGGTCACGACCATCCACGGATTCTCGTCGCCCCGGATCCTGCCGGTCTACGAGCGCTACAACCGGCGCACCACCTACGTCGCCATCAGCGACGCCGACCGCCATCGGGCCCTCGACTACGCCGCCACCGTCCACCACGGCATCGACACCGACCAGTACGGGCTGCACCCCGACCCGGAGGGCTATCTGTTGTTCTTCGGCCGCATCCATCCCGACAAGGGCACCGCCCGCGCCATCGAGGTGGCCCGGCAGTCGGGGCGGGACCTGGTTATCGCCGGCATCGTCCAGGACGAGCGCTACTTCTATGACGAGGTCGGGCCCCACATCGACGGAGACCGGGTGTCCTTCGTGGGCGCCGTGGACGCGTCGGAGCGGGCGGCCGTGCTCGGGGGGGCCGGTGCCCTCCTGCACCTCATCGATTTCGACGAACCCTTCGGGTTCAGCGTGGTGGAGGCGATGGCGTGCGGCACGCCCGTCATCGCCACCCGACGCGGGTCCATGGCCGAGCTGATCGAGCACGGGACGACGGGGTTCCTGGTCGATGACGATGCCGGCGCGGTCGCCGCCGTCGAGCGGGCCGGTGGGCTCGATCGGGCCGGCATCCGTGCCGTAGCGGTCGAGCGCTTCGGCCACGACCGCATGGTCGACGAGTACGTCGCCGTCTACGAGGAGGTCCTACGAGAGGTGGCGGCGCGGGGCTGATACGCGAAAGAGCCGCCGGTCCAAAGGCCGGCGGCTCCTTACTGGCGGACCTGAAGTCAGATCGGCCGAACGTTCTGGGCTTCCTCGCCCTTGCGGCCAGGAGCGACGTCGAACTCGACTCGTTGACCTTCGTCGAGCGACTTGTAGCCACTGCCCTGGATATTGGAGAAGTGGACGAACACGTCGTCGCCCTGCTCCCGCGAGATGAATCCGAAGCCCTTCTCGGCGTTGAAGAACTTCACGGTGCCTGTAGTCAAGGAAATCTCTCTTCGCTGTTGAGCCGGTCTTGTACCGGCTCAACCACCCACCCTAGTGGCGATCGCCCCGAGGCGCTCCCGAATGCGTCACGGCGTGACGTGGCGCTTGGGGCGGGCCGGAAGGCCCGGCGGGTTCAGTCGGCGTCGAGGACGTAGCGCGGCCCCGGGCCCCGGGCCGCGGCACGGTCGTCGGGGTTGGCCAGCTTGCAGATGCGCAGCGACAGGCACCCGCAGCCAATGCAGCCGCTGAGACGGTCACGGAGGCGTCCGAGCATGGCGATGCGCTCGTCGATGCGGGGAGCCCACGAGGTGGAGATCCGTTCCCAGTCCCGCTTGGTCGGCGTTCGGTTGTCGGGCAGCGACGCCAAGGCCGACCGGATCTCGTCGAGCGAAAGACCGACCTGCTGGGAGATCCGGATGAAGGACACGCGTCGGACGGCGTCCCGGGCGTAGCGCCGTTGGCCGCCGTCGGAACGGGTGGAGTGAACGAGCCCTTCGGCCTCGTAGAACCGCAGGGCCGATGCCGCCACGCCGGTCCGCTCACCCAGCTCTCCGATGGTCAGGACCTCGTCCATCATCGCAGCCTAGGTGGCTCTCCTTCACGTGAACTTCATCGTCTCGACGATGATGGCTCCGGCTCGGCCGGGTGCGGTCACGACGGCCTAGGGTGGCCGCTGATGCCGATGGCCGTCCCCGGGCGGCCGTAGGGAGAACCTGCCATGCCGCCTCGACCAAGCCGCCTCAATGCCGAAGACCGGGCCTTCGTGCGCCGCTGGGTAGGAGCCACCGCGGTGGACGAGACCGGCGACCGGGTCGGCGAGGTCGAGGACATCTACACCGACGACGACACCGGTGAGCCGGCGTGGCTGGTGGTCAACACCCAATGGCAGCTGGGCATGGTGACCCTGGTGCCCTTTGCTGCGGCCTCGGCGCAGGGCACCGGCTTGTTGGTGTCGGTGTCGGCCGACCTGGTCCGCCAGGCCCCGCACTGGCAGCTCACCGGCCACCTCGATCGCGCCCGGGTCGAGGAGCTGCGCCGTTACTACGCCCGGGCCGACGAGGTCGGCCCGTGGACCAGCGAGCCCGAACCCGCCGCCCCGGCCCGCTCGGGGCCTTCGGGACACCACACCCAGCTACCGACGCCGAGGCCGAGCGCGCCGTCGCCTTCCTACCGCGACGACCGCAGCCCCCGACCGGCCCTGGCCCCGGCCGAGGCCTGGGACGACGACGACGACGACTTCGGTACCCGGGCCAGTGCGCCGCAGCCCCAACGGGGTACCGGGCCGGGGGGGGCGGGCTCGGGCCCGAAGCCCGGCGGCCGCAGCTGGTGGGGCGAGAGCTTCGACGCGCCCCGGCCGCCGGGACGAGCGACCTAGATCTGCTCGGTCCTGAGAATGCTTGACGTTGTGACAAGTTCCGGGACCGAGCAGATGCCGACCGAGCGACCGCCAGGGAGCCGGGCGGCGATGGGGGCCGGGGGGGCGCAGCCCCCCAGCTAGCGCGGTCGTCGGCGGCGGCGCCAGAGGGCGGCCGGTCCCGTGGCCGGGAAGTCGTCCCGCCCCGCCGGGCGGCACAGGAATCTGTGGGGTACCGGCACCGGCTGCGGTCTACCCTGCCGGCAGACGAATGGGAGAGGAGGGTGTGCCCGATGACGGTCCTTGACGCGATGCGGTGGTCGTTCGCGGCCGAACTCCTGTCCTGTTCATCGTCCGCTCCCTGCTGACGCACCCGCCGCCGGGGAGTGGCCCTCGCTCGAGGAGCCGTGTTGGCTGATCCACGTCCTGCGCTCGTCCCCTTCGGATGGGACGAACGCGTCCTTGCCCTGTTCAACGAGAGCGGCCGGCCCGAGGCCGCGCCCGCCCGGGTGGTCCGCGTCGAGCGCTCCGCCTCTGTCGTCGTCGCGGCCGACGGCGTCGAGCGCTCGGCCCGGTCCGAGATCCTGCCGGTGGTGGGGGACTGGGTCGTCCTCGACGGCGATGAGGTCGTCGCCGTGCTGACCCGATGGTCCGAGCTGTCGCGCCTCGATCCCGACGGCTCGACGGTCCAGGTCCTGGCGGCCAACGTCGACCTGGTGTTCATCACGGCCCCGTCCGACCGTCTCGGGTCGGCCCGTGTCGAGCGGGAGCTGGCGGTGGCGTGGGAGAGCGGCGCCCGGCCGGTGGTGGTGGTGACCAAGACCGACCTGGCCGGCGCCGACGACGTCGCCGCCCTCGAGGGCCGTCTGGTCGGCGTCGACGTGGTGCCGACCAGCATCGTGACCGGCGCAGGAATCGAGGTGTTGCGGGCGATGCTGCAGCCCGGTCGTAGCGCGGTGCTCCTCGGCCCGTCGGGGGCGGGGAAGTCGTCGCTGGTGAACGCCCTGCTGGGCGCCGAGGTGCTGGCGACGGGAGCGGTACGGGACGGCGATGCCCGGGGCCGGCACACCACCACCTCGCGGCAGTTGGTGTGCGTGCCCGGTGGTGGCGTGCTGATCGACACGCCGGGCCTGCGCAGCCTGGGCCTCGTCGGCGACGGGGAGGGCCTCGGCCGCGCCTTCCCGGAGATCGATGCGCTGGCGGCGCAGTGCCGTTTCGACGACTGTCACCACGACGTCGAGCCGGGCTGCGCGGTACTCGCCGCCGTCGGCGACGGGGTCCTGGACCAGGACCGGCTGGCCAGCTACCGCAAGCTCGAGCGGGAAGGGGCGGCGCAGGCCCGCCGGTCCGACCCGTTGCTCCGTCGGGCTGACGTGAGCGTCTGGAAGTCCCGCACCAAGGAGATGCGGGCCAACTACAAGCGCCGCTCCCGCTGAGCTGGCTCCCGCTGAGCAAGAGCGGGGCCATGAGCGAGCTCAGTGTTCGGCGATGAGGAGCCCGGCTTCCGTGAGGAACGACAGGCCGGCGTCGAGACGTTCTTCGGGTAGGAGCAGGTGGTTCCACGAGGCGGGCTCGTAGCGCACGGGATAGCCGAGCACGGCGTGGTGGGGACGGAGCTGCACATCGACGTATCCGGCGCGCCGGCGCAGTTCGTCGATGGTTTCGGCGTCGCCCGATTCGAGCACCTCCACGAACACCACCGGCCGGTCCCGGTCGAGGCTGGCCGCCGCTCCCGCCAGGACGGCGTGCTCGAGGCTCTCGACGTCGATCTTGATCACCCCGACCCGGTCACCGGCCTGGCGGGCGAAAAGGTCGACGGTGGTCACCGGCACCTCCAACGTCGAGACCATCCCGTCGACGAAACCAGGGTTCAGGCTGGCACTGGTCTCGACCAGCACGTGGTCGCGGGGCGGTACGTAGAGCGCGGCCCGTCCCGGTTCTGGCCCCACCGCCTCGGGCACGACCTCCACCCTGGCGCGAAGACCGTTGAGGTCGAGGTTGCCCTCGAGACGCTCCCGGGGTGGCGGGAACGGCTCGAACGCCCGCACCGCCAGGTCGGGCCGGGTGCGAGCGGCGAGGAGGCTGTAGAAGCCGGTGTTGGCACCGACGTCGTAGATGGCGCCGCGGGCGCGCTTCACGGCCCGGGCGAACACGAGCGCCATCGGGTACTCGAAGGTTCCCCAGCCGTGCTCGCGCACGGCCATCGCCACCTGGTCGGTGTCACGCCACGTCTCCATCACGAAGCGACCGTTGATCTCGCCGGTGAGCGAGTAGGGCAGGACGGCGATGGCGACATCGTTGGCCGCCGACGCCAGGCGGCGGGCTGGCGCGTTCGCTCCCAGCATCCGGGCGGAGCGCACCGATGCCCGGGCCAACCAGGGCCGCACGAGCAGCCGACGGCGAAGCGCCTCCTTCATTCGCCTCTCGATCGCCCCGGCACGCAGGCGGCGAACGTACCAGCCGCCGGTGCAGCCTCAGCCCGGCGACGTCGCCGTCGGTCGCGCCAGCTCCGGTGGGGTCATCCCGCAGGGGTCGGCACCGGCGGGCGCGCAGCTCTCGCACTCGAGCTCGAGGGTGGCGTGGGCGATGCCGAACTCGGTCCCGAGGACAGCCTTCACGTGCTCGCCCACCACCTGCGCCTCCTCCAGCGTCGGGTGGCCCGACAGGACGACGTGGGCCGACAGCGCCCGCATCTCGCTCGACAGCGACCACACGTGCACGTCGTGCACCCCCTCTACCCCGTCGACGGCGGCGACCGCGCCGCAAAGGGCGTCGACGCCGAGGCCGGTAGGTGTGGCCTCGAGCAGCACCTCGACGCTGGCCCGTAGGAGGCGCCACGCCTGCACCGCCAACAGCGCGGCGATGGCCAACGAGACGAGCGGGTCCAGCCGGTACCAGCCGCCGGTGAGGAGGATCACCGCTCCGGTCACGGCGACCCCGGCGGAGGCAGCGGCGTCGCCGAAGAGGTGCAGGGCGGCCGAGCGCATGTTGAGGTCATGGCCGTGGCGTTCGTGCACCACGACGGCGGCGATGGCGTTGGCCACCAGCCCGACGCCGGCGGCGACCAGGACCGGCCCCCCGTTTACCGCCACCGGAGCGATCAGGCGTCGGGCACCCTCGACCATGATCCAGGCCGTGACTCCCAACAGGGCAGCGGCGTTGGCCAGGGCGGCGAGGATCGTGACCCGGTGCATGCCGTACGAACGGGTCGCCGTGGGCGCCCGCCGGGCCAGCCGCAGCGAGACGATCGTCACCAGCACCGCGGCCACGTCGGTGAGCCCGTGGCCCGCGTCGGCCAACAGCCCGAGCGAGCCGCTGAGCACGCCCGCCACCACCTGGCCGAGGGCCACGGCCAGGTTCAGCCCCAGGGCCAATCGCAGCCGGCGTTCCCGGCCGTGCGAACGCGCCGCGACGTCCGCCGCCGACAGCAGATGAGGGTCCCTCTCGTCATATGCAGAGATCCTCATAGGTTAGGCCTTCGGGCCGGCGGTGGCCGGGGCCGCGGCGACTGGACAGCCCGAAATCTCAGGAGCCCCGCAGCAGACCAGCCGGCTCAGTCGGGCAGGTCGATGCCGTCCTCGGCGGCCTTGGTGGCCACCGCATCGGGGAACACGTTCTTGACCAGGTAGATGTCCCGGGCCAGGCGGTAGTTGGGGGCCAGCTCCTTGGCGTAGCGCTCGAAGTACAGGAGCTGCTTGGAGATGAGGACGAGCTCCTTGGGGAGGTGGGCGCCGAGCTGTTTGGCGAGGTCGAAGTTCTGCTTCAACAGGTCGCCGATGCGCATCTCGCCGACGGTCATGTCGAGGAGAGGGTCGAGCACCACCTTGATCCGCTTGCCGACGTCCTCGTCGGTGCCGGCCGACTCGGGCACGACGCCGACGTCCTTCCAGTTGCGCGCCACCCGGGTGAAGTCGCCGTCGATCATGGCCGTGTACTGGAGGTCGCGCAGGATCTGCTTCCACTGGTCGTCGAGCTCGCCCATGATCCCGAAGTCGAGGTAGCACGCCCGCCCGTCGTCGAGCACCCACAGGTTGCCGGCGTGCACGTCGCCGTGGAAGGGGCCGTGCACCATGGCCGCTTCCATCCACACCTTGACCCCCCGGCGCAGCACCATCTCCCCGTCGATGTTCCGGGCCTTGAGGGCTTCGAACTCGTCCATGGGGATGCCCCACATGCGTTCCATGCAGATGGTCCGCGGTCCGCAGTAGTCCCAGTACACCTCGGGCACCGTGATGTAGTCGTTGTCGCCGAAGGCGCCGATGCCGTTGCGAAACCGCGTCTGGCGGTGGGCCTCGAGGGCGAAGTTGAGCTCCTGGTTGGTGACCTGATGAAGGTCCTCGACCACCGCGGTGGCGTTGGCCACCCGGCCCAGCTCGAAGCGCATCAAGACCCGCGCCAGGCGGTACATGATGCGCAGGTCGGTGTTCATCCGCCGGGCGATACGGGGCCGCTGGAGCTTGACGACCGCATGGCGGCCGTCGGCCAGCACACAGGCGTGGACCTGGGCGATCGACGCCGCCGCCAGGGGCACGTCCTCGAAGGAGGCGAACACGTCCTCGGTACGGCAACCGAGGTCGGCGGCGACGACCTTACGGGCGGCGGCGGCCGAGAACGGGGGGACCTCGTCGAGGCAGCGCTGGCAAGCGTCGGCCAGGGTGGGAGGAAAGACCCCGGGCGACGAGCTGATGAGCTGTCCGAGCTTGACGTAGGTGGGACCGAGGACGATGAAGGCGTCGACCAAGCCGTCGGCGGCGATGGTCTTGAACGAGCGCTTGCGCCGCCGGAAGACGCCCACCACCATCGACTTGAGCACCATGGCCGGCACCACCGCGCCCACCGCGCCCATCCGGGCCAGCTCGCGGAGCCGGAACCGCTTCAGCTTCGGCATCTCGCGCTGGAGGACCGCTGGTGGTGGCCCTCCGGCGTACGGGCCGCGAAACGGCGTCCCCGCCGTCGTGCGTGCGACCGGAGCCTTCTCGAGCACCGGCGTCGGATGGCCTCCGACGGGTGCCAGCGCAGCGCCGGGCACCGCCTCGACAGCAGCCGTCGGCACCTGGCGCACGGCTCGCAAGGGCCGCTCGCGGCGTTCGACCCGTGCTGGCGCCTGTCTCACGGCGCGCAGGGGCCGTTCGTTCTGCCGCACCGTCCCCTCCCGTTCGACGATCACGGTCGCCGAGTGTAGGGGAGGACGGTTATTGACCGTGTCTCAGCGCATTCACCTGGTGATCGCGTACGGTCGCCGGCGCCATGGAGGTCGTGAAGGTCATCGTCGTCGGGGCCGGCTTCGCCGGCTTGGCCATGGCCGATCGCCTGCGGCGCGAAGGCACCGACGACTTCGTGGTGCTCGAGCGGGCCGATGAGATCGGCGGCACCTGGCGCGACAACACCTACCCCGGTTGTGCCTGCGACGTGCCGTCGCACCTGTACTCCTACTCGTTCGCTCCCAACCCCGAGTGGGCCCGGTCGTACTCGCCCCAGCCCGAGATCCAGGCCTACCTGCGGCGGTGCGCCGAGGGCTTCGGGGTGCTGCCCCACGTCCGGTTCGGGCACGAGGTCGTCGAGGCTTGCTGGGACGACGAGACCCGCCGCTGGCTGGTCCAAGCCGTCATGGGGGGCAGTGGCCGGTCGACGGAGTTCTCGGCCCAGTTCCTCGTCGCCGCCATGGGGGCGCTGAGCGAGCCGGCGGTCCCCGACCTGCCCGGCCTGTCGAGCTTTGGCGGGACGATGTTCCACTCCGCCCGGTGGGACCACCGCCACTCGCTGGCCGGTGAGCGGGTGGCGGTCATCGGGACGGGGGCGTCGGCCGTCCAGTTCGTGCCCCGGATCCAGCCCGTGGTGGCGCACCTCGACGTCTACCAGCGCACCCCGCCCTGGGTCGTGCCCCGTCGCGACCGGGCCATCAGCGCGGCCGAGCGCTGGCTGTACCGGCGTCTGCCGGTGGCCCAGGCCGTGAGCCGGTCGGCGATCTACTGGGCCCGGGAGCTGGTCGTGCTGGGCTTCACCGTCGACCGCCGTTTCCTGCGGGGCGGCGAGAAGGTGGCCCGGGCGCACCTGCGCCACCAGGTCATCGATCCGGCCCTGCGGGCGGCGCTGACCCCCGACTACACCCTCGGCTGCAAGCGCATCCTGCTGTCGGACGACTACTTCCCGGCCTTGACCGAGGACAACGTCGATGTCGTGACGTCGGCGATCGTCGAGGTCCGGAGCCGGTCGGTCCTCACCGCCGACGGCGTCGACCGCCCGGCCGACACGATCATCCTCGGTACCGGCTTCCACGTCACCGACTACCCCGCCGCCGGTCGCCTCCGGGGCCGTCACGGACGGCTGCTGGCCGACGCCTGGCACGACGGGATGCGGGCCTACAAAGGCACCACGGTGGCCGGCTTCCCCAACCTCTTCCTCCTTGTCGGGCCCAACACCGGTCTCGGCCACAGCTCGCTCGTGTACATGATCGAAGCCCAGGTCGACTACGTGACGAGCTGCCTGCGGGCCCTGGGCGACGACGGCCTGTCCACCGTCGAGGTACGGCCGCAGGCGCTGGAGGCGTACACCCGCGACCTCGAAGCGCGTTCGGCCCGCTCGGTTTGGACCACCGGTGGCTGCCGCAGCTGGTACCTCGACGACCACGGCCACAACACCACGCTGTGGCCCACGTTCACGTTCCGCTTCCGGCGTCAGACCCGCCGGTTCGATCCCGACGCCTACATCACCGCCCACGGACCTGGAGCCGGATAGGGATCGGCCTGAAGCACTTGCTCCGCTCGCACTTCAGCCGGCGATGGGGAGGGGGACCGAGGGGTGCTCGTCGGGGGCGGGATCGACGTCGGGCGGCGCGGCCGCAAGGCGTCGGCCGGCGAGCTGCCCGACTGCCGCCGCCGCCAGGCAGGCGCCGGCGCCGACCGCGAGGCCGGCCCGGGCGCCCCAGGCGTCCGAGATGGCGCCCAGCGCGGGGCCGCCGAGGGGTGTGCTGCCGAGGAAGACCATCGCCTGCAGGGCAAGGACCCGGCCCCGCATGGCGGGATCGGCCCGCACCTGGGTGATGGCGGTGGCGGCGGTCAGGAAGGCGATGCTGAACCAGCCGACCAGGGCCCCGATGGGGAACGCCACCGCCAGGTTGGGGGCCAGCGCCAGGGCCGCCATCGAGAACCCGAAGCCGGTGGCCCCGGCGACCAGATGGTGCAGCTCGATCCGGGTGCGCCGGGCGGTGACGAGGGCGCCCACGAAGGACCCCAGGCTCATCACCGAGAACAACAACGTGAACGCGCTCTCCTCGCCGCCGAGGTCGCGCACGACGAACAGGGGCATGACGACCTGGAAGTTGAAGGCCAGCGTGCCGATGAGGGCCATCATCACCAGCGGGACCCAGAGGTCGGGGACGGTGCGCACGTAGCGCAGGCCGGCTCGCACCTGGCCCCGGGCCCGGGGCGTCGCCGGCGGTCGCCGCAGCTCGTCCGGGTTCATCAGGTACAACGCCCCGATGACGGCGAGGTAGGACAGGCCGTCGGCCAGGAACGTCCAACCGAAGCCGACCGTCGAGGCCAACAGGCCGGCGAGGGCGGGGCCGACGATGCGCGAGCTCGTCATCAGCGCGCTGTTGAGGCTGACGGCGTTGTGGACCTGAGCCTCGGGCACCATCTCGACCACGAAGGCCCGACGGGTGGGGTTGTCGAAGGCGAAGGCGAACCCACCGGCGAGCGCCACCAGGTTGATGGCCCACAGCGGCGGCTCGCCGCTGAAGACGAGGCCGGCGAGCACGAAGGACTGGACCATCGCCAGCACCTGCACGGTCATCAACAGCGTGCGCTTGTCGGAACGGTCGGCGACCAGCCCGGCCCATGGTCCGAGCACGAGGAGGGGAGCGAACTGGCAGGCGGTGAGGATGCCGACGTCGAGGCCGCTGCCGTCGAGGCGCAGCACGAGCAGCGCCATGGCGATCATGGTCATCCAGTTGCCGACCTGGGAGATCAGCTGGCCGGCGAAGAAGAGCCGGAAGTTGCGGACACGCAAGGACTGGAACGTGTCCCGGCTGAGCCCCCGGAGCTTCCGGCTCATCGGTTCCGGCCGCAGGGCTTCACATCGAATACGTTACCGGGTTATCTATTCGGAGCGGTCCCGGAATTCAGCGCCGTCGCCGGCGGCGGCCGCAGGCCGACCGCCTCGGCCAGCAACCGGTAGGAGCGAGCCCGGTCCTCGTGGCCGTGGACCACGTTGCTCACGACGAACTCGTCGGCGCCGCAGCGCTCGACGAGCCCCAACAGGCGCCGGCGCACGGTGTCGGGGGTGCCCACCACCTGGGCCGACTGCAGTTCGTGCACGATCAGGCGCTCGGAGGGCGTGTAGTTGTACTCGGCCGCCTCCTGAGGGGTGGGGCACTTGCCGGCCCGGCCGGAGCGCACCCGCAGGAACGACAGCACCCCGGGGCCGGCCTGGTAGCGGGCCTCGGCCTCGGTCTCGGCGCACACGACCGTGATCCCAACTGCCAGATAGGGCTTCTCCAGGGTCTCCGACGGCTCGAAGCGCCGGCGGTAGGCGACGACCGCGGGCATGAGGTTGGCGGCGGCGAAGTGGTAGGCGAACGAGAACGGTAGGCCGAGGAGGCCGGCGACCTGGGCGCTGTAGTCGGTCGACCCCAACAGCCATACCGCCGGCGTGTCACCCCGGCCGGGGACGGCCCGGACGTCGCGATAGGGGTGGCCCTCGGGGAAGGCGCCGCTGAAGAAGCCCAGGAGCTCGGACAGCTCGACCGGGAAGTCGTCGGCCGACAGCGGCGCCGTCGTGCGCCGGAGCGCCCGGGCGGTGACCGGGTCGGTGCCCGGGGCGCGCCCGATGCCGAGGTCGATGCGCCCGGGGTAGAGGGCTTCGAGCATCCCGAACTGCTCGGCCACCACCAACGGGGCGTGGTTGGGCAGCATCACACCGCCGGAGCCGACCCGGATCGTCGACGTGTTGGCGGCCAGCGACGACACCAGCACCGCCGGGGACGAACTGGCGATACCGGGCATCCCGTGGTGCTCAGCCACCCAGTAGCGGGTATAGCCCAGCGCCTCGGCATGGCGAGCGAGCTGCACCGAGCTGCGGAGGGCATCGGAGCTCGTGTAGCCCTCGCCCACCGGGGCGAGGTCGAGGACCGACAGCGCGGCCGGGAAGTCACCCATCGGGACGAAGGGTACGAGGGAGACCGGGATGCCCTGCCTCAGGCCCGGTGGACCACCACGGTGGTGCGGCCGTCGAAGGTGGCGCCGATGGTGTCGCCCGGGCCCAGCGGCAACGCCTTCGTCAGCCCGCCGGTGATGACCACGTCGCCGGCTTCGATGCGCCGGCCGCGGCCCCCGAGCTGCTCGAGCAGCCATACCACGCTGGCCGCGGGATGCCCCGATGCCGCCGCGCCGGTGGCGTCGGCGGTGGTGCCGTCGCTGTGCTCGAGCCGCACCTGGACGAGCTCCAAACCGTCCTTGGCGGGAAGGGCCGGGCCGAGCACGACCTGGGCCGCCGAGGACTGGTCGGCGGTGTTGTCGGCGATGGTGAAGCGGTAGCCGGTGTAGACCGAGTTGACGACCTCGAGGCAGGCGATGGCGTCGTCCACCGCTTCGAGCACACCGTCCACGGTGGCCCCGGCCTCGAGCGGGCGGCCGAAGCGCAGGGCGATCTCAGGTTCCACCCGGGGCTGGGACAGCACCGGGCTTACCGAGTCACCGGAGGCCAGCAGCATGGCGTCGGTCAAGGGACCGAAGTTGGGCTCGTCCACCCCCATCTGCTCCCGCATGGCCTGGGAGGTGTAGCCTAGCTTCCAGCCGACGATGCGCTCCCCCCGGTCGAGCGAGGCCTGTGTCACGAGGTGCTGGATGGCGTAGGCCTCGCCCATCGAGAGCGGCACCCGGTCGGAGATGGGATCGATGGTGCGGCGCTCGTCGCGAGCCGCGACCAGCTCCCGCGCCCACGCCTGCTGTTGCTCGTCGTCCACGGTCGCTCCGTTCGTCGTCTGGGGCACCGGTCTAGTCCCTGTGGCATCTCGTCCGGTCAGTTCCTAGTCATTGTGGGCTGGTCCCCGCCCTGGCCCTCCTCATTTCCGAGACAGCTAATCCGTGCCGTCGGGGCATTGAGGCGAACTACGAGGGTGACGATGGTTCGTCAACCGTTCAAGGACGCGCCCGATTCCGCCGAAAGGGACTACGAAACCGGGAGGGCGCGGATGAGTAGGACGGCCACAGCCTTTGCACCTTCGAGCTTTGCGCTCGTGCTCGAGCGGGCGCGAGGCGGCGACCGCGCCGCCTTCGACCAACTCTGGCGCGCCCTCGCTCCCGTCGTCGCGGGCTACCTCCGCATCCAAGGTGCGGAGGATCCCGACGATCTCACCAGCGAGGTGTTCCTGCAGGCGTTCCGCGGCCTCGATCGCTTCGAAGGGGCCGAACCCGAGTTCCGTTCGTGGCTGCTGACCATCGCCCATCGGCGCCTGATCGACGCTCGTCGCGCCCGTCAGCGACGGGTGCCCACGGTGTCGGTCGACGGCTGTCACGAGATCGCCGGCGGCGACGCCGAGCTCGACGCCCTCCGTCGCCTCGCCGACGAGCGCGTGCGCGATCTTCTCGACCAGCTCACGCCTCAGCAGCGAGACGTCATCCTGTTGCGATTTATCGGTGGCCTGTCGGTCGAGGAAACCGGGCTTGTCGTCGGACGCCCGAACACCGCGGTCAAAGCGCTGAGCCGGCGTGGCCTCGGGACACTTCGAAGAATTCTCACGGAAGCGGTGTCCGAATGAGGGGGCCCATCGATAGCTGGGACGTGCCCCCCCACGAGGTCACCGACGCCGAGGCGTCGGCTCTGCTCGATGACGAGCCCGACAACGGCGTCTTCGCCGACGACGACTTCGACCCCGGTCTGCTGGCCGTCGCCGCCGTCCTCGAGGACATCAGGGCCCTCGCCATCGAAGCGGTGCCGGCGCCGAGCCCGGCGCTCGCCGCTCTCGTCGGGCACACCCTCATCCCCGCCGCACCAGGAGAACCGACGTTGCCGATTGCTGACCACACCAAACCCTCTCCCGCTCGCACCACCACCTATGGCGAAGGGCCGGGCGTGGCCCGGAGAGTCCTCGTAGGCGCGGCGGCGGCCGCAGTCCTGTTCGGTGCCGTCGCCCGGGTGTGGCCCGACCGCGCCTCGAGCTCGTCGGTGAAGGCGACGTCGGCGACCGGCGCCGCCCTGGTCGACCTGTTGCCCGACGTCGTCGACGACGTACCGGTGCCCACGGTGCCACCCCTCACGATGCCGTCGCTGCCCATCCCCGACGTCGCCGGATCGGTGCTGCCCGATGTGACGACGCCGGCCGGGGACGTGTCCGGCGACGTGGTGGCCACCACGTCGGCGCCTTCGGGCGTGCCCGGCCTCGACGTGTTGTCGAGCCTGCCCATCGACCAGCTGATCGAGCTGCCCCTGAGCCTGCTGGCCCAGCTCCCGATCGGCGAGCTGATCCAGCTGCCCTTCGACATCCTCTCCCAGCTCCCGCTGGGCACGCTGCTGCAGCTCCCGATGGACATCCTGTCGAGCATTCTCACCATGCTCCCGACCGGGGTGCTGTCGATGATGCCCACCGGCGTCATGTCGTCGATGCCCACTGACGTCCTCGCCGGGCTGCCCCTCGACATCCTCACCCAACTGCCGACCACGATCCTCAGCGCGCTGCCCATCGACGTCCTCACCCAGCTCCCGACAACGATCCTGAGCCTGCTGCCCATCGACGTGCTGATGCAGCTGCCCCAGACGATCCTGTCGATGTTGCCCATCCAGGGCCTGGTCCCCGGCGGTGTGCTCGGCACCGGGCCGGGCACGGGCGCTGGTACGGGCACCCTGCCCGGCGGCGACCTGCTCGGTGGCCTGGGCGGCCTGGGCGGCTTGTTGGGCGGTGGCGGCCAGACCGGCGGCCTGCTCGGGGGCCTCGGTGGCCTGGGCGGCTTGTTGGGCGGTGGCGGCCAGACCGGCGGCATGCTCGGTGGTCTCTTCGGCAGCATGGGCGGCCTGTTCGGCGGCGCCGGCGGCGGCTTCTTCGGTGGTTTCGGTTCGAGCTGAGCCGGTCTGATCTCCCCTGACTCCCCTTGACGGGCGCCGGCCGGCCCCCCCCCCACCAGGGGCGGGGGGGGGCGCGGCCGGCCCGGGGGGCGCAAAAAGCGCCACCCCACCCCCCCCCCCCACGCCGAACCGAGGGGCCC
>JBQTIQ010000044.1:0-6433 GCA_052387955.1 Acidimicrobiia bacterium | reverse complement strand
CCCTGGCCCGCATCGCCGACATCCGCCACCAACAGCTGCGACCGGTCGCCACCGCGACCTAGTGTCCCGTCTACACCGCCCACCGGCGGGCCCGGGAGACGGCGTCGAGCCATCGGCCGTAGCGCTGGTCGGGGACGCCCCGCCGCCGAGGCGGTTGCCACTCCTGGTCGGGACGCCACAGGGCGGAGACCTCGTCGAGTGACGACCACACCCCCTCGGCCAGCCCGGCCAGGAACGCCGCCCCCATGGCGGTGGCCTCGTGCGCCGCCGAGCGGGCGACGGGCACGCCGATCTGGTCGGCGGTGAGCTTGAGTACGAGGTCGCCGGCCGCGCCGCCGTCCACTCGGAGCTGGGCCAGGGGCGGGACGCCGGCGGCGCCCATGGCGGCCACGACATCTCGGGTGGAGAACGCCATCGACTCGAGCACCGCCCGGGCGATGTGGGCCCGGCCCGTCCCCCGGGTGATGCCGGCGATCGTCCCCCGGGCGTAGGGGTCCCACCATGGCGACCCGAGCCCAGTGAAGGCGGGCACGCAAACGACGCCCTCGCTGTCCTCGATCGAGGCGGCCAGCGCCTCGACCTCGTCGGCCCGGTCGATGAGCCCGAGGCCGTCGCGCAGCCATTGCACCGCCGCGCCAGTCACGAAGATCGCCCCTTCGTAGGCGTAGGTGACGGGCGCGTCGCCGTCGCCCAGCTGCCAGGCCACCGTCGTGAGAAGGCCGTCCACCGGCGGCGGGTAGCGGTCGCCGACGTTCAGGAGCACGAACGACCCGGTGCCGTAGGTGCTCTTGGCCATGCCCGGGACGAAGCAGGCCTGCCCGAACAAGGCGGCCTGCTGGTCGCCGGCAACACCGCTCACCGGCACCCCGGCCGCCAGTCCGCCGACAACGCCGGCCGCGGTGACGCCGAGGCGGGCCGAGGACGGGCGTACCTCGGCCAGGATGCGTTCCGGGACACCGAACAGGTCGCACAGCTCGGCCGACCACGAGCATTTCCCGATGTCGAAGAGGAGCGTCCGGCTGGCGTTGGACACGTCGGTGACGTGGGCCGCCCCGTCGGTGAGCTTCCACACCAGCCATGAGTCCACCGTGCCTACGGCGAGGTCGGCGTCGGCCGCCACACTGCCTTCTCCCAACAGCCACTCGATCTTGGAAGCGCTGAAATAGGGGTCGAGGACCAGCCCGGTCGCGGCTCGGACCTGCTCCAGGTGCCCGGCGGCGCGCAGCTCGTCGCAGCGGGGGGCGGTCCGGCGGTCCTGCCATACCAAGGCCCGGTGCCGGGGCCTGCCATCGGCGCGCGACCACGCCACCACCGTCTCGCGTTGGTTGGCCACCCCGATGGCGGCCACCGGCTCCGTATTGTCATCGGCGGTCAGCGCGGCGACAACTTCGGCCACCACCGCCTGTACTGCGCCCCAGATCTCGTCGGGGTCGTGCTCCACCCATCCGGGCCGGGGGAAGTACTGGGGGAACTCGCGGTAGGCAACGGCGCGCACCGTCCCCCCCTCGTCGACCGCCAGCGCCCGGGCGCCGGTGGTGCCGGCATCGATGGCGATGACAACGGCCATGGTCCGGGACTCTAGGGCTCGGGCCTCGGCCCCGGCCCGCCACGTCGACGGACGGGACGAAGCTAACGTCGAGGCCGCCTGGACCCACGGAGGTTGGCGATGCGCGTCGGGATGCTCACCGGCGGGGGTGACTGCCCCGGTCTCAACGCCGTCCTGCGGGCGGCGGTGCGTAAGGCCGAGGTCGTCTTCGGTGACGACGTGCTCGGGTTCCGCGACGGCTGGCGGGGCCTGGTCGAGGACGTCGCCGACCAGCTGTCGGTCGAACGCCTGCGGGGCACCCTGCCCCGGGGCGGGACGGTGCTGGGATCGTCACGTACCAACCCGTTCAAGCTCGACGGCGGCGTCGAGGCGGTGACCGCGACCCTGGAACGCAACGGCATCGACGCTCTGGTGGCCATCGGCGGCGAGGACACCCTCGGCGTCGCCAGCCGGCTCCACGCCGAGCGTGGCGTCGCCGTGGTCGGCGTGCCCAAGACCATCGACAACGACCTATCCGCCACCGAGTTGACCTTCGGGTTCGACACCGCGGTACAGGTCTGCGTGGACGCCATCGACCGCCTCCACACCACGGCCGAGTCCCACGACCGGGTGATGGTGGTCGAGGTCATGGGCCGCCACGCCGGCCACATCGCCCTGTGGTCGGGCATCGCCGGTGGGGCGATGATGGTGTTGATCCCCGAGGAACCCTTCGACATCGAGGTCGTGTGCGAAGCCATCCGGCACCGCCACGAGGGACGGGGGCGGTACGCGTCGATCGTCGTCGTCGCCGAGGGGGCGACGCCGACGGGCGGGACCTTCGCCACCACGACCGGAGGGGTCGACGCCTTCGGCCATGCCCGTCTCGGCGGGATCGGCGACGCCCTGGCCACCGAGATCGAGTCGCGCACCGGGCACGAAACCCGCTCCATCGTCCTCGGCCACGTGCAGAGGGGCGGCACGCCCACCGCCTTCGACCGGGTGCTGTCGACCCGCTTCGGCATCGCAGCCATCGACGCCGTGCACGACGGCGCCTTCGGTCACATGGTCGCCCTGCGCTGCGGCGAGGTGGTGCGAGTGCCCTTGAGCGAGGCGACCGGCGAGCTCAAGCTGGTCGACCCGGCCCTGCACGACGTGGCCAAGGTCTTCTTCGGTTGACCGGTTCTCGATGAGGGAGAGCAGCCAGTGAGCCGGCCGCTCCAGCTCGGAGCGAACGAACAGGGCCCGTTGTCCTGCCGGGTCAGCGTCGCGACGGCGAGGCGTCGGCGCGCCCGTGCCGGGGCCGGGTGTCCTCGTCGAGCCAGCTCGGCGTGGCGACCGCCAGGGAGCAGCCGGCAACCGGGGGCCGTGTCCTGCGGGGCCAGCGTCGCGAGGGCGAGGCGTCGGCGCGCCCGTGCCGGGCCCGGGCGTACTCGTCGAGCCAGGTCGGCGTGGCGACCGCCAGGGAGCAGCCGACAGTGAGCGGAGGGCCCCCAGCCCGGAGCGGACCAGCAAACATCGTCCCGGCGGCCACGGTCGTACTCGTCCGCGACGGTCCTGATGGGATCGAGGTCCTCATGGTGCGCCGCCACGCCGACATCGCCTTCGGCGGCATGTGGGTGTTCCCGGGTGGGCGGGTCGAGCCCGGCGACGGCGACGGCGTCGAGGGAGCCCGGGCGGCGGCGGTGCGAGAGGCGGCCGAGGAGACGGCCCTCGTTGTCGACGCCGTCTCGCTGGTTCCGCTGTCCCATTGGATACCGCCGGCCAGCACCCCTCGCCGCTTCGCCACCTGGTTCTTCCTCGCGCCGGCGCCGCCCGGCGCCGAGGTGCAGGTCGACATGGGCGAGATCCGTGAGCACGTGTGGACGACGCCGGCCACCGCCTTGGGTCGCCATCGGCAGGGTGACATCGGCCTGGTCGCCCCGACGTGGGTCACCCTCGACTGGTTGAGTGCCTGCGCCGACGTCGCCGCCGCCCTGGGCCGGGCCCGGGCGCGCCCGGTCGAGCACTACGTGACCAAGCTGGTGCCCGGCCCCGACGGGGCCCGGGTGGCGATGTGGCCGGCCGACGCCGGATACCCCGGCGGGGTGCTCGACGCCGACGGCCCCCGCCACCGCCTGGCCATGGGGCCCGACCGCTGGCGCTACGAACGTGTCGGCATCGATTCACACCAGCCCGAGGAAGTGGCCCGGCCGGTGCACCCTCCATCGGGTGGGTGAGCGATGGCTCCCTGTCGGGAGCGCCGCGGCTGCGAGCGCCGGAGCGCCAGCGGAGGCGCGGTCGAGCACGGCTTGCGTGGCCGGGGAACGCAGCTAGCAAACCCAGCTAGCTGGGCCCGAGGCGGGGCCGGGTGGTCGTGGTGGCTGGGGTCGAGTCCGGGGTCAGGGACAGGTAGTCGTTGCGGTTCAGGGGGCGGTCGGTGGTGGCCAGGTCGTTGGGCGGCGTGAGGGGGATGTCGGAGCCGCCGGCGTTGACCCGGAACCGCACGGAGCCGACCCCCAGCTCGGTGGCGGTCCAGACCAGCTGGGCGAAGGCGATCTTCTGCGTCGGGCCCTGGACGTTCTGGATCTCGGGGCTGAGGGTGACGGCGAAGACCTCCGCCGACTCGGGCTGGGCGTTCAGGATCCGGGTGCCGTCGGGGATCGCCGACGTGAGCCCCTGGGCGCCGGGGTCGGGGCGCCCGCTGACCAGCTCGCTGAGCACAGTGGCCGGCTCCCGGTCGGCGACCGGCCGGGTCACCCGCACCAGGGAGCCGTCCGCGCTGGGGAAGTAGAGGGCGGCCACGTCGGTCGGTGCGTTGACGGTCCCGTCCGGGGCCGTCGTGGTCGTCGAGTCCAAGAGGTTGAACGGGACCTTGTCGGCGGCGATAACCCGGGGTGCGACGTCGTTGGGCAGCCCACAGCCGGCGCTGACGAGGCCGAGTACGACCGCCGCCGTCGCCGCCACGGCGCCGTCCCGGCGCTGGCCCGACCGCGCCGGGGTCATCCCAGCACCGGGAGCTCGACGACGAAGCGGGCGCCCGGGCGCCCGTCGCGGCGGTCCTCGACCCAGACCCGTCCTCCGTGGAGCCGGACGTGCTCGGCCACCAGGGCGAGGCCCAGGCCGACGCCCTCGCCGCGGCCTCGCCGGCCGGCGGTGGCGCCGCGTGAGAAACGCTCGAAGATCAACGCCCGTTCCTCCTCCGGGACCCCAGGCCCTTCGTCCTCCACCGCCAGCTGGGCACGGTTGTCGACCCGGCGGACGCTGACCGACGTGGGGCCGTCGCCGTACTTGCGGGCGTTGTCGACCAGGTTCGCCACCACGCGGGCCAGCCGGCGCTTGTCGGCCAGCACGAACACCCCCGCCAGTTCGCTGTCGACGTCGACCGGCACCGACCGGCCGTTGGACGAGGCCTGGACGGCCTGCATGACGAACTCGGCCAGCCGCAGGTCGTCGAGCTCGAGGCGCACTGCGCCGGCGTCGTAGCGGGAGATCTCGAGCAGGTCCTCGACTAGCTGGGAGAAGCGGCCGACCTCCACCGCCAGCAGGTCGAGCGCGGCATGGGAGCGCTCGGTCAACTCGTCCCGGCGAGCCTCGAGGATGTCGACCGCGGCCGAAAGGGTCATCAACGGCGATCGCAGCTCGTGGCTCACGTCGCTGGCGAAGCGGGCGTCGCGTTCGATACGGTCCTGGAGGGCCTGGGCCATGTCGTTGAACGACGACGCCAGCAGGCCCAGGTCGGGGTCGTCGGTAGCGGCCATACGGGTGTCGAGGCGGCCGCTGGCGATGGCTTCGGCCGCCCGGCTCACGTTAGCCAGCGGCCGCAGGCTCCGGCCGCTGGCCCAGCGACCGACCCCGGCGCCGGCAACCGTGGTGAGCACCGAGGCCCCGAACAGCGAGATCCCGAGCGAGCCCAGCGTCCGTTCCAGGTCGGACAGGTCGACGATCTCGAAGTACTCGGCCCCCGCCGCTGGCACCGGGAGGCCGACGGCCAGGGTGGGGTTGCCCTGGATCTCGTAGCGCAGGCTGGCGGGGGCGCCGGAGGCCACCAGCGTGCGCAGGCCGGCAGGGAGCGTGTCCTCGTTGATGTCAGCGCTGAGGCTGAACCACCGGTCGCGGAAGTGGATGAGAGGGCGAGAGCCGGCCGTGACCCGCAACGACGGCAACAGGCCGTCGGTGATGTCGCGGATGTCACGGCTGCCGACGCCGGCCCGGACCACGCTGGCGTTGAGGTAGGCCTGGCTGAGCACGACCGACTCGCGCTGTTCGAGGAGGTTGCGGCGAGCGAGCACGAACGTGGTCCCGGCCAGCAGGCCCGACAGCAGCAGCGCCCCCACCGCGAACGCCAGCGTGAGCCGGGCGCGGAGGCCGAGGGCCCGGTTCGCCCGCCACCCCTGCCACGGGCGTCGCCGGCTCACCCCACCAGCTTGTAGCCCAGCCCGCGGACGGTGGCGACGTGACGGGGATTGGCCGGGTCACCCTCGATCTTGGTGCGTAGGCGCCGGACGTGGACGTCGACCAGGCGGCCGTCACCGAAGTAGCCGTAGCCCCACACCCGCTCGAGCAGCACCTCGCGGCTGAACACCCGGCCTGGGCTCGACGCCAGCTCGCACAGCAGCCGGAACTCGGTCTTGGTGAGGTGGAGCTCCTGGCCGTCACGCCGGACGACGCCGGCGTCGGGGATGATCTCGAGGTCGCCGAAGTGCATGGTCGTGGTGTGGGCGTCGGGCTTGCGGGCACGGCGCATGAGCGCCCGGATCCGGGCCGAGAGCTCCTTGGGAGCGAACGGCTTGGTCAGGTAGTCGTCGGCGCCGGCCGCGAGGCCGGCGCCGACGTCCAGGGGGTCGGCCCCGGCCCTGCCCAAGACGAAGGGCCCCGCGCGGGTGCCGCGCCACCAAAGGCACACCACCCAACCCGCCATCCCCGGCAGCC
>JBQTIQ010000043.1:0-50537 GCA_052387955.1 Acidimicrobiia bacterium | reverse complement strand
TGGCCATCGACGTCACCTGCTCGGGGCAGACGCTCCGGAGCCGCTCGAGCGCCTGCTTCCAGTGGCTGGCCGCCAACGCGGCTCGGTATGGCCTCCGCAATTTGCCCTCGGAGCCCTGGCATTGGTCGGTCAACGGCCGATGACGAGCGTCGCCCGTCGCGGCTCCACGAGTTCCCAAGAAGGAAGGCCACGATGAGGCCATGTCGGTTGTCGATCGTCCTCGGGACCCGCCCGGAAGCGGTGAAGCTCGCCCCGGTCGTGCTGGCCGCTCGGGACGACCCGCGCTTCGAGCCCACCGTGGTGCACACCGGCCAGCACCAGGAGCTGGCGGCCGATGTGCTCGACGCCTTCGGCCTGGTGGCCGACGAGCGGCTCGACCTCATGGGCCCCGGTCAGACGCTGGGCGAGCTGCTCGGGCGAGCCGTCACCGAGGTGGCCCGGCTGTTGGCCGACATCGGTCCCGACGTCGTCGTCGTGCAGGGGGACACGACCACCGCGGCCGCCGCCGCCCTCGCCGCCGCGCAACTCCGGGTGCCGGTGGCCCACGTCGAGGCCGGGCTGCGCAGCGGCGACCGGTCGTCTCCCTTCCCCGAGGAGGACAACCGACGGCTGATATCGGTCGTCGCCGACCTTCACCTCGCCCCTACCGCCATCGCGGCCGCCAACCTGATCGGCGAGGGAGTCAAGCCCTCGGCCATCGTCGTGACCGGCAACACCGGCATCGACGCCCTCGAGCACGTGCTTCGCGCCGACGCCGACGACGCCGACGACGCCGACGACACCGACGACACCGACGACATCGGGCGCCGGCTGTGCGCCCACCCCGGCCCGGTGGCGCTGGTCACGGCCCACCGCCGGGAGTCGTGGGGCGCGCCTCTGGCGAACATCGGCCGGGGCGTGAGCTGGCTCCTCGACCTCGAGCCGGAACTGCTCGTGGTGCTGCCGATGCACCCCAACCCCCGGGTTCGCGGCGTACTCCGGGCCGAGCTCGGCGGCCACCCCCGAGCGCTGCTGTGCGAGCCGTTGCGGTACCGCACCATGGCCAGGGCCCTGGCCGCCAGTGCTCTGGCGTTGACCGATTCCGGCGGGCTCCAGGAAGAGGCGCCTCATCTGGGTGTTCCCGTACTGGTGCTGCGGGACACCACGGAGCGGCCCGAGGCGGTCTCGGCGGGATCGGCCGCCGTGGTCGGGACCGACCCGGGACGGATCGTGGCCACCGCCCGTGCAGTGCTGCACGACGAGGCGCTGCGCCGCACGATGGCCCAGCCTCGAGCCATCTTCGGTGACGGCCGGGCCAGCCGGCGCACCGTCGACGCCCTCGCTCATCTCGTCGGCCTGGCCGACTGTCCCCCGGCCGACTTCGTCGCCGACCTCGGCAGCAGCCCCTGAGCGCGTCGCGGGCCGCCGCGCCGTGGGCCCGTCCGAGCGAAGCTGTGAGTGAGGGCGAGAACTACAGCCGTTCGACGTTCTCGAAGAAGTAGAAGAGCACGACCAGGAACACCGGTGCGGCCAGGGCGTAGGCCGGCACCTTGCGCCAGGCCCGGCCGAGCGCCCAGGCGGCGACGCCCACCGCGGCACCCAGGATCCCGTACAGCAGCGCCGGCCGCAGTGCCCCCTCGGACGACGCCTCGCCGGCAACGCCGGCATCGAGGGACCGGGTCGGGATGACCCCCCGGTCGGCGCCGGGGGACGGGAGCGCCGGTACGGCTCGGGCCGAGACCACGGGGTCGTCGTGCAACCGGGCGCTGACGACGATGCGCTCGGCGGCCGAGTACTTGGGGTGGCAGGCCGTCAGCGTCAGCCGGTTGTCGCCCTTGTCCCCGAGCACGTCGACCCGGTCGGGGGCCACGATCTCGTACGGTGGGTCGGCTACCACGTACCGGTGGCGGCCCCGGTCCGTGGTGACGATGATCTCGTCGTCGGGCTCCAGCTCGTCCACCCGGCCGAACGGGGCCCCGTACGTGGTCCGGTGCCCGGCGATGGCGGCGTTGCCGGCCTCGCCGGGCAGGGGCGTGCCGGGATAGTGGCCCGGGCCCTTGCGCAGGTCGGCGTCGCTGACCCCTTGGACGACGTAGACGTCGAGGCCGATGCCGGGGATCTCCAGCCTGGCCGCCGGTTCCCCTGGCGCCGGCGGCTCGGGCCGGGGCTGCTCCTCGATCGATGCCGCAGTGGTGGACGGCGCCGGCCGGGCGTTGGCGCCCGTCGTCGTCGTCGGCACCGTGGTCGACGGGGCCGTGTCGGCCAGGCGCTCTTGGAACTGCCGCTCCAGCCGCTCCTGGGCCTGACGGGTACGGATGCCGGTCCCCCACAACGTGTAGGCCACGTAGAGCAGGGCCAGGACGCCGGCGCCGGTCAGCACCCGGCCCAGGACCGCCATCGTCCGGCTCAGCCACACCGGGGCTGACCGTAGCGAGCGCGGCCTGACCTTTCCGGCCAAGCCCTTTTCACGCGCTCGTTCCAGGGCCCGCGTGACCGACCCGAAGCAAGGCGGCTACTGCAGGAACACGCCTCCGCCACCCACGAGAACGCCGACCTGGGCGAGGACGGCGTCGCTGACCGCGGCGGTGCCGCCGTAGACGGTCACCGCGCTGGCGGCGGCCGAATCGAGATAGGTGGCGGTGACCGCCGGCAGCGAGTCCCGCTCGGTCAGGAGCACCGGGCCCAGCCCGTTGGCGCCGGCCGCGAGGGCGTCGGCGAAGGAACGGCCGCTGGCCACCCCCACCTCGAAGGGCGGGGAGAAGAAGGCCGAGGCCACCTTGGCGGCGGTGTCGAAGCGGTCGACCCCGATGACGCTGGGCGCCCCGGGCAGGGCAATCGCCGCCGGCCCCCCGATGGGGTACATGGCCGCACCCTGGCGGGTGGCCAGGTAAGCGGAGACAGATGCCGGCAGGGTCGAACCCTGGGTGAGGAGCACGGCGGCGCCCTGGAACGAGGCGACGGCGCCGGCGGCGAGGGCGTCGGGGAAGCCGAGGCCATCGGCCAGGAACAGCACCGAGGGATTGGCGAGGCCCTGCTGCGCCACTGCCAGAGCGGTGTCGAAGCGGTTGGCGCCCGAGTAGCGCACGGCCTGGTAGCCCGCCGAGGTGACGGCCTGGGCCACGGTCGCCGAGAGCGCCAACTCTCCTCCGAGCAGGTACACGGTGCCGCCCGGAGGGAGGGCGCGGTCGATCTCGGCCAGCACCCGCGGGTCGAGGCTGCCGCTCGGGGTGAGCAGCAGGCAGCCGTCGTTGACCGACGCCAGCGGTCCGCCGGCGAGGGCGTCGGCGTAGTCGTCCGAGCGGACCAGCACCACGGCGTCCGCGGTGTCGGCGCCGGCGAAGCATGACCGGATGGCGGTCTCGATGCGATCGACGCCCGCCACCCGGGTGGCGGCAGCCCCCCGCAGGACAGGGATGTTGGGGGCGAAGTCCTTGGCCAGGCTGGCGGCGGTGGCGAGCACCTCGACGTCGGTGACGGTGGCGCCGCCGATCAGGTTGCGAGGGATGACGATCGTCATCGTGTCGTCGCCGTGGACGGTGTCGCCCTCGTGGGCCACCGGGACCACCGCCGAGGGCCCGGCGTTGAGCGTGGCCGTGAAGGAGCCGTCGACGTCGAAGTCCTCGACGAACACCGACCCGTCGACGTTGCCGTCGCTGTCGGTGTCGAAGGCCACCGTCAGCACGCCGTCGCGGGAAGTGAAGCCCTCGTAGGCCGTGATGGTGATGCCGACGTTCACGGCGTCGCTGGCCGTCGCCACCTGCTTGACATCGATGGGCGAGGTGACGTCGTCGGCGTCGACGATGTTGGTGGCGGCGGAGGCCGGCGGGGCCGTCAGCGCCGTCATGGAGACGAGTACCACCAGGCTGGCGCCGGCCCCGGCGAGCCGCCGGTACGATCCCGACAAGGAGTGGAGTCTCATGGCCGAACCTTTCTCGGTGCCGGCGCCACCGCATGGCGTGGGCCGTCCCGGATCCCCTGGTACCGGAGTTGGCCGCCCTGGGCTGGCGCGATAGCCTCTCCGTTCGGCCCTGCGCCAGGTCTCGTACCCGCGCGGCCGCCCCGCGACCCTAGCCTGCCCCGGAGACCTGTCCTGCCCAAGCCCAAGGAAGACGCCATCGTGATGGAGGGGACCGTTGTCGAGCCCCTCCCGAACGCCATGTTCCGCGTGGAGCTCGAGAACGGCCACAAGGTACTGGCTCACATCTCAGGGAAGATGCGGATGCACTACATCCGGATCCTGCCCGGCGATCGCGTCCAGGTGGAGCTGACCCCCTATGACCTGGCCCGGGGCCGGATCACATACCGGTACAAATGACGAGCGGAACGCGAGCGGAGCGAGTGGCCTCGGGCCGACCGGGCGAGCGCCGGCTCGCCTTGCGGCGATGGGTGCGGGGCGCAGCCCCACGAAAGGTGCAGCGATGAAGGTCAAGCCCAGCGTCAAGAAGATGTGCGACAAGTGCAAGGTCATCCGGCGCCACGGCCGGGTGATGGTCATATGCCAGAACGCTCGCCACAAGCAGCGCCAGGGCTGAGGGAAGGCGGCACACACATGGCCCGCATCGCCGGCGTCGACATCCCCCGCGAGAAGCGGTTGGAGATCTCCCTGACCTACATCTTCGGCATCGGCCGGGCCACGGCCCAGAAGCTGATCGCCGAACTCGACCTCAATCCCGACACCCGGGTGCGCGACTTGACCGACGAAGAAGTCAACCGGGTCCGGGGCTACGTCGACGCCAACCTGAAGGTCGAAGGTGACCTTCGTCGTGACGTCCAGCAGGACGTCAAACGGAAGATGGAGATCGGCTGCTACGCCGGGATACGTCACCGTAAGGGCCTCCCGGTCCGGGGTCAGCGCACCCAGACGAACGCGCGCACACGCAAGGGCCCGAAGAAGACGGTCGCCGGCAAGAAGAAGGCGCGCAAGTGACGAGGGAGCTCTAAGCAGTGGCCAAGCCGAAGCCGGGCGGGCGGCGCCCCCGCAAGAAAGAACGCAAGAACGTCGCCTATGGCGTCGCTCACATCAAGAGTTCCTTCAACAACACGATCGTGTCGATCACCGACCAGGACGGGAACGTGCTGGCGTGGGCGTCGGCCGGCAACGTCGGGTTCAAGGGCTCGCGCAAGTCGACCCCCTTCGCCGCCCAGATGGCGGCCGAGCAGTGCGCCCGGCGGGCCATGGAGCACGGCGTGCGCAAGGTCGACGTGGTGGTCAAGGGCCCCGGTTCGGGCCGCGAGACCGCCATCCGCTCGCTGCAGAGCACCGGCATCGAGGTCACCGGCATCAAGGACGTGACCCCGGTGCCCCACAACGGTTGCCGCCCTCCCAAGCGGCGGAGGGTCTGAGCGATGGCTCGCTATACAGGTCCCGTGTGCCGGCTCTGCCGACGAGAGCGGATGAAGCTCTATCTCAAGGGCGCCAAGTGCGACACGATGAAGTGCCCGATCGAGCGTCGGCCCTATCCCCCCGGTGAGGCCGGCCGGGCCCGTCAACGCCAGGGCTCGGAGTACCTGCTCCAGCTGCGCGAGAAGCAGAAGGCGCGCCGCATCTACGGCCTGATGGAGAAGCAGTTCTCCCGCGTCTATGCCGAGGCCAGCCGCCGTCAGGGCGTCACCGGCGAAACCCTGCTCCAGATGCTCGAGCTCCGGCTCGACAACGTGTCGTTCCGGGCCGGTTGGGGCGCCAGCCGGGCCCAGGCCCGGCAGTTCGTCCGTCACGGCCACGTGGCCGTCAACGGCCGCCGGGTGACGATCCCGAGCTACACCCTCCGCAAGGGTGACGTCATCACGCTGCGCGACAAGGCCCGGGCCATGATCGTGGTCCGCCACAACCTCGATACCCTCGACCGTCAGACCCCGGCCTGGCTGGAGACGGGCGATTCCGGCTTTCAGGCCACGGTGCGGGACCTGCCAATACGGGCTCAGATCGACGTGCCCGTACGCGAGCAGCTGATCGTCGAGCTCTACTCCAAGTAGTCGTCGTCTCCCTCTCCGCCCCCCCCATTTCATTCGAGGTAGCCATCGCCATGCTGGTCATCCAGAGGCCGACCGTCGAAGCCATCGACGAGCAGGTGGGAAACCGCCAGCGGTTTGCCATCGGTCCGCTCGAGCCCGGGTTCGGCCATACGCTCGGCAACTCCCTGCGCCGCACCCTGCTCTCGTCCATCCCCGGCGCAGCCGTCACCCAGGTGCGCTTCGACGAGGCCCTTCACGAATTCGCCACCATCAAGGGCGTCACCGAGGACGCCACCGACATCATCCTGAACCTCAAGGACCTGGTGCTCCAGGTCCACAGCGACGACCCGGTGACGTTGCGGCTCGACGCCCGGGGCCCGGCCGACTTGACCGCGGCCGACATCCAGCCCCACGGCGACGTCGAGATCCTCAATCCCGGGCTCCACGTCGCCACCCTGAACGCCAGCGGCCGCTTGGCCATCGACCTCACGGTGGCCCGGGGCCGGGGCTACGTCTCGGCCGACCGCAACAAGGCGACCGCCACGATCGGAGTGATCCCCCTCGACTCGATCTTCTCGCCGGTACGGCGGGTGGCGTTCGAGGTGGAGCCGACCCGGGTCGAACAGGACACCAACTACGACCGGCTGGTCCTCGACATCGAGACCGACGG
Source organism: Acidimicrobiia bacterium (assembly GCA_052387955.1). Lineage (GTDB taxonomy): Bacteria > Actinomycetota > Acidimicrobiia > Acidimicrobiales > JACDCH01 > JBQTIQ01. Next base: position 43,936 of record JBQTIQ010000043.1, on the reverse strand, counting down.
GTCGATCGCGCCCCGTGAAGCCCTGGCCTCGGCCGGTGCCACCTTGCGCTCGCTGGTGCAGCTGGTCGAGGAGATGAGCGACGAGCCCCAGGGCCTCGAGCTGGGCGAGGTGTCGATGGTGTCGGCCGGGTCGCCCGACCTCGACCTGCCCATCGAAGACCTCGACCTCTCCGAACGGCCCCGCAACTGCCTCAAGCGGGCCCAGGTCAACACCATCGGCGAGCTGCTGGTGAAGACCGAGGACGACCTGCTGGCGATCACCAACTTCGGCCAGAAATCACTCGACGAGGTCACGGCCAAGCTCGACGAGCGCGGCCTCCAACTGCGGATCAAGGACTGAAGTGCGAGCGCCAGCGAACACTTCAGGCCGACGGGGCGAGCGCCAGCTCGCCCGGCGGCGATGGGTGTGGGGCGCAGCCCCACGGAGGGATTGACCACATGCCGGCACGACCCCGCAAGTCACGACGGTTCGGGGGCGACGCCGCCCACCAGCGGCTGATGATGGCCAACCTGGTGGCGTCGCTGGTAGCGGCCGAGTCCCTGGTGACCACCGAGGCCAAGGCCAAGGCGCTGCGGCCGATCGCCGAGAAGGTCATCACCAAGGCCAAGAAGGCCGACGCCGATCCCGACGTGCGGCTGCACCAGCTCCGCTTGGTGCAGTCCTACCTTGGCGACCGGGAGATGACGGCCAAGCTCTTCGACGAGATCGGCCCCCGCTACGCCACTCGCAACGGCGGCTACACCCGCATCCTGAAGCTGGGCCCCCGCCACGGCGACAACGCCCCCAGGGCCCGTATCGAGCTGGTCTAAGGACCGACCCGGACGGGCGACCGGCGGCCGGTGACGCTGTTCGGTCCCGACGCCGGCAGCCGGCCGGCGCCCGAGGGGCCCGTGGTGCGGGTCAAGGCCGTGGTCGCCTACGACGGGTCGGGGTACTCCGGCTTCGCGCCCCAGCCCGGCCGGCGAACGGTCGGCGGTCGTCTCGTCGACGCCCTCGAACGGGTCCTCGGCCACCGGGTCGAGCTCACCTGCGCCGGGCGGACCGACGCCGGCGTGCACGCCTGGGGCCAGGTGGTCAGCTTCGACGCCGCCGCCGAGCGCTTCGACGCCGACCGTTTGCGCCGCTCACTGAACCGGCTACTGGCGCCGTCGATGGTGGTCCGCGCCGTCGTGCCCGCGCCCGAGCCCGGCTTCGACGCCCGGTTCTCGGCCCGCAGCCGGCGCTACCGCTACCAGGTGCTCAACACCGCCGTCCCCGACCCGTTCCTGGCCTGCACCACGTGGTGGGTGGCCCAGCCCCTCGACCTCGTGGCCCTGCGGCTGGCGTGCGACCCCCTGGTCGGCGAGCACGACTTCGCCGCCTTCTGCCGCCGACCGAAGGTGCCCGAGGGCCGGCCCTCCCCGTCGTTGACGAGGCGGGTGGTCCAAGCCCGCTGGCAGGAAGCCGACCGGAGCCACGACGGGCCGAACGTGCTCGAGTTCTGGATCGAGGCCAACGCCTTCTGTCACCAGATGGTGCGGTCGCTGGTGGGGACCCTGGTCGAGGTAGGGCGGGGACGGCGCCGGGCCGGCGAGCTGGCCGGCGTTCTGCGGGCCGGCGACCGTGCCGGCGCCGGGCCGGTGGCGCCTCCCCACGGGCTCTGCCTCTGGGAAGTCACGTACTGAAGTATCGGCCCGTAACCTGGTGAAGGAATGCCGGCCCAGACTGGAACCGCGCGACACGAGGAGACGCTCGCGGCGCTTGCCGTCGAGCTGCGAGGGGCGTTGATCCCTCTCGTCCGCCAGCTCCGCCGGCACAACGTCGACCTGTCCGCCCCCCAGGTGGCCGCCCTGGCCACCCTCGAACGCAACGGAGCGCAGGCGGTCGGCGAGCTGGCCCGGCTCGAGAGCGTCACGTCGCCGATGGTGACCAAGGTCGCCAAGAGCCTCGAGGAGCTGGGGCTGGTGACCCGTTCGCCCGACGAAGCGGACCGGCGGGTCTGCCTCATCGCCATCACCGGCGACGGGCGGCGGCGCCTCGACACCATCCGGAGCGCCAAGAACGCCTGGCTGGCGCGCCGTCTCGGTTCGCTCTCGGCCGAAGAGCTCACCGCCATCGAGACCGTGATCCCCCTGATCGAACGCCTCACCGCGGATGCGAGCGAACCGATGCGCGCCCCGTGACCGGGCCCTCGACGTGCGTTTGCGCTCAGGGAGGGCGGACCGTAACCTGACCGGTCGCCTCGCGGCGCGGGAGCGCGCGGCCGAGGACCACCACGGAGAACCAACGAGGTCCGACGCGTGCCCACCTACACCCCCAAAGCCAGCGAGATCGAACGGGCCTGGTTCGTCGTCGACGCCGACGGCCTCGTGCTCGGCCGGATGGCCACCGAAGTGGCCCGGCTGCTGAGGGGCAAGCACAAGCCGACCTTCGCCCCTCACATGGACACCGGCGACCACGTGATCATCGTCAACGCCGACAAGGTGGTGCTCACCGCCGACAAGGCCGAGCGCAAGACGATCTACCGCCACTCCGGCTATCCCGGCGGCCTCAAGTCGCAGACCTACGCCCATCTGCTCGCGGTCCGCCCCCAGGAAGCCGTCCGGCGTTCCGTGCGAGGGATGCTGCCCAAGAATCGCCTCGGCCGCCAGATGATCAAGAAGCTCAAGGTCTACGGCGGTCCTCACCATCCCCACGCTGCCCAGCAGCCCCAGACCCTCACCGTCGACCACGCCCGTCGCCGGCGCTAGGAGACAACGCCGTGCCGAAGCCGCCCGCCACCGTCGCCAACGCCCCTCTCGTGCTCACCACCGGCCGTCGCAAGGCCGCCGTAGCTCGGGTCTGGCTCCGTCCCGGCACCGGCACCATCACCGTCAATGGTCGCGACGTCGTCGACTACTTCCCCAGCGCGGTGCAGCGCCAGCTGCTCACCGAACCGCTACGGGTGACCGAGACGACCGAGGCCTACGACATCTTCTGCACGATCCACGGGGGCGGCCCGTCGGGCCAGGCCGGCGCGGTGCGCCTGGGCATCGCCCGGGCCCTGGTCGAACTCGACCCCGACCAGCGGCCCACCTTGAAGAGGTCCGGATTCCTCACCCGCGACGCCCGCGAGAAGGAGTCGAAGAAGTACGGCCTCAAGAAGGCGCGCAAGGCGCCTCAGTACTCCAAGCGGTAGCGACACCGGTCCACCGGGTGCCGGGCCGGGGCATGGCCGTTCGGTTCGGCACCGACGGCCTTCGAGGCGTTGCCAACCTCCACGTCACCGTCGAGCTGGCGGTCGCCGTGGGCCGGGCCGCGGCCCGGCAGTTGGGGGGCGAGCGCCTCCTGGTCGGTCGCGACACCCGGCGGTCGGGGCCGTTGCTGGAGGCGGCCGTGGCGGCCGGCGCCGCCTCCGAAGGGGTCGACGTCGTGCTCATGGGGGTGGTGCCGACCCCGGCGGTGGCGTGGGCGTCAGCGGACGAGAACGTGCCCGCGGTGGTGCTGTCCGCCTCGCACAACCCCTTCTCCGACAACGGCGTCAAGCTCTTCGCCGCCGGCGGCCGCAAGCTGGCCGACGACACCGAACGTGCCCTCGAGGCCGAGCTCGACCGGCTCCTCGCCGGCGACGGGCCGTCGCCCACCCCGCCCGTAGGGGCAGCGGTGGGTGCGGTCGGGCCCGGCGCCGAGCGCCTCCTCGGCTACGCCGGCTCGGTGCTGTCCTCGATCGGCGGGCGCCGCCTCGACGGCTTGCGCCTGGTGGTCGACTGCGCCAACGGGGCCGCCACCACCATCGCCCCCCATGTCCTGCGGCGCCTGGGGGCCGAGGTGACCGTCATCCACGGCGAGCCCGACGGCACCAACATCAACGAGGGTTGTGGTTCGACGTACCCGTCCGACCTCCAGGGGGCGGTGGTCGAGGCCGGCGCCGACGCCGGCCTCGCCTTCGACGGCGACGCCGACCGCGTCGTTGCCGTCGACCATGCCGGCACCGTCGTCGACGGCGACCAACTCGTTGCCGTCTGTGCCCTCGACCGACACCAGCGGGGGGTGCTCGCCGGGGCCACCGTGGTCGTGACCGTGATGAGCAACCTGGGGCTGCGCCTGGCCATGGCCGACAACGGGATTGCCGTCGTCGAGACCGCGGTGGGCGACCGCAACGTGCTGCAGGCGTTGGAGTCGGGCGGCTTCGAGGTCGGTGGTGAGCAGTCGGGCCACGTGATCTTCCGCGACCTGGCCACCACCGGGGACGGTCTGCTCACCGGCGTCCAACTGCTGGACGTGGTGTCCCGCTCCGGGCGGGGGGTGGCCGAGCTGGCCTCGGTCGTGCACCGGCTGCCCCAGGTCTTGCGCAATGTGGCGGTGGCGGCGCCCGTCACCGCCGCCGAGATGGCCGAGCGGATCGGCCCCGACATCGCCGCCGCTGCCGCCGAGCTCGGCCAACGGGGCCGGGTCCTGGTCCGCCCGAGCGGTACCGAGCCGCTCCTGCGAGTGATGGTCGAGGCACCGACCGAAGCCCAGGCCCGAGCCGTGGCCGACCGCCTCGCCGGCGCCGCCTCGTCGCCCCCGTCGTCCTCCGGCTGACCAGCGCCCGACCGCCGCCGAGCCTCGACCGTTCGCCACGTCGGGCCCGGCCGGGGGTTGTTGCGAGCGTCGGAGCGCCAGCGCGGGGCGGGGCCGGGCGGGGCCTGGGTGGTTGGGGAGGCCGGCGTTACGTCGGGCCTGGCCGGGGGTTGATGCGAGCGTCGGAGCGCCAGCGCGGGCGGGGCCGGGCGGGGCCTGGGTGGTTGGGGAGGCAGGCGTTACGTCGGGCCTGGCCGGGGGTTGATGCGAGCGTCGGAGCGCCAGCGCAGGCGGGGCCGGGCGCGGCCTGCGTGGCCGGGGAACGCGACAAGCAATGCGTTACCCTCGGCCCCTCATGTGCGGCATCGTGGCGGTGGTCCGCCGGCGGGCACGGCGGGCGGTGCCCGAGGCGGCCGACGTCCTCGACGCCCTCGCACCGCTGGCCGGCCAACTGCGAGCGCCGGCCGATGACCCGGCGGCGTTGGCGCAGACGCTGGGTGCGGTCGGCGGCGCCCTGCGCCACGTCGAGCGGCTGTTGGCCGGCGTCCCCGGCGTGCAGGCGTTGCTGGGGGACCTGGTCCTGGCCTCGACCGTCGAGCGGGACGTGTCCGAGGTCGAGGCGGCGGTACAGACGCTCGAACGGCGCCTCGATCGCGACACGAGCCTGAGCGTCCACGAGCTGGAGCGGACCAACGCCGCTCTGGTAGCGGTGAAGGACGCAGCCTGGAGCATCCGCTGTGACCGGCTGCGGACCGCCCGGATGGTGGCCGAGATGGCCGGTGTCGACGCCGCCGCCGCCGCCGTCGAGGCATTCACGTCGGTCCAGGTGGTTCTGAGCGCCCTCGACCGGCTCGAGGTGCGGGGACGCGATTCGGCCGGGGTCCACCTCCTGGTCCGGGGCCACGGGCTCGACCTGGCTGGCGCCGGCCCCGTCGCCGCGATGCTCGACGGCCGCGAGTCCGACCCCCGATTCGGTGACCGCTCGGTGCGCTGCGTCGACGGCATGCTCAGCTTCGTCTACAAGGCGGCGGCCGAGATCGGCGAACTCGGGGACAACACCCGGGCCCTGCGCCGGGCCATCACGGCCGACGACGTGCTGCGGCTGGCGCTGGCGCAGCCGGGGGCCGAGGTCACCGTGCTGGGTCACACCCGCTGGGCCAGCGTCGGGATCGTCAGCGAGGCCAACGCCCATCCCCTGAACTCTGACGAGAGCGGTCGTGCCGGTAGCTACGTGGTCGGCGCCGTCAACGGCGACGTCGACAACTACGCCGACCTGAAGGCGGGCGAAGGGCTGCGTATCGCCGCCGAGATCACCACAGACTCCAAAGTCGTCCCCATCCTGGTGTCGCGGCGGCTCGACGACTCGCTCGGCCTCGACGAGGCGTTCCGGCGCACCGTCGCCGTCTTCGAAGGCTCGGTGGCGATCGCGGCCAACGCCGCCGCTGCCCCCGACAAGTTGCTGCTCGCCCTGCGAGGCTCGGGCCAGGCTCTCTACGTCGGCCTCGCCGAGGACGTCTACGTCGTCGCCAGCGAGCCCTACGGCGTGGTGGAGGAGACCGCCCGGTACGTTCGCCTGGACGGCGAGACGCCGGCCAATCCCGAGAACCCCAACGCCAGCCGGGGCCAGGTGTTCGTGCTCGACGGGGCCCGAGCCGGCACGCTCGCGGGCATCACCCGGACCGCCTACGACGGGACGGTGCTGTCGGTCGACGGGAGCGACGTCGTCCAGGCCCAGATCACGACCCGCGATATCGACCGGGGCGGGTTCGCCCATTTCCTGCTGAAGGAGATCACCGAGGCGCCGGCGTCGTTCCGCAAGACGCTGCGGGGCAAGCTGGTCGAGCGCCCCGGCGGCGACGGCCGGCCGGTGCTCAGGGCCGAGCCCGGGCCCGGTGCGCTCACCGGCCCGATCCGGGCGGCGTTGGCGTCCGGCGCCGTCCGGCGGGTCGTGGTCATCGGCCAGGGCACCGCCGCCGTCGCCGGCCAGAGCCTGGCCCTGATGCTCGACTCGATGTGCACCGAGACACCGATGCGGGTCGAGGCCGTCCCCGCCACCGAGCTGTCGGGCTTCGGCCTGCGCGACGACATGTCCGACACGCTGGTCATCGCCATCAGCCAGTCGGGCACGACCACCGACACGAACCGCACCGTCGACCTGGTGAGAGGGCGCGGCGCGTTCGTCATCGCCATCGTGAACCGACGCAACAGCGACCTGACCGACAAGGCCGACGGTGTGCTCTACACGTCGGACGGCCGTGACGTCGAGATGTCGGTGGCGTCCACGAAGGCGTTCTACGCCCAGATCGCAGCCGGCTTCGTGCTGGCGGCGGCGATCGCCGAGGAGGTTGGTGGCACTCCCGACCCCGAGGTCCTGGCGGCGATGCGCGACCTGCCCTCCGCCCTCGAAGTGGTGCTCGGCCGACGGGCGGACATCGCCGCCGCGGCCCAGGCCTACGCGCCGTCGCGGCGGCACTGGGCCATCGTCGGCAACGGCAGCAACCGGATCGCCGCCGCCGAGCTGCGCATCAAGCTTTCCGAGCTCTGCTACAAGGCGATCGCCTGCGACGCCACCGAGGACAAGAAGCACGTCGACCTGTCCTCGGAACCGATGGTCATCGTGTGCGCCGCCGGGCTGCACGGTTCGACCGCCGACGACGTCGCCAAGGAGGTGGCGATCTACCGGGCCCACCAGGCGGCGCCGATCGTCATCGCCGACGACGGCGAAGAGCGCTTCACCGCTGCCCTCGCCGTGCTCAAGGTGCCCACGACCCATCCCCGGCTGTCGTTCGTGCTCTCGGTCATGGTCGGGCACCTCTTCGGCTACGAGGCGGCCCTGGCCATCGACGCCCTGGCCCGGCCCCTGCGAGAGGCGCGCGCCGCGATCGAACAGGCCCTGGCTGCGCCCGACGGCGGCACTCTCCGCAACGGCGACAGCCTCCTGCGCCGGCTCCGGCCGGCGTTCGGGCCCCAGTCGGCGCGCTTCTTCGACGGGCTGCGGGCCGGCACCTACGACGGCCACCTCGAGGCGTCGACCGCGGTGCACCTGGCGTCGCTGTTCCGTTACGCCCTGGGGGTGACCCCGTTGGAGAACTACCAGGTCGAACACGGCCGCATCGGCACCCCGGCGGTCGTGCTCGACGATCTCACCGGCGGGCTGACGCAGGCCGTCGACGAGCTGACCCGGCCCATCGACGCCATCAAGCACCAGGCCAAGACGGTCACGGTGGGCATCTCGCGAGCGGACGAGACCTTGCTGCAGGTCCCGCTGGCGGGAGCGGTCCTCGCCGCCGGCGCCCCCCGCGACGCCCTCAGCTACAAGGTGTTGCGGACGCTGGCCGATCTCGACCCGGCGGTCGAGGAGGTGCTCGGCTCCACCCGATACCGGATCGAGGGTGACCCGGCCATCGCTGACGACGTGGCCGCCTTCATCATCGACAAGCGGGGGATCGCGGCCGACATCCCGTCCCGGACCGAGCGTGACCCCCTGCTGCGGGGCACCAAGCGCACGGTGGCGGCCGAGCGCGAGCTCTTCGTCACCAAGGGCCGCCGGGACGGCCGCACGATCGTGATCGTCCCCGAGACCAGGGACAACCAGACGGTCGGGCTCACGGTGCTGCACGTCCGCTTCGAGGACAGGCTGCCGGTGGCCGCCGCCCGCGGCGCGTTGCAGGGGTACCGGAACCGCTACACCGCCCTGCGTGACGCCGTGACCGAGACCGAAGGTGCCTTCCGGGAGGACCGGATGGCCGAACTGCCGGTGGTCGACCTGCTGACCCTGCCCATCACCGAGCTCGCCGACCGCTGGCGCCCGTGATCGGCCTGGGGGTCGATGTCGTCGACCTCGACCGGTTCGCCGACGTCCTGCGCCGCCGCCCGTCCCTGGCCCAGCGCCTGTACACCGACGCCGAGCGGGACTACTGCGAGCGGGCGGTCGCCCCACCGGCCCGGGTCGAACGCTACGCCGCCCGCTTCGCGGTCAAGGAAGCGGTCCGCAAGGTCATCGGCGTGTGCGAGTTCCGTGAGGTCGAGGTGGTGCGCTCGGACGCCGGCGAACCCAGTATCTCGCTCGCCGGCGGGGCCGCCGGACGGGCCGCGGCCAGGGGCGTCGAACGATGGCACGTGTCGATCACCCACTCCGGCCTGGTCGCGGTGGCGGTGGTGGTCGCCGAATAGGGCGGCGCGTTGCCGGTTGCGTTCCCCGGCCACGCAGGCCGCGCCCGGCCGCGCTGCGCTGGCGCTCCGGCGCTCGCATCACTCGCCGCGAACGTGAGCCGGTGCCGGCCCCCGGCGTGGCCGCGCCGCCCACGGGACCACAATGGGCGGGTGGTACCGATCGTCACGCCCGAGGAGATGGCGATGATCGACCGCGACGCCCCCGGACCGACGGCGGTGCTCATCGAACGGGCCGGGACCGCCGTCGCCCGGGAGGCCTTGCGTCTGCTGGGCCAGGCCTATGGCCGCCGTGTCGTGGTGGTGGCGGGAAAGGGCAACAACGGCAACGACGGACGGGCGGCGGCCGTCCGGCTGCGGCGGCGGGGCGCCCACGTCGAGGTCCACGACGCGCACGAGATGGCGCCCGGCACCCTGCTCGGACCGTGCGACCTGGTCATCGACGCCGCCTATGGCACCGGGTTCCGAGGCGAGTACGAGGCGCCGAGGCTGGCGCCAGGAACGCCGGTACTGGCGGTCGACATCCCTTCCGGCGTGGACGGGCTCACCGGCCGGGCCAGCCCGGCTGCGGTGCACGCCGAGGTGACCGTGACCTTCGCTGCCCCCAAGCCGGGCCTGGTGCTGTTCCCCGGCCGCGGCCACGCCGGCAGGGTCGTCGTGGCCGACATCGGCCTCGACTGCAGCCGTGCCCGTGCCCATCTGGTCGAGGGCGACGACGTGGCCCGATGGCTGCCTCGGCGGCGGCCCGAAGCCCACAAGTGGGACTCGGCGGTGTGGGTGGTGGCCGGTTCAGCAGGGATGGAAGGGGCCGCCATCCTCGCCGCCCGGGGCGCCCAGCGGGCCGGGGCGGGCTACGTGCGCCTCAGCGTGCTCGGCGGAGCCGTGCTCGACGACAGCCGGGCGCCGGTCGAGGTGGTGCGCACCGCCGTCGGTGGCGGGCACAGCGGTGGGGGACTCCGGGCCGGTCTGGACCGGTTCCGGGCCATGGTGATCGGCCCGGGCCTGGGCCGGGACAACGCCGCCGCCGACGCCGTGCGCGCCGCGGTGGCCGACTCGCCTGTGCCCGTGGTGGTCGACGGCGACGGGCTCCGTGCCCTCGGCCGGCGGCCGACGCTCGGCGAGCATGTCGTGCTCACGCCCCACGACGGCGAGTTCGCCCTCCTCGCCGGCACCGAGTCCGGTCCCGACCGGTTCGCGGCGGCGCGGGGGCTGGCCGCTGCCACCGGGGCGGTCGTCCTGTTGAAGGGACCGACCACCGTCGTGGCCACGCCCGGCGGGGACGTGATGGTCACCACCACCGGGGACAGCCGGCTGGCCACGGCCGGCACCGGCGACGTCCTGGCCGGCATCATCGGCGCCCTGCTGGCCCAGGGGATGGTCCCGGCGCGGGCGGCGGCGGCGGGAGCGTGGCTGCACGGCCGTGCCGGCCACCTAGGCTTCGCCCGGGGTCTCGTCGCCGGCGACGTTGCCGATCACCTCCCCTGCGTTCTCGCCGACCTGGAGGCCAGCGCCGATGGACCGCTTCTCGCCGGTACGTGACGTCATGACGACCGAGGTGGTGACGTTGTCGCCCGACGACACGGTCGAGACGGCGTTGCGCACCCTGCTCGACAGCGGTGTCGACGCCGCCCCGGTGGTCGACGGCGCCGGCGTGGTTGTGGGCATGCTCTCCGACGCCGACCTCATCGTGCGCGAGAGCCAGCTGCACTTCCCCACGGTGGTGACGATCCTGGGGGCGTCGATCGAGCTGGGCCAGAAGCGTTTCGACGACGACCTGCGCAAAGCGCTCGGCGCCCGGGTCGCCGACGTCATGAGCGACGAACCGTTCACCTGCGGCCCCGACGAGTCGATCGAGCGGGCCGCCACCGTGATGCACGACGAGGAGCTGTCCCGGCTGCCGGTCCTCGACGGAGACGGCCGTCTCGTCGGGCTGATCTCCCGGAAGGACGTCCTTCGGGCCATCCTCGCCGCCGGTTAGACGGGCGGCGGTCGTGTCCCCCACCGGGGTCCACCCCGACGACCGGCCCTACGCCTGGGCCGACGTCGACCTCGGTGCGATCCGCGACAACGCCGCCCTGCTGCGCAAGAAGTCCGGTACCGCGGCGCTGTGCGCGGTGGTCAAGGGATGGGGCTACGGCCACGGCATCATCCGGGCGGCGGCGGCGGCGGTCGAGGGCGGGGCCACCTGGCTCGGCGTCGCCCTGGTCAACGAGGCGGCCGAGCTGCGTCGGCAGGGCCGACGGCGCGAGCCGGTGCTGGTCATGGCCGAGCCGCCCCACCGCCAGATGCGCGACCTGGCCTCCTTGATCGGGGTGCGTCCCACCGTCTACACCGCGGAAGGGGTCGCGGCGGCGGCCGCCGCGGCCCGCCAGTCGGGACGGTCCGGGCCGCTGCCCGTGCACCTCAAGATCGACACCGGGATGCACCGGGTCGGGGCGTCGCCGGAGGCGGCCCGCCATCTCGCCGAACTGATCGTGGCGTGCCCCGAACTCGAACTGGAAGGGGTCTGGACCCACCTGGCCGCCGCCGACGACCCCGGCCACGACGACTTCACCACCGAGCAACTGGCCCGCTTCGACGGTGCCCGCCGGGCCCTGGCCGACATCGGCATCCGGCCCGCCATCGTCCATGCCGCCAACTCGGCGGCATTGTTGGCCCACCCCGAGAGCCACTTCGACCTGGTCCGGGCCGGCATCGCCCTGTACGGCCTGTCGCCCCGTTCCCAGATGCCCGAAGCTGAAGGCCTCCGTCCGGCCATGACGCTGCGGGCGCGGGTCGCGCACGTGAAGCGGGTCGAGGCCGGGGAGACGGTGAGTTACGGCCGCCATCACCGCTGCCCGGTGCCGACGATCATCGCCACCGTCCCGATCGGCTACTACGACGGGGTCCCCCGCCGGCTCGGCCTCGTCGGCGGCGAGGTCTTGGTCGGGGGGCGGCGAAGGCCCATCGTCGGTGCCGTCACCATGGACCAGTTGATGATCGACTGCGGCGCCGAGGGAGAGGTCCGGGTGCGCGACGAGGTCGTGCTGTTCGGTGAGCAGGGCGACGACGCCATCTCGGCATGGGACTGGGCCGACCGCCTCGACACCATCGCCTACGAGGTGGTGTGCAGCGTCAGCATCAACCGGGTGCCCCGCCGCTACCGCGGGTAGCGTCGGGCCGCAGCGGCGGGAGACCGGAGGCAGCGTGCTGACCGACGTGCCAGGCGTGCGGGTCGGGCACTGGACCGATGCCGTCGCCCGCACCGGTTGCACGGTGGTGCTGTTCCCGGCTGGGACGGTGGCCTCGGGCGAGGTCCGGGGCGGGGCACCGGCCACGAGGGAGACCGCGCTCCTCGAACCCCACCGCAGCGTGGGGCGGGTCGACGCCGTCCTGCTCACCGGCGGCTCGGCCTTCGGCCTGGCCGCGGCCGACGGCGTCGTGCGCTGGTGCGAGGAGCTCGGGATCGGGTACCCCACCGTCGCCGGGCCGGTGCCGATCGTGGTCGGGCTGGGCCTGTTCGACTTGATGGAAGGAGACGGGTCGGTGCGGCCCGGGCCCCGGCAGGGCTACGCCGCCTGCGAAGCGGCCGTCGCCGGCCCTGCCAGCCCCACGACCGGCCGTATCGGGGCCGGAGCCGGAGCCACGGTGGCGAAATGGAGGGGCCTGGCCCACGCCCGCCCGGCCGGTCTCGGTGGCGCCGTGCTGCGCGCTGGTGAGCTCGTGGTGGCCGCCCTGGTGGCGGTGAACGCTTTCGGCGACGCATACCCCGGACCGGAGGGCGAACCTCGGCTCCCGACGGCGCCGCCACCGTTGGTCAACACGACCATCGGTGTGGTCGCCACCAACGGCACCCTCGACAAGGTCAGCTGTTTCCTCGCCGCCCAGTCAGGCCACGACGGCCTGGCCCGGGCGCTGGCCCCGGCGCACACCGCGGTCGACGGGGACGCGCTGGTGGTGGCGGCCACCGGTGCCGTCGCCAGCGAACCGGCGGTCGTGCGTGAGCTGACGGCCGCCGCCGTGGAGCGAGCCATCCGGGCCGCCATGACGGCGTAGGGGAGCTCTGGCGCCCGCGCCGGTGTACGGGAAGCCGTGACTGCGGGGCGCAGTAACCTGCCTCGCCGTGGCATCCGCGCTGGAGGTGCTCGCCGATGAGGCTTCCGGCTGCACCAGGTGCAAGCTGGCCCACCTCGGTCGCACCCAGGTGGTGTTCGGGACGGGCGACGGCGCCGCCCCGTTGATGTTCGTCGGCGAGGGCCCCGGAGCCGAAGAGGACAAGCGGGGGCTGCCGTTCGTCGGGCGGTCGGGCCAGCTGTTGGACCGGCTCATGGAGGAGGAGCTCGGCGTGACCCGCGACCGGGTCTACATCGCCAACGTTGTCAAGTGCCGACCACCCGGCAACCGCGACCCCGAGCCCGACGAGATCTCGACCTGTCGTCCCTACCTCGAACGCCAGATCGAGCTGATCAGCCCCAAGGTGGTGGTCACCCTCGGCAACTTCTCCACCCGGCTCCTGCTCGACTCCAAGGACGGCATCACCCGTCTCCGGGGCCGGGCCTACCCGTTCCGCACCGGCGTACTCGTCCCCACCTTCCATCCTGCGGCCGTACTCCGCGGCGGGGGCGAACCCATGGCCCAGATGCGGGCAGACTTCATCCGGGCCAAGCAGGCGTTGGCCGAGGCGGGGGCGAGCTTCATATGAGGATCTCGCCGATGGGAGCGAAGGTGGCACGGTGAGCTGGCATGCGCAGACGGCATCGGCCGACGAGACCCGCCAACTGGCGGCCGCCCTGTCCGAGCTGGCCCGCCCCGGTGACCTCCTCCTGCTGACCGGAGACCTCGGCGCCGGCAAGACCGCCTTCGCCCAGGGATTCGGGCACGGGCTCGGTATCGAGGGGCCGATCACCAGCCCCACCTTCACCCTGGCCCGGGAGTACCGGGGTGGGCGCCTGGTGCTGCACCATCTCGACGTGTACCGCCTCGAGCACATGGAAGAGGTGTACGACGTGGGCCTGCCCGAACTGCTCGACGAAGGCGCGGTGACCTTGATCGAGTGGGGTGACGCCGTCGCCCCGGCGCTGCCCCCCGACTACCTCGAGGTGGCGCTCTCCTTCGGTGACGACGACGACGAACGGTCGGTGGGGGTGCGGGTGGTGGGCCCGTCGTGGGCCGCCCGGGCCCGGGCACTCGGCCAGGTCGTGGCCCCCTGGGCCGGGACGGGGCCGCAGCCGTGCTGATCCTGGGCATCGAATCCGCGACTCAGCAGGTCGGCGTGGCCATCGGTGGCCACGAGGGTGTGCTGGCCAGCGCCCATTCCAGCCGGGGCCGGCGTCACGCCGAGAACCTGACCCCCTCGATCGAGTTCGTGTGCCGCCAGGCCCGGGTCGAGCTCTCGGAGATGGGCTGTGTCGCCGTCGACCTCGGCCCGGGCCTGTTCACCGGCCTGCGCGTGGGGATCGCCGCCGCCAAGGCGGTGGCCCACGCCCTGCGGGTACCGACCATCGGGGTGTCGAGCCTCGACCTCCTGGCCTTTCCGGTGCGGTTCTCGCCCCGCCTCATCGTCGCCGCCATCGACGCCCGCCGGGGCGAGCTGTTCTATGCCTTCTACCGGCAGGTACCGGGCGGTGTGCAACGCCTCTCCGAGTACCAGATCGGGTCCCCCGACGATCTCGCCTCCGAGCTGTTGGCCAGCCGGGAGGACCTGCTCCTGGTGGGCGACGGCGTGCTGCGGTACGTCGAGGTGTTCGAGGGGTTGTCGCGGGCCGAGATGGTCGAGCGCGGTTCGCTGGCCTACCCGTCGGCCACCGCGCTGGTGCAGTTGGCACATGCGCAGGCGCTGCGCGAGCAATGGGTGAAACCGTGGGAGCTCCAGCCGATGTACCTCCGCAAACCCGACGCCGAGATCAACTGGTCCGTGCGCGACGGGGCCACCCGCCCGTGAGGAGCCGGGCACGGCCCGCTCCCCGCCGGGCCAGCGGGGCGGGGTGATGGCCGCCGAACCGGCCGACCTCGGCCTCCCGCCCGAACCGGCCGATGTGCTCGTGCACATCACGGCGATGCGCCGCCGTCACCTGCGGGGTGTGCTGCGCATCGAACAGGAGGTCTATCCACGTCCGTGGTCCATCGGGCTCTTCATGAGCGAGCTGGCCATGCGCTCCGGGCGCATCTACCTCGTGGCCCGCGTCGGCCTCCATGTTGTGGGCTACGTGGGGTTGATGATGGTCGGCACCGACGGTCACGTGACCACGGTCGCGGTCGACCCGGAATGGCACCGGTTCAAGGTCGGCACCCGCCTGTTGGTCAACCTCTGCCGGCGGGCGATCGACGGCGGCGCCGACGCCCTGACCCTCGAGGTCAGGATGAGCAACGAGCCTGCCCAGGCCCTCTACCGCCAGTTCGGTTTCGCCCCGGCCGGCATCCGCAAGAACTACTACGTCGAGACCGGCGAGGACGCCCTCATCATGTGGGCGCACGACGTCCAGGCCCCGGAGTACCGCCGGCGGCTCGACACCCTCGAGGCCGGCATCCCCGGCGCCACCGTCCTGGAGGACTTTTGATGCTGGCGTTCCCCGGCCCCGCAGGCCGCGCTCGCGGCGCTCCCCGGCCACGCAGGCCGCGCTCGGCCGCGCCTGCGCTGGCGCTCCGGCGCTCGCATGAGTCGCCGGCCGGCCCGGACGTAGCGCTGGCCTTCCCCGGCCGCGCAGGCCGCGCTCGGCCGCGCCTGCGCTGGCGTTCCGGCGCTCGCATTGGCAGGGTGGGTGAATGACGGAGCAAGGGGCCGGGCCCGGCGCGGCCGACACGATCCTGGGCATCGAGACGTCGTGTGACGAGACGGCCGCGGCCGTGGTCGTCGGCGCCCGCCGGGTCATGTCCTCGGTGGTCTCCAGCCAGGTCGACCTCCACTCCCGCTACGGCGGCGTCGTGCCCGAGATCGCCAGCCGGGCCCACGTCCACCTGCTCACGCCGGTCATCGCCCAGGCCCTGGTCGAAGCCGGCGTGGCCGACTCCGGCGTCGAGGCGGTGGCGGCCACCGTCGGCCCCGGGCTCATCGGGTCGCTGCTGGTGGGGGTGTCGGCGGCCAAGTCGCTGGCCCTGGTGTGGGGCGTGCCCTTCGTCGGGGTGAACCACCTCGAGGCCCACCTCTACGCTTCGTTCCTCGAAGAGCCCGACCTCGAGCTCCCGTTGGTGGTGCTGCTCGTCTCCGGCGGCCACACCATGTTGGTGGCGATGGAGGGCCACGGCCGCTACCGGCTGTTGGGCCAGACGATCGACGACGCCGCCGGCGAGGCCTTCGACAAGGTCGCCCGATTCCTCGGCCTGGGCTACCCGGGTGGACCGGCCGTCGACCGCCTCGCCATGGAGGGCGACCCCGAGGCCATCCGCTTCCCCCGTGCCCTCTACGACGACGGCTACGACTTCTCCTTCAGCGGGCTCAAGACGGCCGTCGTCAATTACGTGCGCCGGCACCCCGACGTCTCCACCCCCGATGTCTGCGCCAGCTTCCAGGAGGCCGTCGTCGACGTCCTGGTGGCCAAGGCGGCCCGGGCGGCCGAGGCCATCGGGGCCAAGGGGATGTGTATCGGCGGAGGCGTCGCCGCCAACTCGCAGTTGCGGGAGCGCTTCCTCGACGCCTGTGTCGAGCGGGGGCTGCACGGCTTCCTCCCCAGCCGGGCCATGTGCACCGACAACGCCGCCATGGTCGCGTCGGCAGCCTGGTGGCGGCTCCGCTCCGACGGCCCCACACCCCTCGACGCCGGCGCCGACCCCAACCTCGGCCTTCCCCTCACTTCGTAGCCGCCACCGGTGGCCCGCTGGCACTCGGCGGTTGCGAGCGCTAACGGTTTGGGCCTAGGGTTAGCACTCGCTGAACGAGAGTGCTAAGCCCGCTAACGGAGGCACCCCATGAACCTTTCGCCCCTCGAGGACCGGATCGTTGTCAAGCCCAACGAGTCCGAGGAGAAGACGGCCAGCGGCCTGGTCATCCCTGACACCGCCAAGGAAAAGCCCCAGCAGGGCGAAGTGTTGGCGGTAGGCCCCGGCAAGCGTTCCGACACGACCGGCGAGTTGATCCCGGTCGACGTCAAGACCGGCGACATCGTCGTCTACTCCAAGTACGGCGGTACCGAGATCACGAGCGAGGGTGAGGACCTCCTCATCCTCAATGCTCGTGATGTGCTCGCCGTCGTCAAGAAGTAGACGACGTGGCCAAGATCCTCAAGTTCGACGAGGCCGCTCGTCACGCGCTCGAAGCGGGCGTCGACAAGCTGGCCAACGCGGTCAAGGTCACGCTCGGCCCCCGTGGTCGCAACGTGGTCCTCGACGCCAAGTTCCGCGGTGTCCCGACCATCACCAACGACGGCGTGTCCATCGCCAAAGAGGTCGAGCTGAGCGACCCCTTCGAGAACATGGGCGCGCAGCTGGTGAAGGAAGTGGCGACCAAGACCAACGACGTCGCCGGCGACGGCACCACCACAGCCACCGTGCTGGCCCAGAGCCTGGTCCACGAGGGCCTGCGCAACGTGGCTGCCGGCGCCAACCCCATGGACCTCAAGCGGGGCATCGACAGGGCCGTGAACGTCGCCGTCACCGCCATCGCCAAGATGGCCAAGGAGATCGACGACAAGGCCGAGATCGCCCAGGTGGCCACCATCTCCGCCGCCGACACCGCCATCGGTGAGGTCATCGCCGAGGCCATGGACAAGGTCGGCAAGGACGGGGTCGTCACCGTCGAGGAATCGAACACCTTCGGCATCGAACTCGAGTTCACCGAGGGCATGCAGTTCGACAAGGGCTACCTCTCGCCCTACTTCGTGACCGATCCCGACCGCCAGGAAGCCGTGTTGGCCGACCCCTACCTCCTGGTGCACGAGGGCAAGATCAGCTCGGCCCAGGACCTCCTGCCGGTGCTCGAGCTGGTCATGCAGACCGGCCGCCCGTTGGTCGTCATCGCCGAGGACGTCGAGGGCGAGGCCCTCGCCACGCTGGTCGTCAACAAGATCAGGGGCACGTTCACGGCCGCGGCGGTGAAGGCCCCCGCCTTCGGCGACCGTCGCAAGGCCATGCTCGAGGACGTAGCCGTCCTCACCGGCGCCCAGGTCATCTCCGACGTCGTCGGCCTCAAGCTCGACGGCGTGACCCTCGACCTGCTGGGTACGGCCCGCAAGGTCGTCATAACCAAGGACGACACCACCATCGTCGAGGGTGGCGGCACCGAGGGCGACGTCAAGGCCCGGGTCGCCCGCATCAAGCGGGAGATGGAAGAGACCGACTCCGACTGGGACCGCGAGAAGATGGCCGAGCGTCTGGCCAAGCTGTCCGGTGGGGTGGCCGTCATCAAGGTGGGCGCCGCCACCGAGGTCGAGCTCAAGGAGAAGAAGCACCGGATCGAGGATGCGGTGTCGGCCACCCGAGCCGCCATCGAAGAAGGCGTGGTGCCCGGCGGCGGGACGGCGCTGCTGCGGGCCAAGCCCGATGTCGACGCCCTGGTGCGCAAGCTCGTGGGCGACGAGGCCACCGGCGCCCACAGCGTCGCCATCGCCCTCGAGGCGCCGGCCCGGCTCATTGCCGCCAACGCCGGCTTCGAGGGCTCGGTCATCGTCGAACGAGTCTCCGCCGAGACCGGCTCGAACGGCTTCGACGCCGTGCTCGGTGAGGTCACCGACCTGGTCAAGGCAGGCGTGCTCGACCCGGCCAAGGTCACCCGGGCAGCGCTGCAGAACGCGGCATCGATCGCCGGGCTGGTGTTGACCACCCAGTGCCTGGTGGCCGACAAGCCCGAAGAAGCCGATCCCAACCTCGTCACCGGCGGCGGCAACCCGATGGCCGGCATGGGGGGGATGGGTGGTATGGGTGGTATGGGCGGGATGGGCGGCTTCTAGCGCCTGTCAGCGGCTTACCGATCGGTGGCCCCGCGGCGGCGGGGCCACCGGCGCGTCCGGGCCCTGGTCGGGGACGTGGTCGTGCATCTTGCGCAGGAGGTCGCGCAGGGCCTCCTGGTCCTCGACCGGCAGGGCCAGCAGGCTGGACGGGGGCTCTTGGAGCCGGTCGAGTGCCCGCTGCTTGGCCGTCTGGCCGGCGGCGGTCATCTCGACCACCTTCACCCTCCGGTCGGAAGGGAACGGCAGTCGCCGGGCATAGCCCTTCTCCTCGAGGCCGTCGACGATGCCGGTGACCCAGGAGGCGTCGCAGCGCCAGCTGGTGGCCAGTGCCCTCATGGGCTTGGCCTCGCCCGGCTCCATCGACAGGAGTGCCTTGAGGACCGGCGGGGACACGTCGGCGGCGGCGCACGCCGCATGGAAGCTGTCGTGGAGCTCGTCGCTGAACCACAGCGCGGCCAGGTACCCCCACGCCTCGCGTGCCGGCGAGCTGGCTCTCTTGGCCACGGGCGTAGCCTACACCGCTCCCCAGGGAGATTGAGTTCAGTAAAGAAAACGATTGACTCAAGTCAATGACCAGCGCGAGCATTGCCTCCCATGGGAACACCCGCGATCGTCGTCGAGGGACTGGTCAAGCGCTTCGGAGATGTCGTCGCCCTCGACGGCGTCGACCTCCAGGTACCGGCCGGCACCGTGCTCGGCCTGCTCGGCCCGAACGGCGCCGGGAAGACGACCGTGGTGCGGGCGCTCACCACCATCCTGCTGCCCGACGCCGGTCGAGCCGAGGTCCTGGGCATCGACGTGGTCCGCGAACCGGCCCGTGTGCGCGAACGGATCGGCCTCGCCGGCCAGTACGCCGCCGTCGACGAGAACCTGACCGGCCGCGAGAACCTGAGGCTGGTGGGGGAGCTGACCCATCTGCCCCGGCGAAGCATCGGCGCCCGCGCCCAGGACCTGCTCGAGCGCTTCGATCTCGCGGCCGCCGCCAACCGGCCGGTGCGCACGTACTCCGGCGGCATGCGCCGGCGTCTCGATCTCGCCGCTGCCCTCGTGCACCGGCCGCCGGTCCTGTTCCTCGACGAACCCACGACCGGGCTCGACCCTCGCAGCCGGAGCGACCTGTGGAAGGTCATCGCCGAGCTGGTCGCCGACGGCATGACCCTGCTGCTGACGACCCAGTACCTCGAGGAGGCCGACCGCCTCGCCGACCGGATCGTCGTCATCGACGGCGGGAGGATCATCGCCGAAGGCACCGCGTCGGAACTGAAGTCTCGGATCGGGGCCACCATCATCGAGGTCCGGCTGGCGGGGGCGGCCGCGGCCGCGCAGGCCCGGGCCCGGCTGAGCACGGTCGGCGACGCCGAGGTGCTCGACGACGGGCACACGGTGGCGGTCGCGGTGCTCGACGGGAGCCGGGCCGTGATCGACGTCGTGCACGCGCTCGACGACGATGGCCTGGTACCCGATGGCCTCACCATCCGCGAGCCCACCCTCGACGACGTGTTCCTCCAGCTCACCGGACACCGGGTGACGCCCGCCGGCGACGCCCCCCCGCCGCCGGCCGCGACCCCTGGACCACAGCCGCACAACGAAAGCCCTCGTGAGCACGCGGAGGTGACTCGATGAGCGTGTCGGCGGCGTTCCCCGGCCACGCCGGCCGTGTCTGCCACGTTCCCCGGCCACGCAGGCCGTTGTGGCCGCGCCTCCGCTGGCACTCCGGCGCTCGCATCGCTCGAACCGCCTCAGGGCCGGGCCGATGACTGCAGTCACCGCAGCCCAGGGTGGGCCGTCGGCAGCGTCGTGGGCGGTGCGCGACGCGCTCGCCGTGGCCCGCCGCAACCTCATCGGGCTCACCCGGGTGCCGACGACGATCGTGTTCTCGACCGTGCAGCCCGTGATCTTCGTGCTGATGTTCCGCTATGTCTTCGGCGGTGCCATCGAGGTGCCCGGCGTGCGCTACGTCGACTTCCTCATGGCCGGCATCTTCGTCCAGACGGTCACGTTCGGGAGCATGAACACCGGCATCGGGCTTGCCGACGACCTCCAGAAGGGCCTCATCGAGCGCTTCCGGTCCTTGCCCATGGCCCGCTCCGCGGTGCTGGCCGGCCGGGCGATCGCCGACTGCGTGCGCAACCTGTTCGTGATAGTCCTGATGGTCGCGGTGGGGATGCTGGTCGGGTTCCGGGTCCACACCAGCGTCGGCGGGCTGCTGCTGGCGGTGGTCGTCCTGCTCACCTTCGGTGTCGCGATGTCGTGGGTCATGGCCTTCGTCGGCCTCAGCGTCGGCAACGCCGAGGCTGCCCAGGCCGCCTCCTTCCCGGTCATGGCCCTGCTCGTGTTCGCCTCGAACTCGTTCGTGCCGACCGACACGATGCCGGGACCGCTGCAGGCCTACGCCGAGCACCAACCGGTGACGGCGACCGTGAACGCCATACGCGCCCTGGTGATCGGCGGTCCCACCCTCGGCCGCGTGCTGGTGGCCCTGGCATGGTCGGCAGCCATCGTGGCCGTCTTCGCCCCCCTGGCCGTGCGCCGCTACCGCCGGGCCGCCTAGTCCCGCTGTCCCTCGGTCGCTCCGCTCGCTCCGTTCATCCAGCCCCTATCCTCGGACCGTGGAGATCCCGCCCCCTGACCCCGCCGCCCTCCTCGCCCACTGGATGGAATGGGAACGGGGCGAGACCCCTCCCGGGAGGGTCATCACCAACCTGAAGACGGGCGGGCTGCGCGAGCTGCTGGAGGCACTGGCGGCGCAGGCGGCGTCGGCTTCGGTCACCGGGTGAACCCCCGGGGAGGCCCACAGGTCATCCCCCGACCATCGACCGCCGGGCCGGGCCGGCCACCCCCGTGGCACCGACTGGGGGACGACGACCGCCGGCTGACGGCGGGCCGGCTGCGGCGAGCGTTCCAAGGCCGCGTCGGCGCCCCTTCGCTGGTCGAGGCCCGGTCCGGGGCCCGGGGCTCGGGCGTCATGGCCCCGTTCTACGAGCACGACGGCGAGCTCTTCGTGGTGCTGACCCGTCGCTCGTGGGGCCTCCGGGCCCACACCGGCGAGGTCTCGTTCCCTGGTGGCCGCTGTGAGCCGGGCGAGCCGACCGTGGTCGCCGCCGTCCGCGAGGCCGAGGAAGAGGTCGGCCTGGACCCGGGCACGGTCGAGC
This sequence comes from Acidimicrobiia bacterium, assembly GCA_052387955.1. Lineage (GTDB taxonomy): Bacteria > Actinomycetota > Acidimicrobiia > Acidimicrobiales > JACDCH01 > JBQTIQ01. The sequence continues at coordinate 22,235 of JBQTIQ010000043.1, read as the reverse complement.
TGCTGGGTGAGCTCGACCACCTGATGACGGTGAGCAGCGGTTCGTTCATCGTCCCCCACGTCGCCCTCCTCCCGGGACGGCCCGACCTGCGAGCCAACCCCGACGAGGTCGACGCCGTCCTGCGGGTCCCCACCCGAGAGCTCCTGCTGGACGAGGTCTACCGGGAGGAGGTCTGGCGTTTCGCCACCGCGCCGCCGTGGATCGACGCCGACGAGGCCGGCGAAGGGCCCTACGACCGGTCGATCTTCTTCTTCGAGCTGGTGGGCGACACCGTGTGGGGGGCGACGGCGGCGATGCTGCGCCAGCTGTTGGCCCTCGGCCTGGGAGTAGAGGCCCGCCTCGACCATGCCTGAGGGCGCCGGCGCCGAGGACCGTTCGTACCACCTCGGGCCCGACCGTTTCCGCGACGTGGGGGCCGAGGTGCTCGAGTGGGTGGCGTCCTATCTCGAGCGGGTGGAGACCTTCCCCGTGCTGTCGACGGTGGCGCCGGGCTGGGTGCGCTCGCAGTTGCCCGCGCACCCGCCCGAGGAGCCCGAGCCGTGGGAGGACATCCTCGGTGACCTCGACCGGGTCGTGCTGCCCGGCACCACCCACTGGCAGTCGCCGACGTTCTTCGGGTTCTTCCCGGCCAACTCGTCCGGGCCCTCCGTGCTGGGCGATCTGGTGGCCTCGGGGCTCGGAGTCCAGGGCATGCTCTGGGCCACCAGTCCGGCCTGCACCGAGGTCGAGACCCACGTTCTCGACTGGCTGGTCGAGCTGCTCGGGCTTCCCCAACGGTTCCGCTCCGACGGCGCCGGCGGCGGGGTCGTCCAGCACTCGGCCTCCGACGCCACCCTGTGCGCCATCATCGCCGCCCGCGAGCGGGCTCGGCACCGCGCCGACGGCGACCTGCGCCGGCTGGTGGCGTACGCGTCGACCCAGGCTCACTCGTCGGTCGAGAAGGGCCTGCGGGTGGCTGGCCTGACCGCGGGGCAATTGCGGGCCGTCGAGGTCGACGAGCGCTTCGCGATGCGGGCCGAGGCCCTGACCGGCGCCGTCGAAGCCGACGTCGCCGCCGGCCTGGTGCCGTTCTGCTGTGTCGCCACGGTGGGCACCACGTCCTCGATGGCCGTCGACCCCGTCGCCGCCATCGGCCCTGTCTGCCGGTCGGCCGGGATGTGGCTCCACGTCGACGCCGCCATGGCCGGCGCCGCCGGCCTCGTGCCCGAGCTGCGGCCCATCGTCAACGGCGGCCTCGACTTCGCCGACTCGTGGTGCTTCGACCCCCACAAGTGGCTGTTCACCAACTTCGACTGCGACGTCTTCTACGTGGCCGATCGGGCGTCGCTCACCGAGGCGTTGACGGTGGTGCCCGAGTACCTGCGCAACCCCGACTCCGACGCCGGCGCCGTCATCGACTACCGCGACTGGCACGTACCCCTGGGCCGGCGGTTCCGGGCGCTGAAGCTGTGGTTCGTGTTACGCCACTACGGCGCCGCCGGCCTGCGCCATCACCTGCGCCAGCACGTCGCGCTGGCCCGCTGGTTCGCCGACCAGGTCGACGTCGACCCCCGGCTCGAGCGCGTCGCCCCGGCCGAGCTGTCCCTGGTCTGCTTCGCCCACCGGGCCGGCGACGAGGCCGGCGAGCGGTTGTTGCGGGCGGTCAACGCCACCGGCCGGGCCTACCTGACCCATACCCGCCTGGACGGTCGCTACATCGTCCGGGTGTCGGTCGGCCAGACCAACACCGTCCTCCGCCACGTCGAGGCCCTCTGGGAGCTCATCGACCAGCTGGCATAGCCAGCCTCGGCCGTCCCAGCCTCGGCCGTCCCAGCCTCGGCCGTCGCCGCAGCCGGCCTCGATGCCGCCCGAGCCGACCGGTCAGCGCTCGCCGCCCAGGGAGAGGTCGGGCCGGAACACCCGCAGGCGCACGGTCGTGCCGTCGGGGCCGAGGGTGAAGGAGACCTCGTCGACGAAGGCGTGCATGACGGCCAGGCCCCGACGGGCGCCGAGCATCGGGTCGAGGGACCCCTGCCACACGCCCTGGTCGACGATCAGCAGCTCGACCTCGTCAGGGGTGGCCCGCCAGTTCAGCCGGACCGGGCCGTGCTCACCCTGATAGGCGTGCTCGATGCTGTTGGTGACGGCTTCGTTGACCGCCACCAGCACGTTGCTTTGCTGGGGGTCGCGGATGCCCTGCACGGTGAGCCACGTCCGCAGCATCTGGCGCACCTGGCGCATGGCCGCCGGGTCGGCGTCGAAGTCGACCTGGACCTCGTCCTGGCCCGCGAGCTGTCGGGCCACCACCGGGTTCGTGGTCACCTTGGCGCGCCGGGAGCGACGGAACACGTCTAGATGCTCGTCCCGGCAGCCTCCGGCGGCAAGCGCACCGGGCGGGGCGTGGACGGGCCTCGCCTCGGCCGCGGTACCCCGAGGAGGCGCAGCCCCCCAGCTAGTAGGACCAGCCCGGCCCGTAGTAGTTGGGCGCCGGCTTGGTGATGCTGACGTCGTGAGGGTGGCTCTCGCGCAGGCCGGCAGAGGTGATGCGCACGAAGCGGGTGTCCTCCTGCAATTCGGCGATGGTTGCCGAACCGCAGTAGCCCATCGCCGCCCGGAGCCCGCCCACCAGCTGGTGCAGGACGTTGGAGACGGGGCCCTTGTAGGCGATCCGGCCTTCGATCCCCTCGGGGACGAGCTTGTCCTCCTCGGCCACGTGCCCCTGGAAGTAGCGGTCCTTGGAGTACGAGCGGGTCTTCATGGCCCCCAACGAGCCCATGCCCCGGTACTCCTTGTAGCGCTCGCCGTGGTGCAGGACCACCTCGCCCGGTGACTCGTCGACCCCGGCCAACAGGCTGCCCAGCATCACGGTGTCGGCACCGGCGGCGATGGCCTTGGCGATGTCACCGGAATGCTGGATGCCGCCGTCGGCCACGATGGTGACGCCGTGGCGCCGAGCGGCGACGGCGGCGTCGTAGATGGCGGTCACCTGGGGCACGCCGACGCCGGCCACCACCCGGGTGGTGCAGATGGAACCAGGCCCGATCCCCACCTTGACGCCGTCGGCGCCGACCCCGACGAGGGCGTCGACCGCTTCGGCGGTGGCGATGTTGCCGGCGATGACGGCGGTGCCGAAACGGCCCTTGACTTCCTTGACCACGTCGAGCACGCCCTGGCTGTGACCGTGGGCGGTGTCGACCACCAGTAGGTCGACGCCGGCGGCGGCGAGGGCCTCGGCCCGCTCGAGGGCGTCGGGACCGACGCCGACGGCGGCACCACAGCGCAGGCGGCCCCTGTCGTCCTGGGTGGCGTGGGGGAACTCGGTCTGCTTCTTGATGTCCTTGACCGTGATGAGCCCTTTGAGCAGCCCACGCTCGTCGACGATCGGCAGCTTCTCGATGCGGTGCTGCCAGAGCACGTCCTTGGCCGCCTCCAACGTGGTGCCCAGCGGCGCGGTGATCAGCGGCGGACGGCGCATGACGTTCTCGATGCGCTGGTCGACCTCGTCGATGAAACGGAGGTCACGGTTGGTGAGCAGGCCCACCAGACGCCCGTCAGGGTCGGTGATCGGCACCCCGGAGATGTGGTAGCGGGCCATCAGCTCGAGGGCGTCGCGGACCAGCGCCCCCGGCGGCAACGTCACCGGGTTGACGATCATTCCCGACTGGCTGCGCTTCACCTTGTCGACCTCGACCACCTGATCGGCGATTGACAGGTTGCGGTGGATGATGCCGATCCCACCGGCGCGGGCCAGGGCGACGGCCAACCGGGCTTCGGTGACGGTGTCCATGGCGGCGGACACGATCGGGACGGCCAGCTCGATGCTCGCCGTCAGCCGGGAGCGGGTGTTCACGATCGCCGGCAGAACCGACGATTCGGCCGGCATCAGCAGCACGTCGTCGAAGGTGAGCCCGGCCTTGGCGAACTTCTCGGGATAGCCGGCCCCGTTGTCGGGCTCTGGGAACGGGCTGGGCGGGCTCGATCGGGCTCCCATGGCGCGAGTCTAGAGGTGCAGTCCCGTCTCGCCCGGTGTGGCCGGTGCCCGAAGCGAACCGAGGGGGTGGCCGGAACCTAGGATCGAGGGCTCAAACGGCAGACGGAGCGAGCATGGCCGACATCGAGGTCGGGATCGGTAAGTCGGCGCGACGGGCGTTCGGGCTCGACGAGCTCGCCATCGTCCCCAGCCGTCGTACCCGTGATCCCGAAGAGGTCGACCTGGGCTGGGAGATCGACGCCTTCCGCTTCGACATCCCGGTCCTGGCGTCGGCCTGCGACAGCGTGACCTCGCCGGCCACCGCGGTGGGTATCGGCGAGCTCGGCGGTGGCGGGGTGTTGCACCTCGAGGGTCTGTGGGCCCGTTACGCCGAGCCCGAGCCGGTCCTCGACGAGATCGCGGGGCTGAGCGAGCAGAAGGCCACCCGCCGCATGCAGGAGCTGTACGCCGAGCCGGTGAAACCCGAGCTGATCGTGGCCCGGATCGGGGAGGTCCGGGCTTCGGGCGTCACCTGTGCGGTGGCGGTCTCGCCCCAACGCACGAACGAGCTGACCCCGTACATCCTCGAAGCCGAACCCGACCTGGTGGTGATCCAGGGCCCGGTGGTCTCGGCCGAGCACGTGTCCCGATCGGTCGAGCCCCTCAACCTCAAGTCGTTCATCCGCCGCTTCGAGCTCCCGGTGCTGGTGGGTGGGTGCACCTCGTACCAGGGGGCCCTGCACCTGATGCGCACCGGTGCCGCCGGCATCCTCGTCGGCGCCGGCTCGCGGAGCGGGTCCACTCGCGACGTCCTGGGCGTGGGCGCACCCAGTGCCACCGCCATCGCCGATGCTCGCGCCGCCCGCATGCGCCACCTCGACGAGACCGGTGTGTACGTGCACGTGATCGCCGATGGCGGGATGCGCACCGGTGGCGACATGGCCAAGGCGTTGGCCTGTGGGGCCGACGCGGTGATGCTGGGGGCACCACTGGCGGCCGCCACCGACGCCCCTGGCCGGGGTTTCCACTGGGGGATGCCGGCGGTGCACCCGACGTTGCCCCGGGGCCATCGCACCCCGGTGGAGACGATCGGCACATTGGCCGAGATCCTGCTCGGTCCCGCCCACGACGGCGACGGCCGCCGCAACCTGCTCGGCGCCCTGCGGGCCACGATGGCGCTCACCGGCTACGAGACGGTCAAGGACCTCCAGAAGGCCGAGCTCGTGGTCGTCCGCCATGAGCCATGACGGCGACCGCCCATGAGTGACGGGCCGGTCCTGGTCGTCGACTTCGGGGCCCAGTATGCGCAGCTGATCGCCCGGAGGGTGCGGGAGGCGCACGTCTACTCCGAGATCGTCCCGTCGACCATCTCCGCCGCCGAACTGTCGGCCCGGAGCCCGGCGGGCATCATCCTGTCCGGTGGCCCGAAGTCGGTCTACGTCGCCGGGGCGCCGGGGTTCGATACTGCCGCCTACGGCGCCGGGGTGCCGATCCTCGGCATCTGCTACGGCGCCCAGCTGATGGCGCGCGACCTCGGCGGCGAGGTGGCCCGCACCGGGCGCGCCGAGTACGGCCGGACCGAGCTCAGGGCCGAGCCCGGCGGCGTGGTGGTCGGCCTCGGGCAGCCCTCCCTCCAGCAGGTTTGGATGAGCCACGCCGACACGATCGTGCGCCCGCCGCCCGGTTTCGCGGTCACGGCCACGACCGCGGGCACTCCGGCGGCGGCGTTCGAGGACCCCGGGCGAGGCTTCTTCGGGGTCCAGTTCCACCCCGAGGTGGTCCACACTCCCTGCGGTCAGGACATGCTGAAGCGCTTCCTGTACGAGGCCTGTGGGTGCCTTCCCTCGTGGACGATGACCTCGATCATCGAGACCGCGGTGCGCTCGGTGCGGGCCCAGATCGGCACCGAGCGGGTCATCTGCGGGCTGTCGGGGGGGGTCGATTCGGCTGTGGCCGCCGCCTTGGTCCACAAGGCCGTCGGGCATCAGCTCACCTGCGTGTTCGTCGACACCGGTCTCATGCGCGAAGGCGAGGGCGACCAGGTGGTCGAGACCTTCCGGCGCAACTTCGGCACCGAGCTCGTCCACGTCCACGCCGCGGCCCGGTTCTTCGAGCGGCTGGCCGGGGTGGTCGACCCCGAGGAGAAGCGCAAGGCCATCGGCGAGCTGTTCATCCGCGTCTTCGAGGGGGCGGCCGGCGGCATCGAAGACGCCCGCTTCCTGGTGCAGGGCACGCTCTACCCCGACGTCGTGGAGTCCGGCGGCGGCGCCGGCGCCTCGGTCATCAAATCGCACCACAACGTCGGCGGCCTGCCCGACAACATGGAGTTCGAACTGGTCGAACCGTTGCGCAACCTGTTCAAGGACGAGGTGCGCAAGGTAGGCGAGGAGCTCGGCCTCCCCGAGGAGATCGTGTGGCGCCAGCCGTTCCCCGGCCCCGGGCTGGGTGTGCGGATCATCGGCGAGGTGACCCCGGAGCGGGTGGCCATCCTGCAGCACGCCGACGCCATCGTGCGCGAGGAGGTGCGGCGGGCGGGCCTCGAGCGCGAGATCTGGCAGGCGTTCGCGGTGCTGGCCGACATCCGATCGGTCGGGGTCATGGGTGACGAGCGCACCTACGCCCACCCGATCATCGTGCGCGCCGTGACCAGCGAGGACGCCATGACCGCCGACTGGGCCCGGCTGCCCTACGACCTGCTGGAGCGCCTGTCGAGCCGCATCATCAACGAGGTGGCCGGCGTGAACCGGGTGGCCTACGACATCACGTCGAAACCCCCGGGCACCATCGAATGGGAGTAGAGGAGACCGGTCGTGCCGATTACGGGCGTGGCCCGTTCGTCACCCATCCGCAACACTGCGGCCATTTGCCTGCTACTGTCCCCGCCTCGTGGTCGCCGTGTTCCGCCGCAGGTCGGTTGCCGCCCTCGCGGCAATGGTCATCATCGCTTCGGTCCTCGGTACGGCACCACAGCCCGCCGGGGGGGACGAGATCGATGACAAGCGGGAGCAGGCGCGGCGCGTGGCCGACAAGCTCGACGAGCTCCACCTCGAGGTCGAGCGCTACGCCGAGCAGGCGAACCAGGCCGGCGTCGAACTCCAGGAGCTCAACGACCAGGTAGTCGCGGCCCAGGGCCGGGTGGCGGCGGCAGAAGCCCAGCTCGCCGTGCACAGGGTGGAGATCGCCGGGTACGCGGTGGACGCCTACGTCCACGGCGACCAGACCGAAGCCGCCCGCCTGACGTCCTACTCCGACGACCTCGCCGACTACGGCCAGCGCCGGGGCTACCTGTCGGCAGCCACCGCCGACCGCGAGCAGCTGATCGACAACCTCCGTGCCACCCAGCAGGACGTCGAGAGCCAGATAGCGCAGCTCAACGACGCCAGCGCCAAGGTCCAGGTGAAGGCGACCGACCTCCAGTCCCGCCAGGGTCAGGCCCAGGTGGCGGCCGACGCCCAGTTGGCGCTCAAGCGCCAGGCCGACAGCGAGCTCGACGCCCTGGTGAAGGAGGAACAGGCTCGCCGGGCGGCCGAGCAGGCCCGGGCGGCCCAGGCCCGCTACGCCGAGGTGCAGGCCACGCTCCAGGCCAAGGAGGCGGAAGCGGCGGCACGGGAGTCGGCGACCGGCTCGTCGTCATCGTCGTCTTCGTCTTCGTCGCCCAAGAGCAGCAGCTCCGGGTCGTCGACGCCGGCACCCAAGGGCAACCGCGATGTCGGCGCCGTCATAGCCGCCGCCCGGGCACAGTTGGGCAAGCCCTACGTGTGGGGCGGGTCGGGGCCGAACTCGTTCGACTGCTCGGGCCTGACCATGTGGGCCTGGAAGGCCGGCGGTGTGAGCCTGCCCCACTACAGCGGCTCCCAGTACGCCCAGACGACCCACGTCCCGCTGTCGGAGCTCCAGCCCGGCGACCTCGTGTTCCACTCGAGCCCCAGCCAGCACGTGTCGCTCTACATCGGCGGAGGGCAGATTATCCACGCCCCCCACGCCGGCGACGTGGTCAAGGTCGAGAGCCTCTACTACTGGGACACCTCGATGGTGGCCAGCCGGCCCTAAGTACACCTACGGGCCTGGCCGCCGCACCTGCGCCAGACCGGCCACCTACGTGCCGGTGAGCTCGGCTACGAGGGGGGCGAGGTCCTCGGCGGCGTCGGCGGACACGCCGATGTAGGAGATGCCCGACCGTTCCCGTCGCTCGATCAGGTCGTCGCGGATCTGGGCCAACGTGCCGACGAGGGCGTGGGGCGATGCCAGCGCCTGCTCCGGGGTCAGCCCGAACCCCCCGGCCAACAGCTCGGCCGTCGACCGACGGTCGTCGGTGACGACCACCAGGTGCACCCGGACGTGCAGTTCGAGGTCGTCGAAGCGGGGCCCGGCGGCCTCCCGCACCCAGCCCAGCTTGCGCTCGGTGGCGTCGGCGGTGGCGTCGGGCCCGGTCTCGGCGTCGATCACGCCCCGCCGCAGGCCGACGTTGACGCCGACGATGTCGGCCCAGCGGGCCGCCGCCGTCAGGACCCTCCGGCCCCCGCCCCCGACCAGCAAGGGAGGCCGGGGCCGCTGCACCGGCTTGGGCCGGCCGTCCAGGCCCTGGACCCGGAAATGCTCGCCGGCGAAGGAGAACGGCCCGTCCTGCCAGAGCCCGGCCACGATCTGCACGGCTTCCTCCATTCGGGCCACCCGGACACCAGGGGGGTCGAAGGCGATGCCGGTCCGCTCGTAGTCGGCGGTCATCCAGCCGGCCCCCAGGCCGAGTTCGAGGCGCCCGTCGGAGAGGAGGTCGACCGTCGCCCCCTCCTTGGCCAGCGCAGCGGGATGCCGGAAGTCGGTGCAGCACACCAGCGTGCCCAGCCGCAGTGTCGTTGTGGCGTCGGCCGCTGCCACCAGGGCCGGGAGCGGCGAGAGCTGGTCGCCGAAGTGGTCGGCGATGGTCAGGGTCGAGTACCCGAGGCCCTCGGCCTGCCGGGCTGCTTCGGCCCATGACCGGGCATCGCCCCCGGGAGCGGTCGAACGCTGCAGCCCGAAACGGAACGGGCGCAGCCCCCGAGCTTGCACGGTCACCGGTGCGCCATCGCTTGTGAATCCTCCCAGTGACCGGTCGACCGGGTGAGCGCCAGCGAGCCGGGCGACGATGGGGTCCGGGGGCGCAGCCCCCGAGCATCAACGGTCATGCCAGTGGGCGCCCGAACGGGGCCTTGTCCTGCCAAGTGGCCAGGAAGTCCTCGGCTGCGGCCACCGCCACCCGCCAGCTGTCGGGGCCCTCCGAGGCGAGACCCTCGGCCGCCAGCCGCACCCGGGCCAGCGGGTCGAGGGGGGCGTCGGCATCGAACGCGGCCAGCAAAGGGGCGGCCAGGGCGACGAAGTCGGGGAAGTAGACCACCCCGGCCCGGCTCAACGTGGCGTAGGCCTTGGCTGTCAGCGGCACCGGAGTGAGCGGTACCACGACGGGTGAACCCACGGTGGCCGCCACCTCGTGGTCGACGAACCCGGCCCTGCCGGCCACGAAGGCAACGGCGGCAGCGGTGCCAAGGTCCCCACCGATCACGGTGGCGCCCGCCTCCACCAGCGCACCCCGAGCGGCCTCGGCGACCGGCCCGTCGCCCACCACCACCGCCTCCCGGTCGCCCAGGCCGCCCTCGGTGAGGGCGTCCGCCACCGATACCGCCCCCGAGGCCACCAGGGCGGCGTCCTCGGGGCGGTGGGGGAGGCCGGCGGGGACGAGCGGCCCGAGTGCGGCACCGTCGCCTACGCCCGTCCCGGCGCTCAGCACCAGGCGCCCGGCCTCGACGTGGGGTTCCATCTCGGACACGAAGGCAGCCACCGCCGCGTCGCGATCTTCAGGGGAGGCGTTCACACCGGCCGACGCCCCCGAGGCGCGTACCCCGAAAACGGCGAAGGCGTAGGTGGTCGACCGAGCCAGCAGCGTGGCCCCGTCGACCAGGATCTTGGGGGCGCAGCGGACCACGCCTGCGAACGGGCCGTCGCAGTCGAGGTCCCAGGCGACGAAGGCGTCGACGGTTGACAGCTTCTCGACCCGCATCGAGCCATCCTGCCATGCCAGTCTCGGTCGGCTGCGGGCGTCGCTGCGCTCCTGCCTCCGCCGACTGTCGCCGGCGGCCTGACGGCCGCCACGGCGACGCTCCCAGGGGCCGGCTCGTCGCGCCGGTAGGGTGGCTCCGCCATGCCCGAGGACGTGCTGCGCCGGTCCGAACCGCACCTCGAGGGCCTGAACCCGGCTCAGCGCGAGGCGGTGACCCATCACGAGGGCCCCCTGCTGGTGGTGGCCGGCGCCGGGTCGGGCAAGACCCGGGTCCTGACCCATCGCATCGCCCACCTCATCTCCGACCACCGGATCAGCCCGTTCGAGATCCTGGCGATCACGTTCACCAACAAGGCCGCCGACGAAATGAAACAGCGGGTGGCTGCCCTGGTCGGGCCGGTGGCCCAGAAGATGTGGGTGTCGACGTTCCATTCGGCCTGCGTGCGCATCCTGCGCCGGGACGCCGGCCTCCTCGATTACCCGTCCAGCTTCACGATCTACGACCAGGCCGACGCCGTACGCCTCGTCGGCTACGTGGTGCGCGACCTCGGTCTCGATTCCAAGCGGTTCCCGCCCCGTTCGGTCCACGCCACCATCAGCGCGGCCAAGAACGACTTCGTCACCGCCGAGCAGTACCGCGAGCGGGCGGGCGGCGTCTTCGAGCGCAAGATCGCCGATGTCTACGTCGAGTACGGGTCCCGGCTCCTGCGGGCCGGCGCCATGGACTTCGACGATCTCCTGCTGTCGACGGCGCAACTCCTGCGCCGGCATCCCGACGTGCTCGAGCACTACCGTCGCCGCTTCCGGCACGTACTGGTCGACGAGTACCAGGACACCAACCGGGTCCAGAACGAGATCGTGCTCCAGCTCGCCGGCGGTCACCGCAACATCTGCGTCGTCGGTGACTCCGATCAGTCGATCTACAAGTTCCGCGGTGCCGACCTTCGCAACATCCTCGAGTTCGAGCAGACGTTCCCGGACTGCACGGTGATCGTGCTGGCCCAGAACTACCGGTCGACCCAGGCCATCCTCGACGCCGCCAACTCGGTGATCTCCAACAACGTCGGCCGCAAGCCCAAGGAGCTGTGGACCGACTCGGGACAGGGCAACCTGCTCGTGCGCTACCACGCCGACGACGAGGCCGACGAGGCGCAATGGGTGGCGCACGAGATCAGCCGCCTCCACGACGAAGGCGAACGCTGGGGCGACAGCGCCGTCTTCTACCGCACCAACGCCATGAGCCGGGTGATGGAGGAGGCGTTCGCCCGCTCCGGCATCCCGTACAAGGTGGTCGGCGGCATCCGCTTCTACGACCGCCGCGAGGTCAAGGATGCGCTGGCGTACCTGCGGGCGGTCGTCAACCCGGTCGACGAGGTCAGCGTCAAGCGGGTGCTCAACGTGCCCAAGCGGGGCATCGGGGACTCGACCGTGGCCCGGCTCGACGCCTGGGCGGCCAGCCGGGGCGTCCCCTTCGTCGAGGCCCTGCGCCGAGCCGAGGAAGCCGGAGTCACCGGCCGGGCCGTCGGGGGGATCAGCCGCTTCCTCGAGCTGCTCGACGAGCTACGGGAAAGCCGCGACGGTGGGGCGGGGCCGCTCCTCGAGACCGTGCTCGACCGCACCGGCTACGCCGCCGAGCTGTTGGCCGAGCACTCCATCGAGGCCGAGGGCAGGCTGGAGAACCTGGCCGAGCTGGTCGGCTTCGCCGGCGAGTTCGCCGACGTCGACGCCTTCCTCGAACAGATCTCCCTGGTGGCCGACACCGACGACCTCCCCGACGAAGGCGCCGCCGTACCCGCCGACGACACCTCCGTGGTCCTGATGACGTTGCACGCGGCCAAGGGCCTCGAGTTCCCGTCGGTGTTCGTGATCGGCCTCGAGGACGGGGTGTTCCCTCATCTGCGGTCACTGGGCGATCCCGCCGAGCTCGAGGAGGAGCGCCGGCTCGCCTACGTCGGCCTCACCCGGGCGCGCCAGCGCCTGTACCTGACCAACGCCTGGTCCCGGCAGCTCTACGGCGCCACCCAGTACAACCCCCCCAGCCGGTTCCTCGACGAGATCCCCGAACCCCTTCTGCAGCACGCCGAAGGCAGCCGCGACCGGCGCAGTACCGGCCGGCGGCGTACGTCTTCGTGGGGTTCGTCGTCATGGGGCCCGTCGGGCGCGGTCACCAACGTGGCCCGCAACCGCGACGAGATCGTCGAGCGGGCCATCGACGCCGGCAACGGGCCGACGGCGGGGCACGGTGCTGATTCGATGGGGCTGCGGACCGGCGACGACGTGTACCACGCCCGCTACGGCGAGGGGGTCATCGTCGACATCAAGGGGCAGGGCGACAAGGCCGAGGCGACCGTACGCTTCCGGGAGGGCTCCGAGCGCGTCCTCCTCCTGAGCTGGGCGCCGCTCGAAAAGCGGTGACGGCAGGGCGGCGTGCGCCGAGTGCTGGTATGCCGACCGGGCCGGGACGGGTACTCCGCCTGGCGGGCCACACCCGGACCGCCCACCCCTGAGAAAGGTGTTCGATGGTCTACGCCGGCATCATCAGCGGTCTGATCAAGTTCTTCATCGTGCTGGGCATCGTGATCGGCGTCGTGCTCATGCTGTTGGCGGGCAAGCTGTTCGGCCGGCGCCGTAGGGACTGACCGCTGGACGAGCTCCGGGACGCCTCGCCCGCCGATGCGGTCAGGAGCGGCCTGCGTGGCCGGGGGAAGCCGGCGGTCGGGCCAGGGGTGTTGACTGATGCGAGCGCCGGAGCGCCAGCGCCGATGCGGTCAGGAGCGGCCTGCGTGGCCGGGGGACGCCGGCGGTCGGGCCAGGGGTGTTGACTGATGCGAGCGCCGGAGCGCCAGCGCAGGCGCGGTCAGGAGCGGCCTGCGTGGCCGGGGAACGCGACATAACAGCCCGGGACCATCGCCGGGCCGCCGCCGCCGGGCATGCCGGCCGCCTCGAAGAGGCCATCGCCGCCTTTCGCGCTGTCGTCGCCAGCCGCGTGCTGGCACTGGGTGAGGATGATCCCGGTACGCTCGTCAGCCGCCACGAGCTGGCCGGCTGGCTGGGCCGGTCTGGCGCCTACGACGAGGCCATCGCCGAATGCGAGGCCGTGCTGGCCCGTCGCCGCCGGGTGCTCGGCGACGACCACCCCGACACGTTGATGACGGCCAACAACCTGGCTGGATGGCACGGCCAGACCGGCCGGGTGGCCGAAGCCGCCAGCGCATTCGCCGATGTCGCCGCCGCCCAGGGCCGGGTGCTGGGCATCGACCATCCCGACACGCTGACCACGCTGAACAACGTCGCCTTCTGGCTGGCCCTCCTCGGTCGGGGGCCCGAAGCGGTGGCAGTCTTCGCCGATGTCGCCACCCGCCAGGGCCGCGTTCTCGGCGACTTCCATCCCCGCACGTTCACGACCCGTAACAACCTGGCCTACTGGCTGGGAGAGGTGGGCCGCACCGACGAAGGCCTGGCCGAGTTCCGTGCCGTCCTCGCCGACCAGCGGCGCGTGCTCGGTCCCGACGACACCCACACCTTGGTGACCCACTTCAACCTGGCCTCCTATCTGGCCCGGGCCGGCCTCTGGGCCGAGGCCGTCGACGAGTTCGAGGCCGTCGTGGCGGACCGTGACCGGGTGCTGGGCCGGCGCAGCCCCCATACGTTCAAGGCCCGCCTCGAGCTGCAGGCGTGCCGGGCCCGTCTCGGGGTCAGCCGGCCGGGCCTGGCTGAGGATTGAGGTCCACGACGACGTGCTCGTCCCGGGTGACCCGGACCGGGTAGGCCCGCAACCCCTCGCCGTCGGGGGGATAGGCGCGGCCGGCACAGTCGCGGAATTCCTGGGCGTCGGGCTCCCAGGCGAGAGCACACCCCTCGACGGCGGCGTCGAAGGCCAGCCATCCTCGCAGTGGGTCGCTCCCCAGGTGTTGGACCCAGATCGGCCGGGTGAACACAGCCGGGTCCTGGAACAGCAACGGGTACCGGTCGCGTTCGATGGCGGCCGCCCGGGCCTTGGCCGGGCCGGCGTCGAACTCGGACCGTCGGGCGCCGGGGGCCTGGGCGGCCCCGTCGCTCCCGCCGTCGCCGGTGCTGTTGGCGAACAGCACGATGAGGATCAGCATCACCCCGAAGACCAGGCCCCCGATCCCGATGATCGTGTTCCGGCGGTTGTCGGAGGGGGCCACGGGCACGATCCCCGAGTTTACGAGCAGAACAGGGAGGGCTCCGGGCGCCGGCCGCGGGCTGGCGGGTCGCCGTCGGGCACACCAGACTTCCGGGCCGTGCAGCGCCAGTACCGGGTCGTGGTGGCCAAACCTGGCCTCGATGGCCACGACCGGGGTGTCAAGGTGGTGGCCCGGGCGCTGCGCGACGCCGGCTTCGAGGTCATCTACACCGGCCTGTTCCAGACGCCCGAGCAGGTGGCCGAGGCCGCGCTGCAGGAGGATGCCGACGCGGTCGGGCTCTCGGTGCTCTCCGGCGCGCACATGACGCTGTTGCCCCGGGTGGTCGACGAGCTCCGGGCCCGGGGCCTCGACGACGTCGTGGTCTTCGGCGGCGGGATCATCCCCGACGCCGACATCATCGAGTTGAAGGCGAAGGGCGTCGCCGCGGTGTTCACGCCAGGAGCATCGATGGCCACCATCACCGACTGGCTCAAGACGGCTCTCGACGAGAGGTAGTTCAATCAGTGGACCTGTTCGAGTACCAAGGCAAACAGTTCTTTGCCCGCTTCGGCATCCCGGTCCCGCCCGGCATGACGGCCACCACCGTGGACGAGGCCGTCGTCGCCGCCGAACGGGTCGGCTTCCCGGCCGTCATCAAGGCTCAGGTCCAGGTCGGCGGCCGCGGCAAGGCCGGCGGGATCAAGGTGGCGGCCAACGCCGATGAGGCCCGCCGCTACGCCGAGAACATCCTCGGCATGGACATCAAGGGCCACACCGTGGACATCGTGTGGATCGAGCCGGCCTCGGGCATCGACAAGGAGTACTACGCCTCCTTCACCCTCGACCGGGCGGCCAAGAAGCACCTGGGGATGTTGTCGGCCCAGGGCGGCATGGACATCGAGGCGGTGGCCGACACCGACCCCGATGCCATCGCCAAGATCTGGGTCGACCCGGTCGACGGCATCAAGCCCAACGACCTCCGTCTCTGGATGGAAGCCGCCGGTCTCGACGAGCGGGCCATGGTGGGCGCGGTGCGGGTCCTGGCCCAGCTCTACCAGGCCTATGTGCAGGGCGACGCCGACCTGGTGGAGATCAACCCGATGGTGCTGACCCTCAACGGGCCGGTGCTCGCGCTCGATGCCAAGGTGACCCTCGACGGCAACAGCGTGTTCCGCCACCCCGAGTACGCCATGTACGAGCAGACCCAGGTACGCGACGAGCGCGAACAGCTGGCCCACGAGCGAGGGCTCCAGTACGTCGGTCTCGACGGCTACGTGGGAGTGATCGCCAACGGGGCCGGGCTGGCCATGTCGACGGTCGACATCGTCAACCAGGTCGGCGGCTCGGCCGCCAACTTCCTGGACATCGGCGGCGGGGCCAACGCCGACGTCATGGCCGGCGCCCTCGAGGTCATCAACCACGACCCCAACGTCCGGTCGATCTTCATCAACATCTTCGGCGGCATCACCAAGGGCGAGGAGGTCGCCAACGGCATCATCGCCGCCCTCGACCGGGTCCAGATCGACGCCCCCATCGTGGTACGCCTCGACGGGACCAACGCCGAGGAGGGCCGCGCCCTGCTGGCGCCCCACCTCGACGACAAGCTGCAGATGCAGCCCACCATGCTCGAAGCGGCCCGATCCGCCGTGGAGCTCGCGGGAAAGGCCCAGAGCTGATGGCCATCTTCGTGGACGGGACGACCAAGGTCGTGTACCAGGGCCTGACCGGGTCTCAGGGCCGTTTCTACGGGCTGCTCAACCGGGAGTACGGGACCCAGGTGGTGGCCGGCACCAATCCCCGCAAGGCGGGGACCGACGTCGAAGGCATCCCGATCTTCGCCACCGTGGCCGAGGCGGTCAAGGAGACCGGCGCCGACGTCGCCTGCATCTTCATCCCGGCGCCGGGCGTCAAGCAGGCGGTAATCGAAGCGGCCGAGGGCGGCGTCGAGCTCATCGTGGCCATCACCGAAGGGGTCCCGGCCCACGACGAGGCGTGGTTCTACAACAAGCTCAAGCGCGACTTCCCCGAGGTCGCGCTGCTCGGGCCGAACTGCCCCGGTGTCATCAGCCCCGGCCGCTGCAATATCGGCATCACCGCCGGCCACATCGCCCAGGCCCCGATCGCCGGCCAGCCCAACGTCGGGATCGTCAGCCGCTCGGGCACCTTGACGTACCAGGCGCTGTACGAGCTCAAGCTCAAGGGCATCGGCGTCACCACCTGCGTGGGTATCGGTGGCGATCCCGTCCCCGGCACCACGTTCATCGACTGCCTGTCCCGCTTCGAAGCCGATCCCGAGACGGCCGCGGTCATGCTGATCGGGGAGATCGGCGGCTCGGCCGAAGAGGAAGCCGCCGCCTACATCGGCGCGGAGATGTCCAAGCCGGTCGCCGCCTACGTCGCCGGCGTCACCGCCCCGGCGGGAAAGAAGATGGGCCATGCCGGCGCCATCGTCTCGGGGGGCAAGGGCACGGCCGCGGCAAAGATGGAGGCCTTGCGCGACTCCGGCGCCAAGGTCGGCCAGAACCCAACCGAGGCCGGCGAGCTCATGGCCGAGATCGTGGCCACGCTGGCGTGAGCGGCCGGCGCTGACGGCGCCGGGCGGGGCGGGGCGCGGCAGCTTGAACCGGGGCCGGCGCCGGTCGGGCGGGCCCGGCGGCAAGACTGGACCGGTGCGTCGTCTTGGGGCCCTGACCGTGACCCTCGCCCTCCTGGCGCCGGCGTGCTCGGGCTCGGACGAGCCGGTGGTCGCCGGCCCGGCGTCGGGCGGCGCCGTATCGGGGTCGGCGGCTCCGTCGCCGGCGCCCGGTGTGGCCCCGCCGGCCGACCCCTCGGCGCCTCTGGGGCCCTCCGCGCCGCCGGTGGCCCCGCCGGGGCCCGCACCCGCGGAGCCGTCGCCCCCATCGGTGGGCGCGGGCTGGCCGGCGCTGCCCGAGGACGGGCCGGCCCGGGCGGTGCTCACCGAGGGAGGGCCGGTGTTGCCGGTCGTGGCCGACAACGGCGACGGCTCCTACCTGGTCGGCACCCCGTGCAGCAGCCAGGCAACCGTGACCGGCACGCCCCTGTACGGCGCCAACGTGGTCCTCGACCCGGGCCACGGGGGCAACGAACCGGGGGCGGTGGGCCCCACCGGGCTCATCGAGAAGGACGTCAACATGGCGGTCACGCTCGAGGCCAAACGGCTCCTCGAAGCCCGTGGTGCGGTCGTCGTCCTCACCCGCACCGGTGACCAGAACACGACGATCAAGACCCGAGCCGAGATCGCCGTCGCCCTCCAGCCCCAGGCCTTCGTGTCGATCCACCACAACGCCGAACCCGACGGGCCGAGCGACGGCCCCGGTAGCGAGACCTACTACCAGATCGCCAGCGCCGAATCGAAGCGCCTCTCCGGCCTGCTCTGGAAGTACCTCACCGACGCGTTCGCCGCCTACGACATCGATTGGGTGGCCGACACCGACCACGGCGCCAAGTACCGGCCCAGCAGCAGTGGCGGCGACTACTACGGCATCCTGCGCCGGGGCGCGGGCGTGCCCACGGTGCTGTCCGAGGCCGCCTTCATCTCGAACCCGGCCGAGGAACGCCTGCTGGGCGACGAGGGCTTCCAGCGGGCCGAGGCGGCCGCCATCGCCGATGCCATCGACCGGTTCGTCACCAGCGACGAGCCTGGTGCCGGGTACGTCGAGCCCTATCCGCGCACCCAGCCCGCCGGCGGCGGCGGCGGCCCCGACGGCTGCGTCGACCCGCCGCTGTAGCGGTGCTCAGAAGGGTGTCGGGGGCGCTGTTCCCGGGCCGGCCGCGGCCGGTGACTCCCGGAAGTGCATCAGGGCGCCGGCGAAGAGGACGCCGGCCCCGACGAACATCAGGAAGAACCCGGCTTCCTTGTCGCCTTCGGTGATGAGCCAGCCCACCATCTGCAGGGCCACGAACGACCCCACCACGACATAGACCTGTGACCAGGTGAAGCCCATCGGGCGCTCGGACAGGGTGGCGTTGGCGAAGGTCGCCAACGCCACCACCACGGCGATGGCGGCGCCGAGCAACGCCGGGAGGGTGGCGATCGGGAAGGCACCCTCCCCCCACGCGCTCGTCTCACCGGCGAAGTCGAGGAAGGAACCGAGCAGCAGCACAGCACCGCCGGCCATGAGCAGGATCTTCGGAGTCGACGGGGTGGTGGTCATGGGAGCTCCTTCCTGGTCAGAACGGGGACGGTGGGACCGGGCCGGCGCCACCGGCAAGGGGGGCTTCCTTGGTGCGTACCACGGCTCCCACCACGAGAGCGATCGAGCCGAGGACCATCAGGAAGAGCCCGATGCCGCGCTCGACAGGATCAACGGAGCGGATCAGGAAGCACAGCATGGTCAGCGCCGCGAACGAGCCCAGGGCCAGATGGACCTGGTCCCAGGTCAACCCGAGAACGCTCGTCGGCAGGTTGGAGCGTCCAAGCTTGGTGACAGCGACATGACCGGCCATGACGAGGCCGAAGACCATCGGGAACCACGAGATCGGAAAGAGACTGACCTTGCTCCAGGCGCTTTCGGAGAAGTCGCCCAGCTTGTAGAAGGGCAGGAATGAAGCGATCAACATCACCCCGCCCCCGGCGAGGATGATGATGTCGCTGGTGGTCAGCTTCTTGGCGCCCAAGGGACCTCCTCGCCGTGGTCTCCGCCCGGCGACAACGTAATGCCCCGGGGTTCGGGCCGCGTGGATGGCCGATGACAGGTGGATGACGCCTCCCCGCCGGGCGGCCAGCGGCCCGAACCGAGGCTGGTAGCTTCGCCGGGGTGCGCATCGCGGTGCTGGCATCGGGGAGCGGCACCAACCTCGAGGCCATCATCGACGCCGGCCTACCCGTCGTGGTGGTCGTCGCCGACCGCCGGTGCCGGGCGCTCGGTGTGGCCGTTGCCCGCCATCTGCCGGGGGTGCTGGTCGAGCGGAGCGACTTCGGGGCCGGCTTCGATCGTGTCCGCTACACCGAGGCCGTCGTCGACGTCCTCCACCAGCACCAGGTGGAGCTGGTGGTCATGGCCGGGTGGGGGACGATCCTGGAGAAGCCGATCTTCGACGCCTTCGAGGGCCGGGTGCTCAACACCCATCCCGCCTTGCTCCCCGCCTTCCCGGGCTGGCACGCGGTGGCCGACGCCCTGGCCCAGGGCGTCGAGGTCACCGGGGTGACCGTGCACGTGGCCATCAGCGAGGTCGACGCCGGGCCGATCCTGGCCCAGCAGGCGGTGGCGGTCCTGCCCGGCGACACCGAGGAGACGCTGCACCAGCGGATCAAGGAAGTGGAGCGCCGGCTCTACCCGGCCACCATCGCCCGGGTCATCGAGCGGGGCAGGGTCCTCGATTGAGCAGTCACCGGGCGTTGCTGTCGGTCTACGACAAGGCCGGCGTCGTCGACCTGGCCCGGGACCTGGCCGCGCTGGGCTGGGACCTGTTGTCCTCGGGCGGTACGGCGTCGGCCCTCCGCGACGCCGGCCTCGCGGTCACCGACACCGCGGAGCTCACCGGCTTCCCGGCCATCCTCGGGCACCGGGTGGTAACGCTGCACCCCAAGGTGCACGGCGCCATCCTCGCCGACCGCGACGACCCCGCCCACGTCGCCGACCTCGCTCGCTACGACATCGACCCCGTCGACCTGGTCGTGGTCAACCTCTATCCCTTCGGTTCGGGCCCGTCGGTCGAGCTGATCGACATCGGCGGGCCCACCCTGGTACGAGCCGCGGCCAAGAACCACGCCCACGTGGGGGTCGTGGTCGACCCGTCCGACTACGGCACCGTCCTCGACGAGCTCAAAGCCCACGGCGCGCTCGGTAACGACAGCCGCCGCCGGCTCGCCCGCAAGGCCTTCGCCGTCACCGCCGCCTACGACGCCGCCATCGTCGCCTGGCTCGACGACGACGAGCTCCTGCCCGACACGCTGGCACTCACCTACGAAAAGGTGCCGGTCACGCTGCGCTACGGCGAGAACCCGCACCAGCACGCCGCCCTCTACCGGGCCGCCGGGCACGAGCCGTGGTGGGACTCCGTGACCCAGCACTCGGGCGTGGCGCTGTCCTACCTGAACTACTACGACGCCGATGCCGCCTGGTTGCTGGCCCATGACCTCGACCCGGCCGGCTCCCGTCCGGCGTGCGTCATCGTCAAGCACGCCAACCCCTGTGGCGCCGCGGTGGCGGAAACGCTGGCCGAGGCCTACCAGTGGGCCTTCGAGTGCGACGAGCGCTCGGCCTTCGGAGGCATCGTGGCCCTCAACCGCCCCGTCGACGCCGCCACCGCGGCGCGCATGGTGGCCGCCGCCCAAGCCGACGTCGTCGTCGCTCCCGGCTACGAGGCGGGCACGCTCGACGCGCTGGTCGCCAAGCGCAAGAACACCCGTCTGCTCGAAGCGCCGGCGCCGACCGCCGACGTCCGTCACATCCGGCCCCTCACCGGCGGGCTGCTGGTGCAGGAGCCCCATCGTTTCGTGGTGCCCCGCTCGGCGTGGCGGACGGTGACCCGACGCCAGCCGACCGACTCCGAGCTGGACGACGCCGAGCTGGCCTTCCGGCTGTGCGGCTCCGTGAAGTCGAACTCGATCGTGCTCGTCAAGGACGGCGTGGCCTGGGGGATCGGCGCCGGCCAGCAGAACCGGGTCGAGGCCGGACAGATCGCGGCCCAGAAGGCGGCCGGGCGGGCCGCGGGCGGGGCGTGCGCCTCCGATGCCTTCTACCCATTCCCCGACGGCATCGAGGCGGCGGCCGAGGCCGGCGTCGCCGTGATCGTCCAGCCCGGCGGCTCGGTCCGCGACCCCGACAACATCGCCAAGGCCGACGAGCTCGGCCTGGCCATGGTCCTCACCGGCGAAAGGCACTTTCTGCATTGAGGTTCGTCTCGAAACCGGCGGTTTCGAGACGAGTCAACGGTGCCCCTCCGGCGGGCTTGCTCTCGCACCCGGCGGGACGACCGGCGAAGCACGGATCGTCCCGCGGGCGGGGGCTCCGGCGGGAGCCTCTGCCCCCGCACCCCCGCCGGCAACCCGGTCCCGACGCCGATGCTTGGCCCGTCCCGTCAGCACGTCCTGAACCCCACTGGTGCCGAACCCAGCACGCACGGGAGGTCCTACGATCCGGGCGATGCCTGCCGTCCTGATGACCGGCGCCCCGGTGGCCGACGCCGTCTTCGCCGACCTCGGCCCCCGGGTCGAGAAGCTTCGGGCCGACGGGCACAACCCGGGGTTGGGCACGATCCTGGTCGGCGGCGACTCGGCGTCGGCGGGCTACATCCGCATGAAGCAGGACAAGGCCGCCGAGCTCGGGTTCTCGAGCCCGCACGTCCATCTGCCCGACGGCGCAACCCAGTCCGACCTGGTAGCGGCCATCCGGTCGTTCAACGACGACCCGTCCGTGGACGCCATGCTCGTGCAGCACCCGACGCCTCGCCAGATCGACTACGAGGCGGCGTTGCTGGAGATCGACCCCGACAAGGACGTCGACGGCCTGCACCCCGTGAACATGGGCCGGCTGGCGCTGATGATGCCGGGCCCGGTCCCATGCACGCCGGCTGGCATCGAGGCGTTGTTGGCCCACCACCAGGTGCCGGTGGCCGGCCGGGAGGTCTGCATCCTCGGCCGGGGGACCACCCTCGGACGGCCCCTGGCTCTGCTCCTGTCCCAGAAGCGGCCGACCGCCAACGCCGCGGTCACGGTGGTGCACACCGGGGTACCCGACTGGCCCGCCTACACCCGGCGGGCCACCATCGTGGTAGCGGCCGCCGGCGTCCCCGGGATCCTCCAGCCCGAGCACATCAGCCCCGGCGCCGTCGTCGTCGGCGGTGGCGTCCGCTACGAGGGCCGCAAGCTCCAGCCCGACGTCGACGAACGCTGCAACGAGGTCGCCGGCTGGATCACCCCCCGGGTCGGCGGTGTCGGCCCGACCACGATCGCCATGCTGTTCCGCAACGCGGTGGAGGCGGCCGAGCGCCACCGGGACGGTTGACGAGGTCCACTAGCTACTTCGACCTGAAGAAGTAGGTGCCGCGGGCGGTGCTGGGCGGCTGGGGCGGTGATGAACGATTGGGGGCCGCTGGTGGCGCTCTGGTCTTCGGTTCGGTTCGATTCTCGGCTTGCTTCTCG
>JBQTIQ010000042.1:0-1792 GCA_052387955.1 Acidimicrobiia bacterium | reverse complement strand
CCACGCGACGCTGAACCTCGCCCAGGTGCGGCATCACTGTCCCGAAGAACTCACCCAGCTCCTCGGGCGTGGCCTGCACGTCACCATACTATGCCGCGCGTTCTAACCTGTGGTGGACCCTAAGCCCGAGGGACTACTGGAACGAATCGGGCCAAGCGCAAGGCGGCGGGTCCGGGCCGGCGCAAGGGCAAGCAGCGCGGCGCCCCCGGCTCGGGCCTGGCCATGTCGGCGGATCCCGACGTCGTCATCGACCACCGGCCCGCCCGCTGCGGGGGATGCGGGGGCGACCTCGACAACGGGACCAGCACCGGCTATGCCGCTCGCCAGGTCGTCGACCTGCCGGTCGTCGTTCCGGAGGTGACCGAGCACCGCGCCCACACCTGCCGTTGCGCCTGCGGCCACGACACCACGGCGGCCTTCCCCGACGCGGTGAGGGCCCCGGTGTCCTACGGCCCCCGGGTGCGGGCGGTGGTGGCCTACCTGCTCGGGCGCCAGCACATACCCAACCGCCGGGTGGCCGAGGCGATGGCCGACCTGTTCGGCGTCACCATCTCGGGCGGCGCCGTCGACTCCGTCTACAACGAGGCGTCGCGGCGCCTGCGTGGCTTCATCGCCGCCCTGGTGGCGCTGCTGCGCTCCCTGCCGGTCCTGCACGCCGACGAGACCAGCGACTTCATCGGCGCCAGGAACTGCTGGATGCACGTGGTCTCCACCGGTCTCTACACCTTGATCCACGCCTCGCTGACCCGCGGCGGCGACGCCATCGACGAGGCCGGGGTGCTCCGGGGATACCGGGGGGTGGTGGTGCACGACCGCCTGGCCATGTACTGGAAGCTCAAGGCCAAGCACGGCGTGTGCGCGGCTCACCTGCTCCGCGACTTGGCCGAGGTCGCCCTCGTCGCCACCCAGACCGCATGGGCGGCCGGGCTCGCCGGCCTGCTTGTGGAGGTCAACGCGGCCTGCGACGACGCCCGCCGGCGGGGACTCAAGAAGCTCGCGCCGGTGTACCAGCGCGCCTTCGCCGCCCGCTACGACGCCCTCGTGGCCCAGGGCAAGGCGGCCAACCCCGAGCCGGCGTCGGGCCGCAAGCGGAACTACCTCGACCGCCGCTCGTTCAACCTGGTCACCGCCTTCGCCGCCCACCGCCCGGCGATCCTGCACTACATGTACGACCTCGACGTCGACTGGACCAATTATGCCGAGGTCCGCGTTATGCCGAGGTCGCCCGCGATCCCCTGGCACGGTGCGGTGGCGGCCAGGGTGAGTTCGGCATAACGCGCGCCGGTCCGGGCCCGCAAAGCAATCGAGAACCAAATCGCCGGAGTCGGTTGCAATGTGGATGATTCGTTCCAGTAGTCCCTCGGGCTTAGGTGTAGCGAACGGCTCTTCGTCGGGAAATAGGTTCTGAATATGCGTCTTTGCAGCGCTGTTCTCGCCAACCTCGGTCGCCGATTCGACAGCTGATCGAGGCCGAGTACCTCCTCACGGCCTTCGACGAGGAGTTCACGCGGGCCGCAGAGTGGGCGTGGTCAACACCCGACAACATCCGTCGTTCCTTCAGTCCGAAGTCGATGCGCGCAATTGGCGGCTTCTCAGACCACGAGTATTGGAGGCACTGCGACATGGGCGGCCATCCGTCGCCATCCGGTCGGGTGTTGCTCCGATTCCAGGACTCCTGACATAGTGACCTGAAGTCCTTGTGGCACAACGGGTATCCAGCATTCGAGGTAACCCTGGCGACGATAATTGGTGATGTCGGTTGCTGCGGTGCTGGATGGTGCTGGACTTTCGC
>JBQTIQ010000041.1:0-44684 GCA_052387955.1 Acidimicrobiia bacterium | reverse complement strand
GCCGACGGCTTCGGGGCCACCCTGCCCCGGGCCACGCCGGGGCCGATCACGTCCGGGGCCGCGCCCGCGGGCAGGGGGCCCGAGGGCGTGCGGCCCACGGCCGTTGTCGGGGCCGGCGACATCGTCGCCGCCACGACGGCGTCGACCTACCACGTCCTCGTGATCGAGCCGACGGCACGGTGAACGGGGCACTGTTGCGGCGGTGGCGACAAGCGTGGCCCGACGCTCTGGCCCGGTGGAGCCGGTTCACCCGTCTGCGAGACCCCCAGCTGTGCACGGCCTCCGACGAGGCCCGACGGGCCGGCATCGAGGGCAGCTTCGCCATGATCCGCCTCACCGATCAGCTGGTGGTGATCGACCTGGAACAGGTCGCGGCCCTCGGCCTCGACGACCTCGCCCTCGAGGTGCTGGGCCACGAGATCGGCCACCACATCCTGTGCCCGGCCACGCTCACCGACCAGGGCCGGATGCTGGCCCGCATGCGTTGGGCCCTGCCGACCGTCGAGGGCGCAGCCCCCGCCGTGGCCAACCTGTACGCCGACCTCCACATCAACGACCGCCTGCAACGCACATCGGGCCTGCGCATGGACGAGGTCTACCGCCGGCTGCGAGCGGCCGATCCCGCCGCCGCCACCGGAGCGGGCCCGCTGTGGGTGTTGTACCAGCGCATGTACGAGATCCTGTGGGCGCTGTCCTCGGGCGATCTCGTCCCCGGCCCGGTACCGGACCGCATGGAAGGCGACGCCCACCTGGGGAGCCGGCTGGTGCGGGCCTACCGATCGGACTGGATCGAGGGGGCCGCCGGGTTCGCGGCGCTGTGCCTGCCCTACCTGGTCGCGCCCACCGACGCCGGCAAGGTGCTGGGGCGGTGGGGCGACGCCATCGGTGCCGTCGGCGCGACGGTGCCCGACGGTCTCACCGATCTCGAACCGGCCGAGCGGCGCCCGCCCCTGCACCCCGCCGTCGACCCCCGAGTGTCCGAGGCCGTGGCCGGCAATCCCGGCCGCCCGAGGCCAGCATCAGCGCCGACCGGTGATCCCAACGGGGACGGCGGCCAGTACCGCGAACCGTTCGAGTACGGCGAGCTGTTGCGGGCACTCGGGCTCGACCTCACCGATCACGAGGTCGCTGTGCGCTATTACAAGGAGGCGGCTCAGCGCCACCTCGTACCGTTCCCTCACGCCCCTGCCCCCCAGCGCGGCGACCTCGTACCCGAGGGCTACCGGCCCTGGGGCCAGTCGATGGCGGCCAGCCGTTCGCCGACGGCCCCACTCGATCTTTCGCAGCCCGGTTGTCGTGCCCGGCGTGACCACCGTGCAGCGGGCCTACAGCACCGCCGAGGACGATCGTCCCCGGCCCCAACCGCTCGACCTCGACCTGTACATCGATTCGTCGGGCTCGATCGCCAATCCTCAGCAGCAGCTGTCGTTCCTGGCCCTCGCCGGCGCCATCGTGGCCCGCTCGTGCCTGCGCGCCGGCGGCAGGGTCCAGGCCACGCTGTGGAGCGGGGCCCGCCAGTTCGAATCCACCGACGGCTTCGTCACCGACTCGACGCGGGTTCTGCGGATCGTCACCGGCTACATCGGCGGGGCCACCGCCTTTCCGGTCCACATCCTGCGCGACACCTACGCCGAGCGGGCCGCCCACGCCCGCCCGGTACACCTCCTGGTCATCTCCGACGACGGCGTCACCACCATGTTCGACCACGACGAACGAGGCGACGACGGCGCCGCGCTGGCCCGGCTCGCCCTGGCTCGGGCGAAAGGCGGCGGGACCATGGTGCTCAACCTCGGCTGGCACCCCGACGGGCTCGACGACGGCCTCGCCCTGGCCCGCTCCATCGGGTGGGACATCGAGGAGATCGCCGGCTGGGAGCAGTTGGTCGCCTTCGCCCGGCGCTTCTCGCGGCGGACCTACGGAGCCGGGGCCTGATGGCATCGACGAGCGCCGTGGTCCCCGGCCCGACGGTGGCGGAGCTCGTGAACCGGCTCGCCTCCTGCCCTGCCGATTTTCTGGCGCCGCCGCGGGTCGGCTCCCGGGGCGTGGTCTCGGTGGCGGCGGTGCTGGGAGACGTCGTTCGCGGGCTCGGCGGCGAGCTGCCCGACGTCTGGGAGGAGGCGCTCGCCCCCCGGGAGGCCGACGAGGCCGGCGAGAACTGGCTGCAGGCATGCCTGGTGACGGGATGGTTGGCGGCGGCGCCGGCGCTGCGGGAGCGGCTCGGGGCCCGGCTGCTCGGCTTCCTGGCCAACGACCTGCACGAGACGGCGGCCCTGGTCCGGGCCCAACGGCTGGTGAACGATCCCGACCGGCGCGAGGAGCTGTGCCGGCTGTTGTTGCGGGCGGCTGGGCTGGTACCCGCAGGCGAGTCTGTCGCCCAGGCCGCCGACCGGTTGGCCACCCTCGACTCGGCCCATCGCTCGCGGGTCGAGGCCGAGGCCCGGGCAGCCGAGGAGCGTTCCCGTGAGGTCCGCGACGCACTCGCCCGCCGACGGGCGCAAGAGGCTGCGGCCCGGGCGTCGAGGGAGTAGCGGTGGCGTCGCGGTTCTCACCGATGGGCACGGGCGTGCTGACGAGCGAGGAACGCCACCCCCTCCTCTCCGAGGCCGGCCGCCGGGCGCTGCAGGGCCTGCTGGAGGCGGTCGATGCGCCGCGGTGGGACCACCACACCGGTGACCGTCTCGACGCCGCCGGCCGGCGCCGGGTCGAGACACTGGCGGCGATGGTGGTCACCGACCCACCCCGGTGGCCACCACAGCAGCCCCCGGCCTGGGTCGCGCCCTTCGTCGACCACGCCGTCTCGGTCGTGCCCCGGTACCGGTCCGCCGCAGCGGCTCTCGGCACCGCGTTCACCACCTCGCGCCACGACCTCGCCCGGGCGTGGTGGGACCTGGTGCCCGACGACGCCGACCTCGGCGATCTCATCTGGTTCCCCACCTCGGGGACCGGCGGGACCCCGGTGGTCGTCCCGACCCACCCGGAGGCGGTGGCGTCGTACTACCCGCTGCTGCTGGAAGCGGCCCGGTGGCACGGGGTCGACGCGGCCTTCCGCCCCGACCGGGCCGACTGGGTCACGGTGTTCGCCCAGGGCCACGGCGGCTTCGTAGTGCCGTCGTGGTCATCGGTGCTGGGGTGCGCCACCGCCAAGGTCAACCTCGAGCCGACTGGCTGGCGTGCCCCCGGCGACCGCGAGCGGTTCCTGCAACGCCACGACCCCCGGGTGATCACCGGCGACCCGGTGGCGTTCGGCCAGCTGGCCGACCTCGACATCGAACTGCACCCGGCGGTGCTGATCTCCACCGCCGCCCACCTCACGACCACCAGCCGGCGGTTGCTGACCGACCGGTTCGGGTGCCCGGTCGTGGACGTGTACTCCCTGACCGAGTCGGGCCCGGTCGCCGCCTCCCGTCCCGGCGGCGCCGGCATGGCCGTGCTGCAGCCCCGCCTCTACGTCGAGACGGTCGACGACGACGGTTTGCCGTGCCCGCCGGGGACAGCTGGGACGGTGGCCCTGACCGGTGGCATCAACCCGTTCCTCCCGTTGGTCCGCTACCGCACCAGCGATACCGCCGTGCTGGCCTGGGACGGGGAACGGCCCGTCCTGCACGACCTTGTCGGCCGGGCTTCGGTCACGCTCCGGGCGGCTGGCGGCACCGCCGTCAACTCGATCGACATCACCCTGCTCTTCTCCGGCCTCCCGCTGCGGCGCTGGGCCGTGCGCCAGCGGGCCGACGGCTCGGTCGAGGTGGACGTCGAAGCCGAGGGCGCGCCGACCGCCGGCGTCGCCGCGCTGGTCACCGAGGCGGTGCGCACGGCCCTCGGGCCGGTACCGGTCACCGTCGGCCCGCTCACCGAGGCCGGCAAGGTCGTCCCCTTCCGGACCGAGGAGTGATGCTGCCCCCGTCCCCCGGGAACGGTTGGCACCGGTGCCGGTTCCTCACCTGCTCGGTGCTGCCGGTGCGCATGGCCTGCCCGTGTGAATGCCCGTTCTGCTTCTCGCGGTCGTCGGTGTCGGCGCTGGCGGCCGAGCCCACCGGATGGGCCGATGCTCCCCTCGCCGCCCATTTCCGCTGGGCGCGGTCCCGGGGCGCCGCCCGGATGGTGGTGACGGGCGGCGGCGAACCGCTGCTCCGCCCGGCGGAGTGCATCCGGGCCGTGCGCCTGGCTGCCCCCGTGTTCGGCGAGATCGCGGTGTTCACCAGCGGCGCCCCCCTCACCGCGGCGGTGGCGGCCGAGCTGAAGGCCGCCGGCCTGTCCTACCTGTGCTGGTCACGTCACGCCGTCGACGACGCCGACAACCGAGCCCTGATGGGCGCGGCCGCACCCGACGCCGCCGCCGTGCTGGCCATGGCGGCCGACGCGGGCCTGCCGGTGCGGGCGACGTGCGTGATGAACGCGGCCGGGGTGGCCGACGCCGCCGGCGCCCGGCACTACCTCGACGCCTTCGCTGCCCTCGGGGTACGGGAGTTCACCTTCAAGCACACCTACGTTGCCGGCGACCGTTCGCTGTTCGCATCGTCGCCGGCCAACCAGTGGGCGCGACGACATCGGGTCGAGACCGACCCCCTTCGCGGGCTCGGCCGGGTCGTCGCCGTCCTCCCGTGGGGGCCGCGCATCCGCCGCATCGAGGAGGTACAGGCATGTCACTACTTCGAGCCAACCCCGGAATGGGAGTTGAGCCACCGGCTGGCCCGGTCGTCGAACCTGCTGCCCGACGGGACCGTGTACGCCTCGCTGGAGGACCACACCAGCCGGCTGCACCGTCTGAGCTCGCCGACGACCACGCCTGCGAACCGGTCGTCGACGCCGGTATCTTGGCCCGCGCCATCGCGCCCGACGACGTCGAAGGGCTCCGTCCCCTGCTGCCCGTCGGCTACGGCGCCGGCGCCGGCGCCTATCGGGACGCCGTCGCCGGGCTGACCGCGCAGGACCTTTCCGAGCACTACACGACCGGGTGGGCGTGGCTCCACGAGGTGTTCGCGCCGGCGTTGGCCGGCCGTCTCGGGACCCTGACCGGGGGCGAGTGGGACCTGAGCGGCTGGCACCTCTTCGCCGCCGGCAGCGACGTCGACCTCATGGCCCATGTGGTCGAGGCGACCGCCGCCCGCGGCGCCGTGCGCCTGTACCCGGGGGACTGGTACGGGTTCCTGGTCGGTGCCACCCACGACGACGCCGTGCGTTTCGATGCCGCCGCCCCCGGCGACCTCGCCTGCCTGTGCATCCCGTCGGTGCGCAACGGCCATCTCAGCGGGCCCATGGTCGAGTTCCTCCACCGGTCGCCGGTGCAACTCCTGAACCTCAACCTGTTCCCGACGCTGGCACCGGCCGAGCGCCACTCGGTGGCCCGGGCGTTGACGCCGCTCCTCCCCAGCGCGCTGTTGTCGATCAGCTTCAGCCGTGGCTTCGGCCTCACCGCCTCCCAGCTCGGGGTGATGCTCGTCCCACCCGGCCATCGGTGGCTGACGCTCTACGAGCGCCAGTGGGAGTGGTTCACCCGCTTCTACAGCGCCATCGCGGCCCGCGCTTTCCTCGCCGTCGACCTCGAGGGGCTGGGCGCCGTCGACGCCCTCCGCCGGGACTGGGCGGCGAGATGGCTGGCGCAGCGCCGCCTGCCAGATGTCGGCACCGGCAGCTACTACGTGCGGTCCTTCCGGCCCGACGCTCCGGTGGCCGACCACCTCCGCCCGCTGATGCGAGGCGACGTGCTCCGCTGCTGCCTCAAGCCGGCCCCGACGTGACCGAGGCGCCGCCGACTACTGGTCCGGTCCTCGCCACCGATGCGAGCGCCGGAGCGCCAGCGCAGGCGCGGCCACGCACGGCCTGCGTGGCCGGGGAACGCCACCGTCATGACATGTCGAGGCCTCCGTTGACTGCCAGCACCGAGCCGGTGATGTAGCCGGCGGCGTCATCGACCAGGAACCGCACCGCCCGGGCGATCTCGTCGGCTTCGCCCAGTCGGCCGACCGGGATCGTCCTGACCACGGCGGCCAGGGCTTCCTCGGGCACCGCCGCCACCATCTCGGTGGCGATGAAGCCGGGGGTCACGCAGTTGACCGTTATGCCCTTGCGGGCGGTCTCCCGGGCCAGCGAACGGGTCAGGCCGAACAGCCCCGACTTCGAGGCGGCGTAGTTGGCCTGACCGATGTTGCCGCTCTCGCCGATCACCGAGCTGATGTTGACGATGCGGCCGAAACCCTGGTCGATCATGTAGTCGAGCACCGCTTTGGTCATGTAGAAGGCGCCCGAGAGGTTCACCCGCAACACCGCGTGCCAGTCGTCATGGGTCATCCGGCGCACGGTCTTGTCCACGGTGATGCCGGCGTTGTTGACGAGGTGGTCGACGCGGCCGTGGGCGTCGAAGACCTCTCTCACCACCCGCTGGCAGTCCTCGGGCTCGCCGACGTTGCCGCCGTGGACGGAGACCGACAAGCCCTCCTCGGCCAGGGCCGCCCGGAGCACCTCGGCGGCGTCCTTGCCCCGGTGGTACCCGGCGGCGACGTGCACCCCGTCACGGGCCAGGGCGGTGGTGATGGCAGCACCGATCCCCCGCGTCCCGCCGGTGACGATGGCTACCCGCTGCTCGGTCATGATGGCCTCCTGCTGGGTCGTTGGTTGGGAAGTCTCGGCCCGGCCGGGCCATGTGGTCGGGAAGTATCAGCACGATGGCCGGCGAGGACAACTGTTCACCTCAGGTCGGCCGCCGGCGCGCCGATGGACTCCCTGACACGAGGGAGACCCGGCAATGACGAAGACATACCTGTGCATCATGGACATCCTGCCGTCGGGCCGGATCGCAGCCCTCGAGATCGAGGCCGACGATGCTCTGGACGCGGAACGGGCGGCCTCGGTGGCCGGCGCCGAACGGTTCGGGGGCCCGGTCGAGGTGCTCGAAGTGGTGCGGGTCGACCTGGCTGCCTGAGTTTCCTGGGGGCTGCGCCCCCGCTCGCCGCGCTCGCGCCCCACCGCCGTCCCGCTCGCTGGCGCTCGCCCGGCCGGCATTTGCTCGGTCCCGAAACTTGTCACAACGTCATGCCTTCTCGGGACCGAGCAGATCTAGCCGCACATCCTGAGCGGCGCTACCGCCTCGGGCCGGGCCTCTGAGCCACTGCCGCCCCGGGCGGTACGTTCCTGGCATCATCACCATCACCGCGACTCGGCGGCCGGGACCGGTGCGCGCCCGGTGCAACCGTCGGCCATCGATGGTCCGGTGAACGCGGAGGGCCGGCGGGCGGGACGCGGTCCGGTGGCGTTCGCCCTCGTCGCCTACGCCTTTGCCGTCACGATGTCGGGCACCACCCTCCCGACGCCGCTCTACCCCCTCTACCAGCGCGAGTTCGGGTTCTCGGCGCTGGTCGTGACCGTGATCTACGCCGTCTACGCCGTCGGCGTGGTGACCTCGCTGGTGCTCTTCGGGCGTCTCTCGGACCAGATCGGCCGACGGCCGATGCTGTTGTGGGCGACGGGCTTGTGCGCGGCCAGCGCAGTCTGCTTCCTGATGGCCGACTCGCTCGCCATGATGCTGGTGGGCCGCGTGTTGTCGGGGTTGTCGGCCGGGATCGCGACCGGCACGGGTACCGCCGCCCTCCTCGACCTGGCCCGGCCGGAAGCGAGAGAGCGGGCCACCCTCATCGCCACCGCCGCCAACATGGGCGGTCTCGGGATGGGGCCGCTGCTGTCGGGGTCGCTGGCCGAGTGGGCGGCCCTGCCCCTTCGCCTGTGCTTCGGGGTAAACCTGGTCCTGGCGGCCCTGGCCCTGGCCGCCGTGGCCCTCATCGACGAACCAGCCGAGACGCTGCCGCCACGGCGCCGGCTCCGTCGCCGTCCCGGATCGGTGTCGCCAGCCATAGGGGCGGCCTCCTTCGGACTGCCGCCACGGCGCCGGCTCCGTCGCCGTCGCGGCCGCCAGGCCGCCGGCGACAGTCTGCGGAGGCAGGAGCAAAGCGACGCCCGCAGCAGACCAAGCAGCACCGTCCAGCAGCCCCAGGTGCCTGTGCACCTACGGCCGACGTTCGCGGCCGCGGCATCGGCTGGCTTTGCCGGGTTCGCGTTCCTCGGCCTCTTCGGGGCCGTCTCCCCCGGGTTCCTGGCCACGGTGCTCGGTCAGCCCAACCGTGCCCTGGCCGGGCTGGTGGCGGCCCTGGCCTACTCGACGTCGACGATCGGCCAGGTCCTCTCCAGCCGGGTGGCCGACCGGGCTGCGCTCTTGGGCGGGTGCGTACTGTTGGCCGCCGGCATGGTGGCGGTCGCCGGAGCGCTCTGGTTCCGGGTAGTGGCCCTGTTGATCGTCGGGGGCCTGGTCGCCGGCGTCGGCCAGGGTCTCAGCTTTCGGGCCGGGCTCCGCTCGGTGACCCTGCAGAGCGCTCCCGATCAGCGGGGCGAGATCGCCTCGGCCTTCTTCATCGTGCTCTACTTGGCCATCTCGGTCCCGATCGTCGGCGTGGGCGTGCTGGCGCAGGTGCTCGACCTGCGTTCCGCCGGACTGATCTTCGCCGCCGCGGTGGCCGTGCTCGCCGTCGCGGCCCGGGCCCGGCTCCAGCGGGTCGCCCCGGCCGGCGCCATCCCCGCTGGTGGTGCTGATGTTGCCGATGTCCGGAGGCCGACCTGAACCGACTGGCGCGGCGCTACCGCACCCGGCTGGAGGCAGGACTCGACGCCGGCGAGGAGCTTCGCAGCGCCTACCGGGTCGTGCTCGGGGCCGCGGTCCCGCCCTCCGCGCCCGAGTCCCGACCAGAGCGCCATGCGCTCGGCCCGGTGGCGATGACGCCCGGCGGCGTGTGGGGCCCGGGCACCGACGGGCGGCGGGAACGCAAGGCGGCGCGGGGCCACGGCCGACTACGGGGGCGGGTGACCGCAGCGCGTGCCCTCGGCTTCCCCGCCCCCAGCGGCATCTTCGTCCTCGGGGTCAGTGACCGCCGCCTGCTGGTATGGAGGGCCTCGCCGCTGCTGGCCCGGCCAGGCCCGCTCGTCGGCGGCTTGGCCATCGACGAGATCGACGGGGTGATCGTGGGGCGACGCCGGGCACGGCTGGTCGCGACCGTCGTGCTCGGGACCGGCGCCCAGATCGCGGTCGAGCCGCTGTGGGAACGCGACCTGGCCGGCCTCGCCGGCGACGTCGACGGCCCCGCGGGGCGGTTCAGACGTCGAGGTAACGACTGACGGCGAACGCGGATCCGGCCATGCCCACGAAGATGCCGGCGACCACGAGGATGCTGGAGGTCGCCCACACGTCGCCGTCGGTCAGCCGGAAGCCCTCGAACACGCCGCCGCCCTCCTCGAGCGCGGGCAGGAGCTTGGCCTTCACGGCCCACACCATGAGGATGCCGACGCCGGCACCGAAGATGCCTTGGATCATGCCTTCGACCATGAACGGGAGGCGGATGAACCAGTTGGTCGCCCCCACCAGCTTCATCACCTCGATCTCGCGCCGGCGGGCGTACATGGCGGTGCGGATCGAGTTGATGATGAGCACGAGGGCGACGATGCCGACCGCCGCGACCCCGACGTAGAGGCCGGCCCGCACCGTGCCGAAGCTCTCTTCCTGCTGCTTGAGCTTCTCGCCGGCGGAGATCACGTCGTACACGCCGGGCTGGTTGATGAACTGGCTGACCAGGGATTCGACGACGTCGGAGCGGCCGTCGCGGACCTGGACCTTGTAGTTGGTCGGTAGGACCTCGGCGGTGATGTTGTTGACCAGGTCGGGCTGGTCGGCGAACAGCGACTTGAACTCGGCGAAGGCGTCGTCGTGGTTGAGGTAGCGGATGCCACGGACCTGGGGGCTCTCCCGCAGGGCCTGGCCGGTGGCCTCGATCTGGTCCGTGCTGGCCTGGGGCTGCATGAAGACGATGAACTCGACGTTGCCCCGGAAACGGGCCGCCGAGCGCTCGAGTCCCTGGTTGATGAGCTTCACGGTGCCGACCATGGTCAACGTCAGCGCGATGGTGACCATGGTGGCGAGGGTCAGGGTGATGTTGCGACGCAGGTTGGTCGCGGTCTCCTTGACGACGTAGTCGACCTTGACGGCCATGGGCGCTCCCCCTCCCTACTCGTAGACGCCGCGGGACTGGTCGCGCACGATCACGCCTTTGTCGAGCTCGATGACGCGGCGGCGCATCGTGTCGACGATCGAGCGGTCATGGGTGGCCATGACCACGGTGGTGCCGGTCCGGTTGATCCGGTCGAGCAACCGCATGATCCCGACCGAGGTGGTGGGGTCGAGGTTGCCGGTGGGTTCGTCCGCCAGCAGGATCAGGGGACGGTTCACGAAGGCCCGGGCCACCGAGACCCGTTGCTGCTCGCCGCCCGAGAGCTCGTTCGGGTAGTTCCCCATCTTCCGGGCCAGCCCGACGAGCTCGAGGATGGCCGGTACCTGCTGTCTGACCACGTGCTTGGGCCGGCCGATCACCTCGAGGGCGAAGGCCACGTTCTCGAACACGGTCTTGTTCAACAGCAGCTTGAAGTCCTGGAACACCGAGCCGATGTTGCGGCGCAGGTACGGGACCTTCCATTTGCTGAGCTCGGCGATGTCCTTGCCCGCGACGAAGATGCGCCCGTGTTCGGGCGTCTCCTCCCGGTTGAGGAGGCGCAGCATGGTCGACTTGCCCGAGCCCGAAGGGCCGACCAGGAAGACGAACTCACCTTTCTGGATGTCGGCGTGGGCGTCGCGGAGGGCGACGACGTCGTTCTTGTAGACCTTGCTGACGGCTTCGAGCTTGATCATGTCGCGGGTATCGCCCCCGTGTTCCCGCGGGGACGCGAAACGGGACGCTCCGCATCCGCACGCTTCGAGTACCGAAGACTAACCCGTGGGGTGTGCGGAACAGGAATCATCGACGGTGACAGCACGGGGCCACTCAGTTGGAAGTAGGCCCGCCGGCCCGCTGCCAACGCAGGTAGGACTCGATGAACGGGTCGAGGCCGCCGTCGAGCACGGCGGCCACATTGCCGGTCTCGTGCTCGGTCCGCAGGTCCTTGACCAGCTGGTAGGGCTGGAGCACGTAGCTGCGGATCTGGCTCCCGAAGCCCACCCGTTGTTGCTCGCCCCTGATCGAGGCCAGCTCGTCCTCACGCTTCTGGCGCTCGAGGTCGGCCAGGCGGGCCTTGAGCATGGCCATGGCCCGGTTCTCGTTCTGGAACTGGCTGCGCTCGACCTGGCACGAGACCACGATCCCGGTCGGCTTGTGGACCAGGCGCACGGCCGAGCTGGTCTTGTTGACGTGCTGGCCGCCGGCGCCCGACGAACGGAACACCTGGCGGTCGATGTCCTTGTCGTCGATGTCGACGTCGATGTCGCCTTCGTAGAGCATCGGCGCCACCTGCATGGCGGCGAAGGCGGTCTGGCGCTTTCCCTGGGCGTTGAACGGGCTCATGCGCACGAGCCGGTGCACGCCCCGCTCGGCCTTCAGATAGCCGTAGGCGTAGCGGCCCTTGACGATGAACTCGACCGAGGACAGCCCGGCCTCCGACCCCGGGGTCGAGTCCTCCTCCTCGACGTCGAAACCGTGGCTCTGAGCCCAGCGCTGGTACATGCGATAGAGCATTTCGGTCCAGTCCTGGGCATCAGCCCCGCCCTCGCCGGAGGACAGGCTGCACAGGGCGTCGCGGCCGTCGTGCTCGCCCGCCAGCAGCGACCGGAGCTCGAGGTCGTCGAGGCGGCGGGCGACCGCCGCCAGCTCCCGCTCGATCTCGGCCACCTGGGACTCGTCGTTCTCCTCCCGGGCCATCTCCGCCAGCGTCTCGGCATCGTCGACGCGGCCGAGCAGCCCTTCGTAGAGCTCTACGTCCGATGTCGCGGCCGACAGCTCGGCGGTCAGCCGACGGGCCTCGTCGGCGTCGTCCCACAGGTCGGGCCGGGATACCTCGGTCTCGAGCTGGGGCCGACGGGAACGCAGGTCCTCCACCCGCAGGTACTGCTCGGCCTCGTCGAGGCGGACGCGCAAGGCCCGCACTTCGTCGGTGAAGTCCCTCATTCAGTTCTTCCGTCGGGGCGCGCCGCTCGCAGCAGCACGTCAACGCCCGTGGCAGAGTTTGAACTTCTTGCCCGAGCCGCACGGACAGGGTGCGTTGCGGGGCGTCTTGTCCCACTCCGAGCGGACGACCGGCGTGTTGACCGTCGGTTCCGCATCGGGGGTCTCGGCCGGTGCCTCGGCGCCGCCCAGCGCGGCGGCCTCGGCCCTGGCCGCCGGTCCCAGCGCCCCCGGCGCCGAGGACGGGTCCTCGGGTGCCGAGTAGCTCAGGTTGGTGGTGGCCGGGACGGCCGCCGGCGCCGGCTGAGCTACGGACACCTGGGCGTGCATCACGTACTTCACGAAGTCCTGGGCCACCGACGCCATCATCTGGCCGAACATGTCGAAACCCTCGCGCTGCCACTCGACGAGGGGATCTCGCTGGCCCATGGCCCGCAGGTGGATTCCCTCCTGGAGGTAGTCCATCTCGTAGAGGTGCTCACGCCACTTCTGGTCGATGATCCGCAACATCACCTGGCGCTCGATCTCGCGCATGGTCTGGGGGCCGAGCTCGGCTTCGCGCCGCTCGTAGTGGCCCACGGCCTCGCCCATGAGCACCTCGTAGAGGCCGTCGGTCGACTCGAGCGCAGCCAGCTCATCGCTGGTGAGGTCGGACGGCCAGTAGGTGGAGACCTCGGCCGACAGGCCGGTGACGTCCCACTCCTCGCTGAAGTCGGCGACGCAGAACGTGCCGATGGTGGCCTCGACCGCGTTGGCAAGGTATTCGAGCGCCTCGGAGCGGAGGTCGGCCCCTTCGAGGATCTGGTCGCGACGTTGGTAGATGACCTTGCGCTGCTGGTTCATCACCTCGTCGTACTTGAGCACGTTCTTGCGGATCTCGGCGTTGCGCTGCTCGACCGTGTTCTGTGCCTTCTCGATGGCCTTGGTGACCATGCGGGCCTCGATGGGCGTGTCCTCGGGCATGGCCTTGGCCATCACCCAGTTCATGGCCCCGGTGGCGAACAGCCGCATCAGCTCGTCTTCGAGGGAGATGTAGAACCGGCTCTCCCCGGGGTCGCCCTGGCGGCCGGCACGGCCCCGGAGCTGGTTGTCGATACGGCGGGACTCATGGCGCTCGGTCCCCAGCACGTAGAGACCGCCGAGCGCCCTGACCTCGTCGCCCTCGGCCCGGCACTGCTCCTTGTACTTCTCGAGCAGGGCCCGGTAGCGGCCCGCCCCCTCGTCGCTGTCCAGCGCCAGCCCTTCGGCCACGACCTCCTGGCGAGCAAGGCCTTCGGGGTTGCCGCCGAGGAGGATGTCGACGCCGCGTCCGGCCATGTTGGTCGCCACCGTCACGCCGTTGAGCCGGCCCGCCTGGGTGACGATCACGGCTTCACGAGTGTGCTGCTTGGCGTTGAGGACCTCGTG
Source organism: Acidimicrobiia bacterium (assembly GCA_052387955.1). GTDB lineage: Bacteria > Actinomycetota > Acidimicrobiia > Acidimicrobiales > JACDCH01 > JBQTIQ01. The sequence goes on along the minus strand of JBQTIQ010000041.1, from coordinate 31,317 downwards.
GCGTACGCCGCGCTTTTCGAGCAGGCGGCTCAGCTTCTCGGACTTCGCCACCGAGATCGTCCCCACCAGCACCGGCTGGCCCCGCTCGTAGCGCTCGGCCAGGTCCTCGACGACGGCGGCGAACTTCGATTCCTCGGTGCGGTAGATCAGATCGCCCTGGTCCAAGCGTACGAGGTCCTGGTTGGTCGGGATCGACACCACTTGGAGGCCGTAGGTCCCACCGAGCTCGGCCGCCTCCGTCTGGGCGGTACCGGTCATGCCGGCGAGCTTCTCGTACATCCGGAAGTAGTTCTGCAGGGTGATGGTGGCGAGGGTCTGGTTCTCCTCCTTGATCCGCACGCCCTCCTTGGCTTCCACCGCCTGGTGGAGGCCCTCGGACCAACGCCGGCCGTCGAGCACCCGGCCGGTGAACTCGTCGACGATCTTCACCTCGCCGTGCTGGAGGATGTAGTCCTTGTCCCGCTTGAACAGCTCCTTGGCCCGCAGGGCGGCCTGGAGCTGGTGCACGAGGTTCTGGGCCACGCCGTCGTAGAGGTTCTCGATGTCGAGCGCCTTCTCGACCTTCTCGATGCCGGACTCGAGCGGTGCGACCTGGCGCTTCTCCTCGTCCACCTCGTAGTCGGTGTCGCGTTGCAGGCCCCGGACGATCGAGGCGAACTTGTAGTAGAGCTTGGCCGCGTCGGCCACCCGGCCGCTGATGATCAGCGGTGTCCGGGCCTCGTCGATCAGGATCGAGTCGACCTCGTCGACGATGCCGTACACGTGGCTCCGCTGGACCTTGTCGGCCAGGACGAGGGCCATGTTGTCGCGCAGGTAGTCGAAGCCGAACTCGTTGTTGGTGCCGTAGGTGATGTCGCAGGCGTACTGGGCCCGCTTGAACTCCGAGTCGTGGTCGCCGGGGACGATGAGGCCGACCGTCAGGCCCAGCCAGCGGTGGATCTGGCCCATCCAGTCGGCGTCGCGCCCGGCCAGGTAGTCGTTGACGGTGATGATGTGCATACCCCGGCCCGACAGGCCGTTGAGGTAGGCGGGCAGCGTCGAGACCAGGGTCTTGCCCTCACCGGTCTTCATCTCGGCCACCCAGCCGAAGTGCAGCGCGGCACCACCCATCAACTGGACGTCGTAGTGGCGCTGGCCGATGACCCGGCTGGCCGCCTCACGGACGACCGCGAACGCTTCGATCAGCAGGTCATCGAGGTCTTCGCCCCGCTCGAGGCGCTGCCGGAACTCGCCCGTTCGGGCCCTCAGGGCGTCGTCGCTGAGGGCCGAGACCTCGGGTTCGAGGGCCGTGACGTCGGGAGCGAGGCCAGCCAGAGCCTTGACCTTCTTGCCCTCGCCCGAGCGGAGGATCTTGTCGAACATTCCCATAGGAAGGGGCCGAGTCTACCGATGGGCCCTACCGCAGGCCGTCACGCGCACGTCAGTGGATGTCGAGAAGCTTCTCTCGCACCGCGTAGACCACGGCTTCCATCCGCGAGTGCAGGTGGAGCTTCTCGAGGATGTTGCGGACATGGTTCTTCACCGTGTTCTCGGAGATGAAGAGCTCCTCGGCCACCTCGCGGTTGCTCATGCCCTGGGCCACGAGCTTGAGTACCTGCAGCTCACGGTCGGTGAGCTTCGGCACCAGGATCTTCTGCTGGGCCTGCTTGGCCAGGTTGTTGAACTCGCTGATGAGCTTGGACGCCATCGACGGCGAGATCAGGCTCTGGCCGGTGACGACGGCCCGGATCGCGTTCGCCACCTCTTCGATCGAGATCTCCTTGAGGAGGTAACCGGTGGCGCCGGCCTTGACCGCCTCGTAGAGGTCTTCCTCTTCGTCGGAGACGGTCAGCATCAGGATCCTGGCCGTGGGGACGGCGTCGGCGATGGCACGGGTCGCCTCGATACCCGACATGCGGGGCATGCGGACGTCCATGAGCACCACGTCGGGAGCCGACTCCTCGGCCTTCCTGATGGCGTCCTCGCCGTCCTCGGCCTCGGCCACGACGTCGATCCCGTCCTCGGACTCGAGGACCATGATCAGACCGCGGCGAAAAAGCGCGTGATCGTCGCAGATCAGAACGCGGATTGTGTCCAGCGCGCTCGGCGCGACCTCGTCTGCCATCGAGGGACCCTCCAGGGACGACTCGTCCTGAATAGGGTAGTTCGTCGCGACCGGTTTTCCCGGCATCGACCGGTTCGTCACCGTCGATGGCGCCCGCCCCGGCGGTCACGGCCCTCGAGCCAGGCCGAGGAGTGCGACCGGGCTCAGGCCTCGTCGATCAGGCCGACATCGCCGTCGGCACGCCGGTAGACGACCGCGGCCCGGTCGGTGTCGGCGTTGGTGAAGAAGAAGAAGTCGTGGCCGAGCAGGTCCATCTGCAACGCCGCCTCGGGCGGGGTCATGGGCTTGATGGTGAAACTCTTCGACTTCACGATCCGGGGCAGGGCCTCGTCGTCGAGCTCGTCGACGTCGTCGGTGGCCCATTCGGCGTCGAGCACGGCGGTGTCGCCGAGGCCGTCCCGGGTGCCGGCGCCCTTGTGGTTGCGCCGAGCCGGCGGGTGGTTGCGGCGCAACAGCTTGGTCTTGAGCTTGTGCAGCTGATGCTCGAGCTTCTCGACGGCGCGGTCGACGGCGCTGAAGCCGTCCGGCGCCGCCACCTTGCACCGGACGTGGTGGCCGTGGCCCTCGAGGGTGACCTCGCACACCGCCTTGTCCGTGTTGCGGTTGTTGCGGTGCTCCGAGAAATGGACCTCGGCATGGTCCATCCCCTCCAGGAACCGGCTCAGCCGGCCGATCTTCTCGATCGTGCTGGACCGCAGCGCGTCGGAGGTCTCCGCATGGCGGCTGCTGACGGTGATCTCCATCAGCGCCCCCCCGATCGACGTGCCCGTAGTGTCGCCACTGGCATCCCCTTCGTTCGAGGTCTGGGCCGCCCAGCGTACAACCGGAGGCCGGTGCGGCCCGCGCCCCCGGGACCGAGCGATCGTCCCGTGGCCCGCTCGACGTCAGTCACCCCGGTTCCGCAGCGGAGTGCGAGCCACGACGGCGGCGTCGACGGAGGCCACGCCAGCGCGCCGGAGCACGCGGGCGGCGGCGGCCAACGACGAGCCCGTCGTGACGACGTCGTCGACGAGCAGGACGCGTTCGGGAGGCGGGCGACCCCGGGCCCGGGCCCGGAACGACGGCCCCACTCGTCGCTGCACGAGCGAGCGGCCGGTCTGGGGCGGGCCCGGGTCACGGGTCAGCAACGCCGCGCACGGTCGGCGGAGCTCGGCCGCCACCGCCGCGGCCAAGAGCTGGGCCTGGTCGAACCCACGGCGGCGCCGGCGTTCGGCCGACGTCGGGACCCAGGTCACGACCACATCCGGCGCCGGCCCCACCCGGCACGCCAACGCCGCCGCCAACCACCGCAACGCGCTACGGGCATTGCGGTACTTGAGCCGGGCGACCAGGTCGCGGCCCTCGTCCTGGTAGACGAGCAACACGGTGCAACGCCCGACCCCGACCGGGGGCGGGAGGGACGGCGCCGGCCGGAGGGCCGCGGCACACGACGCGCAGGGGGCGGGCCCGGGCCGACGGCACAGCGGGCAGGTGGTGGGCAACAGCACCCCACGATCATCCCCAGGGCCTACGACAGTGCTAGCCGCGTTCCCCGGCCACGCAGGCCGCTCCTGGCCGCACCTCCGCTGGCGCTTTGGCGCTCGCATTGGCGCTAAGCCCACGGAGAATCTCGTCGCCTGTTGTCCTCCGATCAGGGGGCTCGGGCGTCGGTAGGGGTGATGATGGCCATGATGGGGCCCGCCGACAGCCTCGACATCGACGGCGACACGCTCGCCCGACTGCACCGGGCGCACTACCGGCCGCTGGTGCGCCTCGCCGCCCTGCTGGTGGACGACCTCGACCGGTGCGAGGAGCTGGTCCAGGACGCCTTCGTCGCCGTGCTCGGCCACCCCCGCACGTTGCACCAGGCCGACCGGCTCCCGGCGTACCTCCGCAGCGCGGTGCTCAACGGCGCCCGGTCCCACCTCCGCTCCCGACGGGTGCGGGACCGGCAACGGCCGCTGCGGGTGGTCCGGGACGAGCCGGGAGCCGACGTCGGCGCCCTCGGCGCCGAGGACCACCGGGTCGTGCTGGCCGCCCTGCGGCGGCTCCCGGACCGTCAGCGGGACGTGCTGGTGCTGCGCTTCTACCTCGACCTGAGCGAGGGCGAGATCGCGGCCACGCTCGGGATCTCGCCGGGCACCGTGAAGACCCATGCCCGCCGTGGCCTGGTTGCCCTTGCCGACGTGCTGGAGGACCAGCGATGAACGACCGTGACCTTTCGGGGACCGAGGACAGGGTGCGGCGGGCCGTGTCCGAGCGGGCCGCGGCGGTGCCGGCAACGGCGGACGACCGAAGCCTCGCCGCCATCAGGGACCGTCTGGGCCGGCCGGCCGCCGCCGGTCAGCGCCGCCGCTATGCGGTCGCCGCCGCGGCGGTGGCGGCGGTAGTGGCGGTCCTCGTCGGCGTGACGGTGCTGACCGGCGACGACGGCCCCGCCGAACAGGTCGTGTCCGGTCCGGGCACGACCGAGCCCGACCGCCCCGTTACCAGCGCGCCGGCGACGCCGGCCGAGCCGACGATCTGGCCGCTGGCCGGTTCACCCAGCCCGTTCCCCTACCCCGAGGACGCGGCGCTGACCTTCGCCCGCGAGTACCTCGGGCTGACCTCGGCCGGCATGTCCGGCCCCGTCGAAGAACAGGGAGACGATGCCGTCGTCCGGGTGGTGCCCTTCGCCACCGGAGGCCCCGTCACCGAGGTCCGGGTCGTACGCCGGGACGGCTCCTGGGCCGTGACCGGAGCCGAGAGCGCCAACATCCAGGTCGCCACGCCGACGCCCGGAGCGGCCCTCACCTCGCCGCTGGCGGTGTCGGGTAGTTCCACCGCCTTCGAGGCCACCATCAACCTCGAGCTGCGCTCGCCGGCCACCGGCCAGCGCCTCGGCGACGGCGCCTTCACCATGGGCGGGGCCAACGGCGAATTCGGTCCCTTCTCGGCCGAGCTGGCCGTCCCCGGCGGCGTCGAGCAGGCCGTGCTGGTCCTGTCCGAGCCCGACGCCAGCGGCCAGGGCGCCGTCTCGAGCGCCACCGTCGTGCTCGTGGGCGCCGGCGCCGACGGGGGCCCGGCCCCGGGTACCGGGACGGGGCCGGCCGACGGCCCGGCGAGGTTCGTGGCCTGGAACGACCGGGCCGAGCTGTGGCTCTACGACCGCCAGGGCACTCCCCTGGTCGAGCTGGCCCAGACCGCCAGCCCGGCCTTCGGCCCCGTCGACTTCGCCGCGGCCAGGGGCCTCGCCGCCTGGGGCGACCGGGACTTCACCGACGATGCCGGCGGCGAAGGTGGGCAATGCGGGCGCAGTATCACATTCGTGATCGTTCCCGCCGACCCGGCGGTGGCCAAGGGGCCGCCGCCACCGTCCAAGGTGTGCGAGGGTGACCATCCGGCGCTGTCGCCCGACGGCACCAGGCTGGCCTACGTCGACCTCGACGGACGGGTCCGGCTGACCGACCTGGGCGCCGGCGCCCCCAGCTTCGGGTTCGAGACCGAAGGCACCTTCGAAGGGGTCGACTGGGTCAGCGCCGACCAACTGCTGGTCGGCTTCGACGGCGACCAGTACGTCAGCGTCGGCGAGGTGCTCGCCCCCCTGGTCACCGGAACGCCGGCGGCGGCTCGGGGCCGGTTCGGCTCCGTCGCCTTCTACGACGGGACCGACATCGCCAGCATCGACCCCGACGAGCACCTGGCGGCCGTCGAGCGCGGTGCCACGGGCACGGTCACCCGGCTCGTCCGCCCGGTGGCGCCACCCACGGTGATCGACGCCGACGAGTCGGGCCGCCACCTCCTGTGGGTCGACACCAACGGCGACCTGTGGGCCTGGTCGGGCGCCGAGCCGACCAAGCTGGGAACCGGCTTCGTGTCGGCGGCGTGGTAGCCCCGACGGGTGCGCTCACCGCTGGCGACGGCGGAAGGCCTGCAGGGCGCCACACTAGCCTCGGCCCCATCGAGCTCAGCCCTTCGTCCCGGCGAAGCCGCTCCGCTGCTTCCGCCCGGTTTGCGGCGGCCGTCGCGGCGGTCGTGATCGGCGCCGGCGGCGTGGCCGCCTGCGGTGACGACGACGAGGTGACCACGGCTGCCTCCGGGTCCTCCGCGGTCACGAGCCCGACCTCGTCGGCGCCGGCCGTGCCCGGCGCAGCCGTGGTGTGGCCGCTGCCTGGCGCCGGGACGACCTTCGGCTCACCGGAGGACGCCGCCCTCAGCTTCGTACGCGAGTACCTGGACATGCCGGCGGCGGGCATGACCGACTCGCCGGTGCCGACGCCCGACGGCGCGGTGGTGAACGTGTTGCCCAACGCCACCGGGGGGCCGGTGACCGCGGTGTCGGTCGTACGCCGCGGCGAGGGCTGGGCGGTCACCGGGGCGGTGGCCGAGCTCATCGACGTGACATCGCCGGAACCGGGCGCAGGGTTGACGTCGCCGCTCGCGGTGTCGGGCACCTCGACCGCTTTCGAAGGCACCGTCAACCTCGAACTGCGCACCCTCGACGGGGGTGAGCTGATCGGCGACGTCGGCTTCGCCAACGGTGGCGCCAACGGCGAGTTCGCCCCGTTCGCGGCCGAACTGGCGGTTCCCGCCGGGGTCGACGAAGCGGTGCTGGTGGTCTACGAAGCTGATGCCAGCGGCCGCGGCCGGGTCCTCGACGCAACCGTGATCGTGCTGGGGGCCCGCGCCGGCGCCGGCTGAGTGCCGCCGAGCGCTGACTCTTTCCATTTTGACCGTGCATCGGGCGCCACTCCACGACGACCGACGCACGACCGTGCCCAACAACACGTCCACCGTGCATCGGGCGCCGTCCCACGACGACCGATGCACGACCGTGCTGGTCCGCCGGCCGGACCTTTCAGTAGCGGTAGTTGTCGTGCTTGTAGGGGCCGTCGGCAGGCACCCCGAGATAGTCGGCCTGCTCGGTGGTCATCGTCGTGAGCTTCACGCCGAGGGCCTCGAGGTGCAGACGCGCCACCCGTTCGTCGAGCAGCTTGGGCAGCACGTACACGCCGAGGGGGTAGGCCTCGGGCCGGGTGTAGAGCTCGATCTGGGCCAGCACCTGGTTGGTGAAGCTCATCGACATCACGAAGCTCGGGTGCCCGGTGGCGTTGCCCAGGTTCAGGAGCCGTCCTTCGGACAGCACGATCACCGAGTGACCGTCGGGGAAGGCGAACTCGTGGACCTGGGGCTTCACCTCGATCCGGCGGACGTCGCTCAGCCGGGCCAGGCCGGCCATGTCGACCTCGTTGTCGAAGTGGCCGATGTTGCCGACGATGGCGTTGTGCTTCATCCGGGCCATGTGCCCGGCCGAGATGATGCCCTTGTTCCCGGTGGCGGTGACGAACAGGTCGGCGGTGCCGATCATGGCTTCGAGGGTGGTGACCTCGTAGCCCTCCATGACCGCCTGCAGGGCGCAGATGGGGTCGACCTCGGTCACCACCACCCGGCAGCCCTGGCCCCGCAGGGACTGGGCGCAGCCCTTGCCGACCTCGCCGTAGCCGCACACCACGGCCACCTTGCCGCCGAGCATGACGTCGGTGCCCCGGTTGATGCCGTCGACGAGGCTGTGACGGCACCCGTAGAGGTTGTCGAACTTCGACTTGGTGACCGAGTCGTTGACGTTGATCGCCGGGAACAGCAACTGGCCCTGTTCGAACATCTGGTAGAGCCGGTGCACGCCGGTCGTCGTCTCCTCGGTGACGCCGCCGATGGCGGCGGCCACCGCCGTCCACCGACCGGGGTCCTCCGCCAACGAGCGGGCCAGTGCCCCCAGCACCACCTGCCACTCCTCCGAGTCGTCGTCGGTCGGCGCCGGCACGGCGCCGGCCTTCTCGTACTCGACGCCCTTGTGCACCAGGAGGGTGGCGTCACCACCGTCGTCGAGGATCATGTTGGGACCGGCGCCGTCGGGCCATCGCAGGGCCTTGTCGGTGCACCACCAGTACTCGTCGAGGTTCTCGCCCTTCCAGGCGAAGACGGCGACGCCCTTGGGATCATCAGGCGTGCCGTCGGGGCCGACGGCCACGGCGGCGGCGGCGTGGTCCTGGGTGGAGAAGATGTTGCAGCTGCACCACCGCACCTGGGCGCCGAGAGCGGTCAGCGTCTCGATCAGCACTGCGGTCTGGATGGTCATGTGCAGCGAGCCGGTGATGCGCGCGCCGGCCAGGGGCCGGCTGTCGGCGTACTCGGCCCGCAGGGCCATGAGGCCGGGCATCTCGTGCTCGGCGAGGTCGATCTCCTTTCGCCCGAAGCCGGCGAGGGACAGGTCGGCGACGGCGAAGTCCCCGGTGACGAGGCTGAGCTCGGACATGACGATGGTCCTCCTGCGAAAGGGGTATGCGGGACGCGGCAGGGGGCTGGGACCAGCAGGCCCGACCATCAGGGCAGCCCAGGCCGCGAGTGTAGGTGGGGTCGCTACTGGGCCAGTACGGCCTTGATCTCGTCGAGCACCGGGACGGGGCCGGGATCGATGCCGGCGTCCAAGGCCATGTGCAACGACACGACGTCGCCGAAGAGGACGAGGTCGAAGAACTGGGCCAGCGGCCCGTCGCCCTCCGCCTCGACCTGGTCGATGCCGGCGACGGCCTCGTCGATCCAGCGCCGCAGCAGCTCGAAGCGGCGCACGACCTGGGGATGCTCGAAGTCGTGGCGCAGCAGGACCGCCCGGAAGACCTGGCGGGTGACGTCGCCGTGCTGGCCCCAGCCGCAGATGTCGTTGTGCATGAGCTCGGGGACCTGGCCGTAGAAAGCCGGCGCCTTGGCGTTCTCCGCGATCTGGTTCTTCCACCGCAACGCCGCGGTGCCGCCGAGGGCGGCGCCGCCGTACACGAGCGGGAAGGCGGCGCCGATCCGGCGGGCCAGTTCGCTCGCCGCATTGTCGGGGCGGGAAAGCTGGTCCCGGCGGGCCCGGAGCTGATCAGCGGCGCTGCGGGCCCAGCCGTGGGCGCCGGGGAACAGCCCCATCCGTTCGAGGATCAGCAGCGGCGGGACGGCCAGGGCCGCCAGCCCGGCCCGGGGCATGGGGATGCCGTCGGGTAGCGTGACCATCGGCGCGTCCCAGGCCCGCGCCAGTTCCGCCAGCCTGCCGCCCCTGGTCACGGCCACCATGCGGGCGCCGGCGGCGGCAGCCTCCTGCGCCGCCTCGACCGTCTCCTCCGTGTTGCCGGAGAACGACATGGCGAAGCACAGCGTGTGCTCGTCGGCGAAGTTGGGGCTCTCGTAGCTCTTGCACACCACGATCGGCTTGGCCACGAACTGGCCGGCGGCGGCGATCATCACGTCGCCGGCGAGCCCCGACCCCCCCATGCCGAGCACCACGATGTTGTCGATGTCGTCGCGGTCGGGCAGGCGTTCGGGCTGGTCGGCCAGCCCGATGGCGGCCTCGACCTGTTCGGGGAGCCCGAGCGTGGCCTCCCACATCCCCAGCGTGTCCAGCCGTTCGGGGCCCAGGTCGACGCCGGTCACCCGACGAAGGTGGGCTTGATGCCCTCGGCGTCGGCCTTGGCCGCCAGGCGCGTGTGCTCGTCGTCGTCGACGGTGACGGCCTCGTCGATCAACATGATCGGGATGTCGTCGGTGATCGTGTACTTCCGCTTCAGGCGAGGGTTGTAGAGGAACGCCTCGCTCTCGAAGTACAAGAGCGGCCCCTTGTCCTCCGGGCAGGCCAGGATCTCGAGCAACATCGGGTCGAGCGCCATCGCCGGAGACTACTGGCGAGGTCCCGCGGCGCACATTCCCGGCCTCTGACATGCTGACCAGCAAGCCAGCTTCAGGCCATGGCGGCCTCGACCTCGGCGACGCCGCGGTCGACCTCGGCCGGGGTGGGGGCCTCGAGGTTGAGGCGCAGCAGGGGCTCGGTGTTGGAGGGGCGCAGGTTGAACCACCAGTCGCCGAAGTCGACGGTAAGGCCGTCGAGGCGGTCCTGGTCCCCGTCGGGAAAGGCGGCCGCCACCCGCTCCATGACCGCGTGGGTGTCCTCGACGGTGGTGTTGATCTCGCCGGACGCGGCGTAGCGCTCGAAGGGGCGGCGGAGCTCGGAAAGGGGGACGCCGGCCCGCGACAGCTGCTCGAGCACGACCAGCGCCGCGATCGATCCCGAGTCGGCCCGGTAGTTGTCACGGAAGTAGTAGTGGGCCGAGTGCTCGCCGCCGAAGGCGGCGCCGGTCTCGGCCATCACCGGTTTGATGAAGCTGTGCCCGACCCGGGTGCGGACGGCGACGCCGCCGTTCTCCTCGATGACCTCGGGGACGGCCTTGGAGCAGATGCAGTTGTAGAGGACGGTGGCCCCGGGGTACTTGTCGAGCACGCCCTTGGCGACGATGGCCGTCGTGGTCGAGCCCGACAGGGGCTGGCCCTTGTCGTCGACCAGGAAGACCCGGTCGGCGTCGCCGTCGAAGGCGAGGCCGACATCGGCTCCGGTCTCGAGCACCCGGGCCATCAGGGGACGGAGGTTCTCGAGCTGGATGGGGTCGGCGGGATGGTTCGGGAACGTGCCGTCGAGCTCGCCGAAGAGGATCTCGAGGTCGAAGGGGAGCGGCTCGAACACCACCGGGACGACCAGGCCGCCCATCCCGTTGGCGGTGTCGGCGACCACCTTCATCGGTCGCAGCACGTCGACGTCGACGAAGCTGCGGACGTGGGCGGCGAAGTCGGCCAGCAGGTCGCGCCGGGAGAGGGCCCCCGGGGCCTGGCCGGTGCGGTCGACGACGCCGGCCGCGGCCATGGCCTTGATCTCGGCCAGCCCGGTGTCCTCGCCGATGGGCCGGGCGCCGGCCCCGCACAGCTTTATCCCGTTGTACTGGGCGGGGTTGTGCGAAGCGGTGAACATGGCGCCGGCGGCGTCCAGGGTGCCCGAGGCGTAGTAGATGAGATCGGTCGAGGCCAGGCCGAGGTCGATCACGTCGGCACCCTGGGAACGCGCACCGGCGGAAAAGGCAGCAGCCAGGTCGACGCCGCTCGGGCGCATGTCGCGGGCGACCAGCACGGTGCTGGCATCGAGATGGCGGGCGAAGGCGGCGCCGATGGCCCGGCACATCTCCGCGTCGAGCTGGTCGGGGACGGTGCCCCGGATGTCGTAGGCCTTGAACACGGACTCGAAGTCACCCATTGGGCCGGACGCTATCCGGGAGCTGGAGCGCGACCGCCGCGTGCGCTTCGCCGGCGGCGCGAGCGCCTCCTCGCCCGGCGGCGATGGCGGTGGGGCGCAGTCCCCCCGCAGGTTGGTACCGGCCTTCACGCGCCCATCGGCGGATTCGGAGGAGGTCTCGCACCAGCCGCACGGTGTGGCGCACCACCTTCACCGACGACCGGGTGGTGTTGGTGATCGTGACCGGTACCTCCGCCACCGACAGACGCGCCCGTTCGGCGATGACGAACAGCTCGACGTCGAACGCGAACCCGTCGATGCGGCCGAGGCCGAAGAGGTGGCGGGCGGCGTCGGAACGGAACGCCTTGAGCCCGCACTGCGTGTCGCGATAGCGGCCGAGCAGGACCGCGAACGTGAGCCAGTTGATGGCCCGCCCCCCGACCTCTCGGAGACGGCCGGCCCGCACCAACGTGGTGGTGCCGTCGTGGCGCCGGCTGCCCACCACGACGTCCCAGCCCTGCTCCACCTTTTCGACCAGGTCGATGATCTGGTCCGGGGAGTACGCCAGGTCGGCATCGGTGAAGGCGACGGTGCGGCCCCGGCCCGCCAGTGCGCCGGCCCGAACCGCGGCGCCCTTGCCCCGGTTCACGGGCAGGGCCAGCACCTGGTCGGCGCCGGCGGCGGTGGCGGCGGCGGCGGTCCCGTCGGTCGAGCCGTCGTCGACGACGATGACCTCCGTGCCGCCGCTCAGCGAGGCCAGCGCCGAGCGCACCGCGCTGACCGTGGCCGCGATCCGGTCGGCTTCGTTGTAGGCCGGGACCACCACCGAGAGGCGAAGATCGCCTCGGGCCGGCGTTGCCTCCCGTCGGGCGAAGCGCTGGGAACGGACGATGGCGAACAACGCCTGGCGGTGCAGCACCCACCGGGCGGCGCCGGCGACCACCACCGCGGCCGACTTGGCGGCCAACGCCCGCGTGGCCGAGGAGCGGCCGTCTGTCTCCCGGGCACCCCCCCAGGTGACGGCCAGGTCGACGGCGCCGCCAACCACCGCCGCTCGCAGGAACGCCCATCGTTCCCGCAGCCAGCGGTCGTAGGGGTCATCGGCGAAGGTGACCGCCCGGTGCAGCTCGTAGGAGGCCGCGCTGGCCACCACGAGGGCCCCGGCATCGGCCCGGACCACCCCTGCCGGCCGCAGCAGGGCGAAGGTGCCGATGTCGATGGCGGTGGCCACCGTCCCGGTGACGGCGAGTCGGGCGAGCGGCCGTGGCAACGGTGTGCTATCGGTGCGCCGGGGCGTCCCGGCCCGGCGCCTCGGCCTGGCCGTCGTCCGATCCCCCCCAGCGGTCGGGGCTCTCGTCGGCGGCCGAGGTCGGGCCCCGGCCCCGGAAGGAACGCCGCCACCACGGCCGGGGCCGTTCGTCGGGGCCATCGTGGTCGGCGGCGGCGGCATCGGGGTTGCCGGCGAGGAACGCGGCCAGGGCGTCGTGCTCGCCGAAGCCGTCTTCGGGCATGCCCAGGGGCCGGCGGCGGGCCAGCACCACGAGCAACCCGATCCCGATGAAGGTGAGGAGGTAGGCGGCGTAGTCGAGCGGGGTCGAGCCGTAGTGCAGGCTGACATGGTTCGACGTCGGCACCACCACCATCAGGTTGGGTGCCACCCGGTAGGGCCCGTCGGCGCCTTCGACCTTCCAGTTGGGGAAGTACGACGCCTTCACCAGGACCGGGGCCCCGACCCGGTCGACGTCGAAGGCGATGCCGTCGACGCCGCTGCGCACCCCGCTGACCTCCACGTCGGGCATGTCCCGGGCTGGTGGGCGGTCTCCCGGCTGCACCCGGGCCCACTCCGCCGGGCCCGACGACGCCAGGAACACGTCCCAGCGCTCGGGGTCCTGGTACCAGGTCATGGCCGGGCCCTCGGCCTTGGGGTGCTCCGCGCCCGGGGTGTGGGGCGAGGACTCGCCGTAGACCCATTCGATGCCGTCGGTCTGGCCGACGACCACCGCCGGCTGGTTGTCGAGCGGTTCGACCAGCGGGGCGTCGGCCACCTCGAAGACGTGCCACGGGCCGCTGGTGGCGACCTCGGACAGGTCGGGGTGGGCGGCGGCGGCCTCGACCGCACTGGGCGAGAAGGCCAGGTAGTAGCGAACACCCAGCAACTGCAGGTGCTCGACCCCCTTGGCCATGTCGAGCCCCTGGGCGTAGGGGAGGTTGCGCTGGGCGCACGAGCACTGGGCCGAGAGCTCGCGCTGGTTGATGAAGTGGAACGGCGTCGTCATCGACGCCTCGAAGAAGAGCCCCTCCATCGAGCCGATGCAGCCGTCGGTCCAGTACGGCAGCAGCATCGGGGCCATCGGCGTGCCGTAGAGGTTCAGCCGGACGTCCTCGTACTCCCACATGGCCCGGCCGCAGCCCCGCTCGCTCCCGACCGCGGCCATGGTGCTCATGAGGCCGTGGTACTCCGGGTAGGCGGGCTTGGCCTCGTAGCCGGAGTAGTTCCACCGGGCCCAGTCCCGGGCCGGGTGGGGCTCGGCCCCGTTCTTGAACGGCCCCCACTGGAACGTGCCGTCAGGGGCGACGCTCTCCCTCGGCAGCGACCGCAAGGGCAGCGCCACCACCACCAGCACCACGGCCAGGAACGCGGCCGGGGCGGCGACCTTGATGGCGAAGACCGGTCGCATCGGGTCTCGGGCCACCAGCGCCGCCACCGAGCGGGCCAGTTCGGTGACGGCCAATGCCGCCAGCAGGCCGGCGCACAGGTAGTAGAAGGGCAACAGGCGGGCGTTCCAGAGCCGGCTCTCGGGCGTGACGATGAACGCCACCATCAGCACCAGGTTGATCAGTCCCAGCCAGAGGCCGACCCTGATGCGCATCACGACCGACACGATGACGCCGACCAGGGCGAGCATCAGCACCGCCCGCAGCCCGGTGGGGAAGAGGAACTGCTCCCATATCTGTGAGCGCACCTGGTCGAGCTGGACGCCGAGGTCAGGCCGCGGCGGCCGGTTGGTGAGGATGTGCCAGAGGTTGAACTGACCGATGCCGGCCGGGCTCTTCTCCCACCCCATGTCGTTCAGGTAGCTGGCCCGGCCCACGAAGGGCAGGCACCAGAAGGCGGCCACCAATGCGGCCACCGGTCCCGAGGTCGCCAACCAGTGGAGCCGCCGGCGGCCGGGCCACACCGCCAGCGCGCAGAGCGAGGCGATGACGGCGAAGATGGCCGGGATCAGGTGGCAGAGCGCGGTGAGGGCCAACAGGAGCGCGCCCAACCACCGGTAGCGCCCGGTGCGCAAGCCGGCGACGAGTACACCGAGGTAGGCCAGGGCGAGGGCGAGGCTGATCGTGAAGGAGAACTCGCCGGCCATCGTCGACGTGAAGTTGCCGCCGATGATGTTGCCGGTGCCCGAACCGGCCGGCTCCCGGTTGAACACGAACACGAGCGTCACCACCGCCAACATGGCCGGCGTGGGGAACGGGAGGCGGGCCAGGCGGCCGAACAGGTAGGCGCACACGGGGAGAGCCAGGAGGCCCGACACCGAGACGACCTTGAAGGCGATGCCGTAGGGCACGCCGATGCCGAGCACCCCTACCGCGACGGCGGCCGTGACCAGGAGCCGGCGGCGAAGGCTGCGGGGGGCGCTGCGCCAGGCGAGCACGCCCAGGGCGACGGCCCCCACCCCCGGCACCAGCGCGGCCCAGCCCCGGAGCCCGACGTTGACGGCCACGATCGCCAGCGCCGGGAGGACCATGTAGAACTGGTAGGCGGGGAACCCGGCATACCAGTCGGGCGTCCAGCCCGTCAGCCGGCCCTGGGACAACAGGTGGTCGCGCAGGAAGGCAGGGCCCCACACGTGGGCGCCCATGTCACCGCCGGCGGGCGTGGTGGCGGTGAACAGGTTGCGGGGCCCGGCCTGGGCCAGCACGAACGCAACGACAGCAGCGATGACCACGATGTCGACGACCCGGCGCACGAGGCGGCGTCGGGCCTCGGCTCGTCCGGCGTCGTCGAAGCCCGGCCCGCCGGCGCCGTCCGACGACGGCGCCGGCGCCGGGTCGAGGTCGAGGTCGAGGTCGTACACGGGCGTCTTGTCGGAGACAGCGCGCCGCCCGGGAAGGGTCTCCACGGGCGCCATCCTGGCATGGCCCCCTCGGCCGCCTGGCGTCGCGGCGGTCGGGCCACCCTGGGCCCAGGAGCTGCGGCGGGATAGCCGCAGCTCCTGGCCGGCCGGACGAGCGCCAGCGAGCCGGACGGCGATGGGGCGCGAGCGCAGCGAGCGGGGGCGCAGCCCCCAGGAGGCTCAGCGGCTCCTGGACCGCACCGGGTCCCGGCCCAGGATGTCGGCGATGGTCATCTCGCCGTCGTCACCGAACCACGACCGAAGGTCGCACCGGGTGCACGAGCGCATCTCCAGGTCACGGTGGCGCACCTTGACGGTGATGCGGGCCAGGGGGCGGGAGCAGCGGGGGCAAGGCATGTCGAAGGAATCGACCGAGCCCTGCCCGGGCTGAACGAAACCAGGCCGTTCGGCCTAGCTCGGCTGGGTCCCGCAAAGACCTGACGTTGTGACACGTTCCGCGACCGAGCAGAGGCCGACCGTGCGACCGCCAGCGAGCCGGGCGGCGATGGGCAGGCGCCGAAGGCGCCGAGGGGCGCAGCCCCCGGGAGCATCGGCGTCAGGCCAGGAGGGTCACAAGGGCGACGGCGTTGAACGCGCAGTGGGCGGCGATGGCGGGGCCGAGGCGGCCGGTGCGGACGGTGAGGATGGCGGCTACCAGCCCGAAGAGGGCCAGTGCGGGGAGCTGCAGCAACTGGAAGTGGGTGGCGGCGAACACGATCGAGGACAGGGCCACCGCCCAGTTGGTGCCGGCCCTGCGCTCGATCGCCCGCAGCAGCAGGCCACGGAAGAAGATCTCCTCCACCAGGGGGGCAGCCACGACAACCACCAACGCCAGCAGGATCACGCCGCCGGCGCCCTGGGCCTTGTCGGCCAGTTCCCGGGCCGGCGCGTCGAGGTCGCTGACGTCGAGGTCGCTGAGCCAGAACAGGGGGAGGTAGATCACGAAGCCGGCCAGCTGGGTGAGCACCCCGGCGGGGACACCGATGAGCGGGTCGGCCGGGCGGAAGCGGAACCCGAGGTCGCGCACCGGGCCGTTGCCCCGGAGGTGGGTGGCCACGAGCGCGGCGGCCAGGAAGCCGGCGTAGTAGGGCACCTGGCGCAGCGCCAGCGTCCGCAGCGGTGCCTCGTCGTCGGGGGTGCCGAAATCGACCCCGGTGACGGCGTAGGCCACCGGTGCCAGCAGCTGCACCAGCACGAAGGCGGCGACGAAGCCGACGGCCACGTCGGCCAGCCCCCACCGGGGCAGGGACGTGGACGCGGCGGCGCCGTCGGTGCCGAGCTCGTTGGTCACCGGCGGGCAGTAAAGCCGCACCTGGTGCGTCCCGACGAGCCCGCGCCCGGAACTAGCTGGCCCAGGGCTCCCGGCGGGGCAGGAGGGTGGCGACGGTCCGGCGGTCCTCGAGACGCCAGCCGTAGGGCACCGACAGGCCGGTGGCGTGGCGCCCGCACAGGTCGTGGGTCATCGGGTGAGCCTCGGCCGACAGCCGCTCGATCCACGCCTTGCGGCCGGCGTAGTCGTAGCTCAACGTGGCCACCGCCGACTGGTTGCAGTCGGGGCGGGCGCAAATCCGGCTCATCGTCGCCCGGTCACTTCGTAGCTTGCCCGCAGTCGAGCCGAACGACCACCTTTCCCGAGCCCACCGATGCGAGCACTGCAGCGCCAGCGGAGGTGCGGCCACGAGCGGCCTGCGTGGCCGGGGAACGCCGACATATGCGGACGCTACCCTTCCCGTGCCCGCCCTGCGGGGATGCTGTACCGATGGTGACGGCGGGTGACCACGATCACCGCCAGGGTGACCGGCGGAGTGGGGTACCCTCGGGATTAGCATGAGGGAATGAGCCCCCAGACGCCGCCGCCGCCGCCCCCGCCGCCGCGCGACCAGCGCGGGCCCGCCGGGCGCTCGTTGGGCCAGGGCCTCCCCAAATGGTCGATCTGGGTACTGGTCGGGCTGGTGTTCGCGGCCCTGTTGCTGCCGACGGTGCTGAGCCGGGACTCGGCCGACCCCATCCAGTACTCCGAGTTCCTCGAGCGTGTGTCCCTCGGCCAGGTCACCAGCGTGGAGTGGGACAACAACACCGGCTCCATCAAGGGCGAGTTCCAGGAGGGTCAGCCGTTCCGGACGAACGGTCCGCTGCAACCCTCCGACACCGACCGGCGGATCCTCCGCGACGGCAACGTCCAGGTCCGGTTCGACACCCCCCAGGGCAGCATCTGGTCGACCCTGTTGATCCCCTTCATCCTGCCGGTGGTGCTGCTGATCCTGTTCTTCGTGTGGATGCAGCGCCGCGCGCAGAGCCAGATGGGCGGCATCATGTCCATCGGACGGTCGCGGGCGAAGACCTACACGACCGAGCGCCCGGGCACGACCTTCTCCGACGTGGCCGGCTACGAAGGGGTCAAGCAGGAGATCCGCGAGGTCGTCGACTTCCTCAGGCACCCCGAGCGCTTCGGTGCCATCGGCGCCCGCATCCCCAAGGGCGTGCTGCTCGTCGGCCCGCCGGGCACCGGCAAGACCCTGATCGCCCGGGCGGTGGCCGGCGAGGCCGGCGTGCCCTTCCTGTCGGTGTCGGGTTCGGACTTCATGGAGATGTTCGTCGGTGTCGGCGCGTCGCGGGTCCGTGACCTCTTCCAGACCGCCCGCAAGCTCGGCCGGGCCATCATCTTCATCGACGAGATCGACTCGATCGGCCGCAAGCGGGGCGCCGGCCTCGGCGGTGGCCACGACGAGCGGGAACAGACCCTCAACCAGATGCTCTCCGAGATGGACGGCTTCGAGGCCACCGAGGGCATCGTGATGATGGCCGCCACCAACCGGCCCGACATCCTCGATCCGGCCCTGCTGCGGCCGGGCCGCTTCGACCGTCAGGTCGTGGTACCGCTGCCCGAGCTCGGAGAGCGGACGGCGATCCTCGCGGTGCACTGCAAGCACAAGCGCATCGCCCCCGACGTCGATCTCGAGGTCGTGGCCCGGGGCACCCCCGGCATGTCGGGTGCCGACCTTTCGAACCTGGTCAACGAAGCGGCCCTGTTCGCGGTGCGCAACGGCGAGGACTCGATCCACATGCGCAACTTCGAGATGGCCCGCGACCGGGTGCTGATGGGCCAGCGACGCGAGTCGATGGCCCTGTCCGACCAGGAGAAGCTGGCGGTCTCGTACCACGAGGGCGGCCATGCCGTCTCGGCCGCCGTGCTCCCCCACGCCGACCCGGTCCACAAGGTCACGATCCTGCCCACCGGCATGGCCCTCGGGGTCACCCAGCAGCTGCCCATCGAGGAACGCCACCTCTACCGGCAGGACTACATCGAGGACCGCCTGGCGGTGGCCATGGGTGGGCGGATCGCCGAGGAGCTGATCTTCGGCGTGATCTCCACCGGGGCCAACAACGACCTCGTCATGTCGACCGAGCTGGCCCGCAAGATGGTGCGGGAATGGGGCATGTCCGACCGGGTCGGGCCCATGGCCTGGGGTTCCCAAGGGGCGGTCTTCCTCGGCGAGGACCTCATGCACAGCCGGGACTACTCGGACGAGACGGCCCGGGTCATCGACGAAGAGGTCTCGAAGATCCTCCGCGAGCAGGAAGACCGCTGCCGCCAGCTCCTCACCGACAATCGCGGCGGCCTCGACCTGGTCGCCCGGGCCCTGCTCGAGCACGAGACCATCGACGGCGCCGAGGTCCACCGGCTGGTCGAGCTCGGCCGTAGCGGCACCCCCGCCGAATCGGTGGTGACCCGGGGCATCGACGAGAGCATGTTCTCCACCGCCGGCCCGAAGGTGCCCGAGGAGCCAGCGGCGGCCTCCGTGGGGGGTGGCAACGGCAGCGCCCGGGTCAGCAGCGACCACGACTCGTCGCCGGTCCCGGCGACTCCCCCGCCTACCTAGCCAGGCTCGCGGCCCGCAGCAGACCAGCCAGCACCGCCGTCGCGGCCGCCAGGCCGCCGGCGACAGTCTGCGGAGGCAGGAGCGAAGCGACGCCCGCAGCAGACCAGCTAGGACCGTGCCGATCCGTGGTGGTCGCAACCGGCGGGTACCGAGCCGGGGTGGCGAAGCTCGGCGACGGCGGCCCACAGGTCGGCTGACGAGGGCACACCGAGGAAGGAGGCACGGACCACGCCATCGGCGTCGGCCACCGCCACCAGCGGGACCGAGTCGATGGCGTAACGGTCGTGGAGGTCCCTCCGGGCCGGGAACTCGACGGACTGCACCGCCACCGACGGGCTGTCCAGGGGGAAGGCCCGTGCCATCGCACCTGCGCACGCGTCGCAGGTGGCCGACGTGAACACGGCCACCAGCCAGGGTGCCGTGGGCCGGTCGAAGTCGGCCCGGTCGAGCACGGCGGGGGCCGCCATGTGACGGGGCCGGGTAGCGGGGCCCGGTCGCGAGCGACGCTGGATGACCGCCGCCGCCGCGACCGCCGCCGCCAACACCGGGAGGACCAGGAGGAGCCACGTCATCGCGCCACCAGTCTGCCCGGGGCCGGCCCGGCGCGACACGACGGGCCGAGGCGCCCGTCAGTTGCCACCCGGAGCGGGGGCGGTCGTCGGTGGCGGGCTGGAGGCGGCGGGCGGAGCGGCTGACGACGACGGCGGCGGCGTGGAGGCTGGTCCGGGGGACGACGTGGCCCCAGGAGAGGGTGAGGCAGTGTCGGGGGGCACGGGCTCGGTGGCGTCCGGCTCCGGGGGCTCGGGCGGTTCGGCGAGCGCCGGCGGGTCCAACCGCGGCTCCTCGGTCCCCTCGGGCAGCGGGATCCCCGCCGCCAAGGAAATGCCGGCCCGGTCGGCGCGGTACAGGCCCCGCTCGGCGGTCACCGGCCCGTCGGCATCGACCACGAGGGGAAGGTCGGCCCGGTTCACGTGGGCGCCGAGGTCGACGACGATGCGGCCACCGGGACGGACCTCCACGTCTCTCAGGCCGTCGATGGCCAGGTCCTGGCCCTGGGCGAGGGCGGTGAAGGACACCCGTACCACCCGATCGGGCGAGGGGTTGAGCACCGTGACGAACTCGGCCACGGTGGCATCGGCCCGGCCGTCGGCGAAGAGCCAGGTGCGGGCGACCAGGGGTGCCCCCAGCGCGGGGGCGTATCCGACCTTGTCGGCCGGCTCGCCACTGGCGATGGCCCGTTCGGCCACCACCGGGACACCGTTGAGGGTGCGGACCACCACCGCGTGACCGACGCCGGGGGGCACCCGGTTCTCGTCGTGCATGGCGACCCGAGCGAAGGCGCGTGGCGCCACTTCGACCGGGATCGGGTCGACGATGCCGTTCACCTCGGGGTTGTCGAGCGCCACCTCCAACTGGGCCCGGGCCGGTTCCTGGCCTGGGTTGTAGACGGTGTAGGTCTCCCGCACGCCCTCGCCCTTCTGGCCCTCGGCGAACATCCACACCGGCTGGGCCCTCGGGGCGCCGGCGGTGACGGCCAGCCCGCCCGGATGGGCGCGGTCGGTGCCGTCGAAGTCCTGGAGGCGGGCTACCACCAACTGGCCGCCGCTGGCCTCGACCGTGGCCGATACCACCTCGTGCCGTTTGAGCAGGGTGCCGACGTCCACCACCCGTACCGAGCCGCCGGGGACCAGGTAGTTCTGCAAGGCCTGGGGCGACCGGAACCCCTCCGAGGTGGTGAAGGTGAGGTCGACGGTGGCATCGCCGGGGAACGGGTTGAAGAGCGACAGGAACTCGTGGGCGTCCACGGTGGTGGTGCCATCGGGGAAGAACCAGGTCGGCGAAGCAGCCGAGGGGCACGGGCCCGAATCGGTGCCGCGAGGGCCGACGACGCGGTGCTCGACCGCCACCGGGCCTCCCACCGCCTCGACCAGGGCGGCAACGAACGGCGACGCCTGGATCTCCCCCACTCGCACCTCACCTCGGGACCGGGGCTTGATCGTGTACTGCTTGGAGACCGGCGCCAGCCCGGACAGCGCGGCGAGCGCCTCGGCGGTGTCGAAGGCGCCGGGGTAGGCGGTCACCGTGACCCGGACCGGGACAGGGCCAGGGTTGGCGATGACCACCGTCAGGTCGAAGGCACCGTCGGCGGTGGCCGTGCCGCCGGCGCAGAAGAACGTGGAGCCCAAGGCGTCGGCGCGGGCGGCGACGGGCATGGCCACGGGAGAGGCGGCGGTGCCGACCCGGTCGGTGGGAGGATTGCGGTCGCCGAGGCTCAGCGCCGCCAGCACCAGCGCCACCAGCACCAGCGCCGGCAGGCGGCGGACCGGCCGGCGGCTGTCGTCGCGGCCCCCGGCCCGGTCCTCGGGACCGCGGGGCCCAGGGACGGCCGGGCCCTGCCGCCGGCGGCCGGGACCACCGCCGTGATCGGAGGCGGGAAGTAACGGGACCGGCCCGGCGGCGGCGTCGGCCCGGGACCGTCCGCGACCGTGCTTCACCGGGCCCCGACGGTCGCCGGCCGGCGAGCAGCCTCGACGGGCGGGACCGCCGCGTCACGGCGGCGGCGCCGGCTCCGCCACAGCAGACGGAGCGCTGCCCCCCACAACGCCACCTGCACGACCAGGAGCGCCCAGCGTGTGACCGGCGTCCGGAACCGGAGGCGGGCACTGCCACCCTCGTCGACGGTGAAGCCGTTGGCCCAGCCGAAGGCGTCGAAGCGGGGCATGGCCCGTCCGTCGACCTCGAGCGTCCACCGGGACGAGGAGCCGGCGGCGTGATAGACGGTCCCCGGCCCGGGCACGTCGCCCGACGATCCCGCTGCCCCCTTGGGCTGCACGAGCACGGGCGGCCCAACTCGGAGGTCGGTAGCAGCCGCCACCCGGAAGAAGTCGGTGGCCCGTGCAGCCTCGGCCGGCGTGCCCGTCAGCAGCACCCGGGAGGGCACCCAGGCGTCGTTGCGGAACACCGACAGCGACGGGTCGACGGCCACGTCGTCGAGGTCGAGCTGTTCGTCCAGGACCGCCGACAGGTCGGTGGCGGCGAGGCGCAGCGACGCTCCCGGGGTGGCCCCGTTGACCACGATCACGTAGCGCACGCCCATCGGCGCCAGCAGGCGCCCCAGCCGGCTGGTCTGGCGGGTCTCGGCGAGCTGGAGGGCATCCTGGAGCAGCTCGGTGGCACCGTCGAGCGAGCCCGGCCAGCGGTCCAGCACCGTGGGCTGGCCCTGGGCGCTGGTGCCATAGGCGAGACCGTCACGGAGCTGCCAGCCCCCGAGGGGCAGCAGCGATGGGTCGCCCAGCCACAGCGTCCGGAACGGGCCGGCCGACGCCTGCTCCTCGTCGAGGAAGCCCAGCACCGCGTCGAAGCCTTGATGCGGCGCCCGCCAGCGGCCGTCGAGGCTGGCCCAGACCACGGGCAGGACAGCGAGGGCCAACGACCCGGCCGCCACCACCGAGGCCAGCTGGCGCCAGCCGAACCGGTAGCCGGGCAGGTCGGCCCCGAAGGCGGCAACCCCCAGGCCGGCGCTCAACGCCAGCGCCGCCGCCGCCGGTGCCAGGAACGCCTCGGGAGGGCCCAGGCCGTGGGAGAACCACGACCGCTGACCGACCCACACCAGCGACCAGCCCACGAGGGCCACCGTCCACGCCCGGACCGCCCACTCCAGGCGCCAGTCGCGACCGATCACCAGGGCGAGGGCGGCCGCCGGCAGCACCAACCAGCCCAGGAAGCTGGCGCCGGTCGGCCCGGTGTCGAACCGCAGGATCTCCTCCAGGCCCAGGGCGTCGGCCGAGCGCACCCCCCCGAGCGGCGACCAGCCGGCGCCGGGGAGCAGGAAGTCGAACGTCCAGGGGATGTGCAGCACGACCGCGATCCCCGCGGCGCCGGCGGCCCCGGCCAGCATGGCGGCGCCGTGGCGGGCCCGGCCGGCAACGATCCCGCCGATCACGAGCCCGACGGCCACGACCATCGGGACCAACACCATGATCGGGGTGAACGCGCCGACGACGGCGACGAGCAGGCCGAGCCCGACAACGGTGTGACGGGCCGCGAACGACGGGGCGGCCGAGCCAACTTGGTCGGGGGAACCGCCCAGCCGGGCGACCGCCATCACCACCCAGGGGGCGGCGGACCAGATCAACAGCCCGTCCCAGCGACCCCGGGCAATGGCGTCGTAGGGCAACGGCACCGCGAGGAACGCCACCAGCGTGACCAGCCGGGCCAGGCCCGGCCCGGCCCGACGGCCCATCCGCCAGGCGCCGACCACCCCGACGAGCAGCGGGACGACGACGAGGAGGCGGCGCAGCCACTCCATGGAGGTGAACAGGGTGAGGCCACCGAGGCCGACAAGGGCGAACGCGGTCGGTGCCGGTGCTTCGGCCCCGAGGCCGGTCTCGCGCCAGCCGCCGAACCAGTGGCCGAACATGGTCCAGGGCCGGGACGGGAAAGCGGGGAAACCGGCGAAGGCGGGCAGGTCGCCGGCCAACAGCCCCCTCGACCCGAAGAACAGGACGACGATGAGCACGGCCCAGCCGGCGGCCATGAACCGCAGGGGCCCCGACCACAGCGAGCCCGCCAGCTGGCGCCCGGCGCTGGCCACCGAACGCAACCGGTCGTCGCCGTGGCCGATCTGGCCGCGCAGGAAGGCCGATACCCGGGCGCTGCCACGCACCTGGAGGCGGCGCACCTCGCTATCGGGGACCTGGCGGAGCCGTTGCAACTGCCGGCGACGCGCCCGTAGCTCGTCGAGACGGCGCAGGTTCCAACCCCACGCCCCCATCACGTCGCCGGCCTGGCTGGCCCGGCCGGCGAGGAGGGCGTAGAGGGCCTCGAGCACGGCGAGGGCCGCCGCCTGGGGGACGACCCGGAGCAGGTGGAGGCGGCCGTAGCAGGTGAGCGTGGTGCGCAGGCGGTGACGGGCCGTGAGCCGGCGCCGGTCCCCCGCCGGCCGTCGGCTGTCGAGCGCCTCGAAGTGGCGGACCACCGCCGCCGGCGCCACCACCACCCGCGCCCCGAGCACCTGGGCCCGCCACGACAGGTCGAGGTCCTCGCCGAGGAGGTCGATACCGGGGTCGAAACCCTCCAGCGCCCGGAACAGGTCGGCCCGCACCAGCGTGCAGCCGCCGGGGGCGCAGAAGACGTCCCGGACGGCGTCGTGCTGCTCCTGGTCGAGCTCGGCCCGCTCCACGAGAGGGGCGGCGACGCCGGTCTTGTCGGCCGACAGGCCCACCGCCAGCAGCCGACGGGTGTTGTCCCACGCCACCAACTTGGGGCTGACGACGCCGGCGTTGGACCGGAACGCCTCCTCGACCATGAGCCGCACGGCGTCGGGCGCCAGCGCCACGTCGTCGTGGCAGAAGAGGAAGAACGAGCCCCCTTCCACGACATCGAGCACCTCGTTGGCGGCCGGGCCGAACCCCCCGTTGTGGTCGAGGCGGCGGATGTAGGCCGACGGGAGCAGCCGCGCCACCCGGGGGGTCGGGTCGGTGGTGCTGCCGGCGTCGACGATCAGCACGGACAGGGACGGGTAGTCCTGGACGTCGAGAGACCCGAGGCACTCGTCGAACCACGGCCCGGGGTCGTGCGCCACCACGACAGCCACCACAGGGGGAGCTGGCGGCGCCGGCTCGAGGTCGCTGAAGTCCACTTCGTCCTCGACGGACGGACCGCGGGGCGCGACGGTATCCGGGGTCGGAGCCACGATTCCCTGAACGGTAGCTTGCCCCGGCCGCCCGACCGGTTCGTCACCGCTGGCTTGCAAAGGAAACCGAGAACTTGCTTGTCTCAGTTAGCAGAGCCTGTACCCTGTCCCCAGACAACGCCGGAGACCCCAGAGGAGGTGGAACGTGGCGGCGGTGAAGCTCGATCGGGTCACCCACCTGGCCAAGGACGTCACCTACGTCTCGGTCGGTCTCGGGGTACTCGCCTTCCAGAAGCTGCAGGTCCAACGCCAGCAGCTCAAACGTCGCCGCAAGGCGTCACCCACCAGCGGCTCCCGACTCTCGTCGAACGCTGCCTCCAAGCGCACCCGAACCGCCTCGGGCAAGGCCACCAGCCGCCTGCAGAGCGCCGACGCGACGGTCCAGTCGCTCCTCGACCAGGTCGAGGGAATGCTGCCGGGCCCGTGCCGCGTTGTTGCCCATCAGGCCCGCTCGGTCGCCGACGGCGCCCGTCGACAGGTAGGCAACCTCGTTCGTCCCAACCGCGGCTGAACCGCCGCTCACAAGATCGCCGGCCAGGGGCGGTTCCCCCCTCGTTCCTGGACGGCTGCGACGCCCCGGCCCACCTCCTCCGGCCGGGGTGTCGCTGTTTTCTCTTGTCGGTCCCTACGGGACCTCCGTGTCGTCGGCGGCTCGCTCGCTCGCCGGTTGTTCTGTGGATGACCGCGCCGGCTCTTCCCCACCTCCTGAGATCGCCGACGACCCCACCCGGCAGTTGCGGCGCCGGGGCGCTTCGCTTCTGTCGCGACACCTCGCCTCATGATCTCTACACCCCCTTGCATCCGCGGCGGACCAGCGGGCGGCGTGGGCACCTGCGGGCCATGATCCTCCCGCCATGAGTCCGCCGCTTCGGGTTGCGTTCGACGTCACGGCTCTGCTGGAGGTGCGGACCGGGGTGGGGACGGTGGTAGGGGAACTGGCGCGGCGGCTGGCGGCGCGGGACGACATCTCGTTGGTGGCCTATGCGCTGTCGTGGAAGGGGCGTCACCGGGTGTCGGGGGTGGTGCCGGCGGGGGCGGTCAGGGCGCGGGGGGGGTTGGCGGCGAGGCCTTTGATGACGTGCTGGGAACGGGGCGACTTCCCACCGATAACGTTCTGGACCGGCCCGGTCGACCTGGTGCACGGGCCTAACTACGTGGTGCCGCCGGCACCGGCGGCGCAGCTGGTCACCGTCCACGACCTCACGCCGCTGCGCTTCCCCGAGCTGTGCGACGGGGTGCAGCGCCGGTTCCCGACGTTCGTGGCCCGGGCGTTGCGCCGGGGTGGCCACGTCCACACCGTGTCGCGCTTCGTCGCCGACGAGGTCGTCGGACTGCTCGGGGCCGACCCCTCCCGGGTCCACGTCGTACCCAACGGCGTAGGCCCTGTAGCCGCCGGCGACGCCGGGGCCGGCCGCCGGCGGGCCGGCGCAGAGCGGTACGTCCTGGCTCTCAGCACCATCGAGCCCCGCAAGGACTTCCCGTCGTTGGTGGCCGCCTTCGACGCCGTCGCCGCCGACGATCCCGGTCTCCACCTGGTGGTGGCAGGCCGGGACGGCTGGGGTACGGACGCCTTCGACGCCGCGGTGGCCGCCGCTCGCCACCGGGGCCGGGTGGTACGCCTCGGCTACGTCGACGACGGCGACCGCGCCGACCTGTTGGCCGGTGCCGCCGTCTTCGCCTACCCGTCCCTCTACGAGGGCTTCGGGCTGCCGCCTCTGGAGGCCATGCAGGCCGGCGTCCCGGTGATCGCCACCTGGGCCGGCGCCCTGCCCGAGGTCCTCGGCGACGCCGCCGTCCTGGTCGACCCCGGCAACGTCGACGCCCTCGCCGGCGCCCTCTCCACCGTCCTCGGCGACGAGTCGCGGGCCCGTTCGCTGGTGGCCCGAGGCCGGGAACGGGCGGGCCGCTACTCCTGGGACAGCTCGGCCGACCAGATGGCTGACCTCTACCACGCCGTCGCGGGGTCACGAGGGAACTGACCGCGCTCCGACGATGGTGCCCGGGCCTGGTGGCGAGGGCCACACTGGCCCGGTGCTCGCTCTCGTCACCGGCGCCGGCGGGTTCGTCGGCCGGCATCTCGTCGAGCACCTCGTCGCCGCCGGCGACACCGTGGTCGGGTCGGACCGGGCGCCGGCCGGCGATCACCTGGCCCTCGACGTCACCGACGCCGGCCAGGTCGACGAGGCGATCGGAGCGGTGCAGCCCGATGCCGTGTACCACCTCGCCGGCTGGAGCGACGTGGGCGGGTCGTGGGACGCGCCCCGGGAGGTGCTGCGGGCCAACGTCGAAGGCACCCACAACGTACTGCTCGCCTGCGCCCTCCACGGCGTCGGCCGGGTCCTGTCGGTGTCGAGCGCCGACATCTACGGCGCCGTGACCGAGGCCGAGCTGCCCGTCACCGAGGTGGCGCCGCTGCGCCCGGTCTCGCCCTACGCGGTGTCGAAGGTGGCCGCTGACTTCCTCGGCCTCCAGGCCTTCCTGGGCCACGGGCTCGACGTTGTCCGGGCGCGGTCCTTCAACCACCTCGGCCCCGGCCAGTCCAACCGCTTCGTGGCCGCCGCCCTGGCCGAGCGGGTGGCCCGGGCCGAGCGCGCCGGCGGCGGGGAGATCCCGGTGGGGAACCTTTCCGCCCGGCGGGACGTGACCGATGTCCGCGACGTGGTGCGGGCCTACCGCCTGCTGGTCGAGAACGGGGTCGGAGGGGAGGCGTACAACGTGTGCTCGGGCCGGGCGGTGGCGGTGCAGGAGCTGGCCGAGCGCCTCGTCGGCCTCGCCGGGACGCCTCTGCGGTTACGGGCCGAGCCGTCCTTGCTGCGCCCGGTCGACGTCCCCGTGCTGCAGGGCGATCCTGGCAAGCTGCGGGCGGTGACCGGCTGGTCGCCGCGGGTCCCCCTGGCCACCACCTTGGCCGACCTCCTCGCCGACGCCCGCTCGAGAACATGACTGAGAGGAAACCGTGCCCCGAGCCCTGATCACCGGCATCACCGGGCAGGACGGCTCGTACCTGGCCGAGTTCCTCCTCGGCCTCGGCTACGAGGTGGTCGGCATGGTGCGGCGCACCAGCACCGTCAACTTCGAGCGCATCGCCCACATCCAGGACCGTGTCGAGCTGGTGGCCGGTGACCTCCTCGACGAGATGTCCCTGGTCCAGGTGCTGAAGGAGCACCGGCCGTCCGAGGTCTACAACCTGGCGGCCCAGTCCTTCGTACAGACCTCCTTCAGCCAGCCGGTGCTGACGGGCGAGACCACCGCCCTGGGGGTCACCCGCATCCTCGACGCCATCCGCCACGTCGACCCGTCGGCGCGCTTCTACCAGGCGTCGTCGAGCGAGATGTTCGGCAAGGTGGTCGAAGTACCCCAGCGCGAATCGACACCGTTCCATCCCCGTTCGCCCTACGGCGTGGCCAAGCTGTACGGCCACTGGCTGACGGTCAACTACCGAGAGTCGTACGGCCTGCACGCCAGCAGCGGCATCCTCTTCAACCACGAGTCCGAACGTCGGGGGCTCGAGTTCGTGACCCGCAAGATCAGCCACGGCGCCGCCCGCATCGCCCTCGGCCTCGGCACCGAGGTCCGGCTCGGCAACCTCGACGCCCAACGGGACTGGGGGTTCGCCGGCGACTATGTGACGGCCATGTGGCGGATGCTGCAGCAGGACGAGCCCGGTGACTACGTGGTCGCCACCGACGAGACCCATTCGGTGCGCGAGTTCTGCCACCTCGCGTTCTCGCACCTCGGCCTCGACTACGAACGCCATGTGGTGGTGGACGAGCGGTTCATGCGCCCGGCCGAGGTCGACCTGCTGGTGGGAGACTCGACGGTGGCCCGCCGCACGCTGGGATGGGCGCCTACCATCGACTTCCCCGCCCTGGTCCGGCGGATGGTCGACGCCGACGTCGCCCTGCTCGGCGGCCGGGGTTGATCGCGGTCCTGGCCGGCGGGGTCGGGGCAGCCCGGTTCCTGGCCGGGCTGGTGCAAGTGGTGCCGGCGGCCGAGGTGGTGGCGGTGGTCAACGTCGGTGACGACACCGTGCTCCACGGCCTGCACGTGAGCCCGGACCTGGACACCGTCACGTACACGCTGGGCGGTGCCGTCAACCCCGCCACCGGCTGGGGCCTGGGAGACGAGACCTGGCAGGCGATGGGGACGCTCGAACGCTACGGGGGCCCGGCGTGGTTCCGCCTCGGTGACCGCGACCTGGGAACCCACCTGTACCGCACCGGTCGCCTGGCCGCAGGCGCGCCGCTCAGCGAGGTGACGGCCGAGATCGCCCGGGCCTGGGGGACCGAGGTCCGGGTGCTGCCCGCCACCGACGACCGGCTCCGGACCATGGTCACCGTGGCCAACGACGGCACCGGCAGCCCGGCCGAGGTCGGCTTCCAGGACTACTTCGTGCGCCAGCGCCACGACGTCGCCGTGACCGCGGTGCGCTTCGACGGCGCCGGCGCGGCCCGTCCCGGCCCCGGCGTGCTCGACGCCCTCGCCCGGGCCGAGCGGGTGATCATCGCCCCGTCCAACCCGACGGTGTCGATCGCCCCGGTGCTGGCCGTGCCCGGCGTTCGGGAGGCGGTGGCGGCGCGACGGGCCGACGTGGTGGCGGTGTCGCCGATCGTAGCCGGCGCCGCCCTGAAGGGCCCGGCCGACCGGCTGCTGCGGGAGCTGGGCCACGAGTCGTCGGTCGGCGGGGTGGCCCGCCTCTACGCCGCCCTGGCCGCCACCCTCGTCGTCGACGAAGCCGACGCCGCCGTCGTCGGCTCGGTGCGCGACGCCGGCGTACGGGCCTTGGTCACGGCCACGGTCATGTCCTCGCCGGCGGTCGCCGCTCATCTCGCCCGCGCCTGCCTCGAGGGCCGGTGAGGGCGTGAAGCTGGAGGTCCACGGCATCGACGGGATCGGCGAGGTCAACGTCGGCGCCGACCTGGCCGGGCTGGTGGCCGACGCTGCCGGCGCCGCGGCGGAGACGGCCCTGCGTCCCGGCGACGTGGTGGTCGTCACCCAGAAGGTGGTCTCCAAAGCCGAGGGCAAGCTCGTCGCCGTCGACTCCGACGACCCCAACGCCCACAGGGCGATCGTCGAGCGCGAGTCGGTCCGGGTGCTGCGCCGGCGGGGTGACCTGGTCATCAGCGAGACCCGGCACGGGTTCGTGTGCGCCAACGCCGGCGTCGACCTGTCGAACGTCGAGCGAGGCTTCGCCGCCCTCCTGCCCGACGATCCCGACCGCTCGGCCCGGCGCCTCCGCGACGGCCTCCGGGCCCGGACCGGGGTGGAGGTGGCGGTGATCGTGTCGGACACGTTCGGGCGGCCCTGGCGGCGGGGAGTCACCGACGTGGCCATCGGTTGCGCCGGCATCGGCGCCGTCCTCGACCTCCGAGGGTCCCGCGACGTCTATGGCCGCGCTATCGAGGTGACCGAGGTGGCGGTGGTCGACGAGCTGGCGGCGGCGGCCGAGCTGATCATGGGCAAGGCGACCGGCACGCCCGCGGCGGTCATCCGGGGCGTGCCGGCGGCGTGGCTGCGCCCCGGCGAGGTCCGCTCCGAGCTCGTCCGCCCGCCCGGCGAAGACCTGTTCCGATGAACACCGCGTCCGTACTCAAGGGCTGCTCGTCGTCCCGTCCCTAAGGAGGTATGACCTGAACCTGTGGATCGGCTACCCGTTCGAGGGCGCGACGTACCTTCCTCGTTGAACCAAAACGAGATCCGCTGGCGCTGTAACGCCGGTGAGGAAGGAACGCCGATGTTGAGAGTAGTGACCGATGATGAGGGCCGCGCGGAGATGCGTGGCGCGCTCGATGAGATCGTCCTCGATGGCGCCCAGCGCATGTTGGCCGCGGCGCTCGAGGCCGAGGTGGACGGCTATCTGGCCGGGTTGGCCGGCGAGCGTGACGAGCGGGGCCGGCGCCTCGTGGCGCGCAACGGCCATGCCGAGCCGCGCACGATCACGACGGCAGCGGGGCGGATCGAGGTGACCGCTCCGAGGGTGAACGACAAGCGCATCGACGAGACCGGTGAGCGGTGCCGGTTCCGCAGCTCGATCCTGCCGCCGTGGGCTCGCAAGTCGCCCAAGGTGGCCGAGGTGCTGCCGTTGCTGTACCTGCACGGGATGAGCACGGGCGACTTCGCGCCGGCGCTGGCCGGGTTCTTCGGCTCGGCCGCCGGGTTGTCGGCGTCGGTGATCACCCGGTTGACGACCCAATGGCAGGCCGAGCAGCGGGCCTTCGCCGAGCGGGACCTTCGCGACCGCGACTTCGTGTACGTGTGGGCTGACGGCGTGCACTTCAACGTCCGGCTCGACGAAGAACGGCTGAGCTGCCTGGTGCTCGTCGGGGTCCGGGCAGATGGCACCAAGGAACTCGTCGCCATCGCCGACGGCTACCGGGAGTCGACCGAGTCCTGGGCTGACCTGCTGCGGGACCTCCGCCGCCGCGGGATGCGAGCGCCGATGCTCGCCGTCGGCGACGGGGCGCTGGGGTTCTGGG
>JBQTIQ010000040.1:0-91652 GCA_052387955.1 Acidimicrobiia bacterium | reverse complement strand
GCCGCCGTGGCCCAGCGCCCGGGCCATGGCCCCGGCCACCACGCGACGCTGAACCTCGCCCAGGTGCGGCATCACTGTCCCGAAGAACTCACCCAGCTCCTCGGGCGTGGCCTGCACGTCACCATACTATGCCGCGCGTTCTAACCTGTGGTGGACCCTTAGCACCAACGCGAGCGCCGCAGCGCCAGCGCAGGCGCTTGCCGGTTCGGCCTGCATGGCCGAGGAACGCCAGCCAGATCCGTGCGCGTCATCGCCGACACGAGCGCCGGAGCGCCAGCGCAGGCGCGGCATCGAGCGGCCTGCGTGGCCGGGGAACGCCAGCTAGCAACGCCTAGAGCGACGCGATCAGCTTGTCGACCCGCTCGTCGCGCGACTTGAACGGGTCCTTGCACAGCACCGTGCGTTGGGCCTGGTCGTTGAGCTTCAGGTGTACCCAGTCGACCGTGTAGTCGCGCTTGCGCTCCTTGGCCCGGCGGATGAACTCGCCTCGGAGCCGTGCCCGGGTCGTCTGGGGCGGGGTCTCCACCGCCTCGTCGATCGCCTCGTCGGTGCACACCCGGTCGACGAGGTCGCGGGCCTGGAGCCGGTAGAACAGGCCACGGTCCCGGTTGACGTCGTGGTACTGCAGGTCGACCAGGGCGACCCGCGGGTGCGACAGCGGCAAGTCGTGCTTGGCCCGGTACGCCTCGACGAGGTTGTGCTTGATGACCCAGTCGATCTCTCGGTCGAGCTTGAACGGGTTGCTCTCGAGGCCGGTGAGACAGTGCTCCCACATGTCCAGGGCGCGTTGTTCGAGCGGCGACAGGGTGTGGGTCTCGGCGTAGCGCAGGGCCCGGCTCAGGTACTCGGACTGGATCTCGAGCGCCGACAGCTCTCGGCCGTTGGCCAGGCGGACCCGCCGGGTGCAGGTCATGTCGTGGCTGATCTCACGAATAGCCCGGATGGGGTTCTCGAGAGTCATGTCCCGCAGGACCACGCCCGGGTCCTCGAGCATGCGGAGCAGGATCGATGTCGCCCCCACCTTGAGGAAGGTGGCGTACTCGCTCATGTTGGAGTCGCCGACGATGACGTGCAGGCGCCGGTACCGCTCGGCGTCGGCGTGGGGCTCGTCGCGGGTGTTGATGATGGGCCTGCTCCGGGTGGTGGCCGAGGACACCCCCTCCCAGATGTGCTCCGCCCGCTGCGCGATGCAGAACATGGCGCCGCGAGCCGTCTGCAACACCTTGCCGGCGCCGGCGTAGACCTGCCGGGACACGAAGAAGGGGATCAGCACCTCGGCGTAGTGGCCGAAGTCGTCGCGCCGGGAGGTCAGGTAGTTCTCATGGCAGCCGTAGGAGTTGCCGGCCGAGTCGGTGTTGTTCTTGAACAGGTAGATGACCCCGCGGATGCCCTCCTCCCGGAGGCGCTGCTCGGCTGATGCCAACAGCTGCTCGAGGATGCGCTCGCCCGCCTTGTCGTGGGTCACCAGGTCGAGGATCGAATCGCACTCGGGGGTGGCGTACTCGGGGTGGGACCCGACGTCGAGGTAGAGCCGGGCCCCGTTGGCCAGGAACACGTTGGAGCTGCGGCCCCAGGAGACGACCCGGCGGAACAGGTAGCGGGCCACCTCGTCCGGGCTCAGCCGGCGCTGGCCCCGCAACGTGCAGGTGACGCCGTACTCGTTCTCGAGCCCGAAGATGCGCCGGTCCATCGGTTTCGGAGGCTACAGGTGCGCCGACCGTTGCCGCCGGCGGGACGAGCCCCGCCGACGGGCAGTGCGATCCCTACGCTGGGGGGCTGCCCCCCCGGCCCCCATCTAGAGTCGCGGGGTGCCCGAGCTGCGGATGGTGCGGCTGTTCACCGCCTCGAACCCGATGGAGGCGCGGATCATCGCAGCCCGGCTCGGCTCCGAGGGCATCGTCTGGCAGTTGCAGGGCTCGGTCGACGGCCCCTATCCGGTGGGCCCGGTCGAGGTGTTGGTGAGCACCGACGGCTACGAGGCCGCCCGCGACCTGTTGTTGTCCGACGAGGTCGAGTCGTCCTTCGACGCCGGCGCCGACCTCGAGTCGTCGATCGCAGCCCCGTCGTGGCGCGAGGTGGCGTGGCTGGCGGCCGTGATGGCCGTCGTGGTCATGTTCGCGCTGGCCCGCATGATGGGCCGGGCGTAGACCGGCCCGGAGCTAGGGCCCGGTGGTAGGCCCATCGCTTTCGGGGCCGCCGTCGGCCGCAGCCTCGGGCGCCGGCAGCAGCGCTTCGAGCTCGGCCCCTTCGATGCGGCGAAAGGCGCGCCGGGCCGTGCCCCGGTGCAGGATCGCCACCTCGAGGTCTCCGGCTTGCAGCGTCCGGTCGGGGCCGGCCAGGGCGGCCACCGCCACCGGGACCGTCTCGACGATCGTCATCCCTTCCCGCCACGAGGCCTGGACCCGATCGGAGATGGCCTCGGCCTCGCCGCCCAACACCGAGAAGTTGTTCTCGTCCATGACCGTGCCGTCGTAGAGGATGTGGAAGAGCTGGTCGTCGGCGGGCGAGGCACCGACTTCGGCGACCAGGATCTCGACCTCCATGGGTTTCATCTCGTGGGTGAAGATCTGGCCGAGCATCTGGGCGTAGGCGTTGGCCAGGCTCCGGGCGTCGACGTCCTCGCGGCTGTAGGCATAGCCCTTGAGGTCGGCGTGACGGACCCCGGCGATGCGAAGCTGGTCGAACTCGTTGTAGCGGCCGACCCCGGCAAAGGCGATCCGGTCGTAGATCTCGCTCACCTTGCGCAGCGTGTTGGAGGTGTTCTCGGAGCACACCAGGACCCCGTTGTCGAAGCGCATGCCGACCAGGGCGCGGCCCCGGGCGATCCCCTTGCGGGCGTAATCGGCCCGGTCCTTCATGACCTGTTCGGGGGCGACGTAGAAGGGCATGCTCATCGGGCATCGGTCCCCTGGATCGTCGGGGCGGCGCCGGTGGCGGCCGTCGACTCGGGGGCGGAGAGGCGCTCGACCAGGTGGCGGAAGCGCTCGGCGATCTCGCTCTCGTCGACCCGTTCGAAGCCCCGGACGGTGATGGTGGCCATGGTCGGGTAGATCCCCCGCACCAGGTCGGGGCCGCCGGTGGCGGAGTCTTCGTCGGCGGCGTTGAACAGCGCCGAGATGGCCAGGTCGAGGGTCGTCTCGCGATCGAGGGCCTCGCGGTACCCGAGCTTGACGACGGTGCCGGCGTGGAGGCTCCCGGAACCGGTGGTGGCGAAGTTGCTCTCCTCGTAGCGCCCGCCGGTCACGTCGTACTGGAACAGCCGCCCGGAGGACCGGCGCAGGTCGTAGCCGGCGAACAGCGGCACGACCACCAGGCCCTGCATGGCCATGGGCAGGTGCTGGCGCACCATCCCCGAAAGCTGGTTGGCCTTGCCCTCGAGGCTCAGCTCGGAGCCCTCGACCTTCTCGTAGTGCTCGAGCTGCAGCTGGAACAGCTTGACCATCTCCATGGCCGGGCCCGCGGCACCGGCGATGGCGACGCCCGAATGCCGGTCAGCGGGGAACACCTTCTCCATCGCCCGGTGGCTGATCAGGTTGCCGCTGGTGGCCCGCCGGTCGCCGGCCATCACCACTCCGTCGGCGTAGCGGACCGCCACCACGGTGGTCCCGTGGGCGATGGCGATGCCATGGCCACCCGCCTCGGGCCCGGCCGCCGCCTCCGCCACCTGGGTCCGGCGGAGCAGGCCGGAAAAGCTCGGGCCGGGGTCATCGGCCGGGGAGAAGAAGGGCAAGGTCATACGGTGCCGGACGCTATCGCGCCGGCCACCGGGGCCCGCCGGTCCGGACGCCCCCGCCGGGCGCCGCGGGGTGGAGCTACTGGCCGCCCTTCTGGACGTACGCCTTCACGAACTCTTCGGCATTCACTTCGAGTACGTCGTCGATCTCGTCGAGCAGGTCGTCGAGCTCGGCCTTGATCTTCTCGCCCTGGTCGGACTTGGCGGGGGCCTCTTCGACGACCTCGGGGCCCTGCTTGGCGGTGGTGGTCTTCTTCTTCAGCTCACGCTCTGCCATACCTACGCCTCAACTCCCGGCTGTTGTCACGAACCCAACCGCTCGAGCAACTCAGCGGCGGTCGAACATTCTTCGATCAAGCTACCCACATGGGCGCGCGTCCCGCGCAATGGTTCCATCATCGGGACGCGACGCAGCGGGTCACCACCGACGTCGAAGACGAGGGAGTCCCAGTTGGCGGCGACGATCGAGTCAGCCCACCGTTCGAGGCACCGGCCCCGGAAATAGGCCCGGGTGTCGTCGGGCGGCTGGGTCACCGCCCGTTGGACCTCGTCGTCGGTGGTGATGCGTTCGAGCCCGACCCGCGCCGCCAACGACTTGGCCGGTCGCAGGTCGTGGTACTGCAGGTCCATCGCCCGGATACGGGCGTCGTGCCATTCGAGGTCGTGGCGCCGCCGGTAGCCGTCGAGCAGGCGGTACTTGGCGACCCAGTCGACGGTGGTGGCGACGCTGGCGGGGTCGGACTCGAGGCCGGCCAGGGCCGTCTCCCAGCGCTCGAGCACGGCGCGCCCGACCTCTTCGCCACCGATGGGCTCGAGCCCGTGTTCCTCGGCGTACTTCTTGGCCCGGTCGAAGTACTCCCACTGCACATCGAGGGCGCTGATCGAGCCGCCGTTGGCGAGCTCGATCGGCTGGCGCATGGTGAGGTCGTAGCTGACCCGCCGCAGCGCCTGGACCGGGGCCCTGAACACCAGGTCCCGTGACAGCCACCCGTCTTCGATCATGCACAGGACCAGGGCGGTGGTGCCGACCTTGAGGAAGGTGGCTACCTCGGAGAGGTTGGCGTCGCCCACGATGACGTGCAGCCGGCGGTACTTCTGGGCGTCGGCATGGGGTTCGTCGCGGGTGTTGACGATCGGTCGTTTCAGGGTCGTCTCGAGCCCGACCTCCTCCTCGAAGAAGTCGGCCCGCTGGCTGATCTGGAAGCCGATGCCGGCCGGCGCCCCGCTGACCTCGCAGCCGACCTTGCCGGCCCCGCAGTACACCTGCCGGGTCACGAAATGCGGGATCACCTGAGCGACCAGCCGGCCGAACGGGATGGTCCGGTCCATGAGGTAGTTCTCGTGGCAGCCGTAGCTGTTGCCCTTGCCGTCGGAGTTGTTCTTGTAGACGACCAGCTCCTGGTCCGGGGGCAGGTTGCGCTTGGCCGCCTCCATCGAGCGGGTAAGGATCACCTCCGCGGCCCGGTCGAACACCACGACCGACCGGGGGTCGGCGCACTCCGGCGTCGAGAGCTCCGGGTGGGCATGGTCGACGTAGTAGCGCGCCCCGTTGGTAAGTACCGCGTTCACGAGATGGGTCTCGACCTCGGGGGCCAGGGTGCCCTCGGGGGCGAAGCCGCGGGCATCGTTGCCGGGAGACTCGTCCTCGAAGTCCCAGCCGACCCGGGGCCGGGGGCGCCCATCGGGCGAGAGCGAATGGGCCAGGTCGTTGATGTACGCGTTGATCAGGACACTCGACGCCGCGATCGGGTTCGATTCGCGGACCCCGCGGACCAGGATGCCGTACTCGGTCTCGATCCCCAGGACCTTGTGAATGGCCACCTCGGGACGTTACCGCGACCCTGTGATCCCGCTCCCCCGGGCCCGGAGGGCGGCTTATCCCGTGCCGTGGGACCACGTGGGGAGCCCGCCGTCGTCCCCGTTCCCGCAGAGAAGTGCCGTCCGCTGGCATCCTCTGAGGGGGGCCTGCTCCGTAGAACAGGTAGCTGGCTACCGACCAGGTCTGATCGCGTGGGCGCGGGCTCCACGCCTCCGCCCTCACTGGCCGGCTGAACCTCTTGCTATTTACTACTCAATCGAAGATGAGACCGTAGACATCGGCTCGACGCCGCCGGTCTTATTGTTGTTGGCGGTTTCGCGGCTGCTGGTGCTGGGAGTTGGTGAAATGCGTGCTGCTATGGACCGGGTCGAGCCATTTGCTGGAGATGAGTATGAAGAGAACCCTCATGGGTATGTTCGAGGAGCGCGATGGACGTGAGGAATGCTCGCGGCCGCGCTAATTGCTAATGAGGAGCCACCCACCAATGAGAATGAAAATCCCCGCAGCCCTCGCTTCTGCGGTCCTGGCCGGATCCATGGGAACCGTATTCGTCGGTACCAGTGGCGCCGCGACCGGCCAAGAGGGCCAGCCCTCCTGCACGATCAACGATCGGGACGACGACCGGACCGGCATCTCGCTGTTCGCTCAGCCGCGGGGAACCGTGGACGACGGCCAAGCCGGTAGCTCCGATCGCTCCGACTCCTCTGGGCGGATCGGGGGCCTCAACCTCGGCGAGGTCTTGTCCGACATCCTCGACAACCTGTTCATCGGCACCTCGGCGACGAGCATCGGGCTCGACAACCGAGACGCCTGCTTGAACTTCGACACCGGGTCGAGCGCCGCCCAGCGCGCCGCGGAGCTGACCAACCAGACCACGGCCGCATCCCAGCTCGACGACGACGACGTGTCGGTGCAAGGCGACGTCGGCGTGGAGGTCCTCGGCACCGATGACAACAACCAGCTTCTCGGCAACAACGGGCTGCTGGGCATCCTCGGTGGCAACAGTGACGGCACCGATGACAACAACCAGCTTCTCGGCAACAACGGGCTGCTGGGTATTCTCGGCACCAGGTAACCAGACCCCACCGTGGGCGCGGTACAACGAGCGCAGTACGAAAATTCCCCGCGCGCGTTGACCAGGACCGGTTCGCGGGCTGTGGGCTCGGTGCTCAGCAACGCACCGGGCCCACGGGCGTGCCAATAGACGGTACGAGCTCAGAGGTACTGGCCGGTGGCGACGCGCTCGATGGCGCGGCCTCCGGTCGGCGACGACTCCTCGTCCTTTGTGATGAGGGTGCGCACGTACACGATGCGCTCGCCCTTCTTGCCCGAGATCTTGGCCCAGTCGTCGGGGTTGGTGGTGTTGGGCAGGTCCTCGTGCTCCTTGAACTCCTGGGTGATCGACGCCAACAGGTCGTCCACCCTGATGCCCCGGGGCTCGCCGGCGATCTCGCGCTTGATGGCCAGCTTCTTGGCCCGGCGCACGACGTTCTCGATCATGGCCCCGGAGGAGAAGTCCTTGAAGAACATGACCTCCTTGTCGCCGTTCTGGTACGTGACCTCGAGGAAGCGGTTGTACTCGTCGGTCGAGTACATCTTCTCGACGGTGCTCTCGATCATCGACTGCACGGCCTTGGCCGGGTCGCCCCCGCCCAGGGAGCGGACCTGGTCCTCGGCCAGGGGGAGGTCGGTGGTGAGGTAACGCCCGAAGATCTGGGCCGCCGAGCGCTCGTCGGGACGTTCGATCTTGATCTTCACGTCGAGGCGGCCGGGGCGGAGGATGGCGGGGTCGATGAGGTCCTCACGGTTGGAGGCACCGATGACGATCACGTTCTTCAGCGACTCGACGCCGTCGATCTCGGCCAGCAGCTGCGGCACGATCGTCGACTCCATGTCGGAGGAGATGCCCGAGCCCCGGGTACGGAACATGGAGTCCATCTCGTCGAAGAAGACGATGACCGGCCAGCCTTCTTCGGACTTCTCCCGCGCTCGCTGGAAGACCAGGCGGATCTGGCGCTCGGTCTCACCGACGTACTTGTTGAGCAGCTCGGGGCCCTTGATGTTCAAGAAGTAGCTCCGGGCGGCGTGGTCGCCGGAGACCTCGGCGACCTTCTTGGCCAGCGAGTTGGCCACCGCTTTGGCGATGAGGGTCTTCCCACACCCGGGGGGGCCATAGAGCAGGATCCCCTTGGGGGCGGGCAGCTTGTACTCGGCGAACAGCTTCTGGTGCAGGAACGGCAGCTCGACGGCGTCGGCGATCTGCTCGATCTGCTCATCGAGGCCGCCGACGTCCTCGTAGGACACGTCGGGCACCTCCTCGAGGACCAGCTCCTCGACCTCGGGCCGGGGCAGCTTCTCGAGCAGCAGGCCCGAACGGCTGTCCATGAGCAGGGTGTCCCCGGAACGTAGCTTCTCGCCCCGCAGGGAGTCGGCCAGATCGGCCACCCGCTCCTCGTCGGCCCGGCCGACGATCAGGGCACGGGTGCGGTCTTCGAGCAGCTCCTTGAGCGTGACCACCTCGCCCAGAAGCTCGCCCTTGCGGGCCAGGACCACGTTGAGAGATTCGTTGAGCACCACCTCGTCGCCCCGGTCGAGCGCCGCGTCCTCGAATTCGGGGTGGATCGCCACCCGCATCTTGCGGCCTCCGGAGAACACGTCGACGGTGCCGTCCTCGTTGCGGGCCAGGAAGGTCCCGTAGGCCGATGGCGGCCGGGTGAGCTTGTCGACCTCCTCGCGCAGGGCGGCGATGTGCTCGCGCGCTTCACGGAGGGTGTAGCTCAGCTTCTCGTTCTGGGCGACGGCCTGGGCCAGCTGGCCCTTGGACTCCAGCAGGCGCTCCTCGAGGGTACGCACCCGTTTGGGGGCGTCCTGGAGCCGCCGGCGCAGCGACGTGACCTCTTCCTCCAGCAGCTTGGACTGGTCCCGCAGCTGCTCCAATTCGGCCAGGTCGGCCGCACGCCTGTGCTCTTGGGGCTCGTTGACGGTGACCACCTCCTCGGCTCGGGGGGTCGAGCGACCCTACACGACCCCGCCCCGGACACGACGGCGCCGGACGGAGTTCTGACGGCGGCGTCCGTGTTTATTGCCGGACGACGGGTTAGAGTCGTGACCGGTGTCGACGGTACAGTCGGCAGCCAGTGGCCCTGGCCTGAGGGTCGGCATGATGGAGAGGAAGCAGCCCCGATGAAGGTCTGGATCGACCAGGATCTCTGCACCGGCGACGGTCTCTGTGAGGAGATCGCCCCCGACGTCTTCACCCTCCTCGACGACGGTCTGGCCTACGTCAAGGAGGGCGACAAGGTCTACGCCACCGAGAAGGGCAACCCGCAGGGCGCCGAAGGACTGGCCGTCGTGCCCGCCGGCCAGGAAGAGGCCACCATCGAGTCGGCCGAGGAATGCCCTGGGGAGTGCATCTTCATCGAGGTCGACTGATCGCCGGCTGACCACCCGCCCGGCCCCCGCGTCCTCGGACCGGGGGCCGTTCCGCGCCCCCGGAACCTCTGGTTTCGGAACGACGTTCAGTCGATGCAGGGGCCGGTGTCGACCGGGACCGTGGAGGCGGCGGCCAGCACCGGGGTGATCTCCTCGACGGTGAGTGCGTAGGCGACGTCGGGCTGGTCGGGGGCGATGGCGAATGCCATGCCGACGACCACGCCCCGACCGTCGATCAGCGCGCCACCGGAGTCCCCGGGCTCGAGGTCGGAGGCCAGGAAGAACACCCGGCGACGGATGGCGTTGTCGTCGTAGATGTCGCGGCCGGTGGCGGTGGTCTCGCGGCCGACCTCGAAGGGCGACAAGGTGAGCGGCCCGCCCCGGGGATGGCCGAAGACAGCGCCCACCCCGCCGGTGGTGAAGGCCCCGTCATCGAGGGCCAGAGGTTCGCGGCTGAGCCCGGGCACGGCCAGCACGGCCACGTCCCGGGCAGGGTCGAACGCCACCACCTGGGCGGCGAGACGTGCCAGGTCGGGGTAGGTCTCGACCACCACCTCGGTGCTCCCCGAGACGACGTGGGCG
Organism: Acidimicrobiia bacterium; assembly: GCA_052387955.1. Classification (GTDB taxonomy): domain Bacteria; phylum Actinomycetota; class Acidimicrobiia; order Acidimicrobiales; family JACDCH01; genus JBQTIQ01. The sequence goes on along the minus strand of JBQTIQ010000040.1, from coordinate 82,086 downwards.
TTGGTGATAACGGTTCCCGGTGCGACCACCGAACCGCTCCCGTCCTGGAGCCGGTCGCCACAGGCGGCCGCCTCGACCTTCACCGTCGACAGGGCGACGGCGTCGGAGAGCTCGGGGCTGAGGCCGGTGCTGGCCGGGGGCGCCCCGAGATCGGGGGCAGCGGTGAGCCCCTCGAACACCTGGGGGCCGAGCAGCTGCTGCAGCGAGCGGGTGACGTTGGGGGCCTCGGGGAAGTTGTCGTGGATGAAGCCGGCGATGGCCGAGCGCCGGGCCTGGTCCGCCGGCCACTCCGGGGTTCGGGCCATGGCCGGCAGCAGGAGCCAGAACGCGAGCAGGACACCGAACGCCCCGGCCAGCGCGCCTGCGGCGCGGTCGATGGTGCGGGCCGGTCCCGGCGGTATGGCCCCTCGGAGCTGGTGGCCGATCAACAGGCCCGCCAGCTGGCCCAACAACGCTCCGCCGAGGAGGATGCTGATCTGGATCAGCAGCAGCCGCTGGTAGGTGCCCTCGTAGTCGTCGACCACGATCGGCACGACCCGGGTGGCGATGAGGAAGCCGACGATCGTCCCCGCCCACGATGCCGCCCTGGCCGTGAGGCCCAAGCGGTAGCCGCCGGAGGCGGCGCAGACCACGAGGAGGATGACGATCAGGTCGAGTGTGTCCATGGGGTGCCGGCCGGGTCCTAGCCCACCAACCGGGCGGAGGTCAGGAACCCGGTGTGGGCGACCATCCGGTGGTCGGGCCGCACCGACAGGCCGTCGATGTTCCAGGACCGGTTGAGGACCTCGATCGTCTGGGCCAGCCCGAAGGGACTGGTGCCAAGCGTCTCGCGCAAGGTGACGGCCTGGGTGATGGTGGGCGTGTAGGCGACGAGGATGCCCCCGGGCCGCAACGCCCGCTCTGCGTGCTTGACCACCTGCCACGGCTCGGGCAGGTCGAGCACCACCCGGTCGACGTCGGTCGCGTCGATGCCCTCGTAGCAGTTGCGCATCTCGACCCGGTAGCGGGCGACGGCATCGGCACCGAGGAACTCGGCCACGTTGGCCTGTGCCCGTCGGGCGAAATCGTCCCGCAGTTCGTAGCCGACGACCTCGGCCCCGGCCCTCAGCATGGTCATCGACAACGCCCCCGAGCCGACGCCCGACTCGAGCACCCGGGCGCCGGGAAAGATGTCGGCCAACATCAGCAGCGGGCCGAGGTCCTTGGGGTAGATGACCTGAGCGCCGCGGGGCATCTTGAGCACGAACTCGGCCAGGGTCGGCCGTACCGCGAGGAAATGCGACCCTCGGCTCGAGCGCAGCGAGACCCCCTCGTCGCGGCCCACGATCTCGCTGTGGGCGATGACACCGGTGTGGCTGTGGAACTCGCCGCCGTCGGCCACGGTGATGAGGTACCGGCGCCGCTTGGCGTCGATCAACAACACTTTGTCTCCCACCTCGAACACCCGGTTCACCCGGTCCCACCCTTCACCGGACGCATCGTACGGTCTGGTTGCCGACCGGGACCGCCGGGCCGCGGCTACGGCGGCGGAGCCTGCTTGGCCGTGAGGCCGAGGTCGGAGACCGACAGGCCTTCGCCCGGCCCGAGGGTGTAGCGGGCGACCACCTCGCGCTTGCGGGCCCGGTTGCGCAGCCACTCCCGGGCCGACAGGGCGAGCCAGAGGGTCATCCACGCCCGGCTCTGGCCCATGACCCCTTTCTGGAAACCACGGAGGCGCAAGAGGCCCTGCAGTCGCGACACGTGAAGCCCGTCCCCTCGATCAGATCCGGCGGATCTCGACGACGGTCGAACGCTTCTTGCCTCGGCGCTTGCCGAGGCCGAAGACGACGACGATCACCACCGCGGCGGCGATGGCGCCGGCCACCAGCGCGTACGAGCGGGCCGACTCCTTGACCGTGTCTACCTCGCCCCGCAGCTCGCGGAACTTGTCCTCGAGGTCCTGACGGGTCACTCGGGGGCTGGCGGTCACTGGTGCAGCATCCCTAGAGATCGTTCTCGTGACCGGTCGACAGCGCGAGCGCTAGCGAGCCGGGCGACGATGGGGTCCGGGGGCGCAGCCCCCGAGCATGAACGGTCATCGGGTGGCGTCCTTCGGTCTGATCATGGACAGGGCCCAGCCGATGAGCACGGCCAGGAACACGATCGACACGAGGTACGGGACCCAGCTCCAGTTGCCGGAGAGGGCGGTACCGGTCTCGGTCTGCATGCCGCGCAGGAGCCCGAGGGTGAGCAGGACGAGCCCGACCGAGAGCAGCACCGACCCGGCCACGCCCCACAACAGCTGGCGCCCGAGGCCTTTGAGCGGCTCGATCGTCTCCTGCTTGGCATAGGTGACGGTGAGCTCTTTCAGCTCGGCCACCACTTCCGGAATGCTCTTCTGCTCCGGCACGACCGGCAACCTAGCCCGACCGCGGCATCAGGCATGGCCGAAGCGCGGCACGAAGCGTGACCAGGACCGTCTCCGGCGCGGCCGCCAGGCCGTCGGCGACAGCTTGCCGCGCAGGAGGGGAGCGACGCCCGCAGCAGGTCTTCAACGGCGCTGCTGTCAGCCGAACGCGAGACGGGCGCGGAGGAACTCCTCCTCTTCGGTAAGGAGGGCGTCGAGACGCGCCAGGCGGGCATCGGGGCCGGCGCAGGCGAGCAGGGTCTGCTGGTCGGCGGGACCGAACGGCGCCACCGCCGCCACCTGGTAGGAGCCCAGGGTGGGATCGTCACTGAGCTCGATGGTGGCGTCCACGGCGGGCTCGTCGAGCTCGGTCTTGAGGGCGAGGACCCGCCGCAGGGCGTGGAGAACGGTGCCGTAGCGGGCGGCGGTGGCATCGGTGGCGGGCTCGTCGTCCCAGTCCTCGACCTCGGCGTTGGGGAAGGGCGCGTCGCCCAGCCAGCGGAGCACCCGGATACGGCGGGTGCCGACGGTGGCCAAGGCCCACCGGCCGTCGTCGAACTCCTTGGCTTCGACGATCTGGGCCACGGTCCCGACGGTGGTGCGCTGGTCGTCGCCGCCCACCTCGCTACCTCGCTCGATGAGCACCACGCCGAACTCGCGGTCACCGGCCAGGCACTCCCGGGTCAGGTCGCGATAGCGGGGCTCGAAGACGTGCAACGGCAGGAACACGCTCGGGAACAACACGTTGCCCAACGGGAACATCGGCAGCGCCACCAGGCAAAGGTAATGCCCACCACCGCGCAGGCCCCGCTCGTGGTCAGGGCACGGGCACGGGGCCGAGGGCGCCGAGATCGGGGCCCTCGGGGTAGCGGGAGAGGATCGCCCCCAGCTCGTCGGCGCGGTCGACATCGTCGATGGTAATGATCGCGGGGGGCTCGAGGTTCACGATGTAGGAGAAGCTGAGCTGGCTGCCCGGCACCGAGTCGATGAAACCGGCCAGGGCGACGACCTGGTTGAGCGTGCCCGTCTTGGCCCGAAGGCGCCCGGCCGCAGGGTTGTCCTCGAAGCGCTCGACGAGTGTCCCCGACTCCCCCGCCACCGGAAGGGCGACACCGAGGGCCGACTCGGGCCCGCTGCGATCGAGGACCGCCTGGGCCAGCTGGCACGTCATCTTGTCCTGGCTGGCCAGCCCGGAACCGTCGAGGGGGCTGGTGCCGTCGGTGGGCAGGTCACCGGCGGCCAGCTGACGCTGGATCACCGCCAGGCCGGCCTCGGTGGTGCCCGTCCCCTCCCGGAAGCCGATCTCCCGGACGATCATCTCCGAGGTCAGGTTGTGGCTGTCCCGCAGCATCCGCACGACCAGGTCCTTGACCGGTGGCGACTCAATCGCCGCCACCTCCGGGGCGTCGTCGGGGACCACGCCGGAGGCGGCCGCAGCGGCAACGGTCACGCCCCGTGCCCGGAGCAGTTCGGTCATGACCACGGCGGCCCACGCCGCCGGGTCGCTGGCCGGCGCCGGCTCCGGGAGCCGGACGTCGGGGCTGGGCGGGAACTCGGTGAAACCGTCGTTGACGGTCAGGGCGCCGATCGGGCCGACGTCGGCGTCGTCGATGAAGTTCTGGGGCCAAAGCGGGCTGTAGCGGACGTTGTCGTAGCGGCGGTCGTCGCCGATCACGCTGCCCTCGACCCGGGTGACCCCAGCGGCCACGATGCGATCGGCCAGCGCCTCGAAGCTGGTGAAAGCGGCGGGCCGGTACTTGAAGCGCTGCAGATAGGGATCGGTCACCAAGACCGGGTCACCGCCCCCGACCAGGTAGAGATCGCCGGCGACCACACCCTCGGCCACGGGGCCGCCGGCCCGGACCGCGGTGCGCAACGTAGTGTCGGGCCCGAGGACGTCGAGGGCGACGGACGCGGTGACCAGCTTCTGCAGCGACGCTGGGACCATCGGCCGGGTCGGTTCGAGGGCGAAGACCTGCCGGCCAGCAGCCGACACGGTGAGGCAGGCGCTCCCCCGCGTCCGGGACAGCAGCTCGTTGAGCCCTTCGGCCAGGCGCCGGTCGGCGACCGGTGACGCCAACAGTTCGGGGGCCCGTCGCGCCGACAGGACCGGCGTCACCGGTGAAGCGGCGCCGATCGTGGGCCGGGCTGCCGGGGCCCGCTCGAGGCGCAGGGTCGACAACCCCGCGACCACAGCCACCAGCGCCATCCCGGGCGTCAACCACCTGCCCGCACCTCCCGCCCACCGGTGCCTCGCCATCGCGCTGGGAAGCTACCGCGGGCCACTTTCCCGGTCACGGCACCGCCGTCATTCCTCGATGCGACGCCCGCAGCCGTCGGCGGGGGACGTACCGGTGGCCGCTCCGTCGCCCGAGGCGCTCGCTCGGCTCGCCTTCAGCGAACGGCCCGTCGCCGTCCTGTCGCACTATGTTGCCGACGCCATGCAGATCGTCGCCGCCGTGTTCATCGAGGGGATCAGCCTCCGGGAAGCCGAAGGGGGCGCCACCCGCATCGACCTGACCGGCGTGAAGTTCTCCGAAGCTGCCACCGGAGCGTTCCCGCAGACCATCGAACCCCACCTCGTGGTGCTGGTGCGGTGCCCGCCCGGGGCATCCGACACCGCCTCTCTCGAGGTCACGTACCACCGCGACGGCGAGCAGGTGGCCCGCAACGTGCAGCTGCTGCAAGTCGAACCAGGCAAGTTCACCTACCGCCTGGTCCGTGCCGAGCTGACCTTCGACAGCCCCGGGGCGATCGAGGCCCGGTGCCGCCTCGACGGCGCCGATCCCGTCGTCGTGCCCTTCGCGTTGCTGCCCGCCGTCGACCAGGACGACTGAAGTGCGAGCGCAGCGAGTGCTTCAGGGCGACGGCGCGAGCGCCAGCTCGCCCGGCGGCGATGGGTGTGGGGCGCAGCCCCACGGGATGAACGAAGTGCGAGCGCAGCGAGTGCCCTCCGGGAAGCGCTGACCCGTGCCCTACGCGGCGGCCATGTCGGAGCATCCCCTGGCCACCCACGCTGCCGGCGAGGTGGTCGGCTCGGTCCTCGAACAGGTGGGCGAAGCACCTGAGCTGGCGGTGCTGTTCGTCACCGCTGACCACATGGGCGCCCTCGACGACATCGCCGCGGTAGTGCGCCGGGCCCTGCGCCCAGGCTGCATGATCGGCTCGACGGCGGTGTCGGTGCTGGCCGCCCGACGGGAGGTCGAGTCCCGGCCCGCAGTGTCGCTGTGGGCCGGTCGGTTCGGTGCGCCCGTGACCCCCGTACGCCTCGACCTGCAGCACGCGGTGACGTCGACGCCGATGTTCGGCCTCGTCCGGCCCAGCCTGGTCGCCCTGGGTGACCCCGTCGCCGGGATGCTCGACGACCACGAGGACCGCGTCCTGGTCGTCGTGGCCGACCCGTTCTCGGTCCCTCTCGACCGGTTCCTCGCCACCATGCAGAGCGCCCACGCTGGCCTGCGGGTGTGCGGCGGGATCGCCTCGGCAGGCCGAGGGCCTCGTCACAACCGGCTCCTGTGCGACGAGACGATCTACCGCGACGGTGCCGTCGGCGCCCTCCTGCCCCCCGGCGCATCGTGCGAGACGGTCGTCTCCCAGGGCTGCCGGCCCATCGGCGAGCCCATGGTGGTAACCCGGGCGGACGGCCTCGTCCTGCACGAGTTGGCCGGCCAGCCCGCCCTCGACCGGCTGATGGAAGTGCTCGACACCCTCGACCCCGAGATCCGGGAACTGGCCGACACCGGCCTGCAACTGGGGCACGTGATCGACGAGCGGAAGCTGGACTTCCGCCGGGGCGACTTCGTCATCCGCAGCGTGATGGCTGGCGACCGGCGGATGAGGGCGTTGGCCATCGGCGGCCCGCTCGAGGTGGGGATGCTCGTCCAGTTCCAGGTCCGGGACGCGACCAGCGCCGACGAGGACCTGCGCCTCATGCTGGCCGGGACGCACGCCGGCGGGGCCTTGGTGTTCACCGACACCGGCCGGGGAGAAAAGCTCTTCGGGTCGCCCGACCACGACGCCGAGGTCGTCGACGCCCACGCCGACAACGGCGCCACCGCGGGCATGTTCTGCGCCGGTGAGGTCGGCCCGGTGGGGGGCCAGAGCCTCGTGCACCGCCTGAGCGTCTCGGTCGCCCTCTTCAACGACCAGTGATGCTGGCGTTCCCCGGCCACGCAGGCCGCGCCGTGCCGCGCCTGCGCTGGCGCTCCGGCGCTCGTATCCACCTCGACCCCTGATGCCGGCGTTCGCCGGCCACGCAGGCCGCGCCGTGCCGCGCCTGCGCTCCTGCGCTCGTATTCGCCTTGGGCTCACCCGTGGCTGTGTGATCCTTTGGCGGAGCGCCTGGGTAGGGTCGCGAGGTGACCGCCGTTGCCGGCGCCGACGCCGAACTCGAACAGAAGGCCATCAACGTCATCCGGGGCCTGGCGATGGACGGGCCCCAGGCGGCCAACAGCGGCCATCCCGGTACCGGGATGGCTCTGGCCCCCTTGGCCCACACGCTGTGGGCCCGGGTCATGAAGTACGACGCCTCCGATCCGGAATGGCCCGACCGCGACCGTTTCGTGCTCTCCGCCGGCCATGCCTCGATCCTGCAGTACGCCATGCTCCACCTCACCGGTTACGACCTCAGCCTGGAGGACCTGCGCCAGTTCCGGCAGTGGGGCTCGCGCACACCCGGTCATCCCGAGGTGCACCACACCTCCGGCGTAGAGATCACCACCGGCCCGCTCGGGCAGGGGTTCGCCAACGCCGTGGGTATGGGCGTGGCCGAGCGGTACCTGCGCTCCCGGTTCGGGCCCGATGCCTGCGACCACCACACCTTCGTCATCTGCAGCGACGGCGACCTCGAGGAAGGCCTGTCCCACGAGGCTGCTTCCCTGGCCGGGCACCTGAAGCTGGGCCGACTGGTCTACGTCTACGACGACAACCACATCTCCATCGACGGCCCGACGGAGCTGTCCTACTCCGACGACGTCGGCAAACGCTTCGAGGCCTACGGCTGGCACGTCGACCGTGTCGGCGAGGTGGCCAACGACGTCGACGCCCTCGAGGCTGCCCTGCGCCGGGCGAAGGCGGTCGACGACGCGCCGTCGATGATCGTGCTGCGCAGCCACATCGGCTGGCCGTCGCCCAACTACACCGACTCCGAGTTCGCCCACGGCAACGCCCTGGGCGACGAAGAGGTGCGGCTCACCAAGGAGATCCTCCGCATCCCGCCGGAGGAGTCGTTCTGGGTACCCGACGACGTGCTGGCCTTCTACCGCCGGGCCGGTGCCCGCGGCCGTCCCGAGCGGGAAGCGTGGGAGCAACGCGTCGAACGGCGAATGGCCGGCCCCGACCGCGACGCGTGGGAGGCATGCCTCTCCGGCCGAGGCCTCGACGGGTGGCGTGAGAAGCTCCCCACCTGGTCGGTCGGCGACAACGCCGCCACCCGCAAGGCCAGCGGCACGTGCCTGCAGTCCCTGCTCGACGTCGTCCCCGGACTGATGGGTGGCGGCGCCGACCTCACCGGTAACACCGGTACCGTCGTCAAGGGCCACGGCACCCAGTCGGCGGACGACCCGGGGGGCCGACAGCTCTACTTCGGGGTGCGCGAACACGCCATGGCCGCGGCCATGAACGGGATGGCCCGGCACGGGGGCGTCATCCCCGTCGGAGGCACCTTCTTCGTCTTCTCCGACTACATGAGGGGCGCGGTCAGGCTGTCCGCCCTGTCGGGGTCCAAGGTCGTCTACTCCTGGACCCACGACTCGGTCGGGCTCGGCGAGGACGGGCCCACCCATCAGCCCGTCGAACACCTGGCGTCGATGCGGGCCATGCCCGGTCTCCGGGTCGTGCGCCCCGCCGACGCCAACGAGACCGCGGCCGCCTGGGCCGTCGCCATCGGCTCCGACGGGCCCACGGCACTCGTGCTCAGCCGCCAGGACCTCCCCGTCGTGGTGCCTCCCGAGGCGGCCACCGGCCTGGGGCGGGGCGCCTACGTCGTCGCCGAGGGCAGCGCCGGCGCCGCCGAGCTCGATCTCGTCCTGATCGGCACCGGCAGCGAAGTCGCCGTGTGCCTGGACGCCAGGACGATCCTCGAAGGCGAAGGCCTCACGGTGCGGGTCGTCTCGATGCCGTGCTGGGAGCTCCTCGACCTCCAAGACGAGGACTACCAGGAGTCGACGTTGCCTCCCGAGGTGCCCACGCTGGCGGTGGAGGCGGCAGCGTCGTTCGGTTGGGACCGCTGGGCCGACGACTCGGTGTCGATCGACCGGTTCGGGGCCTCGGCACCGGGTAGGACCGTCCTGGAGCGGCTCGGTTTCACCGCGCAGAACGTCGCCGACCGGGCCCGGCAACTGGTCGATGCGCTGTCCGACTGAGAGGTCACCATGTCCCGACTTCACGATCTATGCGATGAGCAGGGCCAGAGCCCGTGGCTCGACAACCTCAAGCGGGGATGGCTCCTCGGCGGCGAGCTCGCCGGTTGGGTCGACCGGGCGGTGCGGGGGATCACCTCGAACCCGACGATCTTCGCCAAGGCGATCGCCGAGGGCTCGGACTACGACGTCCAGTTCTCGGCTCTGATCCGCCAGGGCTACTCCGTCGAGGACGCCTACTGGGAGATGGTCATCGCCGACATCAAGGACGCGCTGGCGGTGCTCAGGAACGTGCACGAGCGCTCGGGCGGTACCGACGGCCTGGTGTCGATCGAGGTCGCGCCCGGGCTCGCCTACGACACCAGCGGGACCGTCGCCGCCGCCGCCGACCTCTGGGCCCGGGTCAACCAGCCGAACCTGCTGGTCAAGATCCCGGGCACGGCGGAGGGGCTGGCCGCCGTCGAGCAGTCCCTGCGTGCCGGCATCAGCGTCAACATCACCCTGCTGTTCGGTGTCGAACGCTACGGCCAGGTCATCGACGCGTTCATGAGCGGGCTCGAGGGGCGTGTGGCCGACGGCCACGACGTGTCCCGGGTTACCAGCGTGGCCTCGTTCTTCGTCAGCCGGGTCGACACCGAGGTCGACAAGCGGCTCGAAGCCGTCGGCGGCGCCGAGGCGCAGGCGCTGCAGGGCCGAGCGGCGGTGGCCAACGCCAAGCTCGCCTACGAGCTGTTCCAGCAGCGGTTCTCCAGCGATCGCTGGAAGGCGCTGGCGGCGGCGGGCGCCCAGGTACAGCGCCCACTGTGGGCGTCGACCTCGGTGAAGAACCCCGACTACCCGGACACGCTCTACGTCGACGAGCTGGTCGGTCCCCAGACGGTCAACACCATGCCCGAGAGCACGCTGGAGGCTTTCGAAGACCACGGCACGGTGGCCCGCACGATCGACGTAGGCCTCGCCGATGCCCGGGGCGTGGTGGAACAGCTCGCCGCCGTGGGCATCGATCTTGCCGACGTCACCGCCACCTTGGAGACCGAAGGCGTCAAGGCGTTCGCCAAGTCGTTCGACGACCTGCTCGAGACGCTCGCGGCAAAGGCCAAGGCCCTGGCGGCGGCCTAGCCCCAGGGGCCCTGACGGGCCCGTTGGTCGCCAACCTCGTACCACCGCGCACTAGGTTGCGGCGTCATGTTCGGCGACCTGGTGATCGTCGACGACGTGCCCGGAGAGTTCGCCGAGCGGGTCATCGAGAGCTTCCACGCCCGCCCCAACGACGGCTACTCGATCGCCCTGTCCGGAGGTGAGACGGCCCGTCGTTGCTACGAGCGGTTGGCCGACGACGCCGCCCAGATCGACTGGTGGAAGGTCGACGCGTACTGGGGCGACGAGCGCTGTGTGCCCCTCGACCACGCCGATTCCAACTACCGGCTCGCTCGGGCGGCGCTCCTCGACCGGGTCGGCGCCGCCAACGCCACCTACCCGATGCGATGCGAGGAGGCGGCCGACCCCTACCAGCTCCGGCTGGGCGAGCTCGGTCGCTTCGACCTCCTCCACCTGGGCATGGGGGCCGACGGCCACATCGCCTCCCTCTTCCCGGGCTCCCCCGCGCTGGAGGCCGACCCGGGCCGGCTCGTGGTCATGAACCGCGACCCGGCCGGCACCAACCCGTACGAGCGCATGACCCTCACGCTGACCGGTATCTCCCGCGCCCGCCTGGTGCTGGTGACGGTGTGCGGCGAGGACAAGCGGGCCGCCCTGCAGCGCGTCATGGCCGGCGACGACGTGCCCGCCGCCCGGGCCCGGGCCGAACGAGTGGTGTGGCTGGTCGACCCGGCGGCCGCCGGCGACCTATAGGTTGCAGGGTCGGCCCAAGGGTCGCCGCAGCCAAGGGCCGATAGGGTCCCGACGATGCCCGGCAACGAGCTGCTGTCCCTCCCGCTGGCCGAGCTCATGGCCGCGGCCCGGCAGGTGCGAGACGCCGCCCACGGCACCCGGGTCACGTACTCACCGAAAGTCTTCATCCCGCTCACGATGTTGTGCCGGGACCGGTGCGGCTACTGCACGTTCGCGCGGCCACCGGCCCGCCTCGAGGCGCCCTACCTCACGCCCGACCAGGTCGTGGGCATCGCCCGTCAGGGGGCCGAGGCGGGCTGCCACGAGGCGCTGTTCACGCTCGGGGAACGGCCCGAGGACCGCTATTCGGTGGCGGAGCGGTGGCTGGCGGAGCACGGGTTCGCTTCGACGGTCGAGTACCTGGCGGCCATGTGCCGTCTTGTCCTCGACGAGACCGGGCTCCTGCCCCACGCCAACGCCGGAGCCCTCCATCGCGACGAGATCGCAGTGCTGCGGGCGGCCTCGGCGAGCCAGGGGATGATGATCGAGACCCTCCGTCCCGATCTCGACGCCCACCGGGGTTCGCCGGACAAGACCCCGCAGCGCCGGCTCGCCACCCTCGAAGCGTCCGGCGAGCTCAGTGTGCCGTTCACCACCGGCATCCTCGTCGGCATCGGCGAGACCGCCGAGGACCGGGTCACGGCCTTGCTGGCGATCGCCGGCGCCCACCGCCGTTGGGGCCACGTGCAGGAGGTGATCGTCCAGAACTTCCTGCCCAAGGCGGGTACCGGCATGCACACGTGGCCGTCCTGCGCCGCCGAGGAGTTCCTCCAGGCCATCGCCCTGGCCCGGCTGATCCTGCCCCCCGAGGTCCACGTCCAGGCGCCGCCGAACCTGGCCCCTGACGTCTTGGTCGACTTCGGCGACCTGCTCGAAGCCGGCATCGACGACTGGGGTGGGGTCTCGCCGGTGACGGCCGACCACGTGAACCCCGAGCGCCCGTGGCCGGCCCTCGATCGGCTGCGGGCGGTCACCGAGGACCGCGGCTTCGCCCTCGCGCCCCGGTTGACGATCTACCCCGCCTACGCCCTCGACCCCGGCCGGTGGCTGGACGGGTCGCTGCGGGCCGCGGTACTCGATCGCAGCGACGCCGAGGGCTTGGGCCGCGACGACCCCGGGGCAGTGCTGCCCCAGCAGGTGAGCGAGATCCGCAACGTCGGCGACGGCGCCGAGGTGGTGCTGGTGGGCCGGCGCTCGACGGCCTGGTACTCGGGCGCCGCCGTCACACCGCCGGTCCTGGTCCCGGCCCCGGCCGGCCCTGTCGGCGGCGCGATCGCCGAGGTCCTCGCCGGCGTGGCGGCAGGACAGGAAGCGGGCGCCGACGAGCTGACGACGCTGTTCTCGGCTCGGGGCCCGGAGGTGGCCGCCGTGGCCCGGGCTGCCGATGACCTGCGAGCGGCGACGGTGGGCGACGTCGTCACGTTCGTCCGGAACCGCAACATCAACTACACGAACGTGTGCACGTTCAAGTGCCGGTTCTGCGGGTTCTCCAAGGGGCCGCTGTCGTTGAACCTGCGGGGCACGCCGTACCTCCTGACCCTGGAAGACATCGCCGGCCGTGCCCGCGAAGCCGAAGACCTGGGGGCCACCGAGGTCTGCCTCCAGGGTGGCATCCACCCCGACTTCGACGGCGACTACTACATCGACGTGGCCCGGGCGGTGGCCGCCGCCGCACCGGGGCTGCACATCCACGGGTTCACTGCCCTCGAGGTCACCGAGGGAGCCCGCCGCCTAGGCGAGCCGCTCGAGGCTTACCTCCGCCGCCTGATGGACGCCGGGCTCCGCACGCTGCCGGGCACCGCCGCCGAGATCCTCGACGACGACGTGCGCCAGGTCCTCTGCCCCGACAAGATCTCGGCTGACGAATGGCTCGAATGCCACCGGGTCGCCCATTCCGTCGGCCTTCGGTCCAACGTCACGATCATGTTCGGCTCGGTGGAGGCACCCGCGGCGTGGGCCAGGCACCTGGTGGTCACGCGACAGCTCCAGAAGGAGACGGGCGGGTTCACCGAGTTCGTGGGGCTGCCGTTCGTGCACATGGCCGCTCCCATCTACCTGCAGGGCAAGGCCCGCCGAGGCCCCACCTGGCGTGAGACCGTCCTGATGCATGCCGTCGCCCGGATCGCCTACCGGGGCTGGATCGACAACATCCAGGCCTCATGGGTGAAGCTGGGCCTTTCCGGCGCCCAGCAGCTGCTCCAAGCCGGTGTCAACGACCTCGGCGGCACCCTGATGAACGAGAACATCAGCCGCGCCGCCGGTGCTTCCCACGGCCAAGGAGCTGGCGAAGACGACTTCCGGGCGATCACCGAGCCCATTGGCCGGCGCCTGCGCCAACGGACCACCACCTACGGGCTGTTGACCCCAGCCTGAGGCGTGCCCCTCGACGTGCCCAACGCCCGCTCGACGGCGGCGAGCAGGTCATCGGGACGATAGGGCTTGGCCAGCACCTGGTCGTCGTCGCCGTCGCCATCGCCGGCGGTCGTCCCGCATCCGACCGGCGCCGCGGTGAAGACGATCACCGGGACACGGGCATGGCGTCCGTCGGCGCGGGCCCGCCGGCGCACCTCCCAGCCGTCGGCGCCTGGCATCCGCATGTCGAGCAGCACGACCTCGGGCGCGGGCTGGCCGTCGAACGTGGCGAGGGCGGCGGCACAGCAGTCGGCCTCGATCACCGAATGGCCCGCCGAGACGAGCACCAGGCGCGCCAAGAGGCGCATGTCGGCCTCGTCGTCCACCACCAGTACCACGCTCATCGCCGCTACCTCGTGCCTGTGGGACCGTGCGTTAGGGTCGATCGGCATGTGGCCGGCCGGTATGAGCGATCGGGCACGTTGAGGTCCTGCAACCGCTGCGGGGCCGGCACCGAGGGCTCAGACGACACGCTGGCGGCGGGGTGGTCGTCGTCGGCCGACGAGGCGGGGACGACCTGGCTGTGCGGCGGGTGCACCCGGGAGAACCTCCGGGCCATCGAAGCCAAGCTGCCCGAGGAGTGGTGGGCGTGAACGCCTGGCGCCACGGCGAGAAACGGTGGCAGTGAGCCGGCCGCGGCGCCAGACACCCCGCAGCACCGGAGATCCCGAGGTCGATCGATTGTTGGCCGAGGTCCTCGACCGCTCCGGGGTGGACCGGGACCGCGACGTGCTCGCCGAGATCCTGACGTCGGCCACGCTGCTGGCCCGGGACGGGGCCGACCGCCTGGACCTGAAGATCACCAGCGCTGCCCTCAAGGAGATGCGGGCCGCCTTCCGGGCGTTCGCCCCTTATCGCGACGTGGCCAAGGCCACGATCTTCGGGTCGGCCCGCACGCTGCCCACCGACCCCTTCTACGCCCAGGCTCGGGAACTGGCCGAACATCTCGCTCGCAGCGGGTGGATGATCGTCACCGGGGCCGGGCCCGGGATCATGGCTGCCGGGCTCGAGGGCGCTGGCCGCGACCACGCTTTCGGGGTGAACATCCGGCTCCCCCACGAGCAGGGGGCCAACGCCTTCATCGCCGGCGACGAGAAGCTGGTGTCGATGAAGTACTTCTTCACCCGCAAGCTCATGCTCATGAAGGAGTCCAAGGGTTTCGTCTCCCTGCCGGGAGGGTTCGGGACCCTCGACGAGACCTTCGAGCTGTTGACCCTGGTGCAGACGGGCAAGGCCGAGCCCGCTCCCATCGTGCTGCTCGACGAGCCCGGCGGGACCTACTGGCGCGGCTTCTCGAGCTTCGTCGAGGAGCACCTCGCACCCCGCCGGTTCATCGATCCCGGCGATCGTGACCTGTACTTGGTCACCGAGTCCGTCGACGAGGCCGCCGACGAGCTGACCACCTTCGTGCGCAACTTCCACTCCACCCGCTGGGTCGGTGACCGCCTCGTGCTCCGCCTCCGCCGGGCGCCCACCGACGAGGAGATGGAGGGCTTGGTCGACGAGTTCGGCCACGTGACGACAGACGGCCAGATCATCAACCGCGGGCCCCTGGCCGTCGAGGCGGCCGACGACGACCGCCTCGGTCTGGCCCGTATCGTGTTGCGCTACAACGGCTTCGAGGCGGGCGCCCTCCGCCGGCTCATCAACGCCCTCAACCGGTTGCCGTCCCTGGGTTGAGGTCGCTGGCGGCTTGCAGCCGCCAGCGCCTTTCACTGAGGGAGGTCGTCGAGCAGGCGGGCGGCCTTCTCGACCGCGGTGCGTGCCCGGGTCACGCGCTTTTCGAGCTCCGGTCGCTTGTCGGCACCGTCGCTGACCGCCTGGCGCAGGACGTCGAGGGCGAGATCAGCCAGCTCCTCGGCGATCGCGGTGAGGCGGGCCTGCACGTCCCCGAGCCTTGCTTCATGGGGACCGCTCAACCGGCTCTCGCTTTCCCCACCGCTCCGGCAACGTCGCTCACGGCACCAGTCTGCCCCCATCGAGAGCTCCCACACCGCGTCACGAACGTGCCTTCGGTGCGGGAGGGGGCAAGGTGCGCGGGCTATGCTCGTCGACTTGCGGTGGCGCCCGAAACGGTCCGATAAGCCTGCTCGCGTTAGGCCTGATCGCGTCCCGCGGCAGCGGCAGAGAGGGTCTGACCTGCCTCCGCCCCTGGCCATCGTTTCGGGCCTGGTCGGCAGCGTCCTCCTCGCCCTCGGCATCGCCGGGGGCAACGTCATCCTGGTCGCGGCGGCCCTCCCGTTCGCGGTGCTCGCGGCCGTGGGCCTCGACGCCGCCGACAAGGCGGCGATCCAGAAGGCCGAGGAAGCGGCGTCAGCGACACCGGCGCCGACGCTGAGCAAGCCGGCGGCCGCGGCACCGCCCGCCGAACCCGCCCCGGCGCCGTCCCCCTCCCCCGCGCCGCAGCCTGCTCCCGAGGCAGCGGCGACGCCGGATGAGGCGGCCGCAGCCGCGGGGCCCGCTCCCGAGACTCCGACCGGGACCGAGACCGCGCCCGAGCCGGCATCGGATGCCGCCGAGGCGCCCGTCGCCGACGCCGGTGACGCCGCCCCCGCAGCGGAGACCCCGGCCGAAACGGCCCCGGCCGAGCCGAGCACCCCCTCCGGCCCGCCGATCGACGGCTACGAGCTCTTGGCCGCCAACGACGTCTTCGGGATCCTCGACGGGATCGACGATCCCGAGCTGCTGGCCCGCTTCCGTGACTACGAGCTGGCCCATCGCGGCCGTCGAGGGATCATCTTCCGAGTCACCCGGCGCCTCGCCGCGGTGGGCGCCCCGGTCGAGCTAGCTGCCGGCGCGCCCGCAGCATCGACGGAGACAGCACCGTCGGCTGACATCGCCGACGGTGCACCTCCTCACGACGACACGCCCCCGGACGAGCCGCCGCCCACCGCCCCCACCGACGTCGAGAAGGCTGCAGTCGAGCCCGCCGAGGCTGGGGCCGTCGTCGCCGAGGGACCGGGCCAACCGTCTTCGGCCCCGGCCGACGAGAGCGCTGACGCCACCTCGGCCATGGTCGAGGATCCCGAAGCAGTGCAAGAGGCGCCGGCCGTCGATGAAGCACCGGCCGCGTCGGCCCCCGCGGCCGGCGAGCCGACGCCGGGATACGACGCCATGTCGGTCAGCGAGGTCATGTCGGCGCTCGAGACGATGGATGCCGCCGGGATCGCCGCGGTGCGCGCCTACGAAACCGACAACCGGGCGAGGCGCACGATCCTCTTCGGCTGCAGCCGCCGCCTCGACGCCCTCTCACGGGGGTAGCGGCCGCGTGCCTGTCACGCCGCGGCACGCGCCCTCGCGCTCGGTCGGTCCCACGAGCGTGGCCGCTGACCGGGCACCGCTGCCGGTGGCCGGCGATGTCCACGAGTGGCTCAGCTTCGAGGACCCCGACGAATCACGGACGTGGGTGTTCGACGCCACCTTCCTGGTCAGCCCGTGGACCTGCATCTTCGGTCGAGGCTGCGAAGGGGTCCTGAGCGAACCGGCGCCCGAGCGGGGCGAGGGCTGCTGTTCCTACGGAGCGCACTTCACCGACGAGGACGACCGCGACGACACCGCGCAGCGAGCAGCTCGGCTCACCGACGGGCAGTGGCAGTTCAAAGGGATCGCACGACGGCGGGGCGGCCCGTTCAAGACCAGGGGCGGGACCCACATGACCCGCCTGCACGACGGCGCCTGCATCTTCCTGAACCGTCCCGGCTTCGCCGGCGGGACCGGCTGCGCGCTGCACCGCGCCGCCCTGGAGCGGGGCGAACGGCCCCTCGACTGGAAGCCCGACGTGTGCTGGCAGCTGCCGCTGCGGCGCACCGACGAGGTCGACACCTACGGGCATGTGACCAGTACGGTGCGGGAGTGGAAACGTCGTGACTGGGGCCCGGGGGGCTCGGAGTTCCACTGGTGGTGCACCGAATCGAACGGGGACCGCGGGCTCGCCACTGCCTTCGTGGGCCACCGGCCCGTGTTCAGCGCCCTGCGCGACGAGCTGGTCGAGATGGTCGGCGAACGGCCCTACCTGATGCTCGCTCGTCTCCTGCGCCAGCGCGGGACCGAGACGGTCGTGGCCCATCCCGGCTTGAAATCAAAAAGGTGATGCCGACAGACACGTGAGATCGCCACACGAGGGTGAGAGATGCTGAACTTCACCGCAGAGAATCTGGCCCGCGGCGCCGACGAACTGGGCATGGTGTACCCCGCCAACGTGCTCGACCAGCTCGTCGCCGCCATCGACTCCGGTAAGCATGTGATCCTGACCGGGCCTCCGGGGACGGGCAAGACGACCCTGGCCTACCTGGCGGCCGAGGTCGGTCAGCGCTGCAACCTGTGCACCGGCTACCTGCCCACGACGGCCACCAGCGAGTGGACCACCTTCGAGACCATCGGCGGCCTCCAGCCGACGTCGGAGGGGTTCATCTTCCGTCCCGGCCTGTTCGTGGAGGCGATCGAGTCGGGACGGTGGCTCGTCATCGACGAGCTCAACCGCTCGAACTTCGACCGGGCCTTCGGGCAGCTGTTCACGGTGCTCTCGGGCCAGCCGGTGGTCCTGCCGTTCAAGCGGGGGGGCCGCGCCCGTCCACTGGCCCTCGTGCCCTACGGCGTCGAGGCGCCCTTCGAGGTCGATCCCATCCGGGTACCGCCCCGCTGGCGGATCCTGGCCACGATGAACGTGTTCGACAAGAACCTCCTGTTCGAGATGTCCTACGCGTTGATGCGGCGGTTCGCCTTCGTCGAGGTCACCTCCCCGTCCGAGGACGTGTTCGTGCAGCTGCTCGAGGGGCCGGGGTCGATCGTGCGGGCCCTGCTGCCGTTGCGGCAGTTCCGCGACCTGGGCCCGGCCGTGTTCCTCGATGCCAGCCGCTTCGCCGCCCGTCGCCGCGGCGACGGGTGCACGCCGTCCCGCCTCCTCTACGAGACGTTCTACGCCTTCTTCCTGCCCCAGTTCGAGGGCATGGACGAAGCTCGCGCCTCGAAGCTGTACCGGACGGTGGCCGCCCTGCTCGACCCGCCCGAACAGGCCGAAGCCCAGCGCACCATCAACGAGGTGCTCGGTGTCGAACTGCTCGGATGAACATGGCTGGTCGCGGCGCGGTCACCGGTGCACCGTTCCTTGTGATCCCCCCCGGGTGCCCGGTCGACGGTGCGAGCGCCATCGAGCCGGGCGACGATGGGGCCCGGGGGCGCAGCCCCCGAACATGAACGGCCATGCGGGGGCAACGAGCACCCGCGAGCCCGACCGCGACGGGGCCCCGGCGGCTCGGCCGTGACGGCCGGGCCGATGGGCGACGAGGCGACGGTGGCGCTGTGGGACCGGCTGGTACGGCCGATGGACCCCGCCGGCGCGGTCGAGGCGTTGACCGGCATGGCGCCTCACGGCGCCCGCCACGTGGTGGGCGTCGCCCTGGCCGTCTCGGCGGAGGCGGAGGCGCTGCTCGACCGGCTTCCCGAGATCGTCCGGTCGCTGTCGATAGCGACCACCAGCAGGCCGATCCGCACCACCGGCGACGTTCGGGGGACGATCCTGTGGGCCGAGACCATCGCCGCCCGGGCCGCCAGCCCCGGCGCTCACAACGCGCTCGTGTGCGCATCGCCGGTCAAGGCCTACGACACCGCCGAGAACCAGGTGCTGGCCCACGCCCTGAAGCGCCTGCGGGACGCGGCCCGTGACGGCGATCCCGGGCCCGGAGTCGGCGAGGGCGACTCGCCCGCCGACGAGAAGGTCCGCCACATGCGCCGGGCCGGCGCGCTGGCCGGTCGCTACCTGGAGCACCGCACCCTGCTCTCGGTATCCCGGGACCGGCCGACGGGCCGGGACCTGCGCAAGGCCCGGACCGGCACGAAGTCCCGCTCCTACGCCGAGGCTGTCGCCGTGCTGGAACGGGCGGCCGAACCCGTTTCGGGGGCGGCGGTGGCCGCGTTGTGCGACGACCACACCCGTCGGCTCCATGGCCTCGTCGTCTATCTGCTCGACGGCCTCGCCCGCGCCGGCGTGCGTACCCTCTGCCGGGTCGAGCAGGGCACCGTCAGCGCCGCTCCGGTGCGTTTCCTGTCCCGGCACCGGGCGGGGCCCGACGGGCTCTACGGCGTGCTGGTCGGAGGCGTCCTCGTCGATGTCGCCGTCGAGGGCTCCGACCCGGCGGTGACGCAGGCAGCCCTCAGCGCCCGCGCCCACGGCCACCCCACGGTGGTGGTCCGCAACGCCAGGGACATCACCCGGGCCATCGAGCTGGCCGGAGTGGCGTGATGGTGCTGGTGGCCCGGGCGCTTCTTGCCGGGGCGGTGACCTGGCGCTAGCGCTAGCGGCGGAACCGTTGGAGCTCGGGCCAGAGGGCGTCGTGGGTGGTGCGGTAGTCGTAGATGCTGCCGCCGATCGCGCCCCGCTCCTCCGACGCCCGGAGCATCCCCTGGATGTCCTCGATGGTGGTGAGGTCGCCGATCCCGCCGATCGAGTGGACCACGGCGTCGGGCTGACCGATGTAGGCCCGGATCCGGTCGATGTTGACGGCCGTGTAAGCGTAGGCGTCGCGCCATGGTGCCCGCCGCCCGGTGAAGTACGACATCGGTTGCCAGACGTCGTAGTAGGGCGCCAGCGCGGCCCACGGGTGGCCCGGCCAGTAGTTGGGGTTCACGTCCTCCATGACGACGGGCGGGAGCACGATGGCCGAGAGCACCTGGCTCCCGAGGCGATTGCGCAGTTCGGCTGACAACTCGACCAGGCGCTGGTTGCGCACCGCGATGTCCTCGACCGTCCTGGACTCGATGTCGATGCCGAGGCCGTCGATGGGCAGCCGGGCAATGGCGAGCAGGTGGCGCAAGTCGCTGGCCGGGTCCCGGAGGTCGGGTAGGTACCAGGCCACCACTCGTATGCCGTTGGCCCGGGCCCGGTTCATGATGGCCACGACCCGGTCGTGCTCGAGGATGTCCTCGGCCACGTCCCAGCGCACCGGCTGCATGTAGAGGGTCTGGACCCCGAGTGCGGCCATGCGATCGATGTCGGGGAGGTCGAAGGGCGGCGGGTCGCCGGCGATGGCGTAGGACCAGTCGTACACGTCGATCCAGGCGCCGAGCCCGTAGTACGGCTGCATCGTGAAGGCCCCTGGCGCCGGCAGCGGCGCTCCCGGCTGGACCTGGGACAACGGGGCGGGACCGGTCGGGGGCGGTGGCGGGGGGCTGGCCGTGGTCGGGGTGGGGGCCGCGGTCGTCGGCGCCACCGTCGGGGCTGCGGTGGCGGCCGTGGTGGGCGCGGTCGTGGCCGCTTCGGTGCTCGCCGGCGAGGGCACGGGGGCGAGGCTGGCGGCGGTGCCGGGCACCGCCGCGGTCGACGTCGGCGCCCCTTCGAGGGCGAGGGCCTGCGGGTCGGCCAGCGAGTCCTGCTTCACGCCGACGGCGACGACGCCGAGCACCAGCACGACCCCGGTGCCGAAGGCAGTCGCCCGGCGCAGGCCGGCGACGTCGCCCGATCGCCACCGGCGCACTGTGCCGGTGACGCCGAACTTGGATCGGCGCGCCTTCGCCGTCGCCGTTGCTGCGTCCCGGTGTCCCGGGCGCGCCCGCGCCAGCCGGTCGAAAAAGTCCCGCCCCCCAGATCCCACCCCGGCTAGTTCTTCGCCGACCTTCGCCGGTCCTGCTCGCGCAGGACCCGCTTGCGTACCCGTAACGAGACTGGCGTGATCTCGACCAGCTCGTCGTCGGCGATCCATTCCATGGCCGCCTCCAACGTCAGCGTCCGTGGCGGTGGCAGCTTCACACCGTCGTCGTGGCTGTGGGTGCGGATGTTGGTCTTCTGCTTCTCGCGGGTGATGTTGACCACCATGTCGTCGCCCCGGCTGCTCTCGCCGGTGACGAGGCCCTCGTAGACCTCGTCGCCGGGCGAGAGGAAGAACTCGCCCCGGGCCTGCAGATTGTCGAGGGCGTAGCCGGTGGCGGGGCCGGCACGGTCGGCGATCATGGCCCCGCCCTGACGATGGGGCAGGTCACCCGCCCACGGCACCCAGCCGGCGTGGTGCTGGTGCATCAGCGCGGTGCCCCGGGTCGAGGTGAGCAACAACGAACGGAAGCCGATCAGGCCCCGGGCCGGGGCCTCGGCGGTCAGGATCGTCCGGCCGGTGTCGCCGGGGCGCACGTCGACGACGAGGCCCTTGCGGGGGGCGAGGGCCTGGGTGACGGTGCCTACATGCTCGTCGGGGACGTCGATCACCAGCCGTTCGAGGGGCTCGAGGCGCTTGCCGGCGGCCTCGCGCACGATGACCTCGGGCCGCGACACCTGCATCTCGTAGCCCTCACGTCGCATCGATTCGATCAGCACGGCCAGTTGGAGCTCGCCCCGGCCGGCGACCTCGATCACGTCCGGTGACCCCGTGTCCTCCAGGCGGATCGATACGTTCCCCAGGACCTCGCGGTCGAGGCGGTCGCGGAGGTGCCGCGATGTGAGGTACTGGCCCTCCCGGCCCGCCAGCGGTGAGGTGTTCACCCCGAAGGTCATCCGCAGCACCGGTTCGTCGACCGAGAGCCGGGTCAGCGCTTCGGGCACCTGCGGGTCCGCCAACGTGTCGCCGATCTCGACCTCGGGGAACCCGGCCACGACGAAGAGGTCGCCGGCCCGGCGTTCGTCGACCTCGACCCGGCTGATGCCGTCGAAGCCGAGCAGCTGGGTGAGGCGGCGCTTCACCGGGGCCTGGCCCTCGGCGACCTCCTCGTCGAGCAGCGCCACGGTGTCACCCTTGCGCAGGGTGCCCCGCACCACCCGGCCCAGGGCGAGGCGGCCCAGGTACTCGGAGGCGTCGAGGTTGGTCACCAACGCCTGCAGCGGTGCAATCGGGTCGCCGGTGGGAGAAGCGATGGTGTCGAGCACGCAGTCGAGCAGGGCCGACAGGTCGGCATCAGGGCCGGGCATGGCGACGCCCAGCGCCGATCTTCCCTCGCGGGCGATGACGGACACGACCGGGAAGTCGAGCAGCTCGAGCGGCGGGCCGAGGTCCAAGAACAGCTCCTCGACCTCGGAGAGGACCTCGTCGGGCCGGGCGTCGTGGCGGTCGACCTTGTTGAGCACGACAACCGTGCGCAGGCCAGCGGCCAGCGACTTCGACAGGACGTAGCGGGTCTGGGGGAGCGGGCCCTCGGCCGCATCGACCAGCAACAGGACGCCGTCGACCATGGCCAGCGCCCGCTCGACCTCCCCCCCGAAATCGGCGTGCCCGGGCGTGTCGACCAGGTTGATGCGGGTCCCCCGCCACATGATCGACGCCGCTTTGGCCAGGATCGTGATGCCCCGCTCGCGCTCCTGGTCGTTGGAGTCCATGACCCGTTCGGTCAGCTGCTGATGGGCGCGGAACACGCCGGTCTGGCGCAGCATGGCGTCGACGAGCGTGGTCTTGCCGTGATCGACGTGGGCGACGAGCGCGATCGAGCGCAGGGCGGGAGCGGTCAGCGACGAGGCCGGAGCGGTCCGGACGTCACCCGCGGTTTGGGGGGGCATAGGAGGGTTCACACCGTTCGGGTCGGGGAGAGCGTCAACCGGGGACCTGTGCCCCCGATGGGGGCACGACTACCAGTCGTCGGCGCTGCTCTCGATATCGTTTTCCGCCTCTTCCTTCCCGACGAGGCACCACGCGGCGTGGTCGGCGCCAGGCTGGGCCCCGCATTCCGCACAGGGCTCGGCGTCCTCGGGGCCGAAGAGCTCGTCGAGATTGTCCGAGGTCCGCTTCAGGGCGCGCGCTTCTTCGAAGCGGCGATGACGACCCTTCTTCACGTCGAGCTCCCACGTCGGTGCAGGTTCGGGGCGGCATTGTAACCGAGCCCGTATGGTCATCGACGTGAGCCCCTCACCCTGGTGGAAGGATGCCGTCGTCTACCAGATCTACCCGAGATCGTTCGCCGACCACTCCGGCGACGGCATCGGCGACCTGGAGGGCCTTCGGTCGCGGCTCGAGTACCTCGACTGGCTCGGGATCGACGCGCTGTGGCTCTCCCCCATCTTCCCTTCCCCCATGTGCGACTTCGGCTACGACGTGGCCGACTACTGCGACGTCGACCCGGTCTTCGGTGACCTGGACGGCTTCGACGCCCTCGTGGCCGAGGCCCATGGTCGCGGCATCCGGGTGCTGCTCGACTGGGTGCCGAACCACACCTCGAGCCGTCACCCGTGGTTCGCCTCGTCGCGGTCGGCGACCGACGAGCCCTGCCGCGACTGGTACGTGTGGCGCGACCCGGCGCCCGACGGAGGGCCGCCGAACAACTGGACGTCGGCGTTCACCGGCGAGCCGGCCTGGGCCTTCGACGCGCCCACCGGCCAGTACTACCTGCACCTGTTCCTGCCCGAGCAGCCCGACCTGAACTGGCGCAACCCCGAGGTCGTGGCGGCGATGCACGCCACCCTGCGGTTCTGGCTCGACCGGGGGGTCGACGGCTTCCGCATCGACGTGGCCCACGCCCTGGCCAAGCGGGCCGACTTCGCCGATGTCGACGACCCCCGCGGCGTCCTCGGCGGCGACGAACGCTTCGACCCACCCTTCACCCATTCCATCCTGCGAGGTGTGCGCAAGGTGCTCGACGCCTACCAAGGCGACCGGGTCGCAGTCGGCGAGGTCTACCTCCTGGACACGGCCAAGGTGGCCACCTACTACGGCGCCGGCGATGAGCTGCACCTCTCCTTCAACTTCCCGCCCCTGCTCGAACCTTGGCAGGCGCCGGCGTGGCGGGCCGCCATCGACGAGGTGCGCGCCCAGCTGGGCCCCGTCGGCGCGTGGCCGACGTGGGCCCTGTCGAACCACGACAGCCCCCGTCATCGCAGCCGGTTCGGTACCGAGGCCCGGGCCCGGGCGGCGGCCGTCATGCTGCTCACGCTGCGGGGCACGCCGTTCCTCTACCAGGGCGAAGAGCTGGGCCTGCAGGACGCCATCGTCCCGCCGGCAAGGGTGGTCGATCCCGGAAGTCGTGACGGCTGCCGAGCCCCGCTGCCGTGGACGCCGTCTGCTCCTCACGGCTGGGACGGTGCCGAGCCGTGGCTGCCCTTCCCGCCCGACGCTGCCGCCAGTTCGGTCGAGACGCAGCGGGGTGACAGCCGGTCGGTACTCCACCTGTACCGCCGCCTCCTCAGGGCCCGACGCACCTCGCCGGCCCTCCGAGGCGGCGAGCTGCGGCTGCTCGGCCCGCTCGAGGAGGTCGTGGCCTACGACCGGGAGGTCGACGGTGACCGACGGCGGGTGATCGTCAACTTCGCCGCCGAGGAACGGGCGGTCCCGGCCGAAGTGGCCGACGGCTGGGTCATCGAGGTGGCGAGCGACGGCATCGCCGAAGGCGCCACCCTCCCCTACGGGGCGAGTGCGTACCATCTCGCTCCCGATCGAGCCGTGGTGCTGCGCCCCACCGCCTGACGTGGGCCCCGGACGCTACCCAGCCGGCTGGGGTACCGGCAGGCGGGACCGCGCCTCGAGGACCAGGCCGCCTCGGCCGTCGAAGGCCAGCGCCGCCTCTCCCCCGACCAGGCGCTGCACCGCGTCGCCGACGACGTCGTGGCGCCAGCCCGACCACAGCCGGCCCGACATGTCCTTGCGCAGGAACGCCTCGAGATCGCCCCGGGTGGCAAGCAGGGCGGGGTCGATGCGTAGTTCGCGGCCGAGCTGGCTGACCCACGCCGACACCAGCGCGACCGCCGGTCGCAGCTCGCGTTCGACGTCGCTGGCGGGCGGGAGCCGCAGGCGCGAGCGAGGCAGCTCGCGGCCGGCCTGGACCGCGCCCAGGATCCCGTCGACGGCGCCGTCGCGGAGGTGGCGGCCGTCGAGCCCACGGACTCGGCGCAGGGCGTCGGCGCCGGCCGGCGGGCGTTGGGCGATGCTCACGAGCGCCAGGTCGGGCAGGACGAAGCGCACCGGCTGGTCCACCTCGGCGGCTCGCCGTTCCCGCCACGCAGCCAGAGCCTGGGCCACGCCCACTGCCTCGCCCCGTAGTTGGCGGGCTTCCTTGACCTTCCACCACGCCTCGTCGGGATCGCGGGCGTTCTGGGCGCGTGCCAGTAGCTCGGCGCATTCGTCCTCGGCCCATCCGAGCCGCCCGCCGCCGTCGAGATCGGTGCGCAACCGGTCGTGCAGGTCGAGCAGGTGCACGACGTCGCTGGCGGCGTAGGACCGCTCGTCGTCGGTCAGAGGCCGGTGCAGCCAGTCGGCCAGACGGTCACCCTTGGGCAGCCGACGGCCGAGAAGGGCCTGTACGAGGTTGGCCAGCGACGGCATGTTGTGGCCCGCGAACCCGGCCGCCAACTGGGTATCGAAGAGGCGCGACGGCAGGGTGGCGCAGGTCCGCAGGAGCACCTCGAGGTCCTGCTGGGCCGCGTGCATCACCACCGTCGTGGGACCGGCCAGCACCGGGGCCAGCGGCGCGAGGTCGACGGCGAGGGTGTCGACCAGGACGATGTCGGGGGCAGCCGGGTCGCCCCAGGCCAATTGCACCAGCGCGACCTGCGGGTAGTAGGTGCGCTCCCGATGGAACTCGGTGTCGAGGGCGATCGCCGGCTCCCCGTCGAGGGCGGAGACGACCTCGTCGAAGCGTGCCGCGGTGTCGACCCAGCGGTGCGCCGCCGTCAACCGGGTTCGCTGCCGATGACGACCGGGTGGCCGGCATCTCTCCATGCCGTGCTGCCACCGGCCACGTTGACGGCATCGAAGCCGTTGGCGTTGAGGAACTCGACCGCCTTGGCGCTACGGCCACCGCCCTTGCAGATCACGTAGACCCGCTCGTCAGCGGAGAACTCCTCGAGCTGTTCGGGCACGGTGGCCAGCGGGATCAGTCGGGCGCCGGGCACGTGGAACTCGTCGTACTCGTCCGCTTCGCGCACATCGACCAACGGGGCGCCCTCGGCCCGTAGCCGAGCCAGCTCGGAGACGTCGATCTCGGGGATGGTCATGGACTCCTCCTTGGACGCTGGTGCGCAACCGTACCGGTCACCGAAGATCGGCAGGCACGTCGGCGTCGGCGTGGGCGTCGGGGACCGGAGTGTCGAGCTCGATCACCGCTACCGCGGCGACGGCCCCCTTCACCGACCGTTCGCCGGCGGCGAAGGCCGCCGCCAGGACCGGGCCCACCGCCGAGCGGTAGGCGCCGTCGAGAGGCTGGCGGACGCCCCCGGCCAGCGGCACCACACCCAACACCGCGGCCGGCGCCGCGGCCAGCCTCGACACGACCGCCGCCATCGCCACGGCCGACGGGTGCAGTAGATCGCAGGGTGCCGCCAGCAACACCGGGCGGCGCGCCCGAGCGAACGCCGTCACCAGCCCCCCCAAGGGTCCCTGCCCGGGATGGCGGTCGGGCACCGCCTCGAGCCCGAGCGCCCGGAGACCATCGACGTCCCCGCCCACGCAGAACACCTCATCGGCTCCCGCCGCCGCCATCGCGGCCGCGACCCGGGCCGCCATCGCCAGGCCGTCGATCGGGAGGAGGGCCTTGTCCCGGCCCATGCGCCGGCTCCGCCCACCGGTGAGCACCACCGCCGAGAACGGTCCGGGCGCTGGCGCCCCGGCGCCCCGACCGACCGGTCTCAAGCGCCCGAACGGATGGCGGCCAGGTCGGCCAGGTCGGCCTGGTCGAACTCGGTCGGGGGGAACTCACCCAGGAGGCTGCCGATCAGCGACGACTCGACCGCCCAGTACATGACCGAGCCCGGATTCGACGAATGGCCAGGGTGGTCGGGATCGGCCCGGCCGGTCTGACGGTAGACGTCGACCAGGCCGAGGAGATGGCCGACCTCGTGGGTCACCACCGCGTTCTCGATCGGGCCGCTACCCGAGAGCAGGCCGCCCGACGCGCTGATGGCGTCCGAGAAGATGGCGGCGGTGTCGCCCCGCACGGCCACACCCAGGACCCCGGCGCTGCCCTCGAAGACGCCCTCGAGGAAGAGCAGGCGCAGCACCACGGTGCCGTCGGCCGACACCGCGGTACCGGCGCTGGCCTCGGCCCGGACTGCGGCATCGGACCAGTCCCGTGCGCCGCCGGCGATGCCCGGGCCGCTGGTGACGGTCACCGGCTTGCCGGTGACCGCGGCCAGCACGCCCTGGAGGTGGTCGAGGCTTGCGCCCGCGGGCGCAGCCCCGGGTTGGTTGCGGACCTCGACCAGCACCCGGGTCGACAGGTCGGGCCGGAGGACAGCCGGGGCGAAGAACCCCACCTCGACGGCGCCGTCGAGGACCGGGGCCGGTGCCGGCCCCGGCCCGGTCGAGGCCGGACCGGTAGGAGCCGACGGGGCCGGGACCTCGGGGCCCGGCCCGGCGCCCACGGGGATGTCGAGCTCGGGCTTCCCCGGCACCGTGAGCCGCGACGTCGACGGCCCGGGCTCGAGGGTCTGGGGTGGGCCTTCGAGCCGGCCCCCAGAGCCACCGCCGCCGTCAGCGAGGCCGCAGCCGGCCACCGTTGCGCACAGCACGCCCACGCCGGCGGCCGCCCACCACCGTGGCCTCGGGGAGGGGCTCACCGTCGGTGCTACCCGCCGTAGGACATGCGGGTGTCCTCCATGCGCAGCACCTCGGTGTCCTCGGTGGCCCGGAAGGCAGCGTTGACGACCTCGCCGATGAAGAACGTGTGCCCGCCGCAATCGACCGGGGTGCGCACCTCGCACTCGATGAACGCGGCCGCCTGGTCGAGCACGGGTGTCCCGGTGCACGGACCGTCGACGAACGTGAAGCCGTTGAGCGTCACCGTCTCGCCCTCGACGTGGGCATCGACCGGCTTGGTGAACTTGCGGACGATGGCACGGTCGTCGCGAGCGACGGTGCAGATCGAGAACGCGCCCCGGTCGGCCACGAGGGCGTGGGTCAGCGCGTCCTTCTCGATCCCGACGCCCACCAGTTTGGGCTCGAAGCTGACCTGGGTCACCCAGTTCGCGGTCATGGCGTTGCGTCGGGAGCCGTCGGCGCTGCGGCTCCCGACGACGTAGAGGCCCGACGGGAAGGTCCACAGGACCCGCCGACGCGTCTTGTCGTAGCTGTCGGGATCGGCGCCGGGCGGGACCGGCCCGATGGGCCCGGCGCCTCCGGGTGCGGCCAACGTCGGCTCTGACGCTCAGTCGAAGGCGGCCGGGGGCCAGGCAGGGTCGAGCTGGTGCAGGAACAACGAACACCGCTCGGCCTCGTCGACCTCGCCTATGGCTTCGGCGGTGCCGGCGAGCCCGGCCAGCGCCCGCAGGAAGCCCCGGTTCTCGGGCTGGTCCCAACGCACGTATCCCGATCCCCGCCAGCCACTGCCTCGCAACCGGTCGAGGCCACGGTGGTAGCCGACCCGGAAGGCGGCGTACGCCTCCATGTCGTCCCGGGCCAGACGGCCGAGCTGAGCCCACCCGTCGAGGTACCGCGGCCAGCGCGCCACGACCGCCGACACCGCGTCGCGGCGCTCGTCATCAGGCTGGGCCAGCGCTTCGGCCAACCCGCTGACGGCGTCGGCGGGCTCGGGATCGATCACCGTCTGGGGTGGCCCCGACGCCGTGAACGCGACCGGTTGGGACGGCAGATTGGCCATGGACGTCACGGTAGCGGTGTGAGCACAGAACCTCGGGGCCCGGGACTGTCCTTGGCGGTCGGCTGCGGGCGTCGCAGTCCGGCGGGCGTCAGGCTGGGAGCACGCCCCCGACCGATGACGGTGACCCATGGCCGTTGGCGGCCGCGCCGTCGCCGGCGAACTGGGTGCGGTAGAGGTCGGCGTAGCGACCGTCGGCGGCCAGGAGCTCGCCGTGGGTACCCCGTTCGACCACCCGGCCTTCCTCGATCACCAGGATGGCGTCGGCCGCCCTCACCGTCGACAGGCGGTGGGCGATGACGAGGGCGGTACGGCCTTCGAGCGCGGCCGCCAGCGCCTCTTGCACCGCGGACTCCGATTCCGAGTCGAGATGGGCGGTCGCCTCGTCGAGGATCACCACCCGGGGGCGGGCCAGCAGGAGCCGGGCGATGGTCAGGCGCTGGCGCTCGCCGCCCGAGAGCCGGTACCCCCGCTCGCCGACGACGGTGTCCAGGCCACGCGGCAGCGCGGCGACCAGCTGTTCGAGCCGGGCGCTGCGCAGCGCCTCCCACAGGTCGTCGTCGCTGGCCTCGGGACGGGCGTAACGCAGGTTGGCACCGATGGTGTCGTGGAAGAGGTGACCGTCCTGGGTCACCACGCCGACAGTCTGGCGGATCGACTCGAAGGTCAGGTCGCGCACGTCCGTCCCTCCGAGGGCGACCACACCGACGTCCACGTCGTAGAGGCGCGGCACCAGCGACGCCAGGGTCGACTTCCCCGCCCCCGACGGTCCCACCAGGGCGACCATCTGCCCGGGCTCGACCCGGAGCGAGACCCCGTGCAGGACCTCGTCGCCGAGCTGATCGTCGAGGACGAGGACCTCCTCGAGCGACGCCAACGACACCTGCTCGGCCGACGGATAGCGGAATCGGACGCCGTCGAGGACGACCGACACGGGCCCGTCGGGCACCGTCACCGCCCCCGGCTTCTCGCGCACGAGCGGGACGATGTCGAGAACCTCGAAGACCCGCTCGAAGCTGACCAGAGCGGTGACCACGTCGAGTCGGGCGGTGGCCAGGGCCGTCAACGGGGCGTAGAGCCGGGTCAGCAGCAGGGCCATGGTCACCACCGTGCCGGCGTCGAGGTTGCCCTGCAGCGCCAGATAGCCACCGAGCCCGTAGATGAGGGCTTGGGCCAGCCCCGACACCAGCGTCAGCGCCCGGAGGAACACCTCCGCCGCCATGGCCGAGCGCACACCGATGTCGCGGACCCTCGACGCCCGGCGGCCGAACTCAGCCGCCTCCTCCCCGGGCCGGCCGAAGAGCTTGACCAAGGTGGCTCCCGGGGCCGAGAAGCGCTCGGTCATCTGGGAGGTCATGGCCGCGTTGTGCTCGGCCGCTTCCCGTTCGAGGACGCCGACCTTGGCGCCGACCCTCCGGGCTGGGACCACGAATACCGGCAGCATCGCCAACGCCAGCAGCGTGATGGGCCACGACAGGCTCACCATCACCGCCAACGTGAGCACGAGGGCGATGACGTTGGTCACCACGCCCGAGAGGGCTGAGGTGAACGCCCGCTGGGCACCGATGACGTCGTTGTTGAGCCGGCTCACCAGGGCGCCGGTGTGGGTGCGGGTGAAGAACGCCACCGGCATCCGCTGCACGTGCTCGAACACGGCCCGCCGCAGGTCGAGGATCAGGTTCTCGCCCAGCCGCGACGACTCGAGGCGCTGGAGCAGGCCGACGGCGGAGTCGACGACGGCGATGACCGCGATCAGGACCGCCAACGTCACCACCCTCCCGGTGCCGTCCCCTTCGACGATGGCGTCCACGGCCCGGCCGGCCAGGATGGGAGTGGCCACCCCGAGGACCGCCGCCAGCGTGGCCAGTGCCAGGTAGGAACTGATCGTGCGCCGGTGGGGCCGGGCGAACACCCCCACCCGGCGCACGGTGGCCCGCGACACCCGGCGGCGTTCGCCTCCGTCCTGCATGGCGCTCTGCAGCGCCATCCACATGTTGACGTCGCTCATGGGCCGACCCTCTTCTTCTCTACGGGGAGCCGCCGCAACGGCGGCGGCTCGATCCAGACGTCACCGAGGCAACGCAGCCTCACCCGTGGTAAGGCCGCCGGGCCCGGGCTTCTCGCAGGGCTACGCCCCACCACGTGAGCTGGTCGAGCAGACGAGTGGCGGCGGCGGCGGCCGCGGCCGCGTCGGGCTCCTGGAGCCGCCCTTCGGCGTCGAAGAGCCGGTGGGCCATGGCGAAGCTCACCGAGTCCCGCACGGTGGTGGCGTGCAGTTCGGCGAACACCAGCCTCAGCGCTTCGACGGCCCGCAGACCGCCCGACACCCCGCCGTAGGACACGAACGCCACCGGCTGGCCAGCCACTCGGCGTGGACGGTGTCGATGGCGTTCTTGAGCGGGCCGGGGAAGCTGTGGTTGTACTCGGGCGTCACCACGACGAAGGCGTCGGCGGCTGCGATGCGCTCGCTGAAGGCCGCCACCTCGGGGGGTGCCGGCGAGGGCAGCGTGAACGGCAGCGGCGTCTCGGCCAGGTCGATGACGTCGAGGACATAGTCCGAGCGTTGTTTGGCCTGGTCCACGAACCAGTTGGCCACCGTTTCCCCGAACCGGCCCTGGCGCGTGCTGGCAACGATGACGGCGAGGCCGAGGGCGTCTTCGGGCGGGGCGGGGGTGAGGTCGTCTGTCATTCGCAGCACCGTAAGACTTGAAGCGGGGTTGAGGTCAAGGGAGATCTTGGCGATGGTTGCCCGACGCCGGGAGGGGCAGGTCGAGCAGCGCCCGACTGGCCCGGTAGGCCTGGGCCATGAGCTGGCCGGTGCGGGTGAAGTCGTGGAACCGCAAGCCCACCGCGGGCCCGGTGGGCAGGACGACGGCCTTCACCCCCTCGGGGAGGGTGTCCATCTCCCGCACGAAGCGGTTCCTGCGGGCCACCCAGTACGCCTCGACGGCCACGTCGAGGGGGCGCCGGGCCGGACGGCGGGGCCGGTCCTGGGCGCCGACGTGCAACACGTAGATGGTGCGAGCACCGCGCTCGACGGCGCGGGAGATCGGTACCTCGTTGACGATGGCGCCGTCGCGGTAGCGAACGCCGTCGATCCACACCGCCGGGTACACCACCGGTACCGCACACGACGCCATGATCGGCGCTTCGATATCGCCCGACCCGAACCACACCTCACGGGCGTCGTCGACGGCGGTGGCGACACATTCGAAGGGAACGGCGAACTCCTCGAAGCGGCTCACCGGGGCGTCGCGGATCAGCCGGCGCAGCGCGGCGGGGTCCTGGAGGGAGTCGCCCCGACGGGTGAGCCCGACGGCAGTGGGCCACCATCCCGACGGCATCAGCCGGGCACCGAGCGCTCCCCTCCAGATGCCCTCGAGGGCGTCGACGCCGGCCGTGGTGGGAGAGATGGCGAAGGCGGCACCGTTGAGGGCGCCGACCGAACAGCCGAAGATCATGTCCGGCGTCACGCCGGCATCGGCAAGGGCGCGCAGCATGCCGACCTGCACGGCGCCGAGGTTGCCGCCTCCCCCGAGGACGATGGCGACGGGCCTCTCGTCCCCACTCGCCGTGGCCATCGGCGCAGGGTACCGGCAGCTCCCTCGGAGGGGCCGGGTCGTGGCGAGCGCCCCTCGTGACGGCGCGAGCGGCATGCGTACGGACCGGCGATGACTTCTTGACAGCCGACTTGCCACGGTGTCATGTCCCGACCATCGGGACACGGGAGGGCGTCATGGGCAAGAAGGTCGCAGGATTCGTGGTGGCAACGATGCTCGCGGTCGGGGCCGCGCCGCTGGTCGGCACGGCCCAGGCTCACGAGACGGGCGACGACCGGACGGATCCGGTCCTGTGCTTCGTCGCCGCGCAGTCGATCATCACCGAAGCGTTGGCGGAGTACCGCGCCGGGCACCTGACGCCCGCCCAGTTGCGCGCCGTGCTCAAGGGCACCTCCGTCTTCCTCGCCGACTGTCTCACTCCGACCGATTAGCTGGGGGGCTGCGCCCCCCCGGCCCCCATCGCCGCCCGGCTCCCTGGCGGTCGCTCGGCCGGCATCTGCTCGGCCCCGGAACTTGTCACAACATCGAGCCCTCTCGGGACCGAGCAGATCGAGAGCCGCCAGGGTCGGCCCGACCGTCTCGCTAGTTCATGCGGGCCCGGAGCGACAGGGCGCCGGCCCGGGCGTCGCGGGCGAGATCGGTGTCGCCGGCGGTTTCCGCCCGGTCGCCGAGCTCGTCCATCTCGGCCGCCGCTTGCAGGAACCGGCCGTCGGCGGCCAGGGCACCGGCCAGCTCCTGTCGTTCGGCGAGCGGCGCGCCGGGGACGGCCAGGCGCATCCGCAGTACCGACTCCAGCCCCTTGCGGTCGCGACGGTCGGTGAGGATCGGCTTGAGGTTGCCGAGCACCCGGGACAGGATCGCCCGGGGACCGACGGGGTCGAGGTAGGAGGGGACGAACGGCGCCGAGGGGCCGTGCAGGACCCGGAACCGGCGTTCGCAACCGTCCCG
This sequence comes from Acidimicrobiia bacterium, assembly GCA_052387955.1. GTDB lineage: Bacteria > Actinomycetota > Acidimicrobiia > Acidimicrobiales > JACDCH01 > JBQTIQ01. The sequence goes on along the minus strand of JBQTIQ010000040.1, from coordinate 49,042 downwards.
GTCGAGGCGCTGGCCGGCGGTGAAGGGGTCGTAGAAGGCCTCGGGATCGCCGCCCGCCCGCACCAGGAAGTGCCCGGGCATGCCGACGCCGAGGAGCTCGACCCCTCGCCGGCGCCCGACCTCCATGGCCACGATCGACAGCGTGATCGGGATGCCAATGCGCCGGGCCAGCACCATGTGCAGGTACGAGTTGCGAGGATCGGCGTAGTCGGTGCGGTTGCCGGCGAACGCTTCACCGACGAAGAGCTGCCACAACAGTTGGTCGGGCGTGGGGCCGGGGCACCTCGCCGCCAGTTCGTCGAGTACCCGCAGGCCCAGGTCGACATCGCTGTCGGACGTCGCCCCGACGAGCAAGGCAGCCTCGTCCAGCTGCAGCTCGCCCTCGGGCTCGCCGACGAGAGCAGCGAACCGCCCGACGACGTCCACGCCCGACACCGTAGCGAGAGCAGCGGTGGCGCTACGGTCACCGGCCGTGCACCTCGGGGCTCACGCCGCTACTGCTCCCGACCGCGCCGCGGTGGTGATGGCCGGCACCGGCGAGATGCTCACGTTCCGACAATTGGACGAGGAGTCGAACCGGCTCGGCCACGTGCTCCGGGACGGCGGCCTGCGCCCTGGGGACCACATCGCCCTGTTGCTCGAGAACAGCCCCCGCTTCCTCGCCGTCCTGTGGGCGGCGCAGCGCTCGGGCCTGGTCTACACCGCCATCGGGACCCGGGCCGCCGCCGAAGAGGTTGCCTACATCCTCGAGGACAGCGGCGCCAAGGCGTTCATCGCCTCGACCGCCACCGCGTCCACCGCGGTGCCCGCCGCCGCCGAGGGCAAGGCTTCGGCCCTGTCGGTACGGCTCCTGGCCGGTGGCGACGCCCCCGGGTTCGACCGCTACGACGATGTTCTGGCGGCCCGGCCGGCGACGCCGGTCGACGACGAGCTCGAGGGCGTCGACATGTTGTACTCGTCGGGCACCACCGGCCGACCCAAAGGCGTGGAGCCCGCGCCACGGCGAACCGCCCTGGGCACCCCCGAAGGGGTCACCATGCTGTGCCGGCTGCTCTTCGGCATGGACGCCGCCACCGTCTACCTCTCCCCTGCGCCGCTGTACCACGCCGCCCCGCTGCGGTTCTGCCGCGCCGTCACCCGACTGGGCGGGACCGTCGTGCTGATGGACCGCTTCGACCCGGTGGCCGCCCTGGCCGCCATCGAGGCGAACCGGGTCACGCACAGCCAGTGGGTGCCGACGATGTTCATCCGCATGCTCAGGCTGCCGGCCGAGGTCAGGGACCGCTTCGACCTGTCGTCGCTGCGGTACGCGATCCACGGCGCGGCACCGTGCCCGCCGGCGGTGAAGGAGCGGATGATCGACTGGTGGGGCCCGGTGGTGCACGAGTACTACGCCGGCACCGAGGGCAACGGGTTCGTCTATTGCAACAGTGAGGACTGGCAGGCGCACCCGGGCACGGTGGGCCGGGCGTTGGCTGGGGTGCTGCGCATCTGTGACGACGACGGCGAGGTACTCCCGACGGGGCGGACCGGCACCGTCTACTTCGAGTCGGGCTTGCCCTTCGAGTACCACGGCGACACCGAGCGCACCGCGGCGGCACGCGACCCGAAGGGCCGGGGTTGGACGACGCTCGGAGACGTCGGCCACCTCGACGAGGACCGCTACCTGTACCTGACCGACCGCAAGTCCTACATGGTCATCAGCGGGGGCGTGAACGTGTACCCCCAGGAGGCCGAGAACCTGCTCGCCCTTCACCCCGCGGTCGACGACGTGGCCGTGTTCGGGGTGCCCGACGACGATCTCGGCGAGCGCCTCCATGCCGTGGTGCAGCCGGTCTCCATGGAAGCGGCGGGGCCGGCGCTGGCGGCCGAGCTCGTCGCCCACTGCCGCCACTCGCTGGCCACGTTCAAGTGCCCTCGAACGGTCGACTTCCGCGCCGAGCTCCCCCGCGAGCCGACCGGCAAGCTGTACAAGCGCCTGCTGCGGGACGAGTACCGGGCCGGCGCCTGAGCTGCCGGCGCCGTAACGGACATCGCAGTGACTACTCGCCCGCCGCGACTGGTCGACGAACTCGCACGGTGCCCGCCAGCAGCCCAGGGCAACCATAATGTCGGCGATGTTCGAGTTCCTCGATTGGCCGGTGCCCATTCCCTTCGCCCACCGAGGCGGGGCGAGCGAGGCACCGGAGAACACGCTGCCAGCCTTCGAGTACGCCGTCGGCCTCGGCTACCGCTACGTGGAGACCGACGTCCACGTGACCGCCGACGGCGTCCTGGTGGCGTTCCACGACGAGGTGCTCGACCGCGTCACCGACCGTACCGGGGTGCTGGCCGAGCTGTCGTACTCGTCTGTGCGCGAGGCCAGGGTCGACGGCCGCGAACCGATCCCGTTGCTCGAGGACCTGTTGGGCTCCTGGCCCGAGCTGCGCGTCAACATCGATGCCAAGGCCGACGCGGCCGTCGACGCGTTGGCCGAGGTGGTGCGGCGCAGCGGCGCCGTCGACCGGGTCTGCGTCGGTGCCTTCAGCGACGCCCGGGTCGAACGGTCACGGGCGTTGCTCGGTCCCCGCCTGTGCACCTCCCCAGGCCCGGGCGGGGTGCTGCAACTGGTCCTCGGCGCCGCCGACACCGCTCCCGCCCCCTGCGTGCAGGTCCCCACGGAGTTCGCCGACACGCCTCTCGTCACCGCCGCGTTCGTCGACCGCTGCCATGGGCTCGGCATGGTGGTGCACGTGTGGACGATCGACGACCCCACCGAGATGACGCGCCTGCTCGACCTCGGCGTCGACGGCATCATGACCGACCGTCCCGCCGTGCTCCGCAACGTGCTCACCGAACGCCAGCAGTGGGTACCCGCCCCTTGACCTCGGGAGCCGTGATTGCCTCGGGCTGGAAGCGTCGGAGGCGGAGGCTGTTGGTGACGACGAACACGCTGGAGCAGGCCATGGCCGCACCGGCGATGAGGGGATCGAGGACGCCGGCGGCGGCCAGGGGAAGCGCGGCCACGTTGTAGGCGAAGGCCCAGAACAGGTTTCCCTTGATCGTGCGCAGCGTCGCCCGCGACAGCGAGATGGCGTCGGCGGCGCTCCGGAGGTCGCCTCGCACCAAGGTGAGGTCGGATGCCTCGATGGCGACGTCGGTGCCGGTGCCGATGGCCAGTCCGAGGTCGGCCTGGGCCAGCGCCGCGGCGTCGTTCACCCCGTCACCGACCATGGCCACGACCCTGCCCTCGGCCTGGAGCCGGCGGATGACGTCGACCTTCTCGGCCGGGAGGACCTCGGCGATCACGTCGTCGATGCCGACCTGGTCGGCGATGGCACCGGCGGCCCGGGCGTTGTCGCCGGTCAGCAGCACCGGCCGCAATCCCAGCCGGCGCAATTGGGCCACCGCCTCGGCCGACGTTTCCTTGACCGTGTCGGCGACGACGAGCACCGCTCGGGCCTGGCCGTCCCACCCCGCGACGACCGGGGTGCGGCCCGCCTCCTCGGCCGCCGCTCTGGCGGCCTGAAGGTCGGACGGGAGGACGAGCCCGGCTTCGGCCAGGAACCTTTGGCGGCCGGCGACGACGGTGTGACCGTCGACGACGCCGCGCACCCCGAGCCCGTCGCTGCTGACGAAGGACTGCACCGGCTGCAAAGTCGCACCCCGGTGGCGCGCCCCCTGGGCGATGGCCCGAGCGATGGGATGCTCGCTGGCGTCCTCGAGGCTGCCCACCAGGTCCAGCACCTCTGCGGCCGTGGTACCCGGGACGGTGGCGACGTCGACGAGGGTCATCCGACCAGAGGTGACTGTGCCGGTCTTGTCGAGCACGACGGTGTCGACCCGCCGCGTGCTCTCGAGCACCTCGGGGCCCTTGATGAGGATGCCGAGTTGGGCACCGCGGCCGGTCCCGACGAGTAGGGCGGTGGGGGTAGCCAACCCGAGGGCGCACGGGCAGGCGATGATGAGGACTGCCACCGCGGCGGTGAAGGCGGCGGTGGCGCCGTCGCCGGCGCCCATCCAGTAGCCGAGCGTGCCGACGGCCAGGGCGATGACGACGGGGACGAAGACGGCCGAGACCCGGTCGGCGAGACGCTGCACCGGCGCCTTGCCGGTCTGGGCCTCGGTCACCAGGCGGGCCATCTGGGCCAGGGCGGTGGCGGCACCGACCCGGGTGGCGCGGACCACGATCCGGCCGCCGGCGTTGACCGTCGCGCCGGTGACCTCGTCTCCGGGGACGACCTCGACCGGGACGCTCTCGCCGGTGAGCAGCGACGCGTCGATGGCGGAGGTGCCCTCGTCGACGACGCCATCGGTGGCGACCTTCTCACCGGGCCGGACGACGAAGCGGTCGCCGACCTGCAAGCTCTCGATCGGGACCCGCTCCTCACGCCCGTCCCGGAGAAGGGCGACATCCTTGGCCCCGAGGGCGAGCAGCGCCCGCAGGGCCGCGCCCGAGCGTCGTTTGGCCCGGGTCTCGAAGAACCGGCCGGCGACCAGGAACACGGTGACCCCGGCGGCGACCTCGAGGTAGATCTCATGGGAGCCGGCTCCCCGCTCAACGGACAGGTCGAAGTCCATGCGCATCCCGGGACTCCCGGCCTCTCCGAGGAACAGCGCGTAGAGCGACCACCCGAAGGCGGCCAGGGTCCCGACCGAGATCAGCGTGTCCATGGTGGCGGACCCGTGGCGCAGGTTCGCCCACGCCGCCCGATGGAAGGGGAACGCCCCCCACACCACGACCGGGGCGGCCAGGGTGAGGGTCAGCCACTGCCAGCTGTCGAACTGCAGTGCCGGGACCATCGACAGCGCCAGGACGGGGACGGTGAGGGCGGCACAGACCAGCAACCGGTCCCGCCACGGGTTGACGCCAGCGTCGGGGGCTCCCGGTCCCGCCGACGCCGTCGAGCCCGGGAGCGCGGGGACGAGGGCGCCGTAGCCGGCGGCCTCCACGGCCTGCACCAGTTGGTCCACGCTCATCGCCGCCGGCACCGCAACGCTCGCCTTCTCGGTGGCGAAGTTGACCGTGGCGGTGACCCCATCGAGACGATTGAGCCGCTTCTCGACCCGTGCCGCGCACGAGGCGCACGTCATCCCGGTGATGTCGAGCTCGACCCGGCCGAGCGGGGCGTCGGTGTCCTGACCGATCTCGCGGAGCATGCCCGGACTATACCCCCGCTGGGTATAGAGGAGGCGGCGCTCGCGGCCCGATGGTGCCGACCGCCCTCGCAGCGAACCAGTTGGCTAGTCGCCGATGACGCGAGCGCCGGAGCGCCAGCGCAGGCGCGGCCAAGCACGGCCTGCGTGGCCGGGGAACGCAGCTAAAACAGCACGTTGGGGTTCAGGATCCCGATCGGGTCGAGGGCGGACTTGAGCCGACGGAAGGCGGTGATCTCAGCGTCGCTCCGCCCGAGGTGCAGCCAACGTTTCTTGGCCGTCCCGATGCCGTGCTCGGCGCTGATCGACCCGCCCATCGACGCCACCAAGGAGAGGACGGAGTCGTCGACCCGGTCGTCGTCGGGGGCCACGCCGGTCACGTTGACGTGGATGTTCCCGTCGGCGGCATGGCCGAAGAGCCAGCACCGGGCCTGCGGCGCCGCCTCCGCCACCTTGGCCGGCACCTCGGCGATGAACCGGGCCAGATGAGCCGCGGGCAAGGCCACGTCGAGCTTGTGGGGCGGTCCGAGGGAGTTGATGGCTTCGGTGTGGGCATCGCGGTAGTGCCACAAGTCGGCTCGGCGGGGGCCGTCCACCGCGGCGGCGACATCGGCGAGGCCATCCAGGCCGATGGCGACCTCGGCCAGGTGGGGTTCGGGGTCGCTGTGGTCTGCGCATTCCACCAGCAGGTAGACGGGGTGCCCGGTCGGGAACGGCGGCGCCACCCCGGTGGTCTCGCAGACGAGCTCGAGACCGGCGGCCAGGAACAGCTCGCAGGCCTCGAGGGTCGCCACCGAGCGGCGCAGCTCGGCGGTGGCGGCCACGGCGGTGTCGACCGAGTCGAAGGCGAGCACGCTGACCACCCGCTCGCGGTAAACGGGCACCAGCCGCAAGCGGGCGGCGGTGACCACAGCGAGGGTCCCTTCGCTGCCGCACAGGAGGGAAGGCAGGTGATAGCCGGTGTTGTCCTTGACCAGGCCGCCGAGGTGAGCCACGACGCTGCCGTCGGCCAGCACCGCCTCGACGCCCAGCAACTGCGCCCGGGTGTCGCCGTAGCGCAGCACCTTCACCCCGCCGGCGTTGGTGGCGACCGAACCCCCGATCGTCGCCGAGTCGCGGGAACCCCAGTCGACACCGTAGGCCCACCCCGACGCCGCCGCCGCCCGTTGGACCTGGGCCAGGGTGGCGCCGGCGGGCGCGGTGATCTGCCCGGCGGCGGTGTCGGCCTCCAGCACTCCGGTGTCGTGACCGAGGCGTTTGAGGGACAGCACTATCTCCCCCTGCAGCGGGACGCCGCCGCCGACGAGGCCGGTGTTGCCGCCCTGGGGTACGACGGCCACGCCGGCCGAGGCGCAGGCGGCCACCACGCCCGCGACCTCGGCGGTGGAGCCGGGCCGGACGACGGCCGGCGTCTCGCCCTGGAACCGGCCGGTCCAGTCCACGGCGTAGCCGGCAGTCACGTCGGCATCGGTCAGCACGTGCGGCCTGCCCACCACCTCCTGCAGCCGCCGGAGAAGGACGGGGTCGAGGACCGCCCTCATCGTGCCCGCCCCGTGACGACCGCGCCGGCGGTGCTCCCCTGCGAGCGCCGGAGCGCCAGCGCAGGCCTGATCACGAGCGGCCTGGGTGGCCGGGGAACGCAGAAGACATGTCCCGCCAGTCGTCGATCATGCTGCGGGCGATGCTGCCCGGCGGTGGGACCCGGGGCAACCGGTCCCGCTGGTACCAGCCGGCGTCGACGATCTCCGCCTCCTCCAACGACAGCTCACCGCCGGCATAACGGGCGGTGAACCCGACCATCAACGAGTGCGGGAACGGCCACGGTTGGCTGCCCCAGTAGCGGAGGTCGTCGATCTCGATGCCGACCTCTTCGGCGATCTCACGGTGTGCCGCTTCTTCCAAGGTCTCGCCCGGCTCGACGAAGCCGGCCAGGCACGAGTACATCGGCACCGGGAACGACCGGCCATGGGCCAGCAGCACCCGTCCATCGTCACGGCCGACGAGCACGATGACGGCCGGCGACAGGCGGGGGAAGGCCGACAGGCCACAGGTCGGGCACGTCCGGCAACGTTCTCCGGGCACCAGCTCGGTGGGTCCTCCGCAACGCCCGCAGAACCGGTGGGTCCGGTCCCATTCGACGAGCTGGACGGCCCGGCCGGCCACCGTCCACGTCACGTCGTCGACGCTGCCCCACAACGAGCGCAGGCCGACGCTGCCTTCGACCGGCGCGGTGGCGGGGACGGCCCACACGGGCCGGTCGTCGAGCATCCCGACGACGTGTACGTCCTCACCGGACGGGGCCAGGCCTTCGACAAGCGACAGCTCGTCATGACCGACCACGACGACGAGCCCGGGCGCCAGAGGGTCCGGGACGTCGAGCAGCGGCAGGAACCGCTGGGGCGTCGGCGTCGGCACTGGCCGACGACGGTAGTCCCAGTCCCGCTGCGCCCATGGGTTGTCCCGCCGCTGGCCCGACTGGCCCTCGGTCGGGCGCCGGCGCGTTCAGGCCAGCGCCGCGGTCAGGACGGCCAGGCCGTGGTCGAGCTCGTCGTCGGTCACGGTCAAGGGAGGGACGAGGCGGAGCACGTTGTCGTCCGGCCCACAGGTGAGCACCAGGAGCCCATGGTCGAAACACGTCCGCTGGGCCCTCGCCGCAGTGGTCCGGTGGCGCAGCTCCACCCCGATCATGAGGCCGATCCCCCGTACGTCGACGACGTCGGTGGGATTGGCGACGGCCGCCCCGTGCAGGCGCCCGAGCGCCCGGGCCCCGAGGTCCCGGCACCGCCGGTAGCAGTCCTCGGCGGCGAGCACGTCGAGGGTGGCGAGGCCCGCCGCGCACGACACCGGGTTGCCGCCGAACGTCGATCCGTGGGCGCCGTGAGGCCAGCGTTGCATCACGGCTCGACCCGCGATGATCCCACCGAGCGGGAGCCCGGAGGCGACGCCCTTGGCGAACAGCACCACGTCGGGAACGACGCCGAGCGCCTCGGCCGCGAACGGGTGCCCGGTCCGTCCGATCCCGCATTGCACCTCGTCGAACACGAGCAGGAAGCCGTGCTCGTCGCAGCGCCGGCGCAGCCCCTCCAGCCACCGGATGGGACCGACGACGTAGCCGCCCTCGCCCAGGACCGGCTCGACGATGATGCAACCGACGTTGCCCGGAGGAGCGACGAAGCTGATGATCTCGTCCAGCTCGGCCAGGCAGGCGTCGACGTCGCAGTCCCGCCGGCAGTAGGGGGCGTGGTAGACGCCGCTCAGGAGCGGCTCGTAGCCCTCTCGGTAGCGGCCCTTGGCCGTCGTGAGGGAAGTGGCGGCGAGGGTCCGGCCGTGGAACCCGCCGCGAAAGGCGATCACGCCCCCGCGCCCGGTCGCATGGCGGGCAAGCTTGAGGGCGCCGTCGACTGCTTCGGCACCGGAGTTGCAGAAGAACACCTGCGGATGGTCGAGGAATGGCGTCAGCGCGCCCAAGCGCTCGGCCAGCTCGATGGCGGGCCGGTGCCTGGTGACCACGGAGGTGTGCAGCAGGGCCCGGGCCTGGGCCTCGACGGCCGCCACCACCCGTGGGTGGCAGTGCCCCGTGTTGGTGACCGCGATCCCCGAGGTGAAGTCGAGGTAGCGCCGGCCTTCGACGTCGACCAGCCAACTTCCCTCGCCCCGGTCGGCCACGATGGAGAAGTAGCCCGGGAGCACGGCGGCCAAGGCCTCGTCGTAGCGGGCCAGCCATTCCTCGGTGCGGGTGAGGCCGGCGACGACAGTCACTGGTCCACCATTGCCTGCGTTCACCCGCCGCGACCGGTCGACCGGGCGAGCGCCAGCGAGCCGGGCGACGACGGGGCCCGGGGGCGCAGCCCCCGAGCAAGAACGGTCATGACGACGGCACCCGGCTGTCGATCTGGGCCCGTTGGAGCCGGCCCGAGTAGTCGACGTAGACCGTCTTGACCTGGCTGAACTGCTCGATGCCCCTCGAACCCGCTTCTCGGAAGCCGTTGCCGGTGTGCTTGGTGCCGCCGAACGGGAGCGGGATCTCGGCCCCGATGGTCGGGGCGTTGACGTAGACGATGCCGGCGTCGATCCGTTCGACGGCGTGGAGCGCGGCATTGACGTCCCTGGTGTAGATGCACGCGGACAGGCCGTAGTCGACACCGTTGACCACGTCGACGGCGTCGTCGAGGTCGTCGACCTCCAGCACCGCGAGGACGGGGCCGAACACCTCGTCGCGAGCAATGCGGTGGTCGGCCTCGACCCCGACCAGCACGGTAGGCTCGACGAACACCCCGCCGACGCAACCAGCGACGTCGTGGCAGGACCGCCCGCCGGTCGCCACCTTGGCGCCTTCGTCACGGGCGGCGTCGATGGCGGCGACGATGCGGGACGCGGCCTGGGCCGTGATCACCGGGCCGACATCGGTCTGCGGGTCGAGCGGGTCACCGAGCCGTAGCGCTTCGGCCCGCTCGACGATGCGGGCTACCAGTTCGGCGGCGATGGCGGGCTCGGCGATGAGCCGGCTGGTCGACGTGCACCGCTGGCCGGCGGTGCCGAACGCCCCGAACAACGCCCCCTCGACGGCAAGGTCGATGTCGGCGTCGGCCCGCACGATCATGGCGTTCTTGCCGCCCAGCTCGAGGGACACCAGCCGCGGGCCGGTGGCCATGGCCGCCGCCGCCACGGCGCGCCCGGTCGGCACCGACCCGGTGAAGCTGACGGCGCCGACCTCCGGGTGCACGGCCAGCGCGGCGGCAGGCTCGGCGCCGCCGTGCACCACCTGCACCAGGCCCGCGGGGACCCCGGCCTCGCGGCAGGCGTCGACGAAGGCCTCGCAGCACGCCGGGGCGAGCTCGGACGGCTTGATGACGATGCCGTTGCCGGCGAGCAGTGCCGGGAAGATCTTCCACGACGGGATGGCGACCGGGAAGTTCCAGGGGGTGATGAGCCCGACGACACCGACCGGTTGGCGTGTCGTCCACGCCAACTTCGACCCGAGTTCGGATGGCACGGTGTGGCCCCACGGCGCCCGGCCCTGCCCGGCCACGTAACCCGCCATGTCGATCGCTTCCTGCACGTCGCCGCCGGCCTCGACGACGATCTTGCCCACCTCCCGGCCGACGAGGAGGGCCAGTTCGCTCTTCCGGCGGGCGAGCACCGACCCGACGGCGGCGATGATGTCGGCCCGGGCCGGGACCGGCACTTGGGCCCATTCCCGCTGGGCGGAGGTCGCGGCCCGCACGGCATGGTCCACGTCGGTGGCGGTGCCGGCGTCGTAGCGAGCCACCACGTCGACGGGACGAGCCGGGTTGACCGAGGTGACGACCCCTCCCCCGCCTCGTTCGGGCCCAGTAGCGGCTGTGACCATCGGGCGGCCTCCTTAAGGCTCCTGCAGCCTGCAATCGGCACTTCTTCGTGCCGTTGGAGGCAACGTCCGTTTCATGTTGGTGACGCCCGCCGCGTGCTCGTCGCCATCGACCGCCGCCGCCATGACCATGCCGTGCTCGCCGTCGCCTGGTCGACAGCGCCGGGCGCGTCGAGGTGGCGGCGGTCACCGACGACGCCCTGTCGCCACGCCGACCGAACGCGGGCCGAGCGCGGCGACGGGCAACAATCGTCGCGGTATGGACCCGCTGTTCGATTCGGTGACGCTCGAGGGGTTACGCCGGCGGCGCACGGCCAAGTGGTCCGACTACGGCGATGACGTGCTGGCGGCGTGGGTGGCCGAGATGGACTTCCGAGTAGCCGAACCGGTCCGGGAGGCGTTGAGCGAAGCGGTCGAGCGCGACGAGTTCGGCTACGCCCCGCTCCGGGCCGTCACCGAGCTGCCCGCCGCCTGCGCCCGGTACCTGGGTGAGGCCTACGGCTGGGACGTCGGTCCCGAACGCATCGTCGTGCTGCCCGACGTCCTCCACGGCATGGCCACGGCCATCCGGAGCTTCAGTGCCGAAGGCTCGGCGGTGGTGCTGCCGACCCCCTCGTACCCACCGTTCTTCGACGTGGTCGGCCTCGAACGGAGGGCTCTGGTCGAGGCCCCCATGGTCCCGGCCGGCGGGCGGCTGACGTTCGACATCGACCGCATCGGGGCGAGCCTGGCCGCCGGCGCCGGCACCGTCATCCTGTGCAACCCCCACAACCCATTGGGGCGGGTGTTCACCGCGGCCGAGCTCGGTGCCCTTGCCGATCTGGTGGAGCGCCACGGCGCCCGGGTCATCGCCGACGAGGTCCACGCCCCGCTCGCCTACCGGGGGAACCGTCACATTCCCTACGCCACCGTCTCGGAGGCGGCCGCCGCCCACTCCGTCACGCTCCTGTCCGCGTCGAAGGGCTGGAACCTCCCCGGGCTCAAGTGCGCCCAGATGGTGCTGACCAACGACGACGACCTGGCCCGCTGGCGTGGGCTGTCGCTGGTGGCGACCGGGTTGGCCAGCCCGCTCGGCATCGCCGCCAACGTCGCCGCCTACGAGCGGGGCGGCGACTGGCGCCGACGACTGGTCGACTACCTCGACGACAACCGCCGGCGGCTGGCCGACCTGCTGACGGCCGAGATCCCGGAACTCGGCTTCCGGGCCCCCGAAGCGACGTACCTGGCCTGGGTCGATTGCCGCGCCCTGGGCGTGGAGCGGCCGTCGGAGTTCTTCCTCGACCGGGCGCGGGTGGCGGTCAACGCCGGCGCTGCCTTCGGCGCCGGCGCCGAGGGCTTCGTGCGGCTCAACTTCGGGACGTCTCGGGCCATCCTGGAGCAGATCGTCGCGGCCATGGCCGACGCCGTGCAACGGCGTTGACACCAACTCAGGGCACTGGACGGCGCTTTCTGGCGGTGGCCGGCGGGGTGGGCGGGCCGGCGTCCTTCGTGGCCGCCTGGGCCATCAGCAGCGCGGTGGCCGAGGACTACTCGGCGGTGGGCGACACCATCAGCCGGCTCGCCGCGGCCGGGGCATCGACCCAGCCGCTGATGACGGCCGGCCTGATCGGTTTCGGCGTCGGCGTCGGGGCCTGGTCCGGCGCACTGCGGTCGGCCCTGCCGGGGCCGGCGTGGACCGCCGCCCTCACCGCAGCGGTGGCGTCCTTCGGCGTGGCCGCCACCCCGCTCGACACCGGCGTCGACGACCTGCACGCGCTCTTCGCCGGGACCGGCTACGCCACCATGGCCGCCCTGCCCGTACTGGCGGCGCCGGCGCTGGCCCGGGCCGGGCGCCAGCGGGCCGCAGTCGTGGCCCGGCTGTGCGCGCTCGCCGCCGCCGGCGCCCTGGTCGGCGCCGTCTCGGCCCCGAGCGCCAACGGGGTACTACAGCGCTTCGGCCTCGGCGTCGTCGACATCTGGATCGCGACCATGGCCGTGACCTTCGGCCGGGCCTCCTGGCGCGGGCCGCCAGAGCCGCGGGCCGCTACCGCGGAGCAGCCGCCCGGTCGAGGATGACTTCGACCAACGCTTCCACGGTGGGAGCGCCGTCGGGACCGGCGTCGGTGGCGTAGAGGCGGCAGGCGAGCCCGGCCGACCGGGCTGGGAACGGGTCGCGGCCATCGACGAGGATCGTGGGCGAGCCGGCGAAGCTCAAGCCGACTGCCTCGGCCTCGGTCCGGACCAGTCGGGCCCCGATCGCCGCCTCGACACCGGTGCGGACCAGCGCCTCGGCGAGCCGGGCACGGGCCACGTCGAGATGCGGGCAGCCCTCGATGTAGAGCACGGTCAGTTCCACCGTCGCCAGTTTGCCCCGCCTCGCCCGTCGGTGCGCGCCCCGGTCCTGCCTCAGCGCGGTCGGTCGTCGGCGACCTGGCGCAGGACGTCGGCGTGCTGCGGCTCGGCCTCGGGCCCGAAGCGGAGCACGACGGTGCCCCGCGATCCGCACGACGGGCACCGCAAGCCGGCGACGACCGCTTCGTCGGCCGGGTCGCTGGCACCTTCGATCCGTCGCAGCTGGACGGCGCCGAAGCCCGCCGGAGGGATCTCGGCCCGGCACTCGCCGCAACGCAGTTTCCCGTCGTCGGTGACGATGAAGGTGCGATCGAATCCCTCTGCTTCGAGTTGGGCCAGAGCCTCGATCAAGGTCTCGTTGCCCTGGGCGGTGATGCCCCGTCCAATGGACGGCGGCCCGGCGGCGTCCTTCATCGGGGTCGGGGCCACCCGGCCGTGGTCGGCTCGGTCGGCGGGCGGTGCCCGAAAGCCCAGGACAGGTTGGGAGCGATAGCGATCATCGGCAGGTGTCTTCCCCGATCCCGTCCTGTCGATCCCGGGCCGCCCCGGGGTGCCTTGCCCGGACCGGCCCGGACGCCACCTAGTCTCCTCCGCCGGGACCGGCACGAAGGCCCGGCGGAGGAGACTGCGCGAGCGAGAGGAGAGCACATGGCGATCGTCCAGGCCGGCGACCCGGTCCTGCGCCGGCCCGCGGAGCCGCTGAGCGCCCGCGCCATCCGGTCGTCGAGGACGCGCAAGCTGCTCGAGGCGATGCAGGCGACCCTGCGGGAGATCCCCGGCGTCGGTCTCGCCGCGCCCCAGATCGGGGTCGGGCTGCGGGTGGTGATCGTCCAGGACCTACCCGAGTACATGGAGGGGACCTCCCGGGCCCGCCTGGCCGAGCTCGAACGAGAGGTGATCAAGCCCTACGTGCTGATCAACCCGGTCATCGAACCCGTCGGCGAGGAGCGGCGCACGTTCTTCGAGGGCTGCCTCAGCGTCGAGGGCTACCGCGGCCTGGTGGAGCGGGCGCACTCGGTCAGGGCCCGCTACACCGACATCCACGGCGACGACCACGACGACATGTGCCGCGGCTGGCACGCCCGCATCCTCCAGCACGAGGTCGACCATCTCGACGGGACCCTCTACGTCGACAGGATGGCGACGCGCTCGTTCATGACCGACGACCACTACGACGACTGGCTCGACGAGCCCGTCGACGCCGTCCGCGCCGCCTTCGGGATCACCTGAGCCGGAGGCTGCTGGCGGCCGGGCTCGGTCCGCAGTTCTCTAGAGTGATCCCAGGTCGGTCGCGCCCGAGGAGCCCGCCATGCCGTCAGATCGCCCCCCGCACCGCCCGCCCACGTTCTCCTCGGTGGAGGGCGAACGCCGCCACCGCAAGCTCCGGCTGGCCGCCGGGTTCCGGCTCTTCGGCCATTTCGGCTTCGACGAAGGCATCGCCGGCCACATCACCGTACGCGACCCCGGGCACCCCGACCGCTTCTGGGTCAATCCCTACGGCATGAACTTCAAGCACATTCGCGCCCGCGACCTCCTCCTGCTCAACCATGCCGGCGACATCCTCGAAGGCGACTGGCCCGTGAACCAGGCCGCGTTCGCCATCCACTCCGAGGTGCACCGGGCCCGCCCCGACGTCATCGCCGCCGCCCATGCCCACTCGGTGCACGGCAAGACGTTCTCCGCCTTCGCCCGCAAGCTCGATCCCATCACCCAGGACGCCTGCATGTTCTACGACGACCACGAGGTCTTCGACGACTACAGCGGCGTGGTGCTCGACCCCGAAGAGGGCAAGCGCATCGCCCACACCCTGGGCGAGGGCAAGGCCTGCATCCTGGCCAACCACGGCCTGCTCACCGTGGGCCATTCCGTCGACGAGGCCGTCTACTGGTTCGTGACCCTGGAGCGGTCGTGCCAGGCCCAGCTCCTGGCCCTCGCCGCCGGCGGCGACTACAAGATCATCGACGACGAGACCGCCAGGTTGGCGCGGTCCCAGGTCGGCACGCATTACATGGGGTGGTTCTCGGCCCAGCCCCTCTTCGACTGGGTCCTCGGCCTCCAGCCTGACCTGGCCGAGGAGGGGTAGGCGCCCCTACCCCCAGTGCGGCTCGCGTCACGAAATGCAACGCCGGGCCCGGGTGGGGCCAGTAGGTTCGCGTCGATGGCCGACCGAACGATCGCGATCGACGTCAAGGGCCTGACCAAGTCCTACGGCGACGTCCACGCCCTACGCGGTATCGATCTCGAGGTGCCGGCCGGGACCGTGCTCGGGCTCCTCGGTCCCAACGGGGCCGGCAAGACCACGGTGGTGCGGATCCTGACCACGCTGATGCCGCCCGACGGCGGCACCGCCCACGTGGCCGGGTTCGACGTGGTCGAGGAAGCCGATGAGCTCCGGTCCCAGATCGGGCTCGCCGGCCAGTACGCGGCCGTCGACGAGAACCTCACCGGCCGCGAGAACCTCGAGATGGTGGGCCGGCTCTACCACATGAGCCCGGACCTGGCCCGCCGGTGGGCGCAGCAGCTGCTGGAGCGCTTCGAGCTCGAGGAGCCCTCGGGGCGCCTGGTCCGGACCTATTCGGGCGGTATGCGCCGGCGTCTCGACCTCGCCGCCGCGCTGGTGGCCCAGCCGCCCGTCCTGTTCCTCGACGAGCCCACCAGCGGGCTCGACCCCCGCAGCCGGCGGGGCCTCCTGGAGACGATCCAGGACCGGGTGGCCGAGGGCACCACCGTGCTGCTCACCACCCAGTACCTCGACGAGGCCGACCTGCTGGCCGATCGGGTCGCCGTCATCGACCACGGGGACGTCATCGCCGTCGGGACCCCCGACGAGCTCAAGGCCCGGGTGGGCGGTGAGCGCCTGGAGGTGAAGCTCGAGGACCCGGCCTCGTCCGAGGCCGCGCTGCGGGCGCTCGAGCCGATGGCCGACGGGTCACCCCGCTACGAGGACGGGGTCATCAACGTCCCCCTGCGCGAGGCCCGGGGGACGATCGCCGAAGCCGTCCACCGCCTCCACGAGGTCGGCGTGGCCGTGGACGACATCGGCCTGCGCCGGCCGACCCTCGACGACGTGTTCATGGCCCTCACCGGCCATGTCGCCGAGGACGCGGCCACGGCCGAGAACGAGGACGAGGAAGCCGGGACAGGGGTGGCCGCCGCCGACGGACGGCCCGTCGGCCCGTCCCTGGCCAAGAACGCCGACGACGACCTCGCCGCCGCCGCCTCCGAGGCCCGGCCTCGGAGCTCGGTCCGCGACGCCGTGTCCGACACGCTCGTGCTCACCCGGCGCAGCCTCCTGCGCATCCCTCGGGCTCCCGAACTGCTGATGTCCTACACGGTGCAGCCGATCATGTTCGTACTGCTCTTCGTCTACGTCTTCGGCGGTGCCATCGAGACCGGCATCGACTACGAGGACTTCCTCATGCCGGGCATCATCGTGCAGACGATGTCCTTCGGCGGCTTCGTCACCGCCCTGGGGCTCTCCGAGGACCTCCGCAAGGGGCTCATGGACCGGTTCCGATCGTTGCCCATGTCACGGGCCGCCCTGCTCACAGCCCGGACGTTGGCCGACGTGGTGACCAACTCGTTCTCGATCGTGGTGATGCTCACGGTCGGGCTGCTGGTCGGTTTCCGCTTCTCGTCGAGTCCTCTCGAGGTGGTCGGCGGGTTCCTGCTGCTGTTGCTGTTCGGCTACGCCTTCTCCTGGGTGTTCGCCTACTTCGGCCTGGTGGCGTCGACGCCGGAGACGGCCCAGATGCTGGGGTTCATGAGCATCCTGCCCCTGTCGTTCGCATCGTCGGCGTTCGTGCCTGTCGGCTCGATGCCGGGCTGGCTGCAGGCGTTCGCCAAGGTCAACCCGATCACGATCGTCACCGACGCCACCCGGGCCCTGTTCATCGGTACACCCGCCGGCGAGAGCATCTACGGGGCGGTGGCGTGGTGCCTGGGGCTGACGGCCTTCTTCGGGTTCATCGCGGTCGCCCAGTTCCGCAAGTCGGTCTCCCATTGAGCTGATGGCCCGCTCTCGCCGGCGGCCTGGTGGCCGCGACGGCGCCCTCCCAATCGATCCGTTCGTCTGGTCCAGCCCGGATGGCTGAGCCGGGGACGCGCCGCTGGCCGCTGCGCTTCGGGGTCTTCCTGGCGCCGTTCCACCCGGTGGGGCAGAACCCGACCCTGGCGCTCGAGCGCGACCTCGAGCTGCTGGTCCATCTCGACGATCTCGGCTTCGACGAGGCGTGGATCGGGGAGCACCACTCCGCCGGCTACGAGATCATCGCCAGCCCGGAGATCTTCATCGCCGCCGCCGCCCAGCGCACCCGCCACATCAGGCTCGGCACCGGCGTCACGTCGTTGCCGTACCACCACCCGCTGATGGTGGCCGACCGGATGGTGCTGCTCGACCATCTCACCCGGGGCCGGGTGATGTTCGGGGCGGGGCCGGGCGCGCTGCCCTCCGATGCATTCATGATGGGGATCCCGGTGGCGGCCCAGCGCAGCCGGATGGAGGAGTCCCTCGAGGCCATCCTGGCGCTGTTGCGCGACGACGAACCGGTCAACGTCACCACCGAGTGGTTCACCCTGGCCGACGCCCGCCTCCAGCTCCGGCCCTACACCCATCCCCACTTCGAGGTGGCGGTGGCGGCCCAGATCTCCCCCACCGGCGCCCGGGCCGCGGGGCGGTTCGGGCTCAGCCTGTTGTCGTTGGGGGCAACCAACCAGCGGGGCTTCGATGCCCTCGGCTATCACTGGCAGATCGCCGAGGACCGCGCCGCCCGGTTCGGTACCACCGTCGACCGTCGCACCTGGAGGTTGGTGGGCCCCGTCCACATCGCCGACAGCCGCCAGCAGGCCTTCACCGACGTCGAGTTCGGTCTGCGCCAGTGGGTCGACTACTTCCAGCGGGTGGCGGCGCTCCCCATCGCCCCCGATACCGACGACCCGGCCCGGATGGCGGAGGCCCTGAACGAATCGGGTTTCGCCGTGATCGGCACGCCGGCCGACGCCATCGCCCAGGTCGAACGGTTGTGGGGCCAGTCCGCCGGCGGCTTCGGCACCTTCCTGGTGATGGCCCACGAATGGGCCGACCGCGAGCCGACCCGGCGCAGCTACGAGCTCCTGGCCCGAGAGGTGTTCCCCGTCTTCCAGGGCTCCGCCGAGCGGGCGGTGGCGTCGCGGGACTGGGCCGCCGCCAACCGTCCGACCTTCATCGGCGAAGCCGGTTCTGCGATCATGGCCGCCACCTCCCGCCACTTCGCCGAGAAGGCTACCGAGGCCCCGCCTGAGGCCCCGCCTGAATAGGCCGGCGCCGGAGCCCCGGCGGCCCGGCGCCCGTTCCGGCGCCGGCGCCTGCTCGGGTATGTGCGAGGGTGGTGGCAACGGGAGCCGAGCCGCTCGTCTCGGGCCCATTCGCCGTCAATGACCCGCGCCGCCCGTCTCGTCCTCTTCGCCACGTTCGCGATCACGGGTTTCTCGGCCCTGACGCTGCAGGTGGTATGGCAACGGGTCATCTCCGTCCACGCCGGTGTCGACCTGGTGTCGTTCACCACCGTGGTGTCGGCCTTCCTGGCCGGCCTTGGGCTCGGCAGCCTCCTCGGCGGCCATCTCGCCGACCGCTTGGGCCCGCGCCGCTCGCTGTTGGCCTTCGCCGGCTCGAACACTGCCATCGGGCTGTTCGCCTGGGTCAGCGTGTGGCTGTTCTACGACGTCTACGCCCGAGTCGCCACCGACCTGGCCTCGACCGGCGCCAAGTTCGCCTTCAACTTCGCCCTGCTGTTGGTACCGACCACGTTGATGGGCCTGTCGCTCCCGTTGGTGGCCAAGGGCCTGGTCGAACGGGTGCAGGATGCCGGGGCGCTGGTGGGCCGGCTCTACGCGGTCAACACGTTGGGGGCGGCATCCGGTGCCGCGGTCTCGGGGTGGTTGCTGCTCGGCAACCTCGGCTTCAACGGCGCAGTGCGGGTGGCCGGCTCGCTCAACCTGTTGGCCGCGGTGCTGGCGCTGAGCCTGTGGCGGGTGGCCCGCCGAGCCGACGCCGCCACGACGGAGGGCGCGGAGGTGCCGGCTGGCGTCAGCGCGCCTGCGGGCACCGGGCCGACGCTCGGCGGGGGCAGTCGCACCGGGCCCGCCGCTGCCGGCCGGGCGGGGCCGTGGTTCGCCCTCTACGCCCTCACCGGGGCCGTGGCCCTCGGCTTCGAGCTGGTGTTCTTCCGGCTCATCGACTCGATCATGCGGTCGAACTCCTACAGCTTCGCCCACGTGCTCGCCGTGTACCTCACCTGCTTCGGGATCGGCGCCGCCATCGGCGGGAAGCTGCTCGAGCAGGCCCGTGACGCCGCCCGCTGGTTCCTGGGGCTGCAGTTCGCGGTCGGGGTGGCGGCGCTGGCCGGTGTGGTGGTCCTGGTCCAGGTCGCGCCTCGGCTCGGGCTGCGGGACGTCCTACGGGGCTACTTCGGCGGCGACGGGTTCAACACCGGGTTCTCCGAGATCGACACGCTGGCCGAGGGGGTGAAGCTGGTCTTCGCCTACGGGGCCGCGCCCCTGCTGGTGATGGCGGTCCCGGTGCTGCTCATGGGGGCATCGTTCCCTTTCGTCCAGACGCTGGTGTCCGAGCGCGTCGAGACGTTGGGCCGGCGTACCGGCTCGCTGTTGGCGGCCAACATCGCCGGCAACGTCTTCGGTGTCCTGCTGGTCGGCTTCGTGCTCATCGACCGGCTCGGCACCGCCGGCACCATGCTGGTGCTGGCCGGTGTCCAGTTGGTCCCCGGTGTCGCCTGCGCCCTGCGGTTCGCCGAACCCCGGCGCCGGGCCACCCTCGCCGTCGGCGCGGTGGGCCTGGTGGTGGTGTTGGCGGTGGCGTTCCCGTCGAACCGGGGGCTGTGGGCGTTCATCCACGGCGTACCCGACGACGCCTCGTTCGAGCTCGCCGAGGACCGCTCGTGCGTCACCGCCATCAAGAAGGGCGTCTTCGGGCCCGAAGGCCTCAACGGGTTCCTCTACATCAACGCGTCGGGCCAGAACGGCTATCCCTGGGACGACTTCCACGTGCTGGTCGGGCTCACCGCCGCGCTGGCCCATCCCGAGCCCCGTCGCGCCATGGCCGTCGGGCTCGGCATGGGAGGCACTCCCTACGCCCTCGCCGCCGACGAACGGGTTCTTACCGTCGACGCGGTCGAACTCTGCGGCGGGCAGGTCGACCTGCTCCAGGGCTTGGCCGAGGACGGGTCGGACGAGCACCGCCGCCTGCTGGCCGAGGAGCGCCTGCGCCTGCGCATCGACGACGGACGGGAGTTCCTGCTCTCGGCCGACGAGGGCTTCGACTCGGTGACGGTGGACGTGTTGCGGCCCCAGTCGGCCTTCAGCGGCAGCCTGTACTCGGTCGAGTTCTACGAGCTCGTACGCGACCGGCTCGAAGGGGACGGGATCATGGTCCAGTGGGCGGCCACGCCCCGGGTGCTCAACAGCGTCAGCCAGGTGTTCCCCCACGTCATCGGGCTCGCCGTCCCCAGCTACGGGAACTCACAGTTCCTCCTGGCCAGCAAGCAGCCGATCGACTACGACCGGGCGGAGATGCTGCGGCGGCTCGAGGACCATGTCGGGCCCGACGTCTTCACCTCCGGCCAACGCCGAGCCGTCGAAGAGTTCTACGCCTCGGCCCAACCCGTCTGCTATGTGGGCGGCCAACCGGTCGACAGCGCCGGTGAAGCCCTGAACCGCGACGTGTTCCCGCGCGACGAGTACTTCCTCAACAACACCTTCGCGGTGCCGGCACCCCAGCGCTGCGGGTGAGGGCCGCGCCCGGCGGCGCCGGGCCCCAGCGCCGGTACGCTTCCGCCGATGGGTGCGCTGCTCGACGGTCCCGCCCTGGTGCTGGTGGCGCTGACGCTGTCAGCGGCCCTGCTGCTGGTCGAGGTCGCCCTGCCCACGTTCGGGGTGGCGGGGCTGTCGGGTCTGGCGCTGGCGGCGCTCGCCGTGGCCACCGCCGACCGGCTCGGTGAACCGTGGTGGCCGCTCTTGGCGGTGGCGGCCGCGGTGTGCGTGTGGGCGGTGCTGCTCACCTTCGGGCGCCGCTCGCCGTCGGCCCAGCTGGCGGCGGCCGGCCTGTTCGGCCTGGGCAGCGGCGGTTACGGCGTGCTGGCCGGTGACCCGGCGACGATCGTGCTGGCCGTGGTCGGCACCGTGGGGCTCCCGATCGGGTTCCGGCCCCTGCTCCGCTCGGCTACTCGCCTGCTCGACATGCCACCCCAGCTCGGTATGGATGCGCTCGTCGGGCGCACCGGGACGGTCACCCGCTGGCAGGACGGCACCGGCACCGTCCGGGTCGACGGCTCGCTCTGGAACGCCTGCGGGCCGCCGGCGCTGTGGCCCGGCGTCGAGGTGAGCGTGCTCGGTTACCGGGGCATGACCCTCGACGTCGCCCTGTACGCGCCCGTCGGCTGGGGCGTCTAGACATAGGCCGAGGCGTACGCCTCGACGGGCGGCGACCAGGAGGTAACGGTGGGAAATGCGGTAGTGGCCATCCTCGTGGTGGGCTTCGTGTTCGTGCTGATCCTGGCGTCGTCGATCAAGATCGTCCAGGAGTACGAGCGGGGCGTGATCTTCCGCCTCGGCCGCTGCGTCGGCGCCAAGGGCCCGGGCGTCTTCTTCGTCATCCCGGTGATCGACAAGATCATCAAGACGAACCTGCAGATCGTCGCCGTGCCGGTGGCGTCGCAGGCCGTGATCACCCGGGACAACGTCACCGCCACCGTGGACGCGGTGGCCTACTTCCAGGTCGTCGACCCGGCGGCGTCGGTGGTCAAGATCCGCGACTGGTACTCCTCGTCGCAGCTGGTGGCCCAGACCACCCTCCGCTCGACGGTGGGGCGCCACGAGCTCGACCAGTTGCTGAGCGAACGTGACCAGATCGACGCCGAGCTCCAGGAGGCGCTCGACGCCCAGACCGAATCGTGGGGCGTGAAGGTCCACCGGGTGGAGATCCGGGACGTGGGGCTACCCGAGCAGATGCAGCGGGCCATGGCCCGCCAGGCCGAGGCCGAGCGCGAACGCCGGGCCAAGATCATCGCCGCCGAAGGCGAGCTGCAAGCGTCCCAGAAGCTGGGCGAAGCGGCCGACGTGATCGCCGCCTCGCCCGGCGCCCTGCAGCTCCGCCAGCTGCAGACGATGGCGGAGATCTCGGCCGAGAACAACTCGACCATCATCTTCCCGATCCCCATCGAGCTGCTCGAGGCCTTCCAGGCCATGGGCAGGCTGGCGGCGGGAAAGCCGGCGCCTCCGGCGCCTCCGGCGCCTCCCCCGCCGACTGCGTCGCCGGCGTAGTCGGCGCCGCTAGGGCAGCAGGAGGCGGGCGAAGCGCCGGCCGGTGATGGCCAGGCCGACGGCCCCCATCGTCACCAGATAGGCCAGGTGCACCAGCAGGCCCGGGCCGACGGCGCCGGCCGTCAACGCCCTCACCAGCGTGACCCCGTGGAAGAGCGGCGTCGCCTGCACCACCAGCTGAAGGCCCCGGGGGTAGACGCCCAACGGATAGAAGGTGGCCGAGAACAGGAACATCAGCACCACCGCCAGCTGGACCAGTTCGAAGTCGGCCCACGTCCGCACATAGGACGTGAACGCCATCCCGCAGGCGGCGAAGGCGAACCCGATGAGCAGCACTGCCGGCAGCGCCATCAGCGCCCACCACGACCCGATCAGGCCCATCGCCGCCATGACCAGGAGAAAGCCGGTCCCGTAGAGGCCGCCCCGCAGGAGGCACCAGGTGATCTCCCCCCGGGCGACGTCGCCCGGGCTCATCGGCGTCGCCAGCAGGGCGTCGTAGACCCGGGCGTGGCGCAGCTTGTAGAAGACGTTCATCGTCGACTCGTACACGGCGCCGTTCATGGCCGAGGCCGCCATCAGGGCGGGGGCGACGAACTCACGGTAGGAGACGCTGCCCCCGTGGGGGCCGGGGACGCTCCCGACCAGTTCCCCCAGGCCGACGCCGAGCGAGAACAGGTAGAAGACCGGGTCGAAGAAGCCCGAGAAGATGACCAACCACGAGTAGCGGGCGACCATGACGTTGCGCTCGAGGACCCGGCCCGGCCGCCAGCGACCGAGCGGCACCCGCGGCGCGCTCAGCAGTGCCGCCAGCCGGCGTTCGCCGGCGAGGGTCACTTGACCAACCGCCGGCGGTAGGCCCTGGTCGCCACCGCGGCGCCGACCGCCAGCCACAGGGCCAGGTAGGCCAGGTGCCCGAGCGACCGGGCGGCCCCGGCGGTGCCCAGGCACAGGCGGCGGCACAGGTCGACGCCATGCCACAGCGGGGTGGCGTAGGCCACCGGCTGCAGGAGCGCCGGTAGCTGGGAGACCGGGAAGAACGTTCCCGAGAAGAGGAACATCGGCATGATGCCGAAGCGCAGGATGCTGGCCAGGCCGACGTCTCGTTGCAGAGAGGCGCTCACGGCACAGATCGGAGCGGCCAGCGCCAGGCCGCAAAGAGCGGCGACGGGGACGGCCAGCACACCCCACCATGAGCCGAGGGCGCCCAACATGACCATCACCAGGGCGAACAGGGTCGTCGTCTGCAGCAGCCGGAGGCCGATCCACCCCAGCTGTCCGTTGACCAGGTCGCCCACCTCGAGCGGGGTGGCCAACATCGCCGGGTACGTCGGGTTCCACTTCACCCGGGACAGGACCGGATAGGTGGACTCGGCCGCCCCCACCTGCACGGCGGTGGCGGCCAGCAACCCCGGGGCCAGGAAGTCGAGGTAGCCGGCACCGCCCAGCGAGGCGGCCCCTGCGCCGGCGGTGCCCCCGTCGACCAGCGAGCCCAGGCCGACGCCCATGGCCAGCAAGAACAGCAACGGGTTGAGGAACGACGTCGCCATCGCCAGCCGCCACGAACGCCGGTAGTGGACGGCCAGCGCCTCGACGACCCGGAGCGCGCCGGGGGTGCTCATTCGACCAGGGTCCGACCGGTCAGATGGAGGAAGACGTCCTCGAGCGTGGCCCGGCGCACGACCATGTTCTCCGGCACCAGGCCCCGGGCGTGGACCTCGGCCACCACCGGGTCGCCGTCGGTCACGTAGAGCAGCACCCGGTCGGGCAGCACCTCGGTGCGGGTGGCCAGGCCCGCCAACCGGTCCACCGCCGTCTCCTGGTCCCCGGGACGGAAACGAAGCTCGACCACCTCGCGGGTCGAGTGGAGCTCGATCAGCGAGCGGGGCGACCCGATGGCAGCGATGCGGGCCTTGTCCATCACCACCAGGCGGTCACAGAGCTGTTCGGCCTCGTCCATGTAGTGCGTGGTCAGCACCAGGGTGACGCCCTGCTGCTTGAGCCGGTAGAGGCGGTCCCACACCACGTGGCGGGCCTGGGGATCGAGGCCGGTGGTTGGCTCGTCGAGCAGCAGCAGTTCGGGCCGGTTGATCAACGACCGGGCGATGGTGAGCCGGCGTTTCATGCCGCCCGACAGGGGCTCGACCCGGTCGTCGGCCCGGTCGCCGAGCTGGACGAAGTCGAGCAGCTCGGCCGCCCGCCGGCGGATCTCGGCCCGGGGCAGGTCGAAGTAGCGGCCGTAGATGAACAGGTTCTCGGCCACCGACAGCTCCATGTCGAGCGTGTCCTCCTGAGGCACGACGCCGAGCCGGGCGCGGATGGCCGGGCCGTCAGTGGCAGGGTCCATCCCCAGCACCCGGAGCCGTCCCGCCGAGGCCGGCGACACACAGCCGATCATGCGCATCGTCGACGACTTGCCGGCGCCGTTGGGGCCCAGGAACCCGAACGCCTCCCCCCGCTCGACGTCGAAATCGACGGCGTCGACCGCCACCTGGTCCCCGAAACGTTTGGTGAGGCCGCGGGCTTCGATCAGGGTGGGGCGCTCCCGCCCGGCGTCGGCCACGGACCGGACCATATCGGCGGGCCGAGCGTGGCTGGCTGGTAGCGTGCTCGGGCCGTCGACCTCGTGTGGGAGAGCACCTCCGGGTGCGCCGAAGGGGCAACCAACTCCCGGGAAACTCTCAGGCCAACCGACCACACGGACGAGGCACAGCTGGAGCGGCGCTCGGGCACCGTGACAGCTCGGGGAGACATCGCGAGGAGACGCCGCCCCCATGTCCCACCCTGCCGAGCGGGCCGGCGACGCCGGTGCCCGTCGCCCTGGGCCTCCTGCACCGCCTGCCCCGCCCACCGACCACTCCAACCGTCACGGCCCGGGCCGCACCGCGCCGGCAATGGCCGTCGCTTCGCCGATCCCCGCCGCGGGCCCCCGCGAGGCCGCCTTCGTGGACCGCCACCTCGGTCCCGACGATGCCGAGATCGCGGCCATGCTCGCCGTCCTCGGCTACGCCAGCCTCGACGCCCTGACCGACGCCGCAGTACCGAGCGCCATCCGCAGCGCCGGGCCCCTCGACCTCGTCGCAGCCGCCACCGAGGTCGAGGTCCAGGCCGAGCTGCGGGCCCTGGCGCAGCGCAACCGCGCCCTGACCTCGATGATCGGCCTGGGCTACTACGGCACCGTGACGCCGGCGGTGATCCGGCGCAACGTGGTCGAGAACCCGGCCTGGTACACGGGCTACACGCCCTACCAGCCCGAGATCTCCCAGGGGCGCCTCGAAGCACTGCTGAACTTCCAGACGATGGTGGCCGACCTGACCGGCCTGCCGATCGCCAACGCCTCGCTGCTCGACGAGGCGACCGCCGCCGCCGAGGCCATGACCCTGTGCCGCCGGGCCGCCACCGCCACCGACACCGCCGCCTTCGTGGTCGACGCCGACGTCCACCCGCAGACGGTGGCGGTCATCGCCGCCCGGGCAGAGCCGCTCGGCCTGCCGGTGACCGTACGCGACCTGCGCCGCGACGGGCTGGGGGCGGGTGACCTCTTCGGGGCCCTGGTCCAGGACCCGGGCTCGTCGGGGGCGGTGCGGGACTGGGGGCCGGTGGTCGCCGACGCCCACGAGCGCGGCGCCCTGGTCGTGGTGGCCACCGACCTGTTGGCGCTGTGCCTCCTCCGGCCACCGGGTGAGTACGGCGCCGACGTAGCCGTCGGCTCGTCCCAGCGCTTCGGAGTGCCCCTCGGGTTCGGGGGACCGCACGCCGCTTTCATGGCGGTACGCGACGGGCTGCACCGGTCGCTGCCCGGACGTCTCGTGGGGGTATCGGTGGACGCAGCCGGCGATCCCGCCTACCGGCTGGCGCTGCAGACCCGCGAGCAGCACATCCGTCGGGAGAAGGCGACATCGAACATCTGCACCGCTCAGGTGCTGCTGGCGGTGGTGGCGGCGATGTACGCCGTATACCACGGGCCCGACGGCCTGAAGGCGATCGCGGCGCGGGTGCACGACCGGGCCCGGGCGCTGGCCACCGGCCTCGAGGCCGCCGGCGCCCAGGTCGGCTGCACCGCCTACTTCGACACGGTGACGGCCCGGGTCGGCGACGCCGCCGTGGTGGTGGCCAAAGCCCGGGACGACCACGGCATCAACCTGCGCCTGGTCGATTCCTCGACGGTGGCGGTGAGCTGTGACGAGACGACCACCGACGCCCACGTCGACGCCGTCGTGCGGGCGTTCGGCGGCACCGGGGCAGCGGCGGCACCGGCCGGGGACGCCCTGGGCTCGCACCGGCGGACCACACCCTTCCTCGGACATCCCGTCTTCCATGCCCACCGGTCCGAGACGGCCATGACGCGCTACTTGCGCCGGCTGGCCGATCGCGACGTCGCCCTCGACCGTTCGATGATCCCTCTCGGGTCCTGCACGATGAAGCTGAACGCGGCGGCCCAGCTCGAGCCGGTCACCTGGCCCCAGTTCGCCGACCTGCACCCGTTCGCCCCCCTCGACCAGGCCGAGGGCTACCTCACGCTCTTCGGCCAGCTCGAAGCGTGGCTGTGCGAGATCACCGGCTACGACGCCGTCTCGTTGCAGCCCAACGCCGGCTCCCAGGGTGAGCTGGCCGGCCTGCTCGCCATCCGGGCGTGGCACCGCCACCGGGGCGAGCCCGAACGCACGGTGTGCCTGGTCCCCTCCTCGGCCCACGGCACCAACGCGGCGTCGGCGGTGATGGCGGGAATGGACGTCGCGGTCGTCGCCACCGACGCCGGCGGCGACATCGACCATGTCGACCTGAGGGCCAAGCTCGACGAGCACGGCCCCCGGCTGGCGGCCCTGATGATGACGTACCCGTCGACCCACGGCGTGTACGAGGAGTCGGTGGGCGAGACGTGCGCCGCGGTCCACGACGCCGGTGGCCAGGTCTACGTCGACGGTGCCAACCTCAACGCGTTGGTCGGCCTGGCCCGCCCCGGGCACTTCGGCGCCGACGTCAGCCACCTGAACCTCCACAAGACGTTCTGCATCCCCCACGGCGGCGGCGGGCCGGGGGTCGGGCCGGTGGCAGTGCGCCGGCACCTGGCCCCGTACCTGCCCAACCACCCGCTGGTCGATGCCGCCGGGCCGGCCAGCGGACCGGGGCCGGTGGCGGCGGCGCCGTGGGGCTCGGCCGGCATCCTCGTCACCCCGTGGGCCTACATCCGGCTGATGGGACCGGACGGGCTCGAACGCGCCACCCAGGTGGCGGTGCTCAACGCCAACTACCTGGCCCGTCGGCTCTCGGAGCACTACCCGGTGCTCTTCACCGGTCGCCACGGCCTGGTGGCCCACGAGTGCATCATCGACCTGCGCCCCCTGACCAGGGAACGGGCCATCAGCGCCGAGGACGTCGCCAAGCGGCTCATCGACTACGGCTTCCACGCCCCGACGATGTCGTTCCCGGTCGCGGGGACCCTGATGATCGAGCCCACCGAGTCGGAGGGCCGGGCCGAGATCGACCGGTTCTGCGACGCCATGATCGCCATCCGGGCCGAGATCGACGAGCAGCCCTCGTTGCTGCACAACGCCCCCCACACCGCCGCGATGCTGCTCGGTGACCCGTGGGAACAGACCTACAGCCGCGAGCAGGCCGCCTTCCCCGCCCCCTGGTCACGACAGGACAAGTACTGGCCCCCGGTCTGCCGCGTCGACAACGCCCGCGGCGACCGCACCCTCGTCTGCTCCTGCCCGCCCCTGTCGGACTACTGACGGCAGGCATCCAGCCATGGTCACGGGTCGACCGATCGAGCCCCGAAGCCGCGCCGCGGGCTGAGCCCAGGCAGAGCGGTGCGGTGCCCACCGATGCGAGCACCGAAGCACCAGCGGAGGTGCGGTCACGCTCGGCCTGCGTGGCCGGGGAACGCGCAATGATGACGTCATGGCGAACAAGGGGCGTGCGGGCGCCGGCTCACCCTGGCTGGTGGTGGCCGGGCTGGGCGTGGTGGTGCTCGTCCTGGTGGTGGCGTTGGGGCTCTTCGGGCGGCTCGACGCCGGCCAGCAGGTCGTCGACGGCCTACGGCCGGCCATGACCGAGGCCAACGTGGCCACCACCCGGTCCGGGGTCGAGTTCCTGTCGACGGTCATCGACACGATCGACCCGCTCGTGTTCTCGACCGGCGCCGCCGCCGAGTTGGCGCCGTTCCTCGGGCTGGTGGCCACCTCCACCGGCCAGACCCAGGAAGAGGTCTTCGGCACCCTGAGGGAACAGTTCCCTCATGTCGCCGGCATCGTCGACGCCCTCCCACTCGAGGCCGTGACCGACGAGATCGGTCGGCTGGTGCCGTTCCTGGCCACCGCGTTGGCCCTCACACCCGAACAGGCGGCCGCCGCCCTCGGCCGGTTCCCCCGCCTGACCCAGGCCATCACCAGCCTCCCCACGGTCACGTCGGGATGGATCGACGTGCCCGGGACCCCGGGAGCGCGCTTCGACGGATCGCCGGTCGACACCGTCCGACAGGTGCGGGACTACTTCCGGGCCGACGCGGTCCCGATCTTCGAGCGCCACGCCGACGAGTTCCGTGCCGTCGACCGCCTTCCGGGGGGCGTGAAGTCGATCGCTCCTCTCCTCACGGTGCTCGGGTTCGTCGCCGCCTTCTTCGGCGCCGCCATGTGGTACCTCGACCACAACGGGATGCTCAACCGGGCCCTGTCGAGCGCGGCCTGGGGCGCAGTCCTGCTGGTCAGCGTCCTGGTGCTGGTACTCGTCGTTGCCTTCCAGCTCTTCGGGCGCCTCGGCGACGCCCAGGAGCTCGCCGACGGCGCCGAGCCGGCCTTCAGCGCCGAACGGGTCGATACCAGCCGCGGCGGCATCGAGGTGATCTCAGCCGGCGTCGACACCCTCGACCCCATCGTGTCGGCGCTGGGTGGAGCGGCGGCGGAGGTGCCTCTGCTCATCGACTTCCTGGCCGAGACCACCGGGCTGCCAACCGACGGCGTGCGCGGCCTGCTGGCCGCCGAGTTCCCCCGGGTCACCGCCCTGCTCGACGCCCTGCCGCTGGAGGCGGTCACCGCCGAGATCGCGCCCCTGGTCAGCTTCCTCTCTACCGCCCTGAACCGTCCCGGCGACCAGGTGATCGAGATCCTCACCGAGCGCTTCCCCAAGCTGGGCCAGGCCATCGGCGGCCTCCCCCAGTTGACCGGGAGCTGGGCCTCGGTACCGGGGACCGACGGCACCCGCTTCGACGGCGCCCCCATCGATACCGCCACCCAGGTCCGTGACTACTTCCGGCTCGACCTCGTCACCGCCGTCGAGGACGAACAGGCCAACTTCCGCAAGCTGGCCGGCGGCTGGCCCCCGGCCGACTACCTGGCGCCGGTGCTCACGGTGACGGCCCTGGCCATGGGGGTCTTCGCCGGGTTCTACCTCGTCGTCACCCGGAGGTCGGCGTCGGGCTGACCTCTGCCGCCCTCGTCGAGACCGGGCGCGGACATGCGGAGGGTTGACAGCAGACCAGCACCATCAGGCGCTCGAGGTCACGAACGGGACTTCGACGATGGTGCCCGACAGCGCGGCACCGCCGTGAGCTTCGACCGTGACGGTGGTGCCGGCGCCGAGCCCGGGGGCCAGCAGGGCCAGGGCGATGCCGTGGCCCAGTACCGGCGAGAAGTTCCCGCTGGTGACCTCGCCCACGGGCTCGCCGCCGGCCCGCACGCGATGGCCGGCTCGGGGAGGCCGCCGGCCTTCGGTGGCGATGCCCTGCAGCCGGCGGGCCACCCCTCGGGCCCGTTCGGCCGCGAGCGCAGCACGGCCGGCGAAGTCGCCCTTGTCCCACGCCACCACCCAGCCGAGACCGGCCTGCAACGGCGTGATACCGGGCCCGAGCTCGTGACCGTGCAACGGCAGCCCGGCCTCGAGCCGGAGCGTGTCCCGGGCGCCTAGGCCGGCGGGCTCGATGCCGGCGCCGATCAGCGCCCGCCACAGGTCCACCGCCACCTCGACGGGCACCGCCAGCTCGACCCCGTCCTCGCCGGTGTAGCCGGTGCCGGCCACCACGACCGGTGACCCGTGCCAGCTGATGGGGACGACGTGGCGGCGGCGCACGGCGGCGGCCTCGGGGCTGACGGTCGCCAGCCGCGCCCGCGCCGCGGGGCCCTGGACGGCGATGACGGCCCGTGACGCGGTGACGTCGGCGGCGGGCGCCACACCCAGGGCGGCACGCACCGCGCCGGTGTTGGACGCGTTGGGCATGACGTCGAAGCGGTCCTGGGCGACCCACCACACGATGAGGTCGTCGAGCACCGATCCGTCGACAGGGTCGAGCAGCTGGGTGTACTGCGTGCGGCCGGCGCCGATGCGCCCGAGGTCGTTGGTCAGCGCCTGCTGGAGGCGGCCGAAGGCGTCGGCCCCAACGACTCGGACCGTGCCCAGGTGGCTGACGTCGAAGGCGACCGCTCCTCGACGGCAGGCCAGGTGCTCAGCGATCGTGCCGGCGGGGTAGCTCAGCGGCATGGCCCAGCCTCCGAAGGGCACCAGCTTGGCGCCCAGGGCGCGGTGAGCAGCGGCAAGCGGGGAGGGGCGGAGGTCGCCCGCGCTCACCTGCCGGCGGTGACGGGCCCGATCGTCGGCGCCGCCTCGCCCCCGGCCAGGGCCGGGGGCCGGAGCTGACGGATGGAGGCGTCGACCTCCCGGAGGACGCCTTCGAGCGGCAGGACGTTGAGGACGCCCTGGCCCCGCCGCAACAGGTCGATCAGCTCGCCGTCGTCGAGGGCGAGGATGGCACTCGAGCCCGAGAGCACGAGGCGAGCGCTGGCGACGTTGGAGCCCAGCCGGGTGCGCAGCTCGGTGAACACGTCGCGCACCATCTCGAGGCGGATGCCGGCGTCCAGGAGCTGCTTGATGACCTTGAGCTCGAGCAGGTCACGGTAGGAGTAGCGCCGGCGGGTACCGCTGCCGTTGGCGTCCGACAGCGATGGGCGTACCAGGTCGGTACGGGCCCAGTAGTCGAGCTGGCGGTAGGTGATGCCGACGATCTCGGCCGTCCGGGTACCGCTGAAGCCGTCGTCGTGGGCCGTCTCAGTCACCGTCGTCGACCCCCCGGGCGAAACAAGTCACAGGTAAGGAACTACAGCAATGCAAGATGGCCCACCCTAAGCCCGGCCCGTTCGAGCGTCAACGCCCGGCTGCGAGCGCCAGCGAGCCGGGCGACGATGGGGCCCGGGGGCGCAGCCCCCGAGCAGGACCGGTCAGGCGACGGCCAGCGCAACGAGACGGGCGAGGCCCTCCTCGGTGCCGATGGCGATCATGACGTGGCCCGGTTCGAGACGAGCGTCGCCGGTGGGGTTGGTGTTGAACCCGCCCGACCGGTCCCGGAGGGCCAGGATCAATGCCCCGGTCTGGTCGCGGACCTGGGCGTCGCGGAGGGTGCGGCCGGCGAGAGCTGAGCCCGCGCCGACCTCGACCTCCTCCAGGCGCCACTCCAGACGGTCCTCGTGCATGACGACGTCGAGGAACTCGGCCACGTTGGGCTGGCGCACCAGAGCGGCCATCCGGGCGCCGCCGATGCGTTGAGGGTTGACGACCCGGTCGGCGCCGGCCTGTACCAGCTTGGGCTCGGCATCTTCGAAACGGGCCCGGGCCACGATGAACAGGTCGGACCGAAGGCCCCTGGCCGTCAACGTGACGTACAGGTTCTCGGGGTCGTTGCTCAACGCCGCGATCAGGGCCTGGGCGCGCTCGATGCCGGCGGCCCGGAGCACGTTCTCGTCGGTGGCGTCACCCTCGACGCTCAAGCCGCGGTAGCCATCGACCCGGTCGGCGTCGCGGTCGATCACCACGACGTCGGTGCCTGCGTGGGCGAGGTACTTCCCGATGGCGGTGCCCACGCGGCCCCAGCCGCAGATGATCACGTGGCCAGCCAGCTCGTCGATCCGACGTTGCATCCGCCGCCTCCCCAGGTGATCGGTGACCGAACCCTCGACCAGTGATTCGAGGAGCACGCCGAGGGTGTAGAGGGCCGTGCCCACACCGACGAGCGCGACGAGCATCGTGAACAGTTTGAACGATGCGGTGGGTTCGCCGAGCTCCCGGAAGCCGACGGTGGTGACGGTGGTGACGGTCTGGTAGAGGGCGTCGAGGAACGACAGCCCGATGAGGACGTAGCCGACCGTCCCGACGACGACCACACCGCTGAGGGCGGTGACGCCGAGCCATACCCGTCGCCACGGGTCACGCCGCTCACGGGCGGCAACGCCAGGCCGGGGCGGGCGCCCGGCCGACGACGCCGTGCCGTCGCTCAGGAGGCGAAGTCCTCGGGGTTGACGTGCTCGATGAAGTCCCGGAACTGTTCGACGACCTCGTCCTGGGCCTCCTCACCGTCGGGTTCCTCCGGTGGGTAGGCGGCCTCGTCGAGGACGGCTTCGTCGGCAAAGATCGGGGTGCTGGTCCGCACCGCGAGGGCGATGGCGTCGGAGGGGCGGCTCGACACCACGTGGCTGCCCTCGGCGGTACCTCGCAGGTGCAGCTCGGCGAAGAAGGTGCTGTCGCGCAGCTCGGTCACGACGATGCGTTCCAGTCGGAACCCGAGCGCTTCGAGCACGTTCTTCATCAGGTCATGGGTCAACGGGCGGGGTGTCTCCACCCCTTCCAGGGCGAAGGCGATCGCCGTCGCCTCTGGGCCGCCGATGAAGATCGGCAGCGTCCGGTGCAGGCCGGCGCTCTCCCGTAGCAACACGATCGGGGCGTTGCTGGGCAACTCGACGCGAACCCCGACGAGCTCCATCTCGACCATCGACCGGCACCCTATCCCGGCCCACCGGGCTCGGGTGAGCACGTACCGCCGCCTGCAGGCGGCACCGGCGCCGTCATCGCTCGTGGGGCCGCAGCGCCTGGCGCAACATCACTGCCCGCAGGGCCTCGCCCAGCGCGACCAGCTCGTCGAGGTTCGCCGCCGCCTGGCGACGAGCATCGGGGTTCCGTTGTTTGACGAGGGGTGTCACCACCTGCTCGAAGAACCCGGCCTCACGCTCGGCTGCCACCTTGTACATGCGGAGGTGGCGGGCTTCGACGCCGTAGCGCTGGAAGCTGGCCGCGATCCGGGCCACGACGACAGCGTCCTCCTCGTAGATGGTGTCGCGACCCAGGTTGCGCCCGGTGAGGAGGCCGAACCGGGTCAGTTCGTCGATCACCCGGTCGGGCAGGCCGGACGCGGCAGCGAGGGCCGCCCGGTTCAGGGTCGCCCCGGCCGGGTTGTCGTCGACCGTGGCCGGGACGCGGGAGGGCATGGCTTCGGCCTGAGCCGGGGCTTGCGGAGTACGGGGCGCAGGAGGCGGCGCCGGCGCTGGTCCCGGCGTCGGGCCCGGCCGGGTGGCCACGACTGGGGCACGCTCCCGGGACGGCTCGGGGGCCGCCAGCGGCTCGGCCGCCGGTGCCGCCGCGGGCCTCGTCCCGTCGGCCGTGGCCTCGTCGGCCCCGAGCGGGTCGTCGCCGTTGCGCAGGCGTTCCTTGATGACCCGCAGCGGCAGGAAGTTGTCCTTCTGCTGACGCAGGATCCATCGGAGGCGCTCGATGTCGGGCCCGTAGAACTTGCGGTAGCCCGAAGGTGTCCGCTCGGGATCGAGCAGGCCCTGGCTCTCGAGGAAGCGGATCTTCGAGATCGTGACGTCGGGGAACTCTTCCTGCAGGAGCCCGAGGACTTCCCCGATGGACAGGTGGGCGCGCTCAGCCATCGCACCGGCCCTGACGGCGCGCCGCAGGGGCGGGGCGGGCACAGCGACGGCACGGCATCTGCGCTCAGCCGTCGATCGGGGGGCCGGCGAAGAAGGCGAGCTTGAACTTCCCGACCTGGAGTTCGTCGCCGGTCTGCACCGGGCCCTCCTCGACCCGTTCGCGGTTGAGGTAGGTGCCGTTGAGCGAGCCCACGTCGCGCACGACGAACCCGTCGGGCCCGCGGTGCAGCTCGGCGTGACGGCGCGAGACGGTGATGTCGTCGAGGAAGATGTCGCTCTCGGGGTGGCGGCCGACGGTGGTGACGGCTTTGGTGAGGCCCAACCGGGAGCCGGCGTTCGGTCCCCGGGTGACCACCAGGAGGCCGGCGCCGGGCGGGATGTCGTCGAGGTCGAAGGCCACCTCGTCGTCAGCCGCCTCGGGCGGCACGTCGATCTGGAAGGTGACCGTCGTCCGCTCGCCCGGGTCGAGCTCGAGGGGTGCGCCGCAGGAGGAACAGAACCGCGCGCCGAGCGCGTTCCGGTGCCGGCACTGGTTGCAGAAGACGTCCGCCATTCGTCCCCGGCTCAGCCTTCGATCAGCGTACGGTAGGCCGCGGCGTCCAGGAGCTCGTCGAGCTGGGCCATGTCGGCCGGCTCGATCACGCAGATCCAGCCTTCGCCGTAGGGGTCGTCGTTGAGCCGTTGGGGGGCGTCGGCCAGCTCCCCGTTGACGTCGACCACCGTCCCGGTGGCGGGCGAGAAGATGTCCGACACCGACTTGGTCGATTCGACCTCGCTGAACGCAGAGCCGGCCTCGGTGGCGTCGCCGACCTCGGGGAGGTCGACGAAGACGACGTCGCCGAGCGCGTCCTGGGCGTAGTCGGTGATACCGATACGGACGCGATCGCCTTCGACCCGGGCCCATTCGTGGTCCCGGCTGTACCGAAGGTCGTCGGGCACGTTCATGCTCGACAAGTTACCTCAGACCCTCACCCTCCAGATCAGAATCAGACCGCCCTGACCTGGGACGGCGTCCCCCCAGCCCGGCCGCGCCCATCAGCGCAGGAGCTGGCGGATGCGACGGGCGTACTCCTGGGCCAGCCGGCGGGCATCGCTGTCGGAGCTGGCCTCGGCCCAGACGTGGGTCACCGGTTCCTGCGGATCGGGCAGGGAAAGGGCCCAACCTTCGTCGTGATGGACCTTTACCCCGTCGACCAGCTCGAGGTGACGGTCCTTGTTCATCTCGACCAGCGTCCTCATCACGGTGCCCTTCTGTTCCCACGGGGTGACCACCGTCTCATGCGCCATGTGGACCCGGGGAAGGTCCCGTACCACCTGGGACAGGCGGGCGTCCTGGCGGCCGAGCAGCTCGAGCACCTTGACCAGCGTGGCGGCGGCGTCGAAGGCGGGCAGGAACCCAGGGAGGATGTAGCCGCCGTCGAGGCTGGCGGCGAAGCCGACCCCGGGCTCGGAGGCGGCGTCCATGAGCGCCGGCGTCGACAGCTTCGTGTACTGCACCCGCACGCCGTGACGGGCCGCTATCGCCTCGGCATGGCGGCTGACCGTGACCGGCAGCGCCAGCCTGTCCCCCACCAGATGGTCCGACACCAACTCGACGAGCGCCAGCACGGCCTCGATATGGCTGAGCACGTGGCCTTCGTCGTCGATGAGCACCAGGTGCTCACCGTCGGGGTCGATGGTGGCGCCGAGATGCGAGCCCGACGCCCGCACGAGCGCTGCGACCTGCTCGGCATGGGACTCGGGGTCGTAGGTGAGCAGGCCCCGGGTCGAGGCGTAGGGGTTGACGGCCAGGACGTCGGCCCCCAGCTTGGCCAGCACGTTCGGCATTACGAAGGACGTCGAGCCGTACCCGTAGTCGACCACCACCTTGGGCCGACGGCGCCCGATGAGCTCGACGTCGACGGTGGCCTCGAGGGCGGCCGAGTACTGCTCCAGGGCACGGGGCGGGAAGCCGATGTCGCCGATCTCGGCCGGGAGCACACGGCGGAAGTCCTCCCGGTTGAACAGGCGCTCGACCTGGCGTTGCGCGACCTCGGAGAGGTCGAGGCCGTTGCCGTCGAAGAAGCGGATCACCACCGCCTGAGGGTCGCCCTGGACGAGGCGGACGGTGATCGCGCCCACCGCGTTGGGCTGGCGGGCGGCGAACCGGGTGACCGGCACGGAGGCCACCTCCAGGTCGAGCACGTTGATCCCGGCCGCGTTCTGGCCCGCCATCATCGAGCGCTTCAGCATGCGGGCCGAGCGGCTCGAGTCGCGGGAGTCGATGACGGTGGCGCCCTTCTTTAGCGACGTGCTGTGGGCCAGGGCGAGGCGGGTGCACAGCTCGGGGCTGATGTCGACGTTGGCCAGGCCGCTGACGCCGTCCCGGCCGAAGAGCGTGCGGGCGCCCCTCGACTCCCACACGATCGAGGAGTTGACCACCGCACCGGCCTCGACGGTCTTGAACGGGTAGACCTTGACACCCGAGCCGAGGACGGCGTTGTCGCCCACGAAGGACTCGTCGCCCAGGATCACCCCTTCCTCGCACCGGACCCCGGTGCGCAGGTCGCAGCGCCGGCCGACCACCGTGCCCCGCAACCGGCTCCCCTGGCCGAGGTAGGTGTTGTCGTGGATGACGACGCGCTCCAGGTCGGCGCCCTCGCGGACCCGCACGTTCGAGCCCAGCACGGCGTACTCCCCGAGGCGGGCGCCGGCCTCGATCCGGCAGTTCTCGCCGATGACCGCCGGCCCTTCGACCTTCGCCTCGGGGTGGACCTCGGCTCCCTCGCCCAGCCACACGCCGTGCTCGAGGCGGAACCCGGGGATGTCGACCTCGACCTTTCCGTCGAGCACGTCCTTGTGGGCGCCGACGTAAGCGTCGAGGGTGCCGACATCCTCCCAGTACCCCTCGGCCACCGCGCCGTAGAGCGGCTGGCTCTTCTCGAGCAGCCGGGGGAAGACCTCGCTGGAGAAGTCGACGGAGACGCCGGGCGCGATGAAGTCGAAGATCTCGGGCTCGAGGACGAAGATGCCGGTGTTGATGGTGTCGCTGAACACCTGTCCCCACGTGGGCTTCTCGAGGAAGCGCTCGATGGTGCCGTCCTCGTTGGTGATCACGATGCCGAACTCGAGGGGGTTCTCGACCGCCACCAGGCCGATGGTGGCCATGGCCCCACGTTCGTCGTGGAAGGCGACGATCTTCGACAGGTCGATGTCGGTGAGCACGTCACCCGAGATCACCAGGAACCGCTCGTCGAGCTCGGCCTTGGCGTTGCGCACCGAGCCGGCCGTACCCAGCGGGCTCTCCTCGGTGGCATAGACCATCCCCACACCGAACTCGGACCCGTCACCGAAGTAGGTCCGGATGGCGTCGGGCATGAACGCCAACGTCACCACGACCTCGTCGAAGCCGTGCCGGCGCAACAGGCCGATGATGTGCTCCATCATCGGCAGGTTGACCAGCGGCATCATCGGCTTGGGCTGGTTGGAGGTGAGGGGCCGGAGCCGGCTCCCCTCCCCTCCCGCCATGATCACCGCTTTCACCCCGAGGAACCTACCCCCGTGGAACCGGAGCGAGCCGACCGCCCCTCCCCCAGTGCCCGCCGGGCGGCGGGGACGTAGAGGGCGGCGGAGTAGTAGCTGACGAGGAGGCCGGGGATCCCCACGGCGTAGGCGCCGACCTCGCAGGCGTCGGCGTAGGAGACGGTGCTCTCGGCCCCCAGGAACCAGGGGACGGCGAACATCAGCAGGAGGGCCCCGAGCTTCCCCCACCAGTTCACGTCGATGCGGGCGGCCCCGAGGGCAGCCAGAGCCACCGTCACCACCGACACGATCGTCTCCCGGGCCAGCACCAGCAGGGCGAACCACAGCGGGATCGAGCCGTCGATCAGGACCCCGCCGATACCGACGAAGAACAGGAGCCGGTCGGCCACCGGATCGAGCACCTTGCCCAGCTCGGACACCTGTTTGAACCGCCGGGCGATGAAACCGTCGAGGAAGTCGGTGGCACCGAGCACGGCCAGCAGCCACGCCGCCGCCGCCCGGTTGTCGCGCCCGAAGAGCAGGTAGAGGAAGATCGGCAGGCAGGCCAGACGGACCACGGTGATGGCGTTGGGCACCGTGAGGATGCGGTCCTCGCCGGTGCGGGGCGCTCGCGGAGGATCGGCTGTGGGATCGGCCATCGGCGCCAACTCTATGGCCAGGCGCCTTCGGCGGCCGGTGGAGGAACCGGCTGCGTGCTACGAATCGGCGATGCCGACGCTCTTCACCCGGATCATCGACGGCGACATCCCCGGCCGCTTCGTCTGGCGCGACGACATCTGCGCCGCGTTCCTGTCGATCGCCCCGCTGAGGCCCGGCCACACCCTGGTCGTGCCGGTCGAGG
Source organism: Acidimicrobiia bacterium (assembly GCA_052387955.1). Lineage (GTDB taxonomy): Bacteria > Actinomycetota > Acidimicrobiia > Acidimicrobiales > JACDCH01 > JBQTIQ01. The sequence goes on along the minus strand of JBQTIQ010000040.1, from coordinate 10,866 downwards.
AGGTCGACCACTGGCTCGACCTCGCCCCCGGCCTCGCCGCCCATCTCACGATGGTGGCGCAGCGCGTCGGGCGGGCGCAGATGGCGGCATTCTCCCCGGCCCGGGTTGGGCTGATCGTGGCCGGCCTGGAGGTGCCCCACTGCCACCTCCACGTCGTGCCCTTCGACGAGGAACGAGAGCTGCACTTCGCCAACGCCGACAACGACGCCAGCCCCGGCGCCCTGGACGCCGCCGCCGATCGCCTGCGGGCGGCGTTGGCCGCGCTGGAGTCGTGACGAGCGTCAGCCGGATCTCCGGTAGAGGCTGACGCCCTCGACCGTCCCGGCGTGACGGAAGCCCTGGCCGGCGAGCCCGACGATGAAGTCGAGCCATTCCCTCGGCGTCCACGACACGACGTTGGCGTCGACCACGACGGCGCTCACCCCTTGCCCGGCGGCAACCCCGTCGGGGCCAGGGCCCAGCTGATAGAGCTGAGGGCGCCGGGCGAGGAGGGGCAGTACCTGGGGCGAGGCCCGAACGGCGAGCTCCCGCGGCACCTGGTCGGCGACCTCGTGCCGGGCTTTGTCGTCGCGCATCTCGGACCCCCACGACCACGGGCTCCGATAGGGCGAGCTACCGGCAGCGAGCGCGAAGAAGCCGACCGCGGCCGCGGTGAGAGCGATCAGGACACGGCGGTCGACCGCCACCCGCTCGACGCCCCGTCGTCCGAGACGGGCCAGGGCGAAGGTGGCGGCCACGAAGGTGAACACCGTGAGCGGCAGCATCAGCTCGGGCGCGTCGCGAGCCGCCGGTGCGTCGGCCAGCAGCAGCAGACCCTGTAGGGGGATGGCCGGGATCAGGAACTTGGGCGCCAGCACGGGCAGGAACAACAGCGGCGCGAAGGAGCCGACGAGCAGACGAACGTTGCCCTCGGCCAGGAGGTCGCCCAGGGCGCGGAAGGGATGGAGCAGCATCCCGCCCAGGACCGCGGCCACGTTGGTGCCGTAGTCCCGGTAGGCGCCCTCGGCCACGAAGCCGTCGCTGCCGAAGGCGGGCTCGAGCACGAGCACGGCCAGCAACGTCACCACCACGCCGGCGGCGGCGATGAGGGCTCCGACCCGACGGTTGCCCCTCATGATCGCCAGGACGCCGATACCGGCGATGACGAGGGCCAGCTCGGCGTCCCAGATCACCGCCCCGGCGGCGGCCGCCCCGAACAGCCACCACCGTTCACGCAAGGCGAGGTACGTCGCCGCCAACAGCGGCGTGACCGCCAACGCGCTGGGGTGGAAGCCGGCCAGGTTGAGGTTGTTGAGCATCGGCGACGCCGCGAACGCGACCGCCAACGCCACGGTGGCACCGACGCGGAGTTCGCCCAGCCGGCGGGCGATCCGCCACAGCGGGACGATGCCGAAGCCGATCCCGGCCGCTTGGAGGGCGAGCAAGGTGGGCACGGTCGGCATGATGAGGGTGAGCCAACCCACCGGGTACATCCCGATCGGGAAGTGCGACGCCAGCAGGTGATGGCCCGGGACGGTCAGCTCGGCGGCGTGGCCGTGGGCGATCAGCCACGAGCCCTGCACCGCCGAGGCCAACCCGGCACCAGCCTCGAGGCCGCGGGCCTGGGCCGCCGCCAGCAGGAACAGCACCAGGCTGAGCCCGGTGGCGAGGCTCCAGGGCAGGAACCGGTCGGCCCATTGGGCGTCGAGCCGAGCCTGCCAGCGCAGGACGAAGGACTCGAAGCGTCGCCGCCACGATCGGGTGATGACCGTGCGTCTCACCGCGGCCCCGCGGGGCCAGCTGGCCGTAGCACGATCACCGGCTGCCGGATGCAGTACCCGACCGGCTGGCGCTCGGGGCGTCACTGCCGCAGGGGGCACCGTCGGTGTCGAGCAGGCTCTGCTGTCCGGCGTCAACGGGGTGGGCCAGCTCGGCCCCCGTCGACCGCACGTTGTTCACCGCCGTCGATACCGGGTGCAGCCTGAGCAGCCGAGCCGGGGCCGGCACCAGCAGCTGGCCCAGCGCGGCGACGTCGTCGTTGTCCGGGTCGAGCCATCGGGCCCATGCCGAGGGCGGCAGCATGACCGGCATGCGGTCGTGGACCGGGGCCACGGCCTCGTTGGGCTGGCCGGTGACAATGGTGCAGCTTCGCAGAGCGTCGCCGTCGGCCTCGCCGTCCTTCGGCCGCCACAGCTCCCACAGGCCGGCGAACGCCATTGGCTCCCCGTCGGCGCGGTGGATGAAGTACGGCTGCTTGGCCTTCTGGCACGGCACCTTCTTCCACTCGTAGAAGCCGTCGGCCGGGATGATGCACCGCCGCTTCTTGAACGCGTGGCGGTACGCGCTCTTTTCGGCCACCGTCTCCGCCCGGGCGTTGATCATCTTGTGGCCGGTCTTGACGTCAGCGGCCCAGAAGGGCACGAGGCCCCAGTGGAACGTGTCGAGGCGGCGCACGGCCCCGGTCTCGACCACGACGTAGACGTCGTTGCTGGGAGCGACGTTGAACGATGGTTCGAGCGCGCGGTCGGCACGCTCGGCGACATCGAAGTACCGGGCCAGCTCGTCGGGCGGGGTCGACGACACGAAGCGGCCACACACCGAGACGAACCTACTGCGGTCCGTTGCGCTCCCGGGGAACGCGCCGGGCTCAGTCGCGACCGGCGGCCAGCACCGCGGCGAACAGTGCCACCGGCAGCCCTACTCGTCGGACCACCGTTGCGCGACCAGGTCGGCAGCCGTGCTGAAGGCGAAGTCCATCGACTCCTTCAACAACTCGCCCAGGGCTGCCAACGTCCGGTCGCCGACCCCGAAGGCCTCTGCCTCCTCCCTCGACTTCTGGGCGTCGCGGTCCCGGATTGCCTGCGCCAATGCCGTGGTGTCCGCCTCGGCGGGCAGCGCCGCCCGGACCCGGCCGGCGGCGGCTTCCATCCGTTCGCGGATCTGACGTACGTGCGCGGTCTCGGCCATGGCCAGTGTCTACCGCCCGTCGCCCCGTCGCGCACGCCTCGCCCTCGGGCCGGCGCCCCGCCCGTCCGACTATGGTGAGCCCCCGCCGGGCTGTAGCGCAGTTTGGTAGCGCACTTGACTGGGGGTCAAGGGGTCGTGGGTTCAAATCCCGCCAGCCCGACCACAGAACCGCAGGTCAGAGCCGGTCCTCACGGGGCCGGCTCTCCTCTTTTCGAGGTCACCAGCGACAACCCGGCTCGGCCTGCAACTCGGCCTGCAACTCACGTCCCCGGCCAGGACGAGCGGGAACCAAAGCAAGCCAGCGAGCCCGGTGACGACGTCAGGTCGCGTCGTGGAAGATCAGTCCGAGGGCGTGACGCCGGCCCGAGCGCACGGTGCTGACACCATGGCGGACCGGGGCCGCCGACCAGCCGCGGGCGCTGTGCACCGGGCGGTCGCGGGTGGTGAAGACGAGGGCATGACCCTGCGGGATCGTGGTGGAGGTTGCCCGGGACTGGGCCCGGGGCCGTTGTTCCACCACGATGAACTCCCCGCCGGTGTAGTCGTCGTCGGGCCGGTCGAGGCCGACAACGACCTGCAAGGGGAAGACCAGGTCGCCGTAGAGGTCGCGGTGAAGGGCGTTCCAGTCGCCGGGGCCGTAGCGCAGCATCAACGGTGTAGGCCGGGGCTGGCCCGCCTCGTGGCACTGCGCGAGCCAGTCGTCGAGCTCATCGGGCCATGGGGCAGGCTGGCCGAGACGGTCGGACCAGTCGCGGGCCACGGCCAGCAAGGATGGCCAGAACGCGGCGCGAAGCTCGGTGACGACATCGGGCAACGGCGGAGCGAAGTACCGGTACTCACCCTGGCCGAAACGGTGCCGGGCCATGTCGACGGTCGACCGGAACCGATCGTCGTCCTCGTACAACCCGGCGATCAGCCCGCATTCGGCACGATCGAGGAGGACATCCGTGAGCGCACAGCCCACGGATTCGAGCTCGGCGACGACCTCAGGCCGGCACAGCGCCTCGACCCGCTCGGCCATGGCGGCAACGGTGGTGGGCTCCGTCATGAGGCGGTCGGGATCATCGTCGTCATCCGTCCAGTCCGGTCTCGCGGACGGTGATGCTGAGCCGCCCCGGCGGCAGGCCGAGACCGACGGGCCCGGTGCCGTCGAGGACCCGGGGCACGCCGTGGTAGATGCGGCGATTGCGCCCGCCGAAGACCAGCAGGTCGCCTGAGCGCAGCTCCACGTCGACGAACGGGCCCGTACGGCGGTCAACGGCGGCGAAGCGGAACACGCACGTGTCGCCCAGGCTGACGGTGACGACGGGCGCATCGGAGGGCTCCTCGCCGTCCCGGTGCAGCCCGAGGTGCGAGCCCGCGGCATACAGGTTCAAAGATGGCGGCGTCGGGCGCGAACCCTGCTGCCATGCCGCTACCGGCGCCGTACGCAGTGTCGACCGCGGCGGTCGCCAAGTCCACGATAGCGTCCGGTAGCGGCTTGACCCGTGCCCCATCGGTGTCGTCCGCCGTCCGGGAGTACACGTAGGGAAACCAGTGCCAGCCCAGGCACACCGATTGCACGCTCGTGAGATGGCCCTGTGGTACCCGCGGGTGGCGGAGCCCGGCAGGCGGGACCGCCCAGAGGCGGAACTGTTCGACCAGGCCTTGCTGCATCGACCGGTCGAGCCAGCCCCCGACGTGCACGACGTCGGGCAGGACCTCCCGGGCCCCGGCGCCCGTCGTGTCAGCAGTCCCGCAGGCGATCGGGAACTCGAGCTGTCCGCTCGGCGCCGCACCGGGTGGCGGCAGCACCGTCGGCACACCGCGGAGCCGGCTCCGGCCCAGGCCGGTGCGTGAATAGCGCGTCGAGGTCGAGGACATCGTCACCTCCATTCAACGCCCTTCGCGTCCTGCTTGTGAGAACCGGCCTCGGCGGCTACCACCGATGGCGCGCGGGCCCGAACGGGCTCCGGTGGCAAAGCCGCGAGTCGGTCGAAACACGACACTCGGCGTGCCGATACCGCTTCTCGTATCGACGGCAATCGTGCCCTGACTCGACCGGCACCACGATCAGCATGACACCCTCAGGACACCGGATGGACACCCACAACACGGTTGACCTGGCCCTAGGCCCGGTGTACGTTCAGTGACGGGTTGGCGACTCATCGTCGCCTGGCGGCAGGTCTCTGATATGGCGGAGGTAGCGGAGAAAATGAGTCTGGCGGGAGTGTCCGGGTCGTACCCAGGCCACGTCGAGCGCGACAGGCGTGGCAGCCGGGCGGCGAGGTCCTTGGCGGCGACGGACCGGGTCGTGGCGCGGGCCGTGACCTTGGGCGCCGGCGCCGAGCGGGTCACCCGGGCGAAGGCCGAGGAGCTCTGGTTGTTGGCCGACGGGGATCGAGCGGTGTTGGGCCGTGCCCTGCAACGGGTTGAGCAGCGTTGGGACGGACGACCCTCGGGCCGTCCTGCGGAGTTGGCCGGGGCGCTGCTGCGTTCAGCGCTCGCCCCGAGGAAGCCGAGGAAGAAGCCGACGACCACCGAGAAGAGGGACGACTGACATGAGCACTGGTCCCGCCATCGTGCAACGCCGCCCCCGTCGGGCCGGCTCGACGCGACGACCACCAGCACCGGTCGAGATGCCCGTCCTGGAACAAGCCGCCGGCCCAGGAGCGGACGCCGTCGTAGCGCTGGTGAACGGGACGGGCCCGTCGATCGCCGGCTTGACGGCGGCGTTCGCGGGGGCCGGCTTCGACCCCTGGTTGGTCCCGGAGCGGACGGACTTGGCCGAAGCCTGCCGGAGCCTGGCCGGGCACCGTGTCGGGTGCTACGTCCAGTTGCCGGTCACTGTCGCTTGCGCAGCCGCAGCCTCGGTGGGCGAGCTGCGATCGTTGGTGAACGACGGGTTGTTGGCGCGGCTCGACGCGCTGGCCGCCATCGCCCCGGCCCTGTCGGCGGGTTCCGCGGTGGTCATCGTGACCGGAGACCAGGTCGGCCGGTTCTTCGACCACGATCTCGGCCTGTCGGAGATCCTGGAACGCTCGGCGCCGGCGATCTTGGCCGACCACGGCAACGGCGAGGTCTCCACGGCCGTCATCGGGCCTGACCGGTCCCCGGTCGAGCTGAGCGCACTGGCCGTCCGCATGCACCAGAACGTCGCGCCGGATCCCCGGTCGTGGGCTGCTTACGCCCCTGAGCTCGACTTCTCGGAGTGGCGCAGCGAGCTCATCGGTTTCGGTCACGCGGTCGGCTAGGGCCGATGTCGCTCGGGCCCGGGGTGGCACCGGCGCCGGCCCTCACAGGGCCCAGGTCACCATCTGGACGATCCGCCACGCCACATAGCCGCAGCACAGCACGACCATGACCTTGAAGTGCCATGGCGCCTTGTACTCGTCGGGCTGGTCGTATTCGTCGATGCCGCCGGCATCGGGGGCAGCCGGGCTGGCGCCGCCCCCCGCAGGATGGGCGCTGCGACCGCGGTCGGCGCCAGCGACCAGCAGGCCACAGCGTGGGCAGGCGCCGGCGCTGGACAACGAACCCGGGTTCCAGAACTTGGCGCACTCGTCGCACCACGGCACGGGCTCACGGTAACGCCCGCACCACCGACGACGAGCGCCGCCCCGGTAGGCGGCGGGCCACGCCGATCACAAGTCACACGGGGGGCACGCCATGGCGCCGGCGCGTGAACGTGTCGCGGTCCTTGCCAGCGGCGACGGCCAAGCGAGCCCCGATCTCGTGGCGCAGACGGGCGGGCTCGACCACGGCGTCCACCACCAGCTCCGACGCCAACCGCAGCAGGTCGACGTCGGCCTCGAAGAGCTCTCGTTGCTCGGCCACGAAAGCATCGCGCTCGCCCTGGTCGCCCATGGCCGCGATGCGGTTGGCGAACACGGCGTTGACGGCCGCCTCCGGGCCCATCACCGCGATCCGGGCACCGGGCAGGGCCAGCGTCGCGTCGGGCTCGAACGCCGGGCCCGCCATGGCGTAGAGGCCGGCGCCGTAGGCCTTGCGCACGATCACCGACACCTTGGGGACGGTGGCCTCGGCCACCGCGGTGATCATCTTGGCGCCGTGGCGGATGATGCCCTGGCGCTCGACGTCGGTGCCGATCATGAAGCCGGGCACGTCGGCCAGGAACACCAGCGGGATGCTGAAGGCGTCGCAGCACCACACGAAGCGGGCGCCCTTGTCGGCCGAGTCGACGAAGAGCACGCCGCCCAGGTGGGCCGGGTTGCTCGCCACGATGCCGACGGGGCGGCCCTCGAGCCGGCCGAGCCCGACGATCAGCTCGCCGGCGTACCCCGGCTTCAGTTCGAAGAACGAGTCGGCGTCGACGAGACCGTCGATGAGGTCGTGCATGTCGAAGGGCACCGATTCGTCGGCCGGGACCACGGTGTCGTCCAGCTCGCGTACCGGTCGGGCCGGCCGGTACGCCGGCGGCACCTCCCGCCAGCACCGGGGGAAGTAGGAGAGGTAGGCCTTGGCCTGGGCGATGGCGTCCTCGTCGTCAACGGCGAGGTTGTCGCCGCAGCCCGAAACGGTGGCGTGCATGCGGGCGCCGCCCATGGCTTCGAGGGTGGTGTGCTCGCCGATGACCATCTCGGCCATCCGGGGCGACCCGAGGTACATCGAGGCATTGCCTTCGACCATGAACACCGCGTCGCAGAAGGACGGGATGTAGGCACCGCCGGCGGCCGAGGGCCCGAAGAGACAGCACACCTGCGGGACCCGGCCCGAGAGGCGGACCTGGTTGTAGAAGATGCGCCCGGCTCCGCGCCGGCCGGGGAACAACGCCACCTGGTCGGTGATGCGGGCGCCGGCCGAGTCGACCAGCCACACGACCGGCAGCTCGTGGGCCAGGGCGTACTCGGTGAGCCGCACCATCTTCTCGACCGTGCGCGCCCCCCACGAGCCCGCCTTCACGGTCGGGTCGTTGGCCGATACGCACACCGGCCGGCCGTCGATCCGGCCGACACCGGTGACCACCCCGTCGGCCGGTAGGTCGTCACCGGGAGCCGCGGCGTTGGCCAGGAGCCCGTCCTCGACGAAGGAGCCCTCGTCGAGGAGGAGGGCGAGGCGGTCGCGCACGAAGAGCTTGCCCTGCTCGGCCAGCTTGGCCGCCCCCCGTTCAAGGTTGCCGGACAACGCTCGGCGGGCGGCGTCGCCGATGCCGTCGCCCGTCATGGGGCTGTTCTACTGCCGGCGCACGGCCAGGATGGCGATGTCGTCGTTGATCGGCGACGAGGCGAAGTCGCGGGCCGCCTCGAGCAGGCTCTTGCACAGCACGTCGGGGTCGACGCCGGGATCACGGCGCATGAACGAGGCGATGCGCTCCTCGCCGAACATGTGCTCGCCGTCGCGGGCCTCGGCCAGCCCGTCGGTGTAGGTCAGCAAGAGGTCGCCGATGTCGAGGGGGATCTCCCGGCTGTGGTAGCCCGCCTCGGGGTCGAGCAGCAGCAGGGGCCCGGTGGCCCGCAACGGCTGCACCTCACGGTCGTGCCACAGCCACCCGGCGGGGTGCCCGGCCGACGCGAACCGCAGCGTCCCGGCGTCGGTGTCCACCACGACGACCAGCAGCGAGATGAACTCCTCGGGCCGGGCATGGGCTGCCATCTGGGCGTTGAGCAGTTCGAGGGCCTGGCCCGGGTCCCGGTACTCGCGCAGGAACACGCGCAGCAGGTACTTGGCCTGGAAGGCGGTGATCGACGGTTCGATCCCGTGGCCGGTCACGTCGCCGATGACCGCCGCCACCCGGCTCGGTGCCACCTGGAACAGGTCGTAGAAGTCGCCGGCCATCATGCCGGTGCCCGGCTGGTACACGCGGCCGACCTCGAAGCCGGGGATCTCGGGCAGGTTGTCCGGCGCCAACCGTTCGGCCCAGCGCTTGGGGGCGAGGTCCTCCTGGCTCAGCACCTCTTCGTACTTGCGCTCGAGCTTGACCCGGTTCTCGAACAGGCGCGACTCGCGCACGAAGTCACGGCCGAAGAACAGGGTCAGGCCCACCGGCACCAGGATCAGCGCGAACAGCAGGATCGCGCCCGGGGCGTCGGTGAGGGCGCCTACCAGGGAAGCCAGTCCCAGCACCAGGTACAGGCCGGTCGTGTGCAGCTCCTTGCGGAACTGGGCTCCGGCCAGCACGGTTGCGTCGTTCTCGGAACCGAACTCGTTGCGGACCCGCCGCTCGACCCTCTGGAGGTAACGGGCGGACCGGCCCCATACGCCGGCCGCCAAGGCGCACGCTACGGCCACGAGGGCCAGGAGTGGGTTCTCCATCCGGCGGTCGACTGTAGTGGCTGGGCCGCACAGCCTGGCCGCGAATGGGTCACGATCGCGCAACGACCACCGATGGTGGACGAAGCCGCCAACGCTTGCGCCGACGATCCGATGACCTCCGGTGCCGGAACGAAACTCAGTCCGCCCGCCGCCGGACCCGCAGTTTGACCGGCGTCGCCCCGAGACCGAACTCCTCCCGGAGCCGCCGTTCGAGGTAGCGCAGGTACGTGGGGGGCAGTTCCTTGTTGGTGAAGAGGGTGAACGTCGGCGGGTCGGCCGCACCCTGGGTGGCGTAGAGGACCCTCGCCCCGTGCGGTGCCGGTTGCGCGCCCTGAGCTGCTCGCAGGACGTCGTTCACCCGCCGGGTCGGCACTCGACGGTGGTACGCCTCGATGGCGCCCTCCAGCGCCGGCAGCAGCTTGTGCACGCCCCTGCCGGTGAGGGCCGACGCCTTGAGCACCGCCGCCTCACCGATGAAGTGGAGCTTCTGGCCCACCTGCGCGGTCATGGCCGTCCGCTGGTCGGCATCGAGGAGGTCCCACTTGTTGAGCATCACCACCACCGGGCAGCCGGCGGCGTCGACGCGCTCGGCGAGGCGCTGGTCCTGGGCGGTGACCCCCTCGACGGCGTCGATGACCAACACCGCGATGTCGGCGAGGTCGACCGCCTGCAGGGCGCGGACCGTCGAGTAGTACTCGGGCCCGTCGTCGATGCGCGACTTGCGCCGCATGCCGGCCGTGTCGATGAACCGCAGCGGCCCCGCCGGGGTCTGGACCACCGTGTCGACGGTGTCGCGGGTGGTGCCGGGCATGTCGTGCACGACCGCCCGGTCCGACCCGATGACCCGGTTGAAGAGCGTCGACTTGCCGACGTTGGGCCGGCCGACGATGGCGACCGCGAACACGCGGTCCTCGTCGCTCCCGCCGCTGCCGTCGCGAACCTCGTCGCCGGCGGGCTCCGGCTCGGGCTCGGCCGGGAGCTGGTCGACGAGCGTGTCGAGCAGGTCCCCGGTGCCCCGGCCGTGCAAGGCGCTCACCGGGTGGGGGTCGCCGAGCCCGAGGGCGAGCAGGTCCCAGATGGCCGCCTCCCGGTTGGTGTCGTCGACCTTGTTGGCGACGACGATCACCCGGGTCCCGCTGCGGCGCAGGACGGCTGCCACCTGGGCATCTTCATCGGTGACGCCGACGGTGACGTCGAGCACCAGCAGCACCACGTCGGCCTCGCGCATGGCCTGTTCGCTCTGCCGGCTGACCTTCTCGTCGAGGCTGTCGCCGGCCCCGTTGGGGAGCCAGCCACCGGTGTCGACCAGGCAGAACGCACGGCCCCGCCACTCGGCCGCCACCTCCTTGCGGTCACGGGTGATGCCCGGCCGTTCCTCGACGATCGCTTCGCGCCGGCCGACGATCCGGTTCAGCAACGTCGACTTGCCGACGTTGGGCCGTCCCACGATCACGACTTTGCTAGCTGCGTTCCCCGGCCACGCAGGCCGCTCCGGCCGCGCCTGCGCTGGCGCTCCGGCGCTTGCGTCGTTGCTGGCCGCGTTCCCCGGCCACGCAGGCCGCTCCGGCCGCGCCTGCGCTGGCGCTCCGGCGCTTGCGTCGTTGCTGGCCGCGTTCCCCGGCCCCCCAGGCCGCACGCGCCGCGCCTGCGCTGGCGCTCCGGCGCTTG
>JBQTIQ010000039.1:0-10990 GCA_052387955.1 Acidimicrobiia bacterium | reverse complement strand
GGGCCGGGGGGGGGGCGCGCCCCCGCCCGGGGGGGGGTGGGCGCACCCTTTCCCCGGCCCGCCCCCCCCCCCCCCCGGCGCCCGGCGGCCGCGCCCCACGGCCACGGAGTCGCGGTCGACCGTCTGCCAGCACGAAACCAGCGGCGCCAGCGCACGGGCCTTGTTGCGCTGGAGCCCGCCGATGAAGTGCCAGCGGGCCGAGCCCACCGCCGGCGCCTTGGCCAGCAGCTCCTGGGCGTAGTTCTCGCCCAGGTCGCTGACCCCGGCGGCGAGGGCTGATCGGGCCGCGGCAGCGCCGTGGCCCTTGGTCACCGCCACCACCGTGACCCTTGCGGGGTCGCCTCCCGCCGTGGCAATGCGGTCTCGTACCCGTTCGACGGCCGCCCGCATCGCGCCGACGTCGGGGGCCGCGGTGCTCATCGGCCTCGATCGACGGGGGGGCCGACAGCTGGCATCGGGACTGCGCCGGTCCGGGGGGCCGGTGTCGGCACCAGCCAGGCGAAGGCGGCATGGCGCTGGGGCTCGGCCCGCGCCCGATGGGAGAAGAAGCGGCCTGGCTCGCACGCGGTGCAGCCCCCGAACTCGGCCACCGGTACGCCGGCACCGGCGAGGACCGAACGGACCCCGGCTCGAAGGTCGAGCGCCGCCGTCGCCCACGCCGTCGCCGAGCGGGCCCGAGCGCCTGTGCGGGCAGTAACGGCGGCGAGGTCGGCATGGCCGAACTCGTAGCACTCGGGGCCGATCGAGGGCCCGAGGACGGCCCGGACCTCACTGGTCCCGAGGTCCCCCAGAGCGGCGACGGTGGCTTCCAGGACCCCGGCGACGAGGCCGCGCCAGCCGGCGTGGGCGACGCCCACCGCGCCCCGCCCGAGGAGCACGACCGGGGCACAGTCGGCGGTCCGGACCGCCAGTGCGCAGCCAGGCTGCGACGTGACCGCGCCGTCCGCCTCGGCGCCAGCCCACTGCCCCGGACGGTCGACGACGACCACCCCGGCGCCGTGCACCTGCCGCAACCAGGAGACCGGGCCCGGGACCGCGCCGGGCGCAGTGGCACCGGCTACGAAGTCCCCGTCGCCGCGCTCGGTGAACCGGTAGCGGTACTCCAGGTCGCGCTCCAGATCGTTCAGGCCGGCGCGCTCCGAGGGTGCGGTGGGACCGACCGTCGAGGCACCCGCGGCGCGACGCCGGCGATGGACAGGTCGGTGTTCCCGTGGGGCTGCACCCCACACCCATCGCCACCGGGCGAGCTGGCACTCGCGCCGTCGGCCGGGCTCACTTCAGGAAGCTCGGCACGTCGAAGTCGTCGTCGTCGCCGAGGTCGTCGTCGTCCGCCCCGACGAACACGTCGCGGTCAGCCGCCACCGGGGCCCGGCCCCGAGGGGTGTCCTCGGCCCGGCCACCTTCCCACCGGTCGAACCCGGCGGCGATGACCGTGACCCGCACTTCGTCGCCCATCTCGTCGTCGATGACGGCGCCGAAGATGATGTTGGCATCCGGGTGGGCGACGCCATGGATGACCTCGGCGGCCTCGTTGACCTCGAAGAGGCCGAGGTCGCTACCGCCGGAGATGTTGAGCAGGATGCCGCGCGCCCCTTCGATCGACGCCTCGAGCAGCGGGCTCGAGATGGCCTTGCGGGCGGCGTCGAGAGCGCGGCCCTCACCAGAGCCGTAGCCGATGCCCATGAGGGCGGAGCCGGCGTTGCTCATGATCATCTTCACATCGGCGAAGTCGGTGTTGATGAGCCCGGGTGTGGTGATGAGGTCGGTGATGCCCTGGACGCCTTGGAGCAGCACCTCGTCGGCCATCTTGAAGGCGTTGAGGACTGACGTCTTCTCGTTCGACACGGTCAGCAGTCGGTCGTTGGGGATGACGATCTGGGTATCGACCTTCTCCCGGAGGCGCTGGATGCCCTGCTCGGCCTGCACCGACCGCCGGCGGCCCTCGAACGCGAACGGACGGGTCACCACGCCGATGGTCAAGGCCCCGAGCGTCTTGGCGATCTCGGCCACCACAGGAGCGCCACCGGTTCCGGTGCCGCCGCCCTTGCCCGCGGTGATGAACACCATGTCGGCGCCCTTCAGGACCTCTTCGATCTCCTCCCGGTGGGCTTCGGCGGCCTGGCGGCCGACCTCGGGGTCGCTACCGGCGCCGAGGCCGCGGGTGAGCTCGCGGCCGATGTCGAGCTTGACGTCGGCGTCGCTCATCAGCAGGGCCTGGGCGTCGGTGTTGACGGCGATGAACTCGACGCCTTTCAAGCCGGCGTCGATCATGCGGTTGACGGCGTTGACCCCGCCGCCGCCGATCCCGACGACCTTGATCACGGCCAGGTAGTTCTGCGGGTTGCCGCTCATGGTCTTGCCTCCGCTCCGTTGACGGCCGTGTGCGGGACGGCGCTGCTGACCTCACTGCGTTCGGTCATGGGGATTCTCCCTCGGACAGCCAGCGGAGCCTCGCTGGGATACACCAAGAGCCGGGCCCTGCCGGCCCGGCTCACTAACCTTCAACGTAAGATTGAGACTTTCATCAACCTTCAGTGTCGGTCGAGACCTTACGCACACGTTCGGCCTCTCGTCAAGGTCGGTGCTGAGGGCACGCGGACGTCGACCGCGCAGAGCTCGGAGAGGTCAGCCTTGGCCAACATGGTCTCGGCGGCCAGGACCTTGGCGTCGAGGTCGTCGACGGTCCCCATCCGGACCTCGCCGCCGTCGCTGAGCACCAGACGGGCCAGGCCCTCCGACACCGAGACCGACCCGGTCCTCCCGGCCAGGGCGGGCGTCAGCGCCCGGGCGACATCGAGCCCGGCCCCAATGCCCTCGATCGTCGAGCCGGGCGGACCCCCGGCGCTCGCCCCGTCGATGACCACGATGTCGTCGGGAGCGGTCGAGGACGTGGCCAGCAACCGGGCCTCGTCGTCGACCAGGGCGAACCCGCCACCGTCGACCGCCACCGCGGCCCGAGGCACCCTCTCGGTGACCGCGATGCTGACCGAGCCGGGCCAGCGCCGGCTCACCGCTACGGTCCGGACCCACGGGAGGGCGGCGACAGCGGCGCGGGCCTGGGCCAGGTCGACATCGACCATGGCATCTCCCCGGTGGATCCCCGCCGCGGCCTCGACCGCTTCGACCGGGGTCCGCTCCGAGCCCTCGACGGCGATCCGGTCGACGTCGAACAAAGGGCTGCGCACGGCCCCGAACGACCCCGACAACAGGCCCAGCACGCCCCCCAGGACGGCCAGTCGGCGTAGCCGGCGCCGGCCCTCGTCCCGGCGTACGGCGATGCGCCGCGCCCGCAGACGGGGGTCGATGACGACTCTACCGGGGCTACGGCCAGGAGAAACAGTAAGGGTCAACCCTTGACCTCCACAGGAGACCGACATCCAAGGCCCCGGGCGGGCGCTCCGGACGGGGCACGCCTCACAGGTCGAACCCCACCAGCTGGGTCTCGGGCTCAAGCTGGACGCCGTGGGCGTCAAGGACACGGCGCCCGATCTCGGTCATCAACGACAGCACGTCCTCGGCCCGGCCGCCAGGCTCTGCGATGATGAAGTTGGCGTGCTTTTCCGAGACCACCGCGGTACCGAGGCGGAAGCCTTTCAGGCCGGCCTCGTGGATCAGGCGGCCCGCGGAATCCCCCGGAGGGTTGGTGAAGACCGATCCCGCGTTCTGTCCCCCGGGCTGGTTCGCTCGCCGCCAGCGCACGATGTCGGCGACCAACGCCTCGGACCGGGCCCGGTCACCGTCGGAGAGGGCCAGCTCGGCCTCGATCACGACCTGGGTCGGGGTGATCGACGAGTGCCGGTAGCCGAAGTCGAGCGCGGTGGCGGGCATCCATCCATCCTCCCCTCCGGCGGTGTCCAGGACGCGGACCCTCGCCACCACCGCCGCCATGTCCGAGCCGTGCCCGCCGGCGTTCATCCGTACTGCTCCCCCGGCCGAACCGGGTACCCCCACCGCCCATTCGAAGCCGGTGAGCCCAGCCGCGGCGGTCCGCCGGGCCAGGACCGGGAGTGCGGCGGCCCCGCCCACCAGGGCCCGTGTCCCCCGCAGCCGGGCCCCTTCGAAGGGATCGCCGAGGACGAGGACGAGGCCGGGAAAGCCCGCGTCAGCCACCAGCAGGTTCGACCCCTTCCCGACCATCAGTACCGGGACCCCGGAGCTGACCACTGCGTCGCGCACCGCCGCCAGGTCGCCACTGGAGATCGCCGTCACCACCACTGCGGCCGAGCCGCCGACCCGGTAGGTGGTACGAGGCCCGATGGGGACGTCGGCCGCGACCCGGTCGCCAACCCGTTCGACCAGCACGGCCAGCGCCTGTTGCGCTCGCTCGTCCACCGTCACCACGAGCCTGGTGCGCGCCCGCGCCCGCCGGCCATCAACCGGGACCGAGGGCGGCGATGAGGTGGTCGGGCAGTGCAGTCACGTCGCCGGCACCGAGCGTGAGGCACAGGTCGCCGGGGCGAAGCTCGCGCCGCAGATAGGTCACGACGTCGTCTCGTCGGGGGGCCCAGGCCACCCGGGCCCAGGGCCGATGTTCGAGGACGGCATCGACCACCAGCTTCCCGGACACACCGGGCAAGGGCGCCTCGCCGGCGCCGTACACGTCCATCACCGCGAGCAGGCCGGCGTCGTCGAAGGCGGCGCCGAACTCGGACCGCAGGGCATGGGTACGGCTGAAGCGGTGGGGCTGGAACACGCAGACGACCCGACCCCAACCGCCGGCGGCGGCGGCATCGAGGACCGCCCGCACCTTGCCCGGATTGTGGGCGTAGTCGTCGACGAAGGTCACACCCCCGGCCGTGCCCCGGAACTGGTAGCGGCGGGCAACGCCCGCGTACCGGGCCAGCGCCGCCTGCCCGGCGGCGAAGGGGGCTCCGCATGCCATGGCGGCGACGATGGCGGCGGTGGCGTTGCGCACGTTGTGCATACCCGGGACGGGAAGCGCGACGGGACCGAGCACCTCGTCGCCCCGGGCCAACGTGAACGTCGACCCGGCCCGGCCGGTCCGAGCCTCGACGATGCGGACATCGGCGGCTTCGCTGGTGCCGTAGAGCACAGCTCCCCGGCCCCGGCCGAGGCGGGCGGCGATGGGATCATCGGCGCAGGCCACGGTCGGCCCCTCGGCCTGGGCCAGGAAGCGGTCGAAGTCGGCCTCGATGGCAGCCAGCGATCCGAAGTGGTCGAGATGGTCGGCCTCGACCGAGGTCACCACCGCGACTTCGACCGGGAGCTCGAGGAAGGTGCCGTCGCTCTCGTCGGCCTCCACCGCGAACCACTCGCCGCGGTCCCACACCGCGCCCCCGCCGATCTCGTTCAGCTCGCCGCCGACGATGAAGGAGGGCCGGAACCCGGCCTCGACCAGTACCAGGGCCAGCATCGACGATGTCGTCGTCTTGCCGTGGGTTCCCGACACGGCGACGCAGCGCCGGGTGGCGGCGATGGCGGCCAGGATGTCGGCCCGCCGGGCGACCGGTACTTTCTTGGCTCGGGCGGCGGCGACTTCGGGGTTGGTAGGGGGGACGGCGGTCGAGATCGCCACCATCTCGGCGTCACCGAGGTGGGCGGCGTCGTGGCCGACGTGCACGTCGACCCCGGCCGCCTCCAGGCGCGCCAGGCCCGCCGACGTCTTGAGGTCGCTGCCCGACACCTGGTGGCCCATAGCCGTCAGCACCACCGCGATGGAGTTCATGCCGGCGCCGCCGATCCCCACGATGTGCACCCGCCGAGGCGTCGACAGCCACTTCGGTCCCAGGGCTCTCATAGGTACGAGCTTCCCGGCCGGATACCCCGAGCACGGCGCGGGCTGGGCCACCGACGGCCATGAGCAGCCGGCCTCACCGACGAAACCACCGCATCGCCGATTGCCGCAGGCGTCCGCCGGTACGTGCGCCGGAGCGCCAGCCCAGGCGCGGCAACGAGCGGCCTGCGTGGCCGGGGAACGCCGGCAGCCCAGCGTGGGTCTCGGCGAGGGCGGCGATGGCGTCGGCGGCACCGGGACGGGCGACGGCGGCCGCCGCCCGGGACATCTCGCCGAGCCGGCCCGGCCCCGCCAGGATGGCGTCGACCTCGGCCGCCAGCCGGTCCCCGTCGAAGTCGTGGTCGGCCACCACGACGGCGCCGCCAGCGGCTTCGAGGTACCGGGCGTTGGCGGTCTGGTGGTCGCCGGTGACGTTGGGCGAGGGCACCAGGACCGCAGGCACGCCAGCGGCGGCGAGCTCGAATACCGAGCTCGAACCCGACCGGCACACCGCCACATCGGCTGCCGTCAGCGCCAGGGGCATGTCGTCCTCGTAGCGCAGGGGCTGGTACTGGACGGCATGGGGCCCGTGGACCCGGGCCTCGGCCTCGAAGCCGGCATCCCAGTCCCGGGCACCGACGACGTGGCGCACACACAGGTCGGACCGCTGCCGCCACGGGCCCTGGACGGCCTCGAGGGCGGCGTGGTTGAGCCGGAGGGCGCCCAGCGAACCCCCCGCCACCAGCACCAGCGCCCGGCCCGGCTCGACGCCGAGGGCGTTGCGGGCTCGCCCGCGGTGGCGGCGGTCGATGGCCAGGACCTCGGGCCGGACCGGGTTGCCGGTCAGCACCGGCCGGGGCAGAGCGGTGTTTTCGAAGGAGACGGCCGACGCCCGGGCGAAGCGGGCGACGAGCCGGTTGGCGGCGCCGGGGCGGGCGTTCTGCTCGGCCACCACGATCGGTACCCCCAGGACGGCCGCGGCCAGGGCGCAGGGCACCGAGGCGTAGCCGCCGACCGACACCACCACCTCGGGCCGCAGCCGGCGCACGAGGGTGACGCCCTGGCGCACGCCTCGGAACAGGTCTCGCAGGGCGGCAAGGTTGGCGACGCTCAGACGGCGGCGGAACCCCCGCCCCGGTAGCCGGGTGAGCTCGAAGCCGGCCGCCGGCACCAGCGTCGACTCGACCCCCCGCTCCCCCCCCACGAAGTGGATGGTGGACGGGTCGTGGCCACGCTCGACCATGGCGCCGGCGATGGCCAGCGCCGGGAGCACGTGGCCGGCGGTACCGCCGCCACAGATCAGCGCCCAGACCGTGGGTGTGCCCGGGACGGGCTCTGTCATCGGGTCGTCGCCGCGGACCGCTCGCGTCGGGGTTGACGGGCCACGTTGCACAGGATGCCGGCCGCCGCCATCGTCGACAGCATCGACGAGCCCCCGAAAGAGACGAAGGGAAGCGGCACCCCGGTGATGGGTAGCACGCCGACCACGGCGCCGATGTTGACGAACGCCTGACCGCACAGCCAGGCGGTGACACCGACCGCCACCAGCCGGCCGAAGGTGTCGCGGGCGGTCATGGCGGCACGTATGCCAAGGGCGCCCAGCAGGACGAAGAGGCCCACCACCAACGTCGCGCCGACCAGGCCCAGCTCCTCGCCGATGATGGCGAAGATGAAGTCGGTATGGGCGTAGGGCAGGAAGCCCCATTTGGCCCGGGAGGCGCCCAGGCCGACGCCGAGCCACCCGCCCGAGGCCAGGCTGACCTGGGACTGGATCGTCTGGTACCCGGTGTTGCTGGGGTCCTGCCACGGGTGCAGGAAGGCGAACAGACGGGCCCGGCGGTACCCCTCGGTAACCGACGCGGCCAGAGCCAGCCCACCCCCGGCCAGGCTGCAGCCGGCCAGCGGGCCCAGGGGCACGCCGGCGGTGAACAGCACGGCGAAGCCGATGAACACGACGATGATCGTCGTGCCCAGGTTGGGCTGGAGCATGATCAGCGCCGCCACTGCCGCCAGCACCACCAGCACCGGTCGCAGCGTGGCCCGGCAGTCGTCGATGCGGTCCGCCCGGCGGGCCAACAGGTCGGCCGAGAACAACAGCACCGCCAACTTGGCGAACTCGGAGGGCTGGAGGCTGAGGCTGCCGAACCCCAGCCAACGGCTCGACCCGTTGGCGTTCGTGCCGACGCCGGGCACCAGGACCATCACGAGCAGGGCGAGGCAGAGGACCAGCATCGGCGTGGCCAGTCGCCGGAACCGGTGGTAGTCGGTGCGCAGCGTGATCACGAAGAGCACCGTCCCCCCAGCCAGCCACAGCGCCTGACGCCCGAAGTAGTGGTAGGGGTTGGCGTGCTCGTGCAGGGCGATGACCGACGACGCCGAGAGCACCATCACCAGCCCGATGAGCGCCAGCACCGAGATCACCGCGAACAACAACAGGTAGACGCCGGGTGCCGCCGTCACCGCCGGCGCCCGCCGGCGCTCCCTCGCCGCACGCGTCGGCACCGTCGTGACCGTCACCAGGACACCTCCGGCCGTGGGGCGGGTGGGAAAATCACAGCGCTCCCGGCGGCCCGGAGGCGCGCGACGCCCCCTGGTGGCGGGGACGGG
Source organism: Acidimicrobiia bacterium (assembly GCA_052387955.1). Classification (GTDB taxonomy): domain Bacteria; phylum Actinomycetota; class Acidimicrobiia; order Acidimicrobiales; family JACDCH01; genus JBQTIQ01. Next base: position 2,649 of record JBQTIQ010000039.1, on the reverse strand, counting down.
GCGTAGGAACCGCCACGACCCCGCCGACCTGCGCGACGAAGTCGTCGCCCCGCTCGCCGTAGGAGCCGTACCAGTCGAAGGAGGCGCACGCCGGGGAGAGCAGCACGGCGTCGCCGGGCTGGGCCACCGCCGCCGCTCGGGCGACCGCCTCGGCCATCGAGGCGGCCTCGACCACAGGCCGAAGGCCGGCGAACGCGTCGACCACCTCGCCGGCGGCCTCGCCGATGGCCACCACGGCCCGGACGTGGCCGGCCGCGCTGGCCAGCACCGACAGGTCGAGGCCCTTGTTCTGGCCACCGGCGATCAGCACCACCGACGGGAACGACCGCACGGCGGCGAGGGCGGCGTTGGGTGTCGTCGCCTTCGAGTCGTCGTACCAGCGCACACCGTCGTGGTCGGCCACCAACGTGATGCGATGGGGCAGCCCCCGGAACTCCCGCAGCGCGCTCCGGCAGCCCTCGAGCGAGGCGCCTCCGCCGATGGCGGTGGCCGCCGCGGCCAAGGCGTCGACCACGTCGTGGGGAAAGGCGCGCCACAGCTCGTCGGTACGGAACAGCTCCGTGCCGTCGGGGGTCAGCATGCGGTTGCCGGCGACGCGGTACCCGGCATCGGGGGTGGTGCCGAAGGTGACCTGGCGGGCCGGGGCGTAGCGGAGGCGGCCGGCCACCACCGGGTCGTCGGCGTTGCCGACCGCCAGTGCGTCGGGGGCCTGGTCCCGCCAGATCCGGGCCTTGGCCTCGACGTAGGCGTCGAAGGAGCGGTGGCGGTTGAGGTGGTCGGGGGCGACGTTGAGCCAGGTTGCCACCGCCGGGGTGAAGCGCTCGCTGTGGTCGAGGCGGAACGAGGACGCCTCGACCACGAACACGTCGACCGCGGGGTCCTCGATGGCCGCCACCAACGGCACGTCGGTGTTGCCCACCGCCGCTGCCCGTAGGCCCGACGCGGTGAGCATGGAGGTGGCGAGCATCGTCACCGTGGTCTTGCCGTCGGTCCCGGTCACGGCCAGCAGGGGACGGTCGTCCCACTCCCGGGCGAGGTCGAACTCACTGCGCACCGGCACGCCCTGGCGCCGGGCGGCGTCGAGCCCCGGGTGGGTGTCCCCGAGCCCGGGGCTGGGCAGCACCGCGTCGACGGCGCCCACCAACCGGGCGTAGCCGGCCGGGCCGGGGGCGGCCTCGAAGGCGACGCCCAAGTGGGCGGCGACGGTGTCGAAGCCGGCTCCGGGGTGGTCGTCGGCGACGACGACCTCGACCCCCCGGGCGGCCAGGGCCGAGGCCATGGCCCGGCCGGTGACGCCCATGCCGATGATCAGAGCCCGGTCCATCGTCACTCGGTGGCGCCGGGGATCGAGAGGAAGTCGGCGTAGTAGAAGCCGAGGGCCAGGGACGTGAACACGACGCAGAGGATCCAGAAGCGCACGATCACGGTGTTCTCGGGCCAGCCCGAGAGCTCGAAATGGTGGTGAATGGGCGCCATCCGGAACACCCGCCGGCCGCCGAAGAGGCGGAAGGACATCACCTGCACGATCACCGACAACGTCTCCAGAACGAACAGGCCGCCCACGATCGGCAACAGGAGGTGGGTGTTCGTCAGCAGGGCGAGAGCAGCCAGACCGGTCCCGATGGCGAGTGACCCGGTGTCGCCCATGAAGATCTGGGCCGGGTTGGCGTTCCACCACAGGAAGCCGGTAGAGGCCCCCAGCATGGCGGCGGCGGCGATGGCCAGGTCGTAGGAGTGGGCGATGTCGTACAGCTCGGGATGACGGAACGCCCAGAAGGCGATGATCGTGTAGCAGATGAACGCATAGGTGGCCGAACCGGCAGCAAGACCGTCGAGACCGTCGGTCAGGTTCACGGCATTAGCACTGCCATAGATCACCAAGATGGCGAACACGACCCACCCGACGCTGCCCAGCTCGAAGCCGGGCGAGTCGAACCGGGTGAACGACAGGGTCGTGTGGGTGTCGGTCACCAGCACCGCCAGCACGCTGAACACCGCGGCCACCGCCACCAGACCCAGGGTCTTGGCCCGCTTGGTGAGGCCGAGGTTGCGTTCGTTCTTGACCTTGATCCAGTCGTCGAGGAGGCCGACGGCGCCGGCGCCGGCCACGGCCAACATCAACAACAGCCCGGAGTAGGTGAAGATCACGCCCCGCCGGACCAGATGAGGCACGAGATAGCCGAGCAGGGCGGCGATCACGATGGCCACGCCGCCCATGGTCGGTGTACCCGACTTGAGGTTGTGGCCCTCGGGCCCGTCCTCGCGGATGGGCTGGCCGATCCGTCGCGCCCGCAACCAGTCGATCAGGAACCGGGTCCCCACCACCGAGACCGTGCCGCTCACGATGGCGGCGATGAGCAGTCCGACCACTAGAGGTTTCCCAGCAGTTCGCGGGCGACGGCCCGGTCGTCGAAGGGAACGGTGACGTCGCCGACGACCTGGGTCGTCTCGTGGCCCTTGCCGGCGATGAGGACCACGTCGCCGGCACCGGCATCGGCGAGGGCGAGGGCGATGGCGGAACGTGGGGGGGGCGCGGCCGCCACCCCCGCCCGTTCCGGGGTGCGGGTCGCCCACCCCCGACGTTCCGCCATCGCCCTCGCCCTCGCCGATGCCGGTGCCGGCGACGTGGTCCTCATCGCCGGCAAGGGC
>JBQTIQ010000038.1:0-13647 GCA_052387955.1 Acidimicrobiia bacterium | reverse complement strand
GGAACACCAGCCACCACCGGGTCGACGCCCGCCGGCGGGCCCGCCGGCTGGCGTCGGGCGGCTGCCGGGACCAGGCCTCCGGAACGTGGTGGGGCGGGGTCAGCTCGATGTAGCCCGCTTCCTTGGCGCACACCGCGCAGGGCACGACCACACAGATCGGCTGCGGCGGCCGGGACCCGCCGCCGATGGTCTCGGCCATGGGCCCATAGTGCCGGCTGGGCGGGCGGCGCCGCCACAGCAGCCCCCGAGCGCTCAGGGTAGGGTCAGCACCTCGGGCCCATTGGCGGTGATGGCGATCGAATGCTCGAAGTGGGCCGAGAGCTTCCCGTCGGCGGTGACAACGGTCCAACCATCGTCGAGCACCTTGGTGTGGCGGGACCCGGCGTTGACCATCGGTTCGATAGCGAAGACCATCCCGGACTTGAGCTTGGGGCCCTTGCCCGGCTCGCCGTAGTTCGGGACCTGAGGCTCCTCGTGCATGGCGGTGCCGATGGCGTGCCCCGAGTAGCCCCGCACGACCGAGAACCCGGCGGCCTCGGCGACGGTCTGCACGGCGTGACCGATGTCCTGGAGGCGGTTGCCCTCCACCATGGCCTTGATCCCGGCGTCGAGGCTGGCCTCGGTGATGTCGATCAGGCGCTGGGCCTCAGGCGCTATCTCGCCCACCCCCATGGTGAAGGCGGCGTCGCCGTGCCAGCCGTCGATGATGGCGCCGCAGTCGATCGAGACGATGTCGCCGTCGACGAGCCGGTAGGGACCGGGGATGCCGTGCACGATCACGTCGTTGGGCGACGTGCACACGACGGCTGGGAACGGTGGGTGCCCGTAGCCCAGGAAGTTGCTGCGGGCGCCGCGGCGGTCGAGCACACCGCGGGCGATCTGATCGAGATCGGCGGTGGTGACCCCGGCCCGGACCGCCTTGCGGATCTCGCTGTGCATCTCGGCCACGACCCGGCCGGCCCGGCGCATCCGGTCCAGCTGGTCACGGGACTTGCGGATCGTGGAACCGGGCATTGCTAGCTGGCGTTCCCCGGCCACGCAGGCCGCTCTCGGCCGCGCCGGCGCTGGCGCTCCGGCGCTCGCATCGGCGAGCAGGGGTCTCCGAGCGCTGAGCGTCGGTCGCCCTGGCTCCGCTCGCAGGAGGACGTAACGATCATGTGTTCAGACCCGCGCCCGGCGGTCGATGGAGGACATCAGGCGGCTGGAGACCTCGTCGGGGCGGCCCAACCCGTCGACGGCGACGAGCAGGCCCTGCTCGTCGTACCACGACACCAACGGGGCCGTCTCCTGGGTGTACAGGTCGAGACGCTTGCGGACGGCGGCGGGGGTGTCGTCGTCACGCTGCACGACGTCGCCTCCGCACAGGTCGCAGGCCCACTCGACCCGGGGCGGTTCGCTGAGGGAGTAGTTGGCGCCACAGTCGACGCAGACCCGCCGGTTGGAGATCCGGCCGAGCACCACCTCCTCGGCGACCCGCAGGTCGATGACGAGGTGCACCGGAGCTCGGGCGGTCAACTCGGCCAGCGCTTCGGCCTGGCCGACGGTCCGGGGGAAGCCGTCCAGGACGAAGCCGCGGAATCGGGTGTCGTTGCGCTCGAGGCGCTCGCCGACGACGCCGATGACGATGTCGTCAGGCAGCAGCTCGCCGCGGTCCATGTACTCCTTGGCCTTGCGGCCGAAGTCGGTGCCCTCCCGTACGGCGGCGCGGAGCATGTCGCCGGTCGAGATGTGGGGCACCACGTAGTGGCGGGCCATCCGGGTGCACTGGGTTCCCTTGCCGGCACCCTGGCGTCCCAGGATGACGAGGCGAACGCCGGGGATCACGAAACGATCGCCATCGTTCCGATCGCGGCGCTGTCGGGCTCCGACGCAGCGGTACGAGAGGTCACTTCAGGAACCCGTCGTAGTTGCGCATCATCAACTGGCTGTCGATCTGCTTCATCGTCTCCAGCCCGACGCCCACCGCGATCAACAGGGTCGTCCCGGCGAAGGGGAAGTTGTTGATGTTGGCCACCGCCAGCAGGATCGCCGGCATCAGCGCGATGGCGGCGATGAAGAGTGCCCCCGGCAGCGTGATGCGGTTCACGATCTTGGCCAGGTAGCGCTCGGTCTGGGGGCCGGGCCGGATGCCGGGGATGAAGCCGCCCTGCTTGCGGATGTTGTCAGCCTGCTGATGGGGGTCGAACGTGATCATCGTGTAGAAGTACGTGAAACCCACGATCAACAGGCCGTACAGGGCGATGTGGACCAGGCTGTCCTGCTTCACCACGTGGTTGTTGATCGCTCGCTGCACCGCTGCGCCCCACCCCTCTGCGGGTAGCACGTTGCCCAGGATCACGGGCAGGTAGAGCACCGAGGCGGCGAAGATGATCGGGATGATCCCGGCCTGGTTGACCTTGAGCGGGATGTAGGTGCTCTGGCCGCCGTACATCCGCCGGCCGACCACCCGTTTGGCGAACTGCACCGGTATTCGTCGTTGGCCCAGCTCGATGAACACGATGCCGACGAGGATGAGGATGCCCACCGCGGACAGGGCGATGAGCCAGGCCGTGCCCTTCTCGGCCTGGATCTGGCCTCCCTGGGCGGGCATGGTCGAGACGACCGAGCCCATGATCAGCAACGACATCCCGTTGCCGATACCCCTCTGGGTGATCAGCTCGCCCATCCACATCAACAGGGCGGTACCGGCGACGAGGGTCAGCACGACCAGCGACACCCGGTTGAAGTTGTAGTTCTGGGGGCCGCCGAACAAGTCGAGGTCGGTGGGTAGCTGGGCGCCGGAGAAGAACCCTCCGCCACCGTTGTGGAACAGGTAGGCGTAGCCGGCCGACTGCACCAGGGCGATGGCCATGGTGAGGTACCGGGTCCACTGGGTGATCTTGCGCTGGCCGACGGCGCCTTGCTGCTGCCACTGCTCGAGCTTGGGGATCACCACCGTGAGGATCTGCATGATGATCGAGCTGGTGATGTACGGCATGATCCCGAGGGCGAACACCGCGAAGCTGGTGAGCGCGCCACCCGAGAACAGCTGCAGGAAGCTGACCACGCCACCCTGGTCGGCGGAGTTCTGGAGCTGCTTGACCGCGCCCAGGTCGATACCCGGCACCGGTATGTGTGAACCGAGCCGGTACAGGGCGAGCATGAGCAACGTGAACAAGACCTTGTTCCGGAGGTCCGGGATCTTGAACATGTTCTTGAGGCTGGTGAGCACGGCGACGTCTCCGGAAGAGCCAAGGGGGCCGACTAGCGGTTGGTGTGCTGGTTCCCCTGGGCAGGCGGGCGACCGTTGCCCCACGGCAGCGGCAGGACTTCCACCGTACCGCCCACGCTGGTGATGGCGCTTTCGGCGGCGGCCGAGAAGCCGTGGGCGCGCACGGTGAGGGCGCGGGTCAGCTCGCCCCGGGCCAGGACCTTGATGAGCGCGCCCTTGTGGGCCAGGCCGCCGGCGTGCAGGGTCTCGGGACTGATCTCGTCGAGGCCGCACGACTCGAGCGTGTCGAGGTTGATGGCCTGGTACTCGACCCGGAACGGGTTCTTGAAGCCCTTGAGCTTGGGCACCCTCATGTGGAGGGGCATCTGCCCGCCCTCGAAGTTCATCGGGATCGTGTCCCGGGCTCCCTGGCCCTTGGTGCCCCGGCCGGCGGTCTTGCCGCCCTTGCCGGCGGTACCTCGTCCGACACGCCGACGGGCGGTGTTCGATCCCGGCGGCGGGGCCAGGTCATGGACCTTCACGATCCCACCTCCTTGGTCCGGTGCGAGCTGGCGCTGGCGCCGTCGGCCTGAAGCGCCCCCTGCGATGGCAGCGCAGTGACGGTCACCAGATGGGGGACCTTGGCCACCATGCCCCGGATCTCGGGCCGGTCGGGCAACGTATTGGACTTGCCGATGCGGCCGAGGCCGAGGGCGCGCAGCGTGCCCCGCTGACGGGGCTTGGACCCGATACCGGACCGGACCTGGGTCACCTTGATCTGGGACTGCGATGAGGGCTCTACATCGGCGCTCATCGGACCTCTTGCACCTGGACCGGGCCGCGCTCGGAGAGCCGGTAGGCCTCGAGGAGGCCCTTGGGTACGAACTCCTCGGCGGAAAGGCCGCGCAGCCGTGCCACCTGGTCGGGCCGCTTCAGCGCCTGCAGGCCGGCGATGGTGGCCCGGGCGACGTTGATGTGGTTGGAGGAGCCCAACGACTTGCACAGCACGTCGTGGATGCCGGCCTCTTCAAGGATGGCCCGGGCCGCGCCGCCGGCGATGACGCCGGTACCGGGAGCGGCGGGCTTCATGAGGACACGGCCCGCACCCATCCGGCCGATGATCGGATGGGTGATCGTCGAACCGGCGAGGGGGACCGAGAACAGGTTCTTGCGCGCTTCCTCGGTGCCTTTCTGGATCGCCAGGGGCACTTCCTTGGCCTTGCCGTAGCCGAGCCCGACGCGACCGTTGCCGTCGCCGATCACGACCAGCGCGGTGAACGAGAACCGCCGCCCTCCCTTCACGACCTTGGCCACCCGGTTGATGTTGATGACCCGTGACTCCCGCAGGGATGCGTCGCCCGAGGCCCGGGGGTTGGCGACCTCTCGTTCGTTTCGTGCCACTAGAACTCCAGACCTGCGTTACGGGCGGCTTCGGCGAGGGCGGCGACACGGCCGTGGTACTGGAACCCGCCACGGTCGAAGACCACCTGGGAGACCCCGGCAGCCTTGGCCCGCTCGGCCACCAGCTGACCGATCGTCGTGGCGGCGGCGATGTTGCCGGTGGCGCCGTCGCGCTTGTCGGCCTCGGTGGTCGACGCCGCCGCCAGCGTACGGCCGGTGACGTCGTCGATGACCTGGGCCGAGATGTGCTTGTTGGACCGGAACACGGCCAGCCGGGGACGCGCCGAGCTGCCCCGCACCTTCTTGCGCACCCGGCGATGCCGCCGGAGCCGTGCAGTCCTCTTGTCCTGGGCGGTGCTCATCGGTTCCCCATGGTCATCTGGCGCCCGCGGCGGCCGTCACCACGTTGCACGCGTGGCCACCGATCGGCAAACCCACTGTGCTGGCTGATTCGCTGGCAAGCTCGCTCATTGATTCGGCTACTTCCCGGTCTTGCCCGCTTTGCGCACGACGCGTTCGCCGGCGTAGCGGACACCCTTACCCTTGTAGGGCTCGGGGGGACGGACTTTGCGGATGTTGGCCGCCACCTGGCCGACGGTCTCCTTGTCGATGCCCCGCACGATGATGCGGGTCGGGGCCGGCACCTCGAACTCGATGCCTTCAGGGGCCTCGACGACGACCGAGTGGCTGAACCCGAGGGCCAGCTCGAGACGGCCCGGGCCCTGGGCGGTGACGCGGTAGCCGACACCGACGATCTCGAGCTCACGGGTGAACCCCTGGGTGACGCCCAGCACCATGTTGTTGACCAGCGAGCGGGTCAGGCCGTGCAGGGCACGGTTCTGGCGCTCGTCGTCGGGACGTTCGACCAACAGGCGGCCGTCGTCCTGGCGGACGGAGATGGCTCCCGGGAGACCACGGGCGAGGGTGCCCTTCGGGCCGGTGACGGTGACCCGTTGGCCCGCCAGGAAGACCTCGACGCCGTCAGGGACGGGGATGGGGGCTTTGCCGATCCGGGACATCAGCTCACCACACGAAACAGAGGATCTCGCCGCCGACGCGGGCGCGGCGAGCCTCCCGGTCGGTCATCAGGCCGGTGCTGGTGGACAACACCGCGACACCCAGTCCGCCCAGCACCCGGGGGACCTTGTCGGCTTTGGTGTAGACCCGCAGGCCGGGCTTGGACACACGCCGGAGACCGGAGATCGTGCGCTGCCGCTCGGGCGAGTACTTCATGGTCACGGTCAGCACCCGGCCGGGGCGCCCGGGGTCGTCGGCCACCGCGAACCCCTCGATGTAGCCCTCCTGCTGGAGGATGGCGGCCAGCGCCTCCTTCTGCTTGGAGGAGGGCATGCGGACCTGGTCGTGCATCGCCACGTTGGCGTTGCGGACACGAGTGAGCATGTCGGCGATCGGATCGGTCATGGTCACGTCAACACCCTCCCCTCATCACCAGCTCGCCTTCGTCACGCCGGGGATCTCGCCGGCGTGGGCCATCTCCCGCAGGCAGATCCGGCACAGCCCGAACTTGCGGTACACCGACCGGGGTCGTCCGCACCGGCGGCACCGTGTGTAGGCCCGCACCTTGAACTTGGGCTTGCGCTGCTGCTTTTCGATCAGAGCCTTCTTGGCCATTACTGCTGGCCCTCCCTGCGGAACGGGAAGCCGAGTGCGTCGAGCAGGGCGCGACCTTCGGCGTCGGTGCGGGCGGTGGTGACGATGGTGATGTCCATGCCCCGGGTGACGTCGACCCGGTCGTAGTCGATCTCGGGAAAGATCAGCTGTTCGGTGACACCGAACGTGTAGTTGCCGTGGCCGTCGAAGACGGTGGGCAGGCCGCGGAAGTCGCGGATCCGGGGGATGGCCAGGCTCACGAGCCGGTCGATGAACTCCCACATGCGCTCGCCCCGCAGCGTCACCTTCACACCGATGGCGTTGCCCTCGCGCAGCTTGAAGCCGGCGATCGACTTCTTGGCCCGGGTGACCACCGGCTTCTGGCCGGCGATGATCTGGAGGTCGCCCACAGCCGCTTCCAACAGGCTGGACTGTTGGACGGCCTTGCCCACGCCCATGTTGAGGACGACCTTCTCGAGCCGGGGCACGTCCATCACGTTGTCCAGCCCGAGGCGCTCCATCAGCTCGGAGCGCAGCTCGTCCAGGTAGCGGCGCTTGAGCCGCGGCGCCGGCGCGGTCGCGACGTCGCTCACAGGTCTTCTCCCGTCCGGCGGGCGATGCGGACCTTGTTGCCGGCGTCGTCGAAGCGGTAGCCGACGCGTGTCGGGCGGTTGTCCTTGGGCGACAGCACGGCCACGTTGGAGACCGGGATCGGCATGTCCTTGTCGATGATCCCGCCCTGTTGCATGGCCCGGGTGGGCTTCTGGTGCTTCTTGGCGATGTTGACGCCGTCGACGATGACCTTGTCCTCGCGGGGCAGGACGCGGCTGACCGTGCCCTCTTTGCCCCGGTCCTTGCCGGTCAGGACCCGGACCCGGTCGCCCTTGCGGATCTTCAGCCCTGCCATCACAAGACCTCCGGCGCTAGGGACACGATGCGCATGAAGCGCTTGTCCCGCAGCTCGCGCCCGACCGGGCCGAAGATGCGGGTACCGCGCGGCTGCTGCTGATCGTTGATCAGTACGGCCGCGTTCTCGTCGAAGCGGATGTAGCTGCCGTCGGGCCGGCCCTTTTCCTTCTTCACCCGGACCACCACGCAGCGCACGACGTCGCCCTTCTTGACCGCGGCGCCGGGTATGGCGTCCTTCACGGTGGCCACGAAGATGTCGCCGATCGACGCGTAACGCCGCTTGGAACCCCCGAGCACCTTGATGCACAGGACTTCCTTGGCGCCGCTGTTGTCGGCTACCCGGAGGCGCGTCTCCTGCTGGATCACGGCGTGCTCACCTCGCCCGTTCGAGGATCTCGACGAGCCGCCACCGCTTCTGCTTCGACAGGGGGCGGGTCTCGGTGACGCGGACGCGGTCGCCAGCGTTGAGGTCGTTGTTCTCGTCGTGGACGTAGAGCTTGGTGGTCCGCTGCATCGTCTTGCGGTAGAGCGGGTGGCGGACGCGGTCGACGACGGCGACCACCGCCGTCTTGTCCATCTTGGCCGACGTCACCACGCCCTCACGGACCTTGCGGGGGTTGGGCCGGCCGGCGCCGGTGGCAGCCTCGTCGGCGCCGTTGGTCGTGTTCTCAGCCATCGCCGGCCTCCAATGCGTCGGACGCGGCGATCTGGCGCGCCCGCAACTCGGTGTTGATACGGGCAATCTCCCGCCGCAGCCCGCCGAGCCGGGCGTAGTTGTCGAGCTGGCCGGTGACGTTCTGGAACCGCAGGTTGAACAGCTCCTCGCGGGTCTCGACCAGCCGGTCGATGAGGACATCGTCAGCCAGGTCACGGACGGCGGCCGCACGCTGGTTGGCCACGGCTACAGCACCTCCTCGCGGGAGACGAAGCGGGCCTTGATGGGCAGCTTCTGGATGGCCCGGTCGATGGCCGAGCGGGCCACCGCCTCGTCGGGGTAGGACAGTTCGAACATGACCCGGCCGGGCTTGACCACCGCCACCCACCGCTCCGGGTTGCCCTTGCCCGAGCCCATCCTGGTCTCGGCCGGCTTCTCGGTGACGGGCTTGTCGGGGAAGAGGTTGATCCACACCTTGCCGCCGCGGCGGATGTGGCGGGTCATGGCGATACGGGCGGCCTCGATCTGTCGAGCGGTGATCCATCCCGGTTCGAGAGCCTGGATGCCGTACTCACCGAAGACGACCTCGGTGCCGCCCTTGGCGTCACCCTTCATCCGGCCGCGGTGCTGCTTGCGGTGCTTGACCCTGCGGGGCATCAACATCAGCGCGTGACCTCGGCCCAGCGCCGGGCCTGAGGCCGGCGCACGAAGTGGGGGGTGCCCGAGGGGGACATCAGTCGGCGTCCCCGTGGAACTTGGGAGCTTCGTGGTGCTGGCGGGTGCGACGCTCGATGTCTTCTTCCTCGGCCAGCAGCCGCTCGAGCTCGGGATCGGCTTCCTTGATGAGCGGTGTGGCCTCGGTCTCGGCCTCGGGGGCGGCGGGGCCGCCTTCGGCCCGGCGGCGGGCTGCGGCCGACGACACCACCTTGCGGGCACCCTGGCCCGAGGTTTCGCCGACGGCCATGGCCGCCTCACGGGCGATCTTGTCCTCGGCCACCATCTTGTAGGGGAGGATGTCGCCCTTGTAGATCCAGACCTTGACGCCGATGCGGCCGGCGCTGGTGCGGGCCTCACGGAAGCCGTAGTCGATGTCGGCCCGCAGGGTGTGCAGGGGCACCCGGCCCTCCCGGTACCACTCGGTGCGGCTCATCTCCGAGCCGCCGAGACGGCCCGAGCACTGCACCCGGATCCCCTGGGCGCCGGCCTTCTGGGCGTTCTGTACCGCCCGCTTCATGGCCCGGCGGAAGGCGACCCGGCCGGCGAGCTGGTCGGCCACGCCCTGGGCGATGAGGGCGGCGTCGAGCTCGGGCTGCTTGATCTCCTGGATGTTGAGCTGCACCTTGTTGTTGCCCGTGATCTTGGTGAGCCCGGCCCGCAGACGGTCGGCTTCGGACCCCCGGCGGCCGATGACGATGCCGGGGCGGGCGGTGTGCGCGTCGACCCGGAGACGGTCACGGGTGCGTTCGACCTCCACCCGGCTGATGGCCGCGTGCGGCAGCTGGGTCATCAGGTAGTTGCGGATCTTCCAGTCCTCGATCACGTAGTCGCGGTACTGGACGCGGTCAGCGAACCAGCGCGACTTCCAATCGGTCGTGATCCCGAGCCGGAAGCCGTAAGGGTTGACCTTCTGGCCCACTGCGCTACTCCTCTTCCCCGGTGGCGTCGTGCGTGGCGTGTGCTTCGTCTGCTTCGTCGTCGTGCGTGACGGCCGGCGGCGGTGGTCCCGCCGCCGCGGGGGTGGTGACCTCGTCGTGATCGTGATCGTGGTCGTGGTCGTCGTGATCTTGGACTGCGGCGGCGCGGGTCCGGGACTTGGCCACCCGTCGGCGGCGGGCGTCGGCGACGGCGCTGGCCCGGCGCTGGCGCCGGCCGTCCGCCGTCGGCGACTCGGCCTCGGTGTGCCGACGGCGCTCGAGCTGCTCCTGGGAGAGCCGGCTCACGATGACGGTGATGTGGCAGGTGCGCTTGCGGATGCGGGTCGCCCGGCCCCGCGCCCGGGGACGCCACCGCTTGAGCGTCGGGCCCTCGTCGGCGAAACAGGCTGACACGAAGAGCTCCTCGGCGTCGATCTGGTCGTTGTGCTCGGCGTTGGCCATGGCCGAACGCAGGCACTTACGCACGATGGCGGCGGCGTCGCGTTCGGTCAGCTGGAGGATCTCGTCCGCCTGCTGCACTTCCCGGCCCCGGATCAGGTCGAGCACCTCGCGCACTTTGTAGGCCGACACCCGGACGTAGCGCACCTGGGCGCGGGTGCCCGGGCGCTCACCGGGAGCGTGGGTCCCCGGGACGGCCGCCTCGTTGGTCTTGACGCCGTATGCCATCAGCCCGTTACCTCCGGCCCCGCAGGGCCTTTTCCTGGCCGGCGTGGTACCGGAAGGTGCGGGTGGGGGCGAACTCGCCCAGCTTGTGGCCGACCATGGCCTCGGTCACGTAGACCGGGACGTGCTTGCGCCCGTCGTGGACGGCGATGGTGTGGCCGACCATGTCGGGGATGACGGTTGACCGCCTGCTCCAGGTCTTGACGACCTTCTTCTCGCCACGACTGTTGAGGTCGTCGACTTTCTTGAGCAGGTGGTCGTCGACGAACGGCCCCTTCTTCAGCGAACGCGGCACCTTCGTTACCTCCGTGAACCGCGGGTCCGGCGGCGTCGGACGATGAGCTTCTGGCTGGGCTTGTTCTTGTCGCGGGTACGGCCTTCGGGCTTGCCCCACGGCGACACCGGATGGCGACCGCCCGAGGTCTTGCCTTCGCCGCCGCCCAGCGGATGGTCCACCGGGTTCATGGCCACGCCGCGGGTCTGGGGCTTGACGCCCTTCCACCGGTTGCGGCCGGCCTTGCCGATCTTGATCAACTCGGCTTCGGCGTTGCCGACCTCGCCGACGGTGGCCCGGCAGTCGATCGGCACGCGGCGCATCTCGGTGCTGGGCAGGCGGAGGGTGGCGTGGTCGCCTTCCTTGGCCACCAACTGCACCGAGGAGCCGGCCGAGCGGGCCATGCGGCCGCCGGCGCCCGGTTTCAGTTCGACGTTGTGGACCGTGGTACCGACCGGGATGTAGCGCAGCGGCAGGGCGTTGCCGGGCCGGATCTCCGAGCCCTGCCCCGACTGGAGCATGTCGCCAACGGTGGCGCCGCGGGGGGCGAGGATGTAGCGCTTCTCACCGTCGAGGTAGTGCAGGAGCAGGATGCGGCAGTTGCGGTTGGGGTCGTACTCGATGGTGGCGACCTTGGCCGGCACCCCGTCCTTGGTCCGCTTGAAGTCGATGACCCGGTACTGCTGCTTGTGGCCGCCGCCCTTGTGCCGGGCGGTGCGGCGACCGTGGTTGTTACGCCCGCCGGTGCCGGGCTTGGGAGCCAGCAACGAGCGCTCGGGCGTGGTCCTGGTGATCTCGGCGAAATCGGAAACGGTCTGGAACCGTCGCCCCGCGCTGGTCGGCTTGCGCTTGCGGAGGGCCATCGTCAACCACCTTCGAAGAGGTCGATGCGGTCGTCGGGGTGGAGGGTGACGATCGCCCGCTTGGAGTCGGGGCGCTTACCGAAGGTGGCGGCCCGACGGTTGCGCTTGCGCTTGCCCTTGCGGTTCAACGTGTTCACCTTGAGGACCCGGACGTTGAAGATCGCCTCGACGGCGTCGTGGATCTCGGGCTTCGCCGCAGCCGGGTGGACCTTGAACGTGTACACGTTCTGTTCCAGCAGGGCGTAGGACTTCTCCGACACCACCGGCTCGATGAGCACGTCGCGAGGGTCTCTCATCGGTGCACCTTCTCGATCATCACCGGCGTCGCGTCGACGTCGCCCTCCGCCGCCCCGGTCGGCTCGACCGGGAGGGTCTCACGGGTGAACACCACGAAGTCGCAGACCAGCACGTCGTAGGTGTTCAGTTCCCGGGCTGCCAGGCAGTGCACGTCGGGAAGGTTGCGAAGGCTCTTGCGCACCGCCTCGTCACCGTCGCCCAACACCACCAGGACCCTGCCCTCCAGGCCCAGGGAGCGCAGGGTGGCCTGTGCCGTCTTGGTCTTGGGGGTGTCGATGCCCCAGCTGTCGATCACGACGACCTTGTCCTCGCCGGCGCGGTCGGAGAGGGCCGAGCGCAGGGCGAGGCGGACCATCTTCTTCGGGGTGCGCTGGCGGTAGGAGCGGGGCTTGGGGCCGAGGGCGACGCCGCCGCCGACCCAGTGCGGTGCCCGGATCGAACCTTGTCGGGCCCGGCCGGCGCCCTTCTGACGGAAGGGCTTGGCCCCGCCTCCGGCCACCTCGGCCCGAGTGCGGGTGCTCTGGGTGCCGGCCCGTCGGGCGGCCAGTTGGGCGGTGACCACTTGGTGCATCACGGCCACGTTGGGCTCGATGCCGAAGATGGCCGGGTCGAGCTCGACGGAGCCGACGTTGGCACCGGAACGGTCGGAGACCTTCACGGCGCTCACTTCGCCCCACCCTTGACCGCGTCGCGGATCAGGACCAGCCCGCCCCGGGGACCGGGGACCGATCCCCGTACCAACAACAGGTCGCGCTCCGAGTCGGACCGCACGACCTTGAGGTTCAAGGTCGTCACCCGCTCGGCGCCGGCCCGGCCGGCCATCTTGGTCCCCCGCAGCACTCGGGCGGGGGTGGCACAGGCCCCGATGGCGCCCGGTGACCGGTGGACGCGATGCACGCCGTGCCCGGCACCGAGGCCTGAGAAGCCGTGGCGCTTCATAACGCCACTGGTGCCCTTGCCCTTGCTGACGGCGGTGACGTCGACCCGGTCGCCGTCCTCGAACCGGTCGACCTTGATCTCCTGGCCGACTTCGAAGTCGCTGACGTCGTCGAGGCGGAGCTCGACGAGCTTGGTCCCGGGATCGACCCCGGCGGCGGCGAAGTGCCCGGCCTTGGGCTTGGACAACGTGCGAGGGTTGGCCCGGCCGAAGGTGACCTGGACCGCGCTGTAGCCGTCGTGCTCCTGGGTCTTGACCTGCACCACGCGCAGCGGGGCGACCTTGACCACGGTCACGGCGACTATCTGGTTGTCGTCGCCCCAGACCTGGGTCATCCCGATCTTTTCGCCGACGATCGCTTTCGTCGCCATCGGTTGCGTCCTGCTTCCTTGTCGGTCATGCGAACGCTCCGCACGGGACGGAGCCCGGCGGAGCGTCAGTTCGGTTGGCTACGCGGTCCCTGCGGGCAGAAGGCCAGCAGGCCGGCGCAGACGTCGGTTGAGGGCTTACAGAGCGGCGGTGCTCATGGCCGCGAGGGCCAGGCACACGAGCTGAACACCCTAGCGGCTTCGGTCCGGGTGCGTCCAGGTCGGCTCACGTCCTGCTGGGCCTGATCGACCTTCGGTCGGTCAGGCCTGCTGGATCTTGATCTCGATGTCGACGCCGGCCGGGAGCTCGAGGCGCTGGAGGGAGTCGACGGTCTTGGGTGTCGGCTCGAGGATGTCGAGCAGCCGTTTGTGGACCCGCATCTCGAAGTGCTCCCGCGAGTCCTTGTCCTTGTGCGGCGACCGGATGACCGTGAAGCGGTGCTTCTCGGTCGGCAGCGGGATCGGCCCCCTCACGGTGGCCTGGGTGCGCAGCACGGTCTCGACGATCTTCCGGGTCGACTGGTCGATGACCTCGTGGTCATAGGCCTTGAGCCGGATCCGGATCTTCTGCTTGTCAGCCACGCGGGTGCTCTCTCACGGCCCAGGTCCTCCTAATCGGATCCACTCGCTTGTCAAGATGCACTAACTACTGCTTCTGCCACTTCGGTACTGCTGCGGGCCCGGGAAGGCCCGCCGAGCTACTTGACGATCTTGGTGACGCGGCCGGCGCCCACCGTACGACCACCCTCACGGATAGCGAACCGCAAGCCCTCGTCCATCGCGATCGGATGGATCAACTCCACCATCATCACCGTATTATCACC
>JBQTIQ010000037.1:0-92292 GCA_052387955.1 Acidimicrobiia bacterium | reverse complement strand
CTCGTCGCCATCGCCGACGGCTACCGGGAGTCGACCGAGTCCTGGGCTGACCTGCTGCGGGACCTCCGCCGCCGCGGGATGCGAGCGCCGATGCTCGCCGTCGGCGACGGGGCGCTGGGGTTCTGGGGCGCATTGCGCGAGGTGTTCCCGGCGACGCGGGGACAGCGGTGCTGGGTGCACAAGGTCGCCAACGTCCTCAACGCCCTGCCGAAGTCGGCCCAGCCGACAGCCAAGAAGATGCTGGCCGAGATCCGTGACGCTGAGGACCGCGAGCACGCCGTGCGAGCGGTCGACGCGTTCGCGCACGAGTTCGCAGCGAAGTGGCCCAAGGCGGTCGCCAAGATCGTCCACGACGTCGACCCGTTGCTCGCCTTCTTCGACTTCCCCGCCGAGCACTGGCTGCACCTCAAGACCACCAACCCGATCGAGTCCACGTTCTCGACCGTGCGGCTGCGCACCAAGGTGACCAAGGGCCCCGGCTCCCGAGCCGCCGGGCTCGCCACGGCCTTCAAGCTGATCGAAGCCGCCGAGACCCGCTGGCGGGCCGTGAACGGGCCGCACCTCGTCGCCCTCGTCCGGGCCGGCGCACGCTTCGACAAGGGGGTGATCGTCGAGCGCGAACTACAGGACCAAGAAGCCGTCGCGTGATCAGCGAGCAAGCCGATCCACAGGTATTGACTATTCCTCGGCTTCACCCGGTTCCGCAACTACCGGATACGGGTGCTGCTCTACGCCGGCCGACCCAACTGGGACCTACTCGCCACGATCACACCCCGCTGAAATCCGAAGCGCCTGTTGTGGTCCCTCCCCACGCCGGAGCTGTCGACGAGACCGGTGCCCCAGGGGAACCGCCGGCCCTGACTCTTCGCCGCCGGCAGCGATGAGTCGGCGGCGCCGGCGCAGTCCTATCCGCTGGAGGCACCCGCGGCCCGCGGGCGCGACGACGGAGGAGGACGACCGTGCCGACCCTGGTCGACGACAGCACCCGGACGGCGAGCGCCGGCCTGGCCCCACGGCCGGAGGGCACCGCCGTAGGATCCACGGCCATGGCCGTACGTCCCGACGACACCGCCACCGCTACCGCCGAGCGGCCCCAGGCCCGGGCCGAGGACCTCGAGCAGTACCGCCGGGAACTGACCGGGTACTGCTACCGGATGCTCGGCTCGGGGTTCGAGGCCGACGACGCCGTGCAGGAGACGATGGTGCGGGCGTGGCGCGCCCTCGACCGCTTCGAAGGCCGCTCCTCGTTGCGTTCGTGGCTGTACCGCATCGCCACCAACGTCTGCCTCGACGCCGTGCACGGCCGTGACCGCCGGGCCCGGCCCATGGACCTCGGGCCGTCGTCGAGCGCCGATTCGGACCTCGGGCCGATGCTCCCCGAGCACGCCTGGGTCCAGCCCGTACCCGACAGCCGGGTCCTGCCCCCCGAAGGCGACCCGGCCGAGCTGACCGAGACGCGCGAGACCATCCGTCTCGCCTTCGTCGCAGCCCTGCAGCACCTCCCGGCCCGGCAGCGGGCGGTGCTGATCCTGCGCGAGGTCCTGCGCTGGCAGGCGAGCGAGGTCGCCGAACTGCTCGACACCAGCGTGGCTTCGGTGAACAGCGCCCTGCAGCGGGCGCGGGCCACGCTGGCGGCCCGTACCCGCGACACCGCGGCCGCCGCCGCCGACCCCGTCGACGTCGACCAGCGCGAGCTGCTGGCCCGGTACGTCGACGCCTTCGAGCGCTACGACATCCCCCGGCTGGTCGAGCTCCTCCACGAGGACGCGGTGCTGTCGATGCCGCCCTTCCCGCTCTGGCTGCGGGGCCCGTCCGAGATCGGGCACTTCTTCCTCGGCCAGGGGATCGGGTGCCGGGGCTCGCTGCTGGTGCCGACGGCGGCCAACGGCGGTGCCGCCTTCGGTTCCTACAAACCCGACCCGGCCGGCGGCTACTCCCCGTGGGCCATCCAGGTCATCGAGACGTCAGGCGACCGGATCGTCGGGCACCACAACTTCCTCGATTTCATGGACCTCGACCTCTTCGCCGCCTTCGGCCTTCCCGCCCGCCTCGATCCCTGAGGGAGAGGCCCCGCCGACCACGTCCGCCAACCCGACCAGGTCGAGCAAGCGGGCCAGCTCGGCGCTGGGCTCACGCAAGCGGAGGGTGAAGCCCGACCGGCGCGCCTTCATCTGCAGACGGGCCAACGCCTCCACCACCGCCAGGTCGGGCCGGCCGGCGCCCTCGATCGGCCAGGATGCCACCGCGTCACCGTCGCCGGCGAAGAGCTCGACCCAGCCCCATCCCGTTCGCTTCGGCACCAGCGCGACCTCCCTCCTTGCAGACAAGGCGACCTCCCTCCTCGCAGACAAGACGGCGCCGGCGTCGCGAACTCACCGATGAACCCGGCTCATCGCCAAGGGCTGGGCCCGCCGGCCGCGGTCGGCGGTGGAGGCCCACCGGAATGGTCCCGGCGCGGTGACCGCCGCCGGCGAGAGCGACGGGTACGGACGCGGGCCCGGTAACCTGGCTGATTCGCCGGATTCCCCGGTGGTCGGCCCGTTTCGAGAGCTTCTCCGTCCCGGTCTGGCACCCCCGTGATCGGAGTAGTCCTTGACGTTCGCCGCCCTCGGCGTGCCCGCTGCCATCGTGCGCCGCCTCAGCGAGCTCGGGTTCGCCGAACCCTTCCCGGTCCAGGCCGCCACCCTGCCCGACGCCCTCGCCGGCCGTGACGTCTGCGGGCGGGCCCCGACCGGCTCGGGCAAGACGCTGGCCTTCGCCATCGCCCTGGCCGCCACAGTGCGGCCGGCATCACCGCGGCGTCCGGTTGCCCTCGTACTGGTCCCGACCCGTGAGCTCGCCTCACAGGTGTGCGACGAGCTGGCGGCACTGCTCCCGCCCCGGACCGGCACCGTCACCGTCTTCGGTGGCGCCGGCTACGGGCCCCAGCGCAAGGCCCTGGCCCGGGGCGTCGCCGTCGTGGTCGCCTGTCCCGGGCGCCTCGAGGACCTGGTGGCCTCGGCCGACGTCCACCTCGACGACGTCAGCATGGTGGTGATCGACGAGGCCGACCGCATGGCCGACATGGGGTTCCTGCCCGCCGTGCGCCGCCTCGTCGACCGCACCCGGCCCGACCGTCAGACCCTTCTCTTCTCGGCGACCCTCGACGGCGACGTCGACGCCCTCATCCGGCGCTACCAGCGCAACCCGGTCCGCCACGAGGTCTTCCCCGACGACGACCACGGCGATGTCGAGCACCGTTTCGTCGACGTCGGCAAGGACGACCGGGTGTCGGCCACCGTCGAACTGGCCGCCGCCAACCGGCGCACCATCGTGTTCTGCCGAACCTGTCACGGGGCCGACCGGCTCACCGCCCGCCTGCGGGCGGCTGGCGTCGACGCCGCCCCGCTGCACGGCCGGCGCAGCCAACCCCAGCGCCAGACGGCGCTGGCCGGGTTCGCCGGTGGGCGTACCAGCGCGCTGGTGGCCACCGATGTCGCCGCCCGGGGCCTGCACGTCGAGGGCGTCGACTGCGTCGTGCACTTCGACCCGCCCGAGGACGCCAAGGCCTATGTCCACCGCTCGGGCCGTACCGGCAGGGCCGGAGCGGACGGGCTGGTGGTGTCCCTGGTGACGCCCGACGTGCGGGCCGCGGTCCAGTCGATGCGCCGGGCGCTCGACGTCGAGGTCCGTCGCAACCCGGTCGCCCCGTCCCGTTCGTCGGCACCGGCGCCGGCGGCCCCGGTCCTCGAACCAGCGCCGCCAACCCCGAAGAAGCAGCCCGCACGACCGGCGGTCGACAACCGGGGCCCGGAACGCCGCCCGCGGGGCAAGGCACGGCCCGAGCGGGCCCGTTCCCGTCGTTCGGCGCCGAACGGCTCGGTCAAGTACTTCGATGCCCGGAAGGGCTACGGGTTCATCGCCCGCGACGACGGCTCCGATCTCTTCGTGCACTACCAGAACATCGCCGGCGAAGGTTTCCGTACCCTCCAAGCCGGACAGCGGGTCGAGTTCGACGTCGAGCCCGGCCGGCGAGGCGAGCAAGCCGTCAACGTCCGGGCCTTGTCCCTGTCCCAACCGGTCTCCTGACCGGGCCGAGTGGTGTAGCCGGCGGTCCCAGCGGGCAAACGGTGACCATGCGTTGGTACTCCGTGCGATGCGTGTTCCGCTTGGACGACCAGTACAAGGAACGGGTCACGCTGTGGTCGGAGGCGTCCTTCGACCGCGCCACCGACCGGGCCGTGGCCGAAGCCGTCGACTACGCCGAGGAGGTCGGCGCCGAGTACCTCGGGTTGGCCCAGGCGTTCCAGCTGACCGGCCCTCCCGGTGACGGCGCCGAGGTCTTCTCGTTGCTCCGCCACAGCTCGATGTCGCCGCCCGAGTACCTCGACGCCTTCTTCGACACCGGCGCCGAGGTCCAGTCCCGAATCTGAGCTTCGGCGCCGGACCAAGGTTCGCCACCGAGCCCGCGGCGCCCGCCTCCGGCGGGATTGTGCTACTCGACGGCTGCTACGCCGGCCGGCGGGCCCGGCGGGGGCGAACCCCGTCGCCGGGCGCTGGACGACGTTCGCTCAGGGTCGGGGTGGCCCCGTCCAGGTCGAAGGACCACCGGCCGGCCTCGCACGCCACCTTGGCCAGGGGCACGCCGGTCAGGGCCCGGTCGGTCACGGCGACCACGTCGCGACCGCCGGCGGCGGCCTGCTCGGCGACTCGGGTGAGGAAACCCGAGGCGCCCTCGACGGTGCCGGCGGGCGCGCACACCACCACGCCGGCGATGATGTCGGCCTCGAAGGCTGGCTGCTCGAGCGAGTCCAACGACCACTTGAGCGCGGGGTCGGCGAGGACGGTCACGAGGACGTCGGGGTGCTGGCGCTCGAGGTGTAGCACCGCCTGGTGGAGCTGAGCCAACGACGACGACGAGCGCCGCCAGCCGGCGAGCATGTCGGCGTCGACGAGAACGAGCCGGGGGGACATCGCCGGTAACCGTAGGTGGGCCGGCGTCCCGACCGGGGATCCGGGGCTTCAGCCGAAGATGGGCACCCGTTCGGCGACCACGTGGGTCACCGGTACCGAGAACTCCCGGGCCAGGCGTGTCGGCACCCCTGCCCGCAGCCATCGGGAGACGCCGACGGGCAGCGTCGACACCACGATCTCGTCGAACCGCTCGCCGCGGTTGACGATCACGCCCACCGCGTACACGGGGTTGGCGTCGCCGACCTCGCCGGTGAAGGCGACCCGGCCGGTGAGATCGAGCTGGCGCAACTGCGCCAGGCCCTCCTCCAACACCGTGCCGGCCGCCTGCGCCATGCGGGCGTCGGTCCAGTTCCGGCGGTCGTGCGGGTGCCTCATCGGCACCAGCAGGTGGAAGCCGTCGACCTCACCGCCGTCGATCCGGCGGCGGACGTCGTCCGCCAGGGCGGGACCTCCGAGGGTCTTGTGGGCCACGACGAGGATCCGGCGCATGGCGCCTCCTTTCCCCGACCGATGTCGTGGCCGCCAGCGTACGGCGTTGGTCCCCGGCGTGCTGGGCCCGAAGGCTCGCCCGTTTCCTCGCCCGCTCCGGCCGACTGGCCCTACAGTCAGCCCGGTACCGCCGGTGAGCGCAGACCCTCGCCACCGATCCATCTCTGGGAGTTCCGGCCCGATGGCGCCCTTCGATGCTGCAGCACAGATGCGAGCGCCGCAGCGCCAGCGACGGCGCGGCCGGGCGCGGCCGGCGGGGCCGGGGAACGCAGCTGGCAACGCAGCCGGTAACGCGTGATGGCGGCCAGACCCCGACGGCCCAACCTGTTCGAGCTGAGCGGCGGCGGGGTCGGCGTCACGTACTCGAGCACCAGCACCGACGGTCGCGCCCGGCTCAGCTATACCGATGCCGTCCTCCAGGTCCACTTCGCCGGCGACGAGATCACCCGGCGCCGAGGTGACCTCGGGACCATGGTGAGCGTCACGCTGTCGACCGCCGTCGACGGGGCGACGGTCACCTTCGCCGTCGTGCTGCCCGACGTGCACCTCGGCGAACGGGCTGCCGAACCGGTCCGCAGCATCGGGATCCGCACCCACCACACCGGCTCGGACGGTCCCGAGCCGGTCGTCGGCCAGCTACAGAAGTACGAGGTGGTCAAGCTCAGGGGGACCGCCCAATCGGTGCGGTTCTGAAGGAGCTGGCCGGTGGGCTGCCCTGCGCTGCGCACGTCCGGTGACCGACGGGAACGTACCGGGATGATCCGACCGCCGATCTGTGCCACCGGGCGCGACCGGTTCAGGGGTAGCGGCGGCGGGTACAACTGAGCCGTGTTCGGCACGGGAGCGTTGTTGGGCTCGCGGTACCGCCTCGGGCCGCTCATCGGCCGGGGTGGGATGGCCGACGTGCACCGGGCCGACGACGTCGTCACCGGGCGCCCCGTGGCGGTCAAGTTCCTACGAGCCCTTCACGCCGACCATCTGCGCCGCTTCGCCTCCGAAGCCGACACGCTGAGCCGCCTCGAGCACCCCTCCCTGGTCCGGCTGCTCGACCGGGGCGAGCACGAGGGCGTGCCCTACCTGGTGCTCGAACTGGTCGACGGAGAGCCCCTGTCCCATGTGCTGGCCCGGGGGCCGCTGCCCGTTGAGCGGGTCGTAGAGCTGGCTGCGGTGCTGGCCGCCGGGCTGGCTCACGCTCACAGCTTCGGGATCGTGCACCGCGACGTGAAGCCCGGCAACGTCCTCATCGACCAGGCCGGCCACCCCCTGCTCGCCGACTTCGGCATCGCCCGCTTCCAGGACGCCACGTCGGTCACGGCCACCGGTGCCATGGTGGGGACCGCCTGCTACCTCGCCCCCGAGCAGGTCACGGGCACGCCCGCCGGCCCGCCGGCCGACATCTACGCGCTGGCCCTGGTGCTGGTCGAGTCGCTCACCGGTGAGCGGACGTTCCCGGGTACACCGCTGGAATCGTCCATGGCCCGGCTCCACGCCGACCCGCCGGTACCACCGGGCCTGCCGCCGGCCCTGGCTTCGACCCTGGCCGCCATGACCGCCCGCCAGCCCGAGGAGCGACCGGCGGCGCTGGACGTCGTCGAACGGCTGACGGGCCGGCGAGCCGAGCCCCTGTGGGCGCCGGTCCCCGTGGTCCCCCCCGGGGCCGGGCCGGCCACCACCGTGATGGCCTCCGGTTCGACGGGCGTGCTCCCGGTCTCTGCCGGCCGGCGCCGCGTCGCTCTGGCGGCGTGGGCCGGGCTCGCGGGCGTCGGTCGCCGCCGGGCCGCGGGCGCCCACGCCGCCGCCCATGCCATGCGGCCCCGAGGCCTGGCCGTCGTGGCCGGAGCGGTGGCCGCGGTCGTGGCCGCCGGGCTGTTCCTCGGCAGCCTCGACGGCCGGGCCGGGCTTCAGCCGGCCGAGGCAGGCACGCCGGGTACCTCCACCTCGGTGCCGGCGCCGACCACGTCGACGACCGCTTCGACGAGCACGACCACCACGACGGTGCCGGTCGCCGAAGACGACCGGGGCCGGGGCCGGGAGAGGGACCGCCAACGCGGTGACGAGGGCGACGACGACTGACGACGGGTGGGGCGTAGCCGATGCACGAAAGGGCGGGGCGCATCCCTGCCGGACGAAGGACCTGCGAGCGGCGCGAGCATGGCCGACCACCGAGTGAGCGCCGGCTGGCCGGGCGGTGAGGGCATGAGGTGGCCTACAGGATGAGCGACTTGCGGGGCGGGCACGGCGACGTGGTGCGGTGCCGGGCTAGCGTCGAAGGCCACGTGCAGGGGGTCTGGTTCCGGGCCAGTGCCGAGGACCAGGCCGTGCTGTGGGGTGTCGCCGGCCATGCCCGTAACCTGGCCGACGGCCGGGTCGAGCTGGTGTTGGAAGCGCGTCGGGAAGGGGTCGAGGCGGTCCTGGCCTGGGCGCAGCACGGCCCGCCCGGCGCCCGGGTGGACGCAGTGCGGATCGTCGACGAGGAGCCGGCGGGCGAGCGAGGGTTCCGGGTGCGCTGAAGTGCGAGCGCAGCGAGCGCTTCAGGCCGACGGCGCGAGCGCCAGCTCGCCCGGGGGCGATGGGTGTGGGGCGCAGCCCCACGGAATGAACGAAGTGCGAGCGCAGCGAGCGCTTAAGGCCGACGGGGCGAGCGCCGGCTCGCCCGGGGGCGATGGGTGTGGGGCGCAGCCCCACGGGGACACCGAGCCCGAGTACCTCACGCCCGTCCGGCGACGGGTTGGCTAGCGCAGGTGGGTCCTGGCGCCGATGTGGCCGAGCTTGTCGGGGTTGGCCATGGCCCAGATGGCCGAGATGCGGTTGCCGCGAGCCTCCGCCTGGACCACGACCGGGCCGTGGGCGTCGGCGGTGACGAGGGCGGCGGCGCCGTTGAGCTCGACGAAGCGCATGTCGGCCTCGCCCATCCGCTGGGCCAGGTTGACCAGCAGGCGGGCCACCTTCTCGGCGCCGACGACAGGGCGCCGGGCGGCGTGGCGGCCCGGCCCACCGTCGCTCACGTGCACCACGTCGGCGTCGAGCAGCGACAGGACGGCGTCGATGTCGCCTTGGCCCAATGCCGTGATGAGCGCGGTGAGCAGGGGGTCTCCCAGCTTGAGCGGACGGGCCGGCTCGGCACCGTCGCGCAGCCGTCGCCGGGCCCGGCTGGCGATCTGGCGACAGGCTTGCGGTGTCTTGCCCACCGCCGCGGCGACCGCCGCGAACGGTTCGCCGAACACGTCGGCCAGCAGGAACACGGCCCGCTCGGTCGGGCCCAGCCGGTCGAGCAGCACCAGGAAGCCGAGGGTCAACGACTCGGCCAGTTCGACGTCGGCCTCCGGGCTGCCGGCGATCATCACCGGCTCGGGCAACCAGGGGCCCACGTAGTCCTCCCGGCGTCGCTCGATGGCCTTGATCCGGTCGAGGGCAAGGCGGGTGGTGACGGTGGTGAGCCACGCCGCCGGCCGTTCGACGGCAGCCTGGTCGGTGCCCGACCACCGCAGCCAGGCCTCCTGGACGACGTCCTCGGCGTCGCCCACCGACCCCGTCATCCGGTAGGCCAGGCCCAACAGGCGCGGCCGCTCCCGCTCGAAGGGCTCGGCCGCAGCCGATGGGCTCACCACAGTCCACCGCCGCGCCCGGACAGCGTGCTCGACGCCGTCATACGGCGACGGGCCGGCCGACGGTGTGGGCCACCGCGGCCCGACCGGCGGCTTCGCCACTGGCGAGGGCGGCATCGGCCAGCATGCCGGTGGGGCCGACCCAATCGCCGGCCACGTACACGCCGGCCTGCCCGGGGACCGTCGTCGGCGGGCGGCCGGCGAGGCCACGGCCCGGCCGGGGGACGCCGTAGGTCACCACCATGCGGTGCAGGAACCGGTCGGTCACCACGTCAGCCTGCTCGATGCCGGCCGTCGCGGCCAGGTCCCACAGCTCGGCCTGGTCCTCGGCCGTCGTCCGTGCCCCGTAGCGCATGACGTGGACCACGGCGTGTCCGTCGGGGCCGAGCTGGGCCGGCGGCGAGTGGGTCGACAGGTAGAGGGGACGGCCGACCCCGAGCACGATCTCCGGTGACGGAGACCGGCGCAGGCCGAGATCGAGGCAGGCGGCCGTGGCCGGCGGCCCGAGGCCGTCCCAGACGACATCGGTGGGGAGCAGGGACGCGGCACGCTCAGGTCCACCGGCGGCGATCACCACCGCGCCGGCCGACCACGAACGCTCGCCGGCGTCAACGGCCCAACGGCTCCCGTCGCGGTCGAGCGGGCCGGCCGGTGCGCCGGAGGCGAGTGTCGCCCCCGCCTCGATGGCCCTGCCCACCAGGGCGTCGACCAGCTGCGCCCACCCGCCGTCGAGGTAGTCGACGCCCTGGCCCAGGCCCAGTTGCATCTGGGTGATGGCGGCGTCGGCGCTCATGGCGTCGAGGTCGTCGGCATAGGAGGTGAGCCGGACGATGGTGGACACCAGGCGGGCGGCGTCGGGCCGGAGGCCGTTGCCGGCCAGCCATTCGTTCACGCTGAGCGACGCCGCCCGCTCCGGCCGCATCCACCGCAGTAGGCCGAGCAGCTTTCCCAGCTGAGCTTTGGACCGGCCCGCCAGGAGGGGGGTGGTGAGCAGCCGGACAGGGTTGCCGGGAAGGGGCAACAGGCGGCCGTCCTCGGTCAGCCCGTGTGCCCCTCCCGGCCGAGGCGCTCCCCCCCGAGGGGTGATGCCGAGACGACCGAGCACGGCCGTGCCCTCGCCGGCGCGGTACAGCGCCCTCGGGCCCTGGTTGAAGCTGAAGCCGTGGCGCTCGTCGGTCGAGGCCCGTCCCCCCGGAGGGCGGCCGTCCACCACTGCCACCGAGCACCCGGCCCGCGCTGCCGTGGCCGCCGCGGCCAAGCCAGCCAGGCCGGCCCCGATCACCACAACGTCCGTCCTGTCCTCGTGCACGACACACCTCCGTCGTCGGGTTCGTTCCTGAGGAGTCGACGACACAGGCCGTCCGATCGTGACTGCGAGGGCCCTATCGCAGCATGGGGGGCGCCTCGGCCGCGCGGGCGCCCCTTCAGAAGACCGTGAGGTCGGGGTGCTGGCCGGCCATCACAGCGCCACACGTGGTGAGGGTGTCCGGTTTGAGCAGGAAGTGCTGGCTGAGGGCGTTCACGTCGCGTAGCCGGCGCTGGAGCGGGCTGGTGGCGTAGAGCGAGCTGCCGCCGCCGGCGCGGTAGGCGGCCTCCACCACCGCCGCCGCCGTGGTCGCCGCCAACAAGGCGGCGGCGTGGAGCCGGGCCCGGAAGGCCCCGGAGAACTCGTCACCTGCGAACGCGACCGCCCACGCTTCGGCGGCTTGGGCGTAGAGCAGCGAACGCGCCGCCCGCAGCCTCACGTCGGCTTCGGCCAGCTGGTACTGGAACAAGGGGTTGGTCGCCAGCGTTCCCGGCGACAGCAACGGCACCTTGTCGGTGGCCAGCGCCACGATGTCGTCGAGCGCGCCTTGGGCGACGCCGAGCGGCACACTGGCCGGCAGGAGGGCGAAAGCGGCGGGGACCGGAATCCGGACCATCGCCGCGTCGATGCACGGCTCGTGGGCGAACACGTTGAACGTGCGCTCGCCAGGCACGAGGACATCGCGGGCCGAGAAGTGGTGGCTTCCGGTCCCGCACAGGCCCGAGACCGTCCACGTGTCCTCGATGTCGACGTCATCGGGGTCGAATACGGCCATGCGCAACTGCGGTTGGCCGCTCGAGGTGTCGATGCAGTTGCCGTAGAGCCAGTCGGCGTGCTCGCAGCCGCTGGCGTACGACCACCGACCGTTCACGAGGTAACCGCCCTCTACCGGGACCGCGACGCCCGTCGGGTTGAACGCGCCGGCCACGATCGTGTTGCCACCCCGGGGTACAGGAGTCGAACGTCGCCCTCGGCAGCCCGGCCAGGTCTATCCAGTTCCCGCTCCCGAGCACGACGATCCAGCCGACCGAAGCATCGGCCCGGCTCAGCACCTCGCCGACCTCCAACGCGGTGGTGAGGTGACACTCCGCCCCGCCGTGGCTGGCCGGCAGCAGCAGTTGGAAGCAGCCGGCTGCCTTCAGGGTCTGGAGCAGGTCGAGGGGCACCCGGCGAGCCGCTTCGGTCTCGGTCGACCGGGCGGCAACGTGCGGAGCCATCGCCCGCACCTGGTCGAGGACCTCGTTGGCACGGTGCGGGGATTCGAGGGCCATGGTCATGGTGTACCTCCAGCTGTCCGGGGCCCGGTCGGGCCTCTCCTCCGAAGGTACGGAAGCGTCTTCTCGGCGGCATCGCCCACACGTACCAAACGGGCGGGGCGACGGGCGTGGTCCGTCCGTACCACGGGCGCGGCCGGGAGGTCAGACGAGCCCGTGCGTGAAGGCGTGCGCCGTCGCCGCGGCGCGCGTACTGCCCCCGATCTTGGCGAAGATGTTCTGCAGATGCCGGCGCACCGTGTGGTCGCTGACCACGAGGGCCACGGCGATCTCGTGGTTCGTCCTGCCCTCGGCAACCAGCCTCAGGACCTCGGCTTCGCGAGCGGTGAGACCACCCGGTCGGGCTGGGGCCGACGCCGCCGCGGACGGGGCCAGGCGGCCCAGGTCGGACGCCGCGCCCAGCGCCTCGAAGACCGCCCGGGCCGCGTCGAGCTCCATCCCGGAGGACTCGTCGTCGCCAAGGACGCGATACGCAACCCCGACCAGTGCCCGCACCCGTGCGGACTCGTAGGGCGCGCCGACGTCCTGCCAGGTCGACCACGCCACCCGGAGCGCGTCGAGCGCGCCGCGGGCGTCCCCGTCGGCCAGGAGCACCGCGCCGCGTGCCTGAGCGGCGATGGACCGGAGGAGCGGCACGGCGAGCCGAGCGGCGACCGTGTCGAGCTCGTCGGCCGCGTCGCGGGCGGCGTCGACATCGCCGGCAGCAAGCATGATCTCGACGTAGGCCGCCAGGAGGGTCGAGCGTCGCGAGGGGTCTCGGGCCTCGTCCGCCACCCGGCCGATGGACGCCACGGCGGCGGCGATATCCCCCTGGGCCAGCCGTAGCAGGGCGAGTCCGGGATGGGGCTCGCGCCCGAAGCGGCTGGCGCCGCGATAGGCGGTGTCGGCGGCGTCGAACTCACCCCGAAGGCGGTGCATCTCGGCCTGCTGGTAGTAGGCATCGCCGATCGCCGGATGGCCGGCCAGAGCCTCGCAGGCCTGGCGCGCCGTTTCGAGTGCCCCCACCCACTCGCCACCGAGCTGCATGACCTCGGATCGGTGGACGAGGCACTGGCCTCGGTACGGCACCAAGTCAGGCTGCTCGTCAGCCCATCGCGTGAGGGCATCGGTCCACTCGCGGGCTCGGCGGGCGTCGAATGTCTTGTGGCATTCGAGCAAGACGGCGCAGTACACGACACCGGCCAGAGGGGCAGTGACCTCGCCGGCGGTGACCGCGACCATGGCCTCGTCGAGCAATGACGTCCCCTTGGTCAGCTCGCCCTGGGCGATGAGTGCCTGCCCGCAGCCGAGGCGGCTGAGTGCGAACAGGTCCCGATCACCGAAGCGGTCGCCCTAGGCGCCGACGGCGGCGAACGTAGCGAACGCCGCCGCCGGGTCCTCCTCGAGCTGGAAGAGCGCCTCGGGCACGAGGAGAAAGCCGCGCTCGGCACAATCGTGGTCGCCGCCCACGAGGATGGCGTTGGCGCGGGCCAGCCATCCGCTGGCGCGCGCCATGTCGCCGCGCAACATGAGGTTCCAGCTCAGCTGCAGCGCGCTCCGACCGGCGCCGATCTCGTCACCCGATTCCCGGCAGGCTTCGTGGGCGAGCGTCCAGGCGTCGTCGCTGGCGTCGTCGTGGCCGGTCAGGTATGCGGCCACGGCCAAGCGCTCGAGGTCCACCACATCGAGCACCACGCGGTCGCACGCGCCGGCGAGCAGCGCGAACGCCTCACCCCACTCTCGACGAAGGAAGCTCTGCCGCGCCCGAGCCAACGATTCGTCGAGAGGCGCCTCCGGACCGGCCGCACCCATGACCAGAATCTAGGACCGCCCGGTCCCTGCGACCGTCGCCGCGGCAGGGAAGCCAGAGGGCGTTAGCCCCGCTGGTACACGCCGACCAAGCTCGACTGGGCGGTGATGGCGGTCCGGTCGAGGGCTTCCACGACCGTGCGCCCATCGGCGTCTGCCGCCACCCGGCTCGTCTCGGCCAGGGCGTACAGCGTGAACCGGTAGCGGTGGGCGTCGTCGCCGGCGGCCGGGCACGGACCGGCCCAGCCGGGGCGGCCGAACCCATTGGGGGACTCGGTGGCGCCTTCGGGCACGGTCCCTGTCGGCAGGCCGAGGGAGCCGGGGGAGATCCCGGTCACGGCCCAGTGCACGAACCCGTCGGCGTCGGTGTCGGTCACCGCCAGCGCGAGTTCGACGGTGCCCTCGCCGACGCCCGACCACGCCAACGGGGGCGCGACGTCGTCACCGTCGCAGGTATGGGCGGCGGGGATCGGCCCGTCCGGGGTGAACGCAGGGCTGGTGAGCGCCAGCACCGAGGCGGGGGCGATCACCGGTCCCGCCGGCAGCGTCGGCGCCGTCGGCAGGGGAGGGGCGGTGGCGCCCGGCGCCGGCGGCTGCAACGTACGGCCGTCGTTGCGGGCACAACCGGCCAGGCCGGCGGCCAGCACCGCGGCCGCCGAAGCGGCCATGACCCAGCCCGGACGCCGAAGGCCCCGACCGGGGCCGTCGCACCGGCCGCTCCGTGGTCGCCCGGGCGTCCGGTGACCTCCGAGGGCAGGTCTCGCCCGGGCATCGGCTCGGTCGGGGCCCCCCGGGCGACCGGTGACCGGGGAGGGCAGGTCCCGCCCGGGCGAACGGGTCACGAGCCGAGCAGGGCGCGCTCGGCCAGCCCGAGAGGCAGGCTCCCGCTCGCGGCCAACTCGTCGTGGAAGCGGCGCAGCCCACCGCCGACCTCAGCCGTCCAGCGGTCGCGGATGCGCTCGATCTCGAGGGCTCCGGTCAGGTAGGACGACGCCTGTACCGGCCCAGCGCAGTAGCGGATGACCTCCTGGCGGGCGGTCGCCTCGGTGAGCCCGGAATTGGCCTGCATGAAGGCCACGGCGGCGTCGAAGGTCATGTCGCCGCAGTGCAGAGACGTATCGACCACGATGCGGGCGGCCCGGAACATCCGGGCCTCGGCGTGGCACAGCTCCTGGGCCGGCGTGGTGAAGAACCCCTCCTCCCACATCATCCGCTCGGCGTAGAGCGCCCACCCCTCGACGAAGAAGACGCTGCTGACCAACCGGCGGATGGGCTGGGAGCGGGAGTTCAGCGTGGCGAAGTGCCAGTGGTGACCCGGATAGGCCTCGTGCACCGACGTCGTCGCCATCGACGGGTAGCTGTTGTCGGCCAGCCGCTGGGCCACTTCGTGCTCGGGGGTCCCCTCGGGCGGGTACGGGACATTGAACCGGCCGGCCAGCGTGGACCGCATCGCCGGCGGCCCGATGTAGGAGGCGACCGCCAGGATCGGCCGGTGGAAGGGAGGCGCCGGCTCGACCGCGCACCGCTCGCCCTCGGGGAACGACACCAGCCCGTGCTCGACCAGGAAGGCCCGGGCGGCGGCGGTGGCGGCCTCGTAGCCGTCGCGCATCTCCTCGGGGGTGCGGGGACAGTCGGCGTTGACCTCGTCGAGCACGTCACGCCACGGCCGGCCCCCGAAGTGGCGGGCGCACAGCTCGTCGACGTCGGCCACCAGCGCGGCGTGGGCGGCGGCGCCCCGCGCCCGCAGGGAGGCGGCATCGTCGCCCAGCAGCTCGCGCTGGGCGAGCAGGGCCGAGTAGCGGGCCTCGCCCACGAAGTGGTCGCCGCGCGCCCTCCCAGCGAGGTCCTCGAGGAAGGCGGCGAAGGCGGTGTACTGCTCGGCCGCCGCTGCGCCGGCCGTCCCCAGCCGCGCCCGGCCCTCGGTGGTGGCTGCCTCCGAGGGCACCAGGTCACGGCAATAGGCGACGGCAGACCGGCACATCCCGAGCGCCCGCCGTACCAGCAACGGGCTGGCCAGGGACGGGTCGAGGTTGGCACGGCCCTCGTCCAAGACCCGCGCCACCTCGCCGAGACGGCTCACGGCCGCCCCCACCAGGTCGGCCTCGGGGTGTAGCCGGCGGTTGAACAGGGCGAACACGCCGAACAGGCCGGCGCCGACATAGTCGGCCGGATCGCGTCGCCACCGTTCGAAGCCCCGGTCGATGGCCGAGCCCCGGAGCCAGGACAGCACCAGGTCGCGGTCGACCCGTCCGGTGGCGTCGAGGTCGTCGTCGGGGACCGACGCGAATCGTTCGGCGAAGGCGTCCTCGGCCGCTTCCCGGCGGGCGACGCCGTCGGCCGAGAGGTCACCCAGAGCGCCGTCGTCGCCGGCGGCGCCGTGGTGGCTGGCCAGCACCGGGTTCTCGGCGAACAACCAGTCGAGGTAGTCCTCGGCCAGGGGCTCCAGGAGAGTCACGGCCGAAGGCTTGCACACCCACCGGCCCCGGCCACTTGCGGCAGACTTGCCGCCGCTCATGGCGCCACCACCATCCCCGCCCTCCTCATGCATCGATTCCACGTGCCTCTCATCGGGCGCTTGCGCGCCCTGCTCGGGTCGGACGCCGCCGGCGCCCGCCAGAGCCTCGTCGCGCTCTGCCTGAACTCGTCGACGAGCCTCGTCGCCGGCGCCTTCCTGGGAGCGATCACCGGCACGCTGGAGGAGTTCCCGGGGCTCTTGGTGCTGGTGCCGGCGGCCATCGGCTTGCGGGGCAACATCTTCGGGGCGTTCGGCAACCGGATGTCGACGTCCATCCACGCCGGGACGTTCCGGCTCTCGGCCCGGCGCGAGACGATCCTGGGCCAGAACGTGCTCGCCTCGATGATCCTGACGCTGGCGGCGTCGCTGCTGCTGGCGGTGACCGCCAAGGGCGTAGCCGTCGGCCTCGGCGTGCCGGGCTCGGTGGCCCTCCTCGACCTGGTCGTCATCTCGGTCGTCGCCGGCCTGCTCGGCTCCGCGGTGGTGCTGGCGTGCACGCTGGCCCTTACCGCCGGCGCCGTGCGCTACGACTGGGACCTCGACAACGTGTCGGCGCCGATGGTGAGCGTCCTCGGTGACGTGCTCACGTTGCCGGCGGTGTTCGGGGCCACCTACCTGGTGGGCGTCGACGTCGTGAGCCCGGTGCTCGGGCTGGTCCTGGTGGCTGGCTCGGCTTCGGTCCTGGTCGTGGGGTGGAGGGCGAAGCTCCCGATCCTTCGAGGCATCGTGCGGGAATCGATGCCGGTGCTGGTGCTGGCCGGCTGCGTCTCGTTGTTCGCCGGCATCGCCCTGGAGAAGAGCTTCGACGCCTTCGGCGCCTACCCGGCGCTGCTGGTGCTGGTCCCCGCCCACCTCTCCTCCGGTGGTGCCCTGGGCGGCATCCTGGCCGGCCGCCTCGCCACCAAGATGCTGTTGGGTACCTGCGAGGCCGCCACCACCCCCGACCGCGAGGCGCGCCGCGACATCGGCCTCCTGTTCCTGGTGGCGCTCCCGGTGTACCTGTTCAACGCCCTCGGTGCCCAGCTCGTGGCCGACTTGAGCGGCGCCGCCAGCCCGGGCTGGGCCCTGATGGTGGCGGCGTCGCTCATCGCCGGCCTCGGGGGCATGGTCCTGGTCGTGGCGGTCGGCTACTACTCGACGGTGGCCGCCATCCGGGTGGGCCTCGACCCCGACAACTACGGCATCCCGGTGGTGTCGAGCTCGGTCGACTTCGTCGGTGCCGTGACCCTGGTGATCACCATCGCCGCCCTCGGGATCGCGTAGCCGCACCGGGCCCCACGGCCAGGACCTCCGGCTGCGCCCCTGGTGCGAGCGCCGGAGCGCAGGCGCGGCCAGGCGCGGCCTGCGGGGCCGGGGGACGCCAGCTGGCCCGCCGGCTATCGGGCGCCGGCAGGGTCGAGGCGCCGGCCCAGCTGGCGGAGGCGGGCGACCACCTCGTCGGTCTCGAGGACCTCGACGTCGACGGTGACGGCGAGCATCGCGATGTTCGAGACGAGCCAGTCGAGCGACTCGGCCCGGATCTCGACCCGGCTGGTCCGAGCGTCGACGGCGCCGACTTCGGCGTCGATCCAGCGGACCGCGCCGCGCACGTCCTCGACCGGGCCGTGGGCCAGGAGGACGGCGCGGTAGGTCATCGGACGGGAACTGATCGACCGGGCGACGAACTCGGCGGCGTCGGTCGCCGGGAGGGCACGGGGCGGGAAACGCACGCCGGCCAGTTGCGGGTCACGGAGACGGTCGAGGCGGAACGTGCGCCAGTCGGCGCGGCGGACGTCCCACGCCACCAGGTACCAGCGCCGGCCGGCCAACACAAGCTGGTGGGGCTCGACCAGCCGGCCGGTGTCCTCACCGTCGCGGCGCCGGTAGTCGAAGCGGACCTGTTCCCGGTCGCGACAGCCCTGAGCGAGGGTGGCGAGCGCGCCGGCGTCGACGGTGGGGCTCGGGCCGGCTCCCCAACGCAGGGGCACCACGTTCGAGTGCACCGCGTTCACCCGCCCGCGGAGCCGATCGGGCAGCACCTGTTCGAGCTTGGCCAGGGCCCGCAGCGACGTGTCCTCGATGCCGGCCCCCGAGGCGGAGGCCGCGGCGCGGAGGCCGACGGCGATGGCGACCGCCTCGTCGTCGTCGAGGAGCAGGGGCGGCATGTGGGCTCCGGCCGCGAGCCGGTAGCCGCCGGCCGGGCCGGTGGTGGCGTCGACGGGATAGCCGAGCTCGCGCAGGCGCTCGACGTCGCGGCGCAGGGTGCGGCCGCTGACCTCGAGGCGCTGGGCCAGGTCACAGCCGGGCCAGAACTTGCAGGTCTGCAGGAGGGAGAGGAGTTGGAGGACACGCCCGGTGGTGTCGTTCATGGTCTCGATCTTCCCGATCATTGCGGCCAGCTACTGGCCTAAACCGATCGTACCGTCCGGTCATGCCCAGAACCCGAGGAGCCACGATGATGATCAGGACGAGAGGCCTCACCCGCCACTTCCAGGTGAAGGGGGACACGGTCGAGGCGGTACGGGGCATCGACCTCGACGTCGAGCAGGGCGAGCTGGTCGCCTTCCTGGGGCCCAACGGCGCCGGGAAGTCGACCACGCTGCGCATGCTCACCACGCTGTTGCGCCCGAGCGCGGGCACGGCCCAGGTCGTCGGCCACGACGTGGTCGCCGAGCCCGCCGCGGTACGCCGGCGCATCGGCTCCATCGGCCAGGGCAACGGCGCCGGCCAGAACCAGCGGGTACGCGACGAGCTGGTCAACCAGGGCCGGTGCTACGGGCTCGACCGAGGCGAGGCCGGTACCCGGGCCGACGAACTGCTCGGTGCCCTCGATCTCGTCGCCATGGCCGGGCGGATCGTGAACAGCCTGTCCGGTGGGCAGCGCCGCCGGCTCGACATCGCCATGGGGATGGTGCACCGGCCGGTGCTGCTGTTCCTCGACGAGCCATCGACCGGCCTCGACCCCCAGAACCGGGCCAACCTGACGAGCCTGATCGAGCAGCTGCGGGTCGAACACGGCACCACCATCGTGCTCACCACCCACTACCTCGACGAGGCCGATGCCCTCGCCGACCGGGTCGTCGTCGTCGTCGACGGTGGGCGGGTGATCGCCGATGGCAGCCCCCAGCAGCTCAAGGCCGACCTGGTCGGCGACACCGTGGTGGTGACCGCCGCCAGCCATCGGGACGCGGCCGCCGTGGCCCGGGCGATCGAACGTGTCGCCGGCCCGCAAGCGCTCGTCGTCGCCGGCGCCACCGTCACCGCCCGGGCCCGGGGGGCAGCGGCGGTGCTGCCGCGGCTGCTGCGCAGCCTGGGCGACGCGGGCATCGAAGTCGCCGAGGCCGAGGTGGCCCGGGCCACCCTCGACGACGTCTTCCTCGTCCTCACCGGGCGCAGCCTGCGCGAGAGCGCGGTCGCCGCCGATCCCGCCGTCGCGTCCGCCCGTACCTTCGAGGAGCAGGCCGCATGAGCACGTTCGCCGCCGACACGTCCATCGTTTTCAGCCGAGAACTGCGACCGTTGGTCCGCAGCCCGTTCTCGATGGTCTTCACCATTTGTCCAGCCCCTCGTCTTCCTCGGCCTCTTCGGGCCGCTGTTGTCCCAGGTCAGCGGGCTGGGGACGGGCTCGGCGCTGCAGTGGTTCGTCCCCGGGATCATCGTGATGTCGGCCCTCTTCGGCGCCTCGTCGACCGGGGCGAACCTCCTGCTCGAGATGCAGACGGGCTCGCACGAGCGGATGCTGGTGACACCGCTGGACCGCTCGGCGCTCCTGGTGGGCCGGGCCCTGAAGGAGATCGTCCCCATCCTCGTCCGGGCCGTGCTCATCGTCGTCGTGGTGCTGCCCTTCGGGTTCCGTCTCGAACCGTTGGGAGCCTTGGTCGGGTTGGCCCTGGTGGCAGCGTTCGCCGTCGGCCTCGGATCGCTCTCCCACTCGCTGGCGCTGGCGTCCAAGGACAACGACTTCATGTTCTGGGGCATCCAGCAGACGCTGCTCTTCCCCCTCCTGCTCCTGTCCGGGATGCTCCTGCCCATCGACGGCGGTCCGGGCTGGCTCGAGGTCCTGTCGAAGTTCAACCCGCTCACCTACGTGGTCGACGCCGAGCGGGTGCTCTTCGAGGGCAGCGTGTGGGACGCGTCGGTGCTCCAGGGAGTGGCCGCCGCCCTCGCCGTGCTCGTCGTCGGGATCGCCGTCGGCACCAGGGCCGTGCGCGGCGGCGCCGACGCCTGACCCCGTGACCGTCCGTCGCCGTTAGGGGGAGACGTCGCCCCGGGCTCCGTCCACTAGCCTCCGGCCGACCGCGATGGACGAAAAACCGAGAAACCTGAAGACCATGCTCTCGGAGGCGAAGGACGCCTCCGAGCTCATGGTCGACTTGGCCTATGCCGCCCTCTACTTCGGTGATGCCGACATGGCCGAGGAGGTGGGCGGGCTCGAGGACAAGCTCACCGACCTCGTCCACGACATGCGGGCCGTCTGCGTGCTGGCCGCCCGGCGGCCCCAGGAGGCGGAGGAGATGGCGTCGGTCCTGCGGGTCATCTCCGCCATCGAACGCATCGCCAGCGACGGCGCCGACATCGCCCGCATCGTCACCCACCGCCTCGGGATCCCCCGTGAGCTGGTGGCCGACCTGTCGACGGCCGAGGAGATCTCGCACCGGGTACGGGTCCGGGAGAACTCCCATCTGGCCCGGCGCCCGCTGTGCGACCTCGAGCTGCCGGTCCAGACCGGCATGCGGGTGGTGGCCATCCGGCGCGAGCGCGACTGGAACACCGACGTCGGCGGCGACGTGGTGTGCGTCCCCGGCGACGTCCTGTTCCTACGGGGCCCGCCTGCCGGCATCGACCGCCTGCGGGAGCTGGCCGCCGCCCCCCGCTGGGACCCGCCGACCCCGCCCGAGGACGGGACCCTGTCCGACCTCGACCGGGCGGTCGACGTGCTGGTCGAGATGAAGAACATCTCCGAGGTGGCGATCGGGTTGGCCTATTCGGCGCTCGTGCTACGCGACCAGGGCCTGGCCGCCGAGGTGCGCCACCTCGAGGACCGGCTCGACGAGATGAAGGACCGCCTCGAACTGTGGGTGCTGCGAGCCGGCCGCGAGAACCTCGACCCGTCGCCGCTGCGGGGCCTGCTGCACCTCTCCCAGGCGGCCGAGGACCTGGGCGACCAGGCCCAGCAGATGGTCTGGCTCATCGAGCAGAAAGAGGAGTTGCACCCGATCCTGGCGCTGGCGCTGGGCGAGTCCGACGAGGTCGTGGTGCGGGTGCCGGTGGGGGCAGGCTCACGGGCCGACGGTTCGACGCTCGGCGAACTGCGCCTCGACGTCGAGCCCGGCTTCCACGTGCTGGCCGTGCGCCGTGACGAGCGCTACCTCTACCGGCCCCGCGGCCACGTCGGGCTGCACCCCGGCGACGAGCTCATCGCCTCGGGCCCCGACGAGGGCCACGGCGACCTGGCCCGGCTGTGTGGGTGGGACCTCGTCGAGGACGACGACACCGGCGAGGAGCGTCTCGTCCCCCGCCAACCGGTGGGGTCGTAGCAGTGCCGCACCAAGGGCCCGGTCCCGATCGGGCCCACCCGGCCCTGCGCCCGACACCGGCGCCGGTTGCGGCGGTCGTCTCAGAAAGTAGGGTTCGGCCCCGGTTCGCGCCCGGTGTGGGCTGGCAGCACAGGGCCGCCGTCCTCGCGCCCGGGGTACTTGACGGAAGGGCAGTGGCGAATGGCGTACGGCTCGGTGTTCGGTGACGACGAGGACCTCGACGGCGGGGCCGACGGGGCCCGACGCCAGTTGGGAGCGCACGATTGGCAGAGCGTGCTGTCCGATCCCGACGTCGCCGTGCACATCGACCCGGGCGGGCGGGCCAGCCTGTTCCGGGCCGGTGTCGTCGTCGTGGGCGCCGCGGACTTCGCCGATCCTCGGCTCCTTGCCAACCTGGTCGATCTCGGCATCGACTGGGACGAGTACGAACACGAGGCCCGCTCCCCCTACGGCTTCGGGTTGATGCACCTGGGCCCCGGTATCGACGTCGTCGGCGCGGTCGAGTTCCTCCGCTCCCTCGACGGCCGGCGCCCGCTCCAGGTCGGCGCCGACCACCTCTTCTCACCGGCGCCGGGGCGGATCCTCGGACCGGTGTCCGCCCCGACCGCGGTCTCGGCCACCGAGGAACAGTTCGAGGGGCGCGAGGAGCTCACCCTGGTCCCGGCCCGGGTGCGGGCGGCGGTGATCGATACGGGCCTGGTGGCGGCGGCGCTGGGGGAGGACCCACTGCTGTTCCACGTCACCGATCCCGAGCTCCTCGGCCCCGGTTCGTTCGACCCGATGTGGGACGAGGCCAACGAGGCGCTGGCCCACTGGGCCGGCGGTCACGGGACCTTCGCCGCCGGGGTGATGGCCGAGGCGTCAGCCGGCTCGGTGCTCCTGGAGCACCACAACGTGTGCACCCTCCACGGTGACCGCCAGGTGCCGCTGGTGGCCGACAGCGCGGTGGCCATGGCCGTGGCCACCGCCCTCGACCGCGGCTGCCGGATCGTCAACCTCTCCCTGGCCGGGCCCACCGTCGACGACCGCGGCTCGTTGGCCCTGGCCTTGGCCCTGGGCCGGAGCGGGCCGATAGACGACGAACGGTCACCAGCGGACAGCGACGCCGTGGTGGTGGCCGCGGCGGGCAACGAGGCCACCTCGCAGTCGATGTTCCCTGCTGCCCTCAAGGGCGTGGTGGCGGTCGGGGCCGTCGACGACAAGGCCGCCGGCCGCGCCCCGTTCAGCAACCACGGCCCCTGGGTCGACTGCGCCTCGCTCGGGATCGACCTCTTCGGTCCTTACGTGAGCGGCGCCGGCCCTCCCCACGACGACGGCAGCCGGGACCGTTTCGACGGATGGGCCCTATGGAGCGGCACGTCGTTCGCGTCGGCATGGGTAGCAGGCCGGATCGCCCGGGCCATGGCCGACGGCATCGGCTCCGCCCGGGTGGCGGCGGCCACCGTCCTCTCCGCCGGGCTTCCCCTCGTCCCCGGCGCCGCGGTCGGCCCGCTGATCACCTGAGTTCTCGTCCTCACTGCTGGTCGGTGCAGTTCCGCTCGAGCCGGCCCGGCGCCGTGAGGGCTGTGGGCAAGCATGCGACCGGGCAGGGCAGCTCGGTCAGGGGGAGAGCCAGGTGGTCACGACGCGGCGTCCGTCGGCCAGGTCGAGCACGACGCGGGCGCCCACGGCGGCGGTGGTCTCGATGCGGAAGCCGGCGAGGTCGTCGAGGGGGACCGGCACCCGCACGGCCGGGTCGCCGGCGAGCTCGAGGGACGCCTCGAGGACCGCCACCGGGCTGGTGACCTGGCCGGTGAGCACCATGCGGCCGCCACCGACAGCCGGGGACACCTCGATGTCGACCGACACGTCCCCGGCCGCCACCGACAGCATCTCGTCCTGGGAGCGTACGGTCGCCAGCTCCTCGTCGACGAGCTGGGCCAGCTCGGCGTCGACGTGACGCCACATCCACGCCGAACGGGCGGTGGCCATCACCTCCGGGGGCGTCTCGTCGCGGGCCAACGCCGCTCGCAACTGGTCGGCGAGCTGTTCGACTCCGTCAGTCTGGTCGTCCACGTCCTTCGCTCCTCGTCACACCAGAGCCACGAGCGGCCGACCTGATACCCCGTAGCGCCGAGTGTCCCGTCCGGCTGGTCATGTCGGTACTTCGACTCGGTCTGAGCGCCGCGGGCGGCGTCCTCGGTTTCACCGCAGATACCCGATTGCGCCTTCGACCTGCGTCCTTGCTGGCGACGCCCAGCCCGGCCGAAGTATCCAACGGACCAACCGGACGGGACACTATCCGGCTCATCGATGGGCGATGCCGGCGATGGCCGGATGACGGCGGAGCCGCTTCAGGCACCGTTGGCGAGTGGGGCCGATCGTGCCCACGGGCACATCGAGGGCGGCGCTGACCTCGTCGTAGGAGGCGGGCGGGTCCTGCGACAGAAGGCCCAGCAGGGCCCGGCACCGCTCGGGCAGATCGGCGAAGGCCCGACGGACGGCCTCGGCCCGGTCGGTGGCCTCCAGGCGTTCGGAACCCACCGCCTCCTCCTGGTGCAGGCCGTCGGCCGCGGCGATGGCGAACAGGTCGACCGGGGTCGTCCGGGCCCGACGACGCAGAATGGCCAGGCACTCGTGCCTGGTGGTGGTGGCCAGCCACGCACCCGCCCGGGATGGTTCCCGTATGTGCTCGAGTTGTTCGACGAAGCGCAACCAGACCATCTGGCTGGCGTCGGCGGCGTCGTCGGGACCGAGGCCGTAGGTGCGGGCGATGTGCCACACCAACCGGCCGAAACGATCGACGAGGGCGTCGTAGCCGCCCCGGTCCCCGGCGATGGCCCGGGCGACCAGAGCCCCGACCTCTGCCCCATCGTCGTGCACCGGCGCCGACGGTACTAGCCGCGTTCCCCGGCCACGCAGGCTGTGCTGGCCGGCGTTCCCCGGCCACGCAGGCCGGGCTCGGCCGCGCCTGCGCTGGCGCTTCGGCGCTCGTGTCGGCGGCGTCACCCGAACCGGTCTGGTGCCAGGCCGCGCTGGCAGTGTGGCGGGCGCTTCGGCGCTGCCGTCGGGGGCGTCACCCGGACCGGTCTCCTGTCCGGAAGCGGGCTCGTGCTGGAGCGTGGTGTACGAGGGGCGCGGAACGAGTGCCAGCGGGGGAGGTCCTGGTATCAGGGAGCGGTCGGGGGCCTCTGGTGTGGTGGCGGCGGTCCCCCGTCGCCGGCCCTTCGACAGCGTTTGGAACGTGCGGTACCCGTCGGTGATCCGGCGGCGGGCCCGACGCCGTAAAGGCCACGGTTCGGACAACGACGTCCGCGCCGGCCCGACGGCGGCCAAGCCAGCGAAGGGCCGGCGGAGGGACCTCCGTCCGGCCGGGCCTCGAGTCCTCCGGGCGGCTGGTCCCAGCCTGGGCAGTCGGATGGACGCGGGCCCGTCCGACCGCCCAGCCCCGGGTCGTTCGGGAGCGCTGCCGCCCCAGGCCGGCCAGCCCGCTCAGATGTAGCCCCGCATCCGGCTGGCCGCCGCCACCCGTTGGATGCCGATGGCGAACGCGGCCTGGCGCAACGAGCAGCCGTGGACGGCGGCGAAGGCCGACGTGGCCGCGTACGCCTTCTGCAGGTGCTGCCGCAGGGCCTCGTTGAAGCGTTCCTCGGTCCACGGCATCTGCTGGATGTTGCGGGTCCATTCGAAGTACGAGCCGGTGACGCCGCCGGCGTTGGCGAGGATGTCGGGGACCACGGTGATGCCCCGGTCGGCGAGGATCTTGTCGGCGGCCGGCGTGGTCGGGTAGTTGGCGGCCTCGATGACGACCGATGCCCGGGCCCGTCCGGCGTTGTCGGCGTCGAGTACTTCCCCGAGGGCGGCGGGAACGAGCACGTCGCAGTCGGACTCCAACAGCTCCTCGTTGGTGATGAGCGAAGCCCCCGGCCCGTCGTAGTCGGGTACCCGGCCGCTGGCCTCCACAACGGCGACGAGCCGCCCGACGTCGAGGCCGCCGGCGTCGAAGACACCGCCGAAGCGGTCGGAAACGGCCACGATCCTGCATCCCAGCGCGCTGGCGGCCCGGGCCACCCACGAGCCCACGTTGCCGAAGCCCTGCACGGCGAGACGCATCCGGGACAGGTCGAGGCCATGTTCGTGGGCGTAGGCCTCGAGGATGAACACGACGCCGCGCCCGGTGGCCTGCTCCCGGCCCGGTTGGCCCCCGAGGTCGAGGGGCTTGCCGGTCACGATGGCCGGGCTGTAGCCGTGGGTCAGCGAGAAGGCGTCCATCATCCAGGCCATCGTCTGGGCGTTGGTGTTCACGTCGGGGGCGGGGATGTCTCGCGACACGCCGATCACGTGGGCGATGCCGTTGGTGAACCGCCGCGTCATCCGCTGGAGCTCGGCCGGGCTCATCCCCGTGGGGTCGACCTCGATACCCCCCTTCGCCCCACCGAAGGGGACGTCGAGCAACGCCGTCTTCCAGGTCATGAGCGAGGCCAACGCCCGGACCTCTTCGAGCTCCGCGGTCGGGTGGTAGCGGATGCCGCCCTTGTAGGGCCCGCGGGCCCCGTTGTGCTGGACCCGGTAGCCGCGGACGACGACGAGGTCCCCGGAGTCGAGCCGGACCGGGATCTGGACCGAGATCTCCCGGTACGTCGAGGTGAGCACCGAGTGCATCTCGTCGTCGAGGTCGACGAGCCGGGCGGATTCCTCGAAGTAGACGTTGACCGCCTCGAATGCGGTGAGGCCTTCCTTGGCCACGGCCATCCCCTCCCTCGGCGGCGCCGGCGCCGGCCGGCGGCAGGCCCGGCCTGCCAGTGTGCTCGACGGGACCAGCGGGCACGGAGGCCACGTCGGCGCCGCCTCTTCATGAGCCGTCGGGCAGGCGGCCGACGAGTGCCTGCCACCACGGCCGCCGGGTCACGGCATGCGTGCCGCTGGCACCGGCGGTCAGCCCCACCGGCGAATGGCGTCGGCGACCGCGCTCCGCAAGCTCGGGGGGTCGAAACCGCCTGAAACGATCAGCCGCGGCGCGCCGATCGAGACGAGCAGCGCCTCGGCGCTGAGCCTCCCCGCCAGCAGGTCGTCGACACCGGTAGCCACGAGGTCGGCGCCGGGTAGATCGCGCCGCACGGCCCGCATGAGGAGACGCTACCGGCCTGCGGCCGGCGCCGACCTCGCTCCCCGCGGTGCCGGCTCGCCCTCGCAGGGCCGGCGATGCCCGATGGTGGGTCAGGCCTTGTCCTGCATGGAGCCGCGGGCGGGGTTGGACTGCTTCGCCGCCTTGGGATCCTTCTCGTCCTGCTTGGCCCGGACCGCGTTCTCGATCCGCTCGCCGAGGTCCTTGTCCACGTTGCGCCAGTACTCGAAGGCCCGCTGCAGGACGGGCTCGCTGACGGCGTTGAGGAGGTGGCCCGAGACGTTGGCCACCAGGCGCTCGCGGCTGGCGTCGTCGAGTACCTCTCGGACCATGGTGCCGGCCTGGCCCCAGTCGTCGTCCTCGGCGTGCTGCACGTAGGCCGAGCGCACCATCTCGCCGTCGGTGTGCCAGCCGGCGGGCTCGCCGAAGCGGGCCGTGTCGGCCTGGGGCCCGCCCTTGGAGTTGGGCGCGTACACGGGATCGGACACGTTGGACATCCGCATCGCGCCGTCCTTGCTGTAGCTGTTCACCGGCGACTGGGGCCGGTTCACCGGGATCTGCTGGTAGTTGGCCCCGAGGCGGGCGCGGTGGGCGTCGGCATAGGAGAACAGCCTGGCCAGCAGCATCTTGTCCGGGCTGGGGCCGATGCCCGGCACCAGGTTGTTGGGCTGGAACGCGGCCTGCTCGATCTCGGTGTGGTAGTCGGTCGGGTTCCGGTCGAGCGTCATCGTGCCGACGTCGATCAGGGGGTAGTCGCCGTGGGGCCACACCTTGGTCAGGTCGAAGGGGTTGAACCGGTAGCCCGGTGCCTCGTCGAAGGGCATGATCTGCATCTTGAGGGACCAGCTCGGGAACTCGCCGCCGGCGATGTGCTCGTACAGGTCGCGCTGGTGGTAATCGGTGTCGACGGCGGTCATCTGGTCGCCCTCGTCCTGGGTGAAGAACTCGATGCCCTGATCGGTCTTGAAGTGGTACTTGACCCAGAACTTCTCACCGCTGGCGTTGACCCACATGTAGGTGTGGGAGCTGTAGCCGTTCATGTGGCGCCAGGAACGGGGGATGCCCCGGTCGCCCATCAGCCAGGTGACCTGGTGGGCCGACTCGGGTGAAAGGGACCAGAAGTCCCACTGCATGTCGTGGTCGCGCAGGCCGTTGTCGGCCCGGCGCTTCTGCGAACGGATGAAGTGCTGGAACTTCATCGGGTCCCTCAGGAAGAACACCGGCGTGTTGTTCCCCACCATGTCGTAGTTGCCCTCGGTCGTATAGAACTTGAGGGAGAAGCCACGGGGGTCGCGCCAGGTGTCGGGGCTGCCCCGCTCGCCGGCCACGGTGGAGAACCGGACCAGCATGTCGGTCTTGGTCCCGGGCTGGAACACGGCCGCCCTGGTGTAGGCGCTCACATCGTTCGTCACCTCGAAGCGCCCGAATGCGCCGCCACCCTTGGCGTGGGGCTGGCGCTCGGGGATCCGCTCCCGGTTGAACATCGCCATCTGTTCGATGAGGTAGTTGTCCTGCAGCAGGATCGGCCCGTTGGGGCCGACGGTGAGCGAGTGCTCATCGCTCTCGACCGGGATACCGGCATCCGTCGTCGTCGGCTTGATCTCGCTCACGTGAGTTCCTCCGCTGGGTCGCTACCGGGGTGACGTCCCCCGCCCACGCTATCCCCGCATTAGAACTTGTCGAAACCTGGGCCAGGTTCAGACCGGAACGGCGGCGCAGGCCCCACAGCGGCCCCGGAACGTGATCTCGACGTCCTCGACGGCGAAGCCGCGCCGCTGCGAACGGGGCAGGGCGAGAGCCTCGAGACCGCTCGGGACGACGTCGTAGATGGCGCCGCAGCGCCGGCACACGAGATGGTGGTGGCGGTCGCTGACGTTGGGGTCGTAGCGGGTCGGGCCGTCGGCCACCCGGACCTCTCGCAGCTCGCCCATGCCCACCAGTTCGTTGAGCGCGTTGTACACCGTGGCCAGCGAGAGCTCGGGCACGAGGGCCTGCGCCGCGTGGTGCACCTCCTCGGCGCTGAGGTGGACGTGCTCGCCGGTCAGCACCGACGCCACCGCCCGTCGCTGGGGCGTGATGCGCCACCGCCGGGCCCGGAGTCGGTCGAGGAGCGGGACCGGTGCGGCCA
This sequence comes from Acidimicrobiia bacterium, assembly GCA_052387955.1. Taxonomy (GTDB): domain Bacteria; phylum Actinomycetota; class Acidimicrobiia; order Acidimicrobiales; family JACDCH01; genus JBQTIQ01. The sequence continues at coordinate 63,614 of JBQTIQ010000037.1, read as the reverse complement.
TGGCCGAATGCTACCTGGGAATCGTTCCAGGACTAGGACGGCTGCCGACGGGTAGCTTGCCGGCGAGAACGAGGACCGGGGGGAGACCGATGGCCGATGCCGGCAGCGACGGTTGGGAGGCGGCAGCCTCGCTCGACGACCTGTGGGAAGGGGAGATGCAGGCGGTGGAGGTCGGTGGCGTGAAGGTGCTCCTGGTCAACGCCGGAGGCGAGGTGGCGGCCTTCGAGGACCGTTGCCCGCATCGCGAGTTCCTCCTCTCCGAGGGCGACTTCGACGGCGAGGAGCTGGTGTGCGCCGGGCACGGCTGGAGCTACCGGGGCCGCGACGGCCAAGGGGTCAACCCCGACGGTTCCTGCCTACGGCGGTTCGCGGTCCGGGTCGACGGCGACTCGGTCCTGGTCGCCGTCGGCGAGGTCGTACAGGAGGCCAAGAAGCCTCCCGTGTAGCCTCGCGGGCGGGCTCGGAACAGGGAACTGAGCAAGGAAGAGGCTGTGTCAGAACTGGACCTGAACGCATCGTCGGAGCCGAGCAGGTCGGCGGCGGCGGCCACACCGTCGGCGCCCGGCACCGATCTGGCCCTGGTGCCGCCGGCGCCCGTCCCGGTGGTGGGCGAGGAACAGGCGGCCGGGATGCTGCCCCTCGACGACGCGGTCCGGGCCAAGCTCGACGAGAGGGCGGCCGCCTTCGCCGCCGAGCTCGCCCTCCTCGACGTGCGCTCCCCGGAGTTCACCAAGAAGATCGACGCCATCGCCACGATGGGCGACAGCGAGATCCGGGCCAGCGCCAGCGTGTCGAACCGGATGCTGGAACGGCCGGCCAGCGCCCTGGCCGGCGCCAAGGGCAGCGGCGGCGACCCCACCGCCAAGGTGGCCAAGACGCTGACCGAGCTGCGCGAGACCGTCACCGAGCTCGACCCCGCCCGGGCCGACCTCACCGGGGCCAAGAAGATCCTCAAGTTCCTCCCCGGCGGCGACAAGCTGAAGAACTACTTCGGCAAGTACCAGTCGGCCCAGTCGCAACTCGACGCCATCATCAAGGCGCTCGCCAGCGGCCAGGACGAGCTGCGCAAGGACAACGGCGCCATCGAGGCCGAGAAGGCCAACATGTGGTCGGCCATGGCCAAGCTGAGCGAGTACGCCACGCTGGGCGGCGCCCTCGATTCGGCGGTGAGCGCCAAGGTGGCCGAGCTCGGGGGCCAGGGACGGGCCGACGAAGCCAACACGCTGACGTCGGACGCGCTGTTCCCCATCCGCCAACGCCGACAGGACATCCTCACCCAGCTGGCGGTCTCGGCCCAGGGTTACCTGGCCCTCGACCTCGTACGCAAGAACAACATCGAGCTGATCAAGGGTGTCGACCGGGCCCAGACGACGACGGTGAGCGCGCTGCGCACGGCCGTCATCGTCGCCCAGGCGCTCGCCAACCAGCAGCTCGTCCTCGACCAGGTCACGGCGTTGAACACGTCGACCTCGGCGATGATCCAGTCGACGTCGGAGCTGCTCAAGGTGCAGGGCACTGCGATCAACGAGCAGGCCGCCGGAGCGGTGGTCAGCATCGACGCCCTCAAGGTGGCGTTCGAGAACGTGTTCGCCACCATGGACGCCATCGACTCCTACAAGGCCCAGGCGGTGTCCAACATGGCGTCCACCGTGGGTGCCCTCGAAGAGCAGATCGCGCGGTCCCGCCAGTACCTGGAGAGGACGCACCGGGACGAGATCGGCAGCGGCCCGACCGGTTCCTGACCGGCCGCCGCCGGCCCTCCACGACCCATGGCCCGTCGCTGGTTCCGGTCGTGGCGAGACGATGCGCCCGCCCCCGCCCCCGCCCCCGAGGTCACGCCGGCGGCCGAGATCCCGGCCCTGCGCGACGCCCTCGCGGCGCTGGTCCGCAGGGTCAACGCCGCCGCCGGCCGTCTCCCTGACGGCGCGGTACCGGCGGCGCGGGACATCGAGGACCACCTCGTCGCCCTGCTCGACCACGCCGACGAGCGGTTGCAGGCGGGGGTGTCGCTGGACACGCTGGCCATGGTGACCCTGGCGTCGACGATCAACGACTACCTACCCACATCGATCGACGCCTACCTGGCTCTGCCCGAGGCCTTTCTCGCCGAGCACCGCAACCCGCAGGGCCAGACCGCGGCCGAGGAGCTGTCGGCCCAACTCGATCTTCTCGAACAGGGGGTGGCCGAGCTGGCGTCCGCCCTCTACAGCGGCGACGCCCAGCGCCTGTTCGCCCAGGGCCGCTTCCTCGACGCCAAGTTCGCCGAGACGGACCTCGACCTTTGACGGTCGCCCTCACTCTGGTCGACGCAGTTCCGCTCGTGCCGGCTCATCGGGGTGTAGGTCTGTGGGCACTCGCACAACTGCATCGATCGCTTCGCTCGCTCCGTTCATGCGAGTTTGATGGCGCCGGCCTACGGCCGGCTCGAATGCCTTGCCGGCGATCGACCAAGCAAGTGGGATCGATCGCCAGGCGGGGGGCTCCGGCGGAGCCTCTGCCCCCCGCACCCCCCGCTACCTCGCTCGCGCCGACTACCAGTCCGCGGGGGGAGCCGGCGCGCCGTCCCTGGACCGGCGGACCTGTGCGGCGGGGAGGGGCCTGATGGCGCCGCCGCTCAGGCGGGGGGCGAACGTCGCGCTCACCAGGGAGGTGCCGGGCCTGGCCGGTGTCGTCCTCGGGGTCCGTTGGGACGCCGGCACCGACCCGGCGCTGGGCCGCAACCTGGTCGCCGCGGCCATGCTCTGCGGCGCCGACGGCAAGGTGCTCTCCGAACAGCACTTCGTGTTCTTCAACCAGCTCGCCAGCCCGGACGCCTCGGTGGCGCAGCTCGAGGAGTGGGCCGGCGAAGACGACGAGCAGATCGAGGTCGACCTGCACGCCGTCCCCCCGGCCGTCGACCGGGTCGTGGTCGTGATCTATATCAACGAGGGGAGTACCGCCAAGCGCACGTTGGGACAGCTCAAGAGCTGCCGGGTACGAGTCCTGAACCTCGACGGCAACGCCGAGCTCGTGCGTTCCGAGGAGCTGGCCACCAACCTCTCGGCCGAGACCGCGGTGGTGCTCGGGGAGCTCTACCGCCACGACGGCGGCTGGAAGTTCAGGGTCATCGGCCAGGGGTACTCCGGCGGCGTCGGCGACGTGGCCCAGACCTACGGCATCGTCCTGTGACCCCGGTTCCCGATCCCCGCTTCGCGCCCCGCCGCACCGATCTGCCCTACCTGCGCCACCGCCGTCGGCCCAAGCGGCCGACGGTCGCGGCGCCGCCAGCCTCGGTGCCCACCGCGCCGTCGGCGCCGTCGCGGCCGAAACCGCCGCCGCCCCCGCCGACGCCGGTGGTGCTGGCCCGGCCCCGTTCGAACCCGCCGGCGCCGCCACAACCGGCACCGTCCCGGCCAAGCCCGGCGCCGCCGCGACCCGTGCCGTCCGGGGCGGCTCGACCGAGCCCGGCGCCGGCGCCCCCACCGGGCCCGTCGGCTCGACCCAGTTCCCCGCCACCGCCGTCCCCGCCGCCACCGCCGTCCCGGTCAGCCCCGGCGGCCCGGACCGCTGGAGCCCGACCGCCTGACACGTCGCTCGATCTGGGCGCCACCGCCGCGCCGGCTCCGGTCCCGTCGGTACCGGGCCGCGCTGGCTCCCGCCGGCCGCCGCCCGTCCGCCGTGCCCGCCGGGTGGCCAACGGCGCCGTCGCCCGCCTCGACCGGGCCACGCCGACCATCACCTTGAGCCGTGCCCAGTCCGGCATCGGTGCGCTCAGCTTCACCCTGGTGCGCCCGTCCACGGCTGGCGACCTGGCGCTCGGCTGCATGTACCAAGTGCGCACCGGGGCCGAAGCCGTGCTCCAGCCCCACGAAGGCGACGTCGCCGCGCCGGTCGCCGGCCACCTGCCCCTGGTGCGCACGAAGGTAAATCCCGACGGCCAGACCGTCACCATGGACCTGCGCCAGGTCCCGGCGCTGCGCCGGGCACTGCTGTACGGCTTCTCGCCGTCGGGGGCCTCGATCGACTGGTCCGGGCTGATCGTCGTCACCACCCACGGAGGAGCGCGCCTCGAGGTCCCCGTGACTGGCCGATCGTCGCGGGGCGCCAGCGCCCTGATCACCGTCTACAACGTGGCCGGCGAGCTCGTGCTGCGCTCGGAGATGGAGACCTTCCGGGGCTCACCCCAGCGCGCCGCCGAAGCCTTCGGCTACCGCCTGCACTGGATCGACGGCCGCCCGGCGGCGTGATGAAACCCATCGCCCGGCGGCGTCGGCTCAGCCGCGGCGCCGTCGATCTCGACGCCGATCGAAGAAACCTCCAGTCCTCGCGGAGCACCTCGGCGATCTCAGGGCCCAGCTTCTCGCCAAGGGCCGAGTCGACAGATGCCTGGGCCTCGGCGGTCGCGTCGCGGTAGAGGTCCGCGTCGCTGCCGTCGGAGGGCCACCTCTGGGCGCTGGCGCCCTCGGCACCCGATGGTCCGGGAGCCGAGCGCGCCTACAGGTGCGGCGTGGTTGCCGGCAGGAGGTCCTGGAAGGTGCGGCCCGAACAGGGCTCGCCGATGGCGGTCATGGCCCAGCTCCCGGTCTTGCGGGAGACCTTGGCCATCACCTGGGCGGTGTGGGTGCCCGAGCCGGTGAGGTCGAACTTGGCGATCTCCTCGTCGGTGTCGAGGTCGACGAGCCGGCACGAAGCGTTCTCGATCTTGGAGAAGTCCTGCCCGGTGAAACTGTTCACCACGAACACCAGGGTGGTGGCGTTGGCCGGCACCCGCTCGAGGTCGACGGTGATCGACTCGTCGTCGCCCTCGCCTCGCCCGGTGCGGTTGTCGCCGGTGTGGTGGATGCTGCCGTCCTTCGACGTCAGCTGCTTGAACCACACCTGGTCGACCAAGGTGCCGGAACCGTCGAAGACCATGCACGACGCGTCGAGGTCGATGGCCTTGGCTCTCCCGAAGCGGCCCTTCGCCGCGTCCCAGCCCAGCCCCATATGGATCCGCCGAAGGCTGGAGCCGTCTCCCTTGGCCAGGGAGACGGTCTGCCCCTTCGACAGGGATACCGACATCAGCTCTGCCCCGGCCCCGGGGACACTTCCATCAGACGTTGACGCCGTAGCTCTGGGCCAAGGGGCCGAGACCGCCGGCGAAGCCCTGGCCCACGGCCCGGAACTTCCACTCCTCGCCGTTGCGGTAGACCTCGCCGAAGACCATGGCGGTCTCGGTGGAGGCGTCCTCGGACAGGTCGTAGCGGGCGAGCTCGGTGCCGTTGTCGTCGTTCACGACCCGGATGAAGGCGTTGGAGACCTGGCCGAAGCTCTGGCTACGGGCATCGGCCTGGTCGATGGTGACGCCGACCACGATCTTGTCGACGTCGCCGGGCACGCCGGCGAGGTTCACCTTGACGGCCTCGTCGTCGCCTTCGCCCTCACCGGTGCGGTTGTCGCCGGTGTGCTCGACCGAACCGTCGGTCGACTTCAGGTTGTTGTAGAAGATGAAATCGGCATCGGAGCGGACCTTGCCGTCGGTCTTGACCAGGAACACGCTGCCGTCGAGGTCGAAGTCGGCCCCATCGGTGGCCCGGGCGTCCCACCCCAGGCCGATCAGGATCTTGGTGAGGCCAGGGGCCTCCTTGGACAGCGAGACGTTGCCACCCTTGCTGAGAGAAACCGCCATGGCCCGACTACCACCTTTCTGGTGGCCCGGTGACGACGTTGCCCCGGGCCGTTCGACGACCTACTGAAACCCGAGCGTAGCGAGCGCTTCAGGCCGACGGCGCGAGCGCCAGCTCGCTCGGCGGCGATGGGTGTGGGGCGCAGTCCCACGGATCCCACGAGTCATAGCACACGCCTCCCGACGGCGCCGGGTGGGGCCTACAGTGGCCCGATGGCCGAACCGGAAGGCGGCGAGCCGGCCCTCCCCCCGGGGGGCCAGTCACCAGCACGGACGTCCCAGGCCGCCGGCAACGGCCGGGTCGTGCCGGGGCCCGAGGCACCGACGTCGCCCGCACCAGTCGGACCGGCCGATCCGTCGAGGGCGGAGCCCGGTCCGGGCCCCGCCGTCGGAGCAGGCGCCGAAGCGGACGACGTCGGCTCCGTCGAGGGTGCGCCGACAGCCGATGAGGCCGATCGGCCCGAGGCGACCGACCCGGTCATCGACGGTGCCGACGCCGGTGAGGCCGGCAGCATCGAGGAGGTCCGCGCCCTGGGCGAGGAGCCCGTCGACCGAGAGCTGGACGACCGGGAGCTGGACGACGAGGAGCCCGTCGACCGGGGGCTGGACGACCGTGAGCTGGACGACGAGCACGCCGCCGCCGGGGCGCGGGCCCCGGGCCCGGCCTTCGGGGACGGCGCCGACGCCCCCGACGACGAGGGGCCGCCGACCGCCCTGCCCCAGGCGGCGGACGTCGCCCCCGAGCCGTCGCCGGTGCTGGCATCGCTGCTGCGGCTCGAGCACGGCGTGGACGAACTGGCCCGCCTCGGCCAGCGCAACGTCGACCATGTGGTTGCCCTGCACGGCGAGAACCAACGGCTCCGGGCCGGCGAGGTGGCCGGGTCGGTCGCCCCGCTGCTCCGTGACGTCATCCGTCTGCACGACGACGTGCTGCGCCTCGAAGGGGTGTGCGCCCCCGAAGCGGCCCTCGACCTGGGCCTGGTCCGCAAGCTCGTCGTCGACGCCCTCGACCGGTGGGGCGTACAGGCTTTCGAGCCGGCAGTGGGAGACCCCTTCGACCCGACGGTGCACAACGGCATGGCCCGCGTCGAGACGCCCGAGCATCTCGACGGCACGGTGGCGTCGGTACGGCGCTGCGGTTTCCGGGGCGAGCAGGGCCGGGTGTGGCGGCCCGCCGACGTCGACGTCTTCCGCACGATCGACCGACAGCCGGCCGGCCCCTCGGCCGGGGAGGAGTAGCACCATGGCCAACAAGGTCTTCGGCATCGACCTGGGCACGACGTACTCGTGCATCTCCCACATCGACGCCTACGGGCGGCCCGAGGTGCTGACCAACATCGACAACGAGCCCACGACGGCATCGGTGGTGCTCTTCGACGCCGGCGACCAGGTGGTGGTGGGCAAGCAGGCCAAGCGCCAGGCCCGGATCACGCCCGACACGGTCGCCTCTTTGGTCAAGCGGCACATGGGGGACAGCGAATGGCGCTTCCTCGTCCACGGCAAGGAGTGGTCGGCGCCCGCCATCTCGTCGGTGATCCTCAAGGCCCTGGCCGCCGACGCCGCCCGCCACGTCGGCGAGGAGGTCACCGACGTCGTCATCACCGTGCCGGCGTACTTCGGCGACGAGGAACGCAAGAACACCAAGCTCGCCGGCGAGTACGCCGGCCTCAACGTCGTCGACATCATCAACGAGCCCACCGCCGCCGCCTTCGCCTACGGCTTCGCCACCCTCGGTGCCGAGGAAGCGACGGTGCTGGTGTACGACCTCGGCGGGGGCACGTTCGACACCACCGTGATCCAGCTCGAGGCCAAGCGCATCGCGGTGGTGGCCACCGATGGCGACCACGAGCTCGGCGGTGCCGACTGGGACGACCGGCTGGCGACGCACCTGGCCGAGCGGTTCCTGGCCGAGTGCCCCGGGGCCGAGGACCCCCTCGACGACTCCTACGGCGCCCAGGACCTGATCTCGGCGGCGGAGGAGACCAAGCAGACGCTCTCGCAGCGCGACTCGACGTCGGTCCTGGTCGTGCACGGCGGCCACCGTGCCAACATCACCGTCACCCGCGCCGACTTCGAGCAACTGACCTCGACGCTGCTGCGCCGCACCGTCGAGCTCACCCGGGCCGTGCTCAAGGCGGCCGAGGCCAGGGGTGTGAGCCGGATCGACAAGGTGCTGCTGGTGGGCGGCTCGTCCAAGATGCCGGCGGTGGCCGAACGGCTCCGCACCGAGTTCGGTTTCGACGCCCAGCTCGCCGACCCGGACCTGGCGGTGGCCAAGGGTGCCGCCCTCTACGGTCAGAAGAAGGAGATCGAGCAGGTCATCATCGACGACCTGGTGGCCCAGGGGAAGCTCGAAGCGGGCCAGTCCATCGACCAGGCCCAGGGCGTCGACCTCGAGAAGGTGGTGGGCGACGCGGCGGCGGCCTACGGCATGCCCACCGAAGCGGTCTCGGACCTGGTCGAGACCGAGGTGCAGAACGTCTGCTCCCGCGGCTTCGGGCTGATCGTCCAGAAGGACCAGGGCCCCGAGATGGTCGCCTCGTTCCTCACCCACCGCAACGACCGGTTGCCGCTGGTCGTCACCGACACCTTCTACACCGTTGCCGACAACCAGACCGAGGTGTTGCTGCAGGTTTTCGAGCAGGGCGGCAGCGACGAGTCGGCCCGCCCCGAGGACAACAACATCCTCATCTCGGGGTCGATCGTGGGGATCCCACCGGGCCACGGCCGGGGCGCGGCCGTCAACGTGAGCTTCTCGATGGGCTCCGACGGCATCCTCGACGTGAGCGCCCGCCACGTGGCCAAGGACGAGCCGCTGCACCTGCGGGTCGAGACCGGCGCCGCCCTGAGCCCCGAGACGATCGCCGCCGAGCGGGCGCAGGTATCTTTGATCAAGCACAAAGAATAGTTCTGGCGGCGGATGTTCGACGCCAACGCCTATCGCAAGGACGTCCTCAGACCGCTGCTCGACGGGGGTCGGCGAACGTCCGAAGACGCCTTCATGGTCTTCGCCCTCGACCCGGCCACCGACGACGTCAGCGCCATCCAGGCCCGTATCGACGAGGTCGTCGCCTTCTGGCGCAAGGAGCAGTCGAGCCCCCGCTACAAGGGGTTGGTGACCGCGTTGTTGAAGGAGCGCGACGAGCTGGCGGGCCAGCTGCTCGACCCCGCACTGCGGGCCGCCAACCGGGACCGGGTCATGTCGGGCCGGGCGTCGGACGCCGAGGCCCGCTTCGCCCGGCTCGACGAGATGCTCGACACCCTCGAGCGCCGCCTGGGCGGGGTCCCGGCCAGCCGCCTCGACCGCCTGCGGGCAACGTCGCGGCGCCTCGGCGTGACCGACGCCGAGTTCGACGCCCGGGTCGGGCGCCGGCGGGTGATCGACGACGGGCCGTCAGGATCGGCCGCTCCGCCCCCGCCGGCAGTCCGCCAGCAAGCCCGGTCGCTGCTGGCCGAGCACGCCAGGCTGGGGGAGCAGGGCGGCGCGTCGGGGGTGCACCGCACCCTCTTCGACTTCCTCGGGGTCGCCCCCACCAGCCCCGTGGGCGACATCCGGGCCGCCCAGGAAGCGCTGGCCGCCCGCAACCGTCAGCGGCGTCACGACCGGGTGCGCACCGTGGTCGACGAGCTGCTCGCCCTGTCCACCGACCTGCTCGTCACCGGCGACCGGGCCGGGTACATCGCCGGCCTGGCCGAGGATGTCGCCGATCTCCTGCGGCCCCAGATCGAGACGGCGGTGCTGGTCGAGGACCGGCTCACCCCGGTCGAGTTCGAACGGCTGCTGCGGGCCGCCATCTCCGAGGGGCTCGAAGCGCCGGCGGCCCGGTCGCTGCTCCTGCGCCTGGCCCAGGAGCTGGGGGCGCCGATCGAGACCGGGGCCGTCGTCGACTACGTGGTGTGCGCGTCGTGCGCCGCCGCCCAGCCCGCCGACGCCACCCGGTGTGGTCGCTGCGGGGCCGAGCTGTTCCGGTCCTGTCCTCGTTGCGGCCGGCGGTCACCTCGGACCGCAGCGCGCTGCGAGGGCTGCGGGCTCGACCTGCGAGCTCTGGCCGAAGCCGAGACCGACCTGGCCGCGGTGGCCCAGAGCCTCGACGACGGTTACGTCACCGACGCCCGCTGGCGCCTCGATGGGTTGGAACCGTGGGCCGGCTCCCTGCCCCAGGTGGCCGAGCTCCGCCGTCGGGCCGACACCGCGCAGAGCGAAGCCCTCGAACGGTGGGACGACCTGCTGCGCCTCGTGTCCGAGTCTCGTTTCGACGACGCCGTGCACGCCGTCGCCGAACTGGAACAGCGGGCCAAGGACGTGCCCGGCCCCGACGGCGCCGGCCTGGACGCGATCGGGCCCCAGATCGAGGCGGCGTTGGCCGGTGCCCGAGACCGGCTGGCGGGCGCCCTCGCCCTCGACGGGCCGGAGCGGGAATCGGCCGTGCTCGCCCTGGCCGACGAGCTCCCTCATTCGGTGGCCGTCCTGGGCGCCCTGCGGTCGCTCCCGGTGGCGGCGCCGAGCCGGGTCCGGGCGGTGCTGGGCGACAACACCGTCACCGTCGGGTGGAAGGCGTCGCCGGCGCGCGGTCCCGTCAGCTACCGGGTCTTCCGCACGGTGCACGACGAGAGCGGCGGCGAGGCCCGTTCGGTGGGCTCGACCGGCGGCACCACCATCGAAGACGCCGGCGCTCCGCCGGGGCGTCTCGTGTCCTACGAGGTCCAGGCCGTCCGCCACGGCATCGCGTCGGGCCGGGCCGGGACCCAGCCGGTGCTGACCGCCTTCGACGTCGACCGGCTCACGGCCGTCGAGCACGACGGCGCCATCGAGCTGCGTTGGGCCCGGCTGGCCGGCGACCACTCGATCTGGGCCGAACGGGCCGACCTCTCCGACCCCTCCGCCCCGACCCGGCGGATGCGTTCGGGTGAGAGCGGGATCATGGACACCAACGTCGTCACCGGCCACCGCTACCGCTACAAGGTCTCGGTCGAGTACCGCTCGGCGGGCACGTTCGTGATGACCCCGGGCCGGGAGGTCACCGCCACCGCCTTTCGCGTGCCCGACCCCCCGGTGCTGGCCGAGGTCGTCACCGGCGACGGGGCCATCACCCTCACCTTGGCGCCGCCGGGGGAGGGCACCGTGCTGCGGTGCGGTGACGATCCCGGTCTCGCCGCCGGCACCATGGTCGAGGGTCGCCGCCTCGAGGGTCTGGGCCGGGCGTTGACGACCACCGGCGGCACCGCCATCGACACCGCCGACGGCGGGTTCCGCTGGTACCTGCCCGTCGCCGCCTTCGGTGCCCAGGCGGTGGCCGGACCGGCCGTGGCCCACCCCGGCCTGGACGACGTCGCCGACGTGCACGCCGCCGCCGAGGGCGAGGCGATCGTCCTGCGCTGGACCTGGCCGTCGGGGTGCACCGAGTGCCATGTGACGTGGAACGTGCAGGAGCCACCGGTCCCCGCTGGCCCCACCACCGTCAAGGTCACCAACACTGCCTACCAGTTGTCCGACGGCTGGCGCCTCGAGGGCGCCCCGGTCGGGACCTTGCACTTCCTGGTCCGTCCCCTGGGCCGCCGGGCCGGCAACACCCTGGTCGCCGTGCCCGGGGCCCCGGAACGGGCGCGCACGGCGCACGAGTCGGTATCCGACGCCGGCCGGGTCTACTACCGGGTCCGGCGGGCAGGCCGGCGCAAGCGGGGCGCAGAGGTGGAGGTGGTGGGCGGTTCGTCGCTGCGTCCCGACCTCGTCGTGGTCGCCCGGGCCGGCTCCGAGCCCCCCCGGTCGGCCGACGACGGCCGGGTGCTGGGCACGATCGCGCCGGGAGCCAGTTCGATCGACCTCGACCTCGACGACGTGGCCCTGCCCATCGTCATCGGCCTCTTCCCCGGGGACGGCGCACCGGCCCGGGTGCGCATCGAGGACCCCGCCCTCGACGACCGCACCGTGAGATGAGAGGCAGATCCCCAGCTGGGTGCTTGGTCATGCCCGACAAAGCCCGCGGCACGTCGCCGTCGCGGCCGCCAGGCCGCCGGCGACAGTCTGCGGAGGCAGGAGCGGAGCGACGCCCGCAGCAGACCGACAAGCACAGATATAGTCGCCGGCGACCGGACTGGACCGGACGAGAGGCGTGGGCGACGTCGACCACGGGGGTGGCGGCTATGAGCGTGTCATTGTCAAAGGGCGGCAACGTGTCGCTGTCCAAGGAAGCCCCGGGCCTGACCAAGATCCTCATCGGCCTGGGCTGGGACGTGCGAGCCTCGGACGGCACCGACTTCGACCTCGACGCCAGCGTGTTCATGATCGACGCCGGCGGACGGGTCCGCTCCGACGCCGACTTCATCTTCTACAACAACCTGCGCTCGGCCGACGGTTCGGTCGAGCACACCGGTGACAACCGCACCGGCGAAGGCGAAGGCGACGACGAAGCGGTCAAGGTCACCCTGCCCGGCGTCCCCGGCGACGTCGACAAGCTGGTGGTGGCCGTCACCATCCACGACGGCCAGAGCCGCAACCAGAGCTTCGGCCAGGTCGACAACGCCTTCATCCGGGTCGTCAACGACGACAACGGCACCGAGATCGCCCGCTACGACCTCTCCGAGGACGCCTCCACCGAGACCGCAATGATCTTCGGTGAGGTCTACCGCCATTCCGGCGACTGGAAGTTCCGAGCCGTCGGCCAGGGCTTCGCCGGCGGGCTCGCGCCGCTGGCGCGCAACTACGGCGTCAACGTCGGCTGAGCGACCGCTCGCCCGCCCAGAGAACCGAGGAGCACCGATGCGATCGTTCGTGCGCGGCGAAAAGGCCAAGCTCGCCGACCTCACCCCGTCGACCCAGATCACGGTGGGCGTAGCCATCGACGGCAACGACACGTACGACATCTCGTGCTTCGGGGTCGACGAGGCCGGAAAGCTCTCCGACGACCGCTACTTCATCTTCTTCAACCAGCGCTCCTCGCCCGAGGGGGCCATCACCAGCACCGGCCCGGCCGGCACCGACAAGGAGACGTTCGCGGTCGACGTGGCCCGGATCCCACCGTCGGTGCAGAAGCTCGTGTTCACCGCCACCATCGACGGTGGCGGGACCATGTCGGCGGTGCGCTCGGGTTCGCTGCGGTTGCTGGCCGGCGCCGAAGAGGTGGCCCGCTTCCCCTTCGCGGGGTCGGACTTCGCCGCCGAGAAGGCGCTCATGATCGGCGAGATCTACCGCAAGGACGTGTGGCGCTTCGCCGCCGTCGGCCAGGGCTTCAACGGCGGGCTGTCCGCCCTCCTCACCCATTTCGGCGGCGAGGAGGCGGCGCCGGCCGCCGCACCCCCCCGCCCGGTGGACACCCCGCCGCCGCCCGTTGCACCGCCGGCGGTGAACACGCCTCCGCCGCCCGCGCCCCCGCCGGCGGCGCCGCCGGGGGCCCCGGGGAACCGGGGCCACGTGTCGCTGGCCCAACAGGGGGACAAGCGGGCCGTCTCGGTGGCCAAGGGCGGCGGGACCCAGCAGGTCCACATCAACCTCAACTGGAACCAGCAGGGCGGTAGCCGCCGGCGCGGGCTGTTCTCGGGCGGCTCGTCCGCCCCCGACCTCGACCTCGGCTGTATGTACGAGATGAAAGACGGCACCCGCAGCGTCATCCAGCCCCTGGGCGGGAACTTCGGCAACCGCAACGGCCCGCCGTTCCTCTACCTCGACAAGGACGACCGCAGCGGCGCCGCCTCGGACGGCGAGAACCTGTACATCCTGCGCCCCGACCTGGTCCAGCGGGTGATGGTCTTCGCCATGATCTACGAGGGCGCCAACGACTTCACCAGCGTCGGCGGCCGTATGACCCTTCGCGACCAGGCCGGCAGCGAGACCGAGATCTTCCTCAACAACCCCGACTCCAACCGCACGTTCTGCGCCGTATGTGTCATCAGCGAGTCCGGCGGGCAGTTGACCATCACCAAGGAAGAGCGGTACTTCCGGGGCCACATGGACGCCGACAACTACTACGGCTTCGGGTTCAACTGGAAGGCCGGTTCCAAGTAGGGCGGTCCCGGCCACCGGGCCGGGACCGGACCAGGAAGAGGCGGCGGAGATGGTTTCTCGAACGACGACGGTACGGAGCGTGCGGCGCCACTTCCCGTGGCTGAGCCACGCCGACGAGCGCGCCCTGTTCTCCCACGCCCCCGGCGGGGTGCCGGCCGCCGGGCCGGCCCGCTCGGTCGGCCTCGGGCTGGGGGCCACGATCTACGTGCCGGCCAACCGGGTCAACCTGGTACCGGTGCTGCGCCAGGCGGCTGAATGCGGCGCGGTGGCGGCGGTCGTGTGCCTCGAGGACAGCGTGGCCACCGCCGATCTCGATGCCGCCGAGGACAACCTCTCCTCGGAGCTGTCGCGCCTTCCCGACGGCGCCGTCGCCGAACTGCCCATGCTCTTCGTGCGGCCCCGGACGCCCGAGCACCTCCGCCAGCTGGCGCAGCGCTTCCCCGAGGCCGCCGTGCGGATCGTGGGGGCGTGCCTGCCCAAGTTCACCGAAGCGTCGGCGGAGGAGTGGTTCGACAGCGTGGCGTCGGCGGCCGAGACCGTCGGACGCCCGTTCCTGGCCATGCCCATCCTCGAAGGCCCCGAAGTGCTGTACCTCGAGTCCCGCGCCGCGGAGCTGTCCGGGCTCCGTCGGGTCCTGAGCGAGCACCGCCACGCCGTCGCCGCCGTGCGCATCGGCGCCACCGACCTGTGCTCGCTGCTCGGCCTGCGGCGCAGCATCAACGAGGTGATCTACGACCTCGCCCCGCTGCGTTCGTGCATCGCCGACATCGTCAACGCGCTGGGCCGGGCGTCGGACGGCTTCGTTCTCTCGGGGTCGGTGTGGGAGTACTTCGGGCGCGAACCCCGGCTGTGGAAGCCGCAGCTGCGAGAGTCCCTGTTCGTGCAGCGCCGCAACGGCGGCGGCCTGCGCTCCGACCTCATCAAGGCCCACCTCGACGGCTTGATCCGCGAAGCGGCGGCTGACCGGGCCAACGGGCTCACCGGGAAGACCGTCATCCACCCCTCCCACGTGCTGCCGGTCAATGCCCTGGCCGTACCCACCTTCGAGGAGTGGGTCGACGCCTCCTCGGTGATGGCCGAAGGACAGGCCGCCGGCGTCAAGCCTTCGCAGTTCGGCAACAAGATGAACGAGACCGGTCCCCATTCCACGTGGGCGTCGTCGGTGATCGAACGGGCCGAGATCTACGGCGTGCTGGCCGAAGGATCCTCGTTCGTGGACCTGATCGACGCGTGAGGTCTGGCTTGCCGGCGTTCCCCGGCCACGCAGGCCGTCCTGGGCCGCGCCTGCGCGGGCGCTCCGGCGCTCGCATCGGGGAGAAAGATTGCCGACTCCTGCGGGCGGGTGGGGGGCACCGCCGGAGGCCGTTCCCCCCACACCCCCGTCGTGGGGCTGCTTCGGGATCGCATCTTCGTGATCGAACCCCGGGTCTCGGGCGCTGCCGGTGAGCGAGACTTCCCCGGCCGGCGTCGTGGTCGTCGGTGCCCCGCCGGCGCCGGTCCTCCACGTCACCGCCTTCGACTCGGCCGTGACCGGGACCGGGCTCGATGCCCTCGTCGCCGTCGCCCGGCGCGACAACCCCCGGCGGGCGGTGCTGGTGGTGAGCCGGGTGCTGGGCAAGCACCTGAACGTCGCCCCGGGTACCGCTGTCGCCGCCGGCGCCGCGTTGGGGGAGCTCGTCGGGGAAGCCCTCGGCACCCCGGTCGGGGCGGCCGGCCTCGCCTCCCTGGGCCCGGCGCTGGCTGGGGGAGCGCCGCCGGCGCTGGTACCGGCCGCCATCGGCGGGCCCGATGCCATCGTGGTCGGCTACGCCGAGACCGCCACCGGGCTCGGTCACCTGGTGCGGCGGGCGCTGGGGCCCGGGCCGATGGTGCACACCACCCGCGCCCTGCCCCCGGCCGGCGCCCTGGTGACCTTCGGCGAGGCCCATTCCCACGCCGTCGAACACCTCTTGTTCCACGACGACGAGCAGGTGTTCGACCCCGACGTGACCGTGGTGCTGGTCGACGACGAGCAGACCACCGGGCGGACGGTCATGAGCACGATCGAAGCGATCGAACGCCGAGCACCCCGCCGGCGCTACCTGATCGCCACGCTCCTCGACTGGCGTTCGGCGCAAGCTCGGGCCGAACTGGCCCGCTTTGCCGAGCGGGGCGGGTTCGCGCTCGACGTGGTCGCCCTGGCCACCGCCACCGCCACCGCCACCGTCGCCGACGTCGCCACCGAGGGCGACGGTGCGAGCGGGGGTCGGCCCCACTGCAGCCGCCCGACGGCCCTGGCCAGCCCCGCTTCCTCGCCGCCGGTCGGGGTCCGTCGCATAGACGTCGGCGCCCGGCCGACGGCCCGACGAGGATGGGCCGAGCGAGAACAACTCGAGGTCGAGGCCGGGGCCGCCGCCGCCGCCGCCGAGTTGGAGTCGCGCCGGGCCGGCCCGCGAGCGCTCGTGCTCGGCACCGAAGAGCTCATGTTCGTCCCGCTGCTGGTGGCCGCGCACCTGTCGGGGGAGGTGGCCGTCCGCTCGACGACCCGCAGCCCGGTACTGCTCTCCACCGCCCCCGGCTATCCCGTCGTCGACGGGGTTGCCTATCCCGCCGCCGACGCCACCGGCGGGCCGCGGTACCTGTACAACCTCGGCCTCGACGAGGTCGACGACGTGTTCGTGTTCTGCGAGGACGCCGACGCCTACCTTCGCAACCCCGTGGTGGCCCACCTGGCGGCCCGCCGCCGCGTCCAGGTGGTCGAGGTCGGCAGGTGACGACAGCCTCGGTGCCGGCGGGGCCCGAACCGCCGGCCCGGTTCGGCAGCTACCCGCCCGACGACGTCACCTTCGTGCTCACCGACCTGACCGAGCGCATCGAGGAGTCGACCCTCGACGAACGGGTGGCCAACCTGCGCGCCGGCGGCCACTACGCCGAGTTGCTGCCGGTCGAGTACGAGCCGTCGGCCGAGTACCGGGCGCTGTTCGAATCGGCGTTGGCCCGCAACGCGGCGACGGTGGCCGAGGCGGTGGCCGTCGCCGCCGAGCGGGTGCTGAGGCTGCGGGAGGAGCGTTTCGTGCTCGTCTCGCTGGCCCGGGCCGGGACCCCCGTCGGCGTCCTCGCCCGCCGCTACCTCCGGCAGTGCCGAGACGTCGACGTCGCCCACTACAGCGTGTCGATCATCCGGGACCGGGGCATCGACACCAACGCCCTGGCCTGGGTCGGCCAGCGGCACCCAGGCCTGCCGCTGCAGTTCCTGGACGGATGGACCGGCAAGGGCGCCATCCAACGCGAGCTCACCCGGGAGTGCCGCCGCCTCGGCCTCGACGACCGCATGGCGGTGGCGGCCGACCCCGGCTGGTGTGCGGCGCTGCCCGGAAGCCGGGCCGACTTCCTGATCCCCAGCGCCTGCCTCAACGCCACGGTCTCGGGGCTGGTGAGCCGCACCGTGCTCCGGCCCGACCTCATCGGCCCCCTGGACTTCCACGGGGCCAAGGCCTACCCGGAGCTGGGCGAGCTCGACGTGAGCCGCCGCTTCGTCGACACCATCGCCGACTGCTTCACCCCCGGGATGGCGGCGACGGCGGCGACCGCGGCCGCCCTGGCGCCGGCGCCGGCCGACTGGTCGGGCTGGCGAGCCGTCGAGCGGATCGGCGCCGTCTACGGGATCGACGACGTCAACCTGATCAAGCCCGGCATCGGCGAAGCCACACGGGTGCTGCTGCGGCGCTCGCCGTGGCGCCTGCTAGTCGCCGGCGCCGGCGCCGACCTCGACCATCTCGGGCAGTTGGCGGCCGAGCGGGGGGTCCCGGTCGAGGCCTACGACGACATGCCCTTTTCCGCCTGCGGCCTGGTGTGCCCGTGACATCGCGCCGTCCGGTGCCGGCGACGGGCTCGCGTTCCGCCCGTTTCGTCGGCCGACGTCCCGTTTCGGCCCACCGGGGCTAGCTTCGGGCCAACAGCGCAGCACGCACCGCCGCTGAATGGCCGCGTCCCGAGGAGACCAGACCGACCACATGGACCAACCAACCGTCGCCACCATGCCCGCCGAACCCGACCTCCACAACGGGTTGAGCTCGGCGGAGGTGACCGCCAGCCGGGACGAGTACGGCTCCAACGCCTTCTCGCCGTTGCCCACCAAGTCGGTGTGGGACTTCTACCGGGAGAACTTCGCCGATCCCATGTTGAAGATCCTCCTCGCCTGCGCCGCGGTGTCGCTGGCGCTGGGCGCGTTCACCGGCCACTGGATCGACGGTGTGGCCATCAGCGTGGCGGTGATCGTCGTGACCTCGGTCGGTACCTACAACCAGGTCCGGGCGCAGGGCGACTACACCGCGCTCGATGCGCTCTCCTCCCGGGAGCGGGTGCGGGTCATCCGCGACGGGGCGGTGGTCGAGATCGACGGCGACGAGCTCGTGCGGGGCGACCTGCTCGAGATCAACACCGGCGACGTCGTCCCCGCCGACTGCCTCTACGTCCGGGGATCGGACCTGCTGGTCAACGAAGCCGCCATCACCGGCGAGCCCGACACCACCAAGGTCGAGGGCGACGAGCTCTTCGGCAGCTCGCGGATCCTCGACGGCAGCGGCCGGGCCGTGATCTCGGGCGTCGGCGACGCCACCGTGTTCGGCAAGGTCCGCCAGGAGATCGGGGCCCGGGACAAGACGACGCCGCTGCAGGAGCGGCTCGAGGTGCTGGCGGGCAAGATCGGCAAGTTCGGCACCTACGCCGCGGTGCTGACCTTCTCCGCCCTCGTGATCTCGGGCCTGGTCCGGGGCGAGGCGTCGGTGGACGGGGAGACCGTGGCCATCGAGTTCGGCTTCGACACCGACTTCGCCGAGTTCCTCCTCGAGGCCCTCACCATCGCCATCACCATCATCGTGGTGGCGGTCCCCGAAGGCCTGCCCCTGGCGGTGACCCTGTCGTTGGCCTACACCACCCGCAAGATGGCCCAGGACAAGGCGCTGGTGCGCGAGCTGGCCGCCTGCGAGACGATGGGCGCCGCCACCATCGTGTGCTCGGACAAGACCGGCACCCTCACCTCGGGGGCCATGACGCTGTCGTCCCTCGACGTCGGCGGCCACGTGTGGGAGACCGAGTCGCTCGACCAGGTCACCGACGACCCCGACAACCAGGCCACCTTCGAGGCCCTGGCCGAGGGCATCGCCATCAACTCCACCGCCGACCTCGTCGAACGCGACGGCGAGCTGGCGGTGGCGGGCAACTCCACCGAAGGCGCCCTGCTGCGCTGGCTCAACGACCACGCCTACCCCTACCAGCGGCACCGTGAGGAAGCCGTGGTGGTACGCCGGCGCGAGTTCAACTCCGCCCGCAAGCACATGCTCACCGCCGTCGACCTCCAGGACGGCAACTGGCGGGTGTTCGCCAAGGGCGCCCCCGAAATCGTGCTCGACATGTGCAGCCACGCCAGCACCGAGGACGGCATCGCCCCCCTCGACGACACCAAGCGGGCCGCCATCGTCAACACCGTGCGCGATCACGCCACCCGGGGCAACCGGACGCTGGGCTTCGCCGTGCGCGACCTGCCCGCGGGAACGCCCGAGGACGAGATCGACACCGGCATGACGTTCTCGGGGCTGTTCGTGATCGCCGACCCCATCCGGCCCGAGGTGCACGACGCCGTCGAGCGCTGCCGGCGGGCCGGTGTGCGGGTGATGATCATCACCGGCGACATCTTCGAGACCGCCCGTGAGATCGGCCGTCAGGCTGGCATCCTCACCGAGGGCGAGCTGGTCCTGACCGGCGAGGAGTTCCGGGGCATGGACGATGCCACCGTCACCTCCAACCTCGACCGCATCGCGGTGCTGTCCCGAGCCCTGCCCGACGACAAGAAGCGCATGGTCGAGCTCCTCCAGGCCAACGGCGAGGTGGTGTCGGTGACCGGCGACGGCGTCAACGACGCCCCGGCGCTGGTGACCGCCGACGTCGGCTTCTCGATGGGCTCGGGCTCCAAGGTCGCCCGCGAGGCGTCCGACATCATCATCGTCGACGACAACTTCGCCTCGCTGGTCCGGGCCATCCGCTGGGGCCGCAGCGTCTTCGAGAACATCCGCAAGTTCCTGCAGTTCCAGCTCACCGTCAACGTCGTGGCGCTGGCCACGGCGTTCATCGCCGCCTTCTTCGGCTACGGCACCCCGCTGACCGCGGTCCAGCTGCTGTGGGTGAACCTCATCATGGACTCCCTGGCCGCCCTGGCCCTGGCCCTCGAACCGCCGACCGACCAGCTCTTCGACCAACCCCCGCACGGCCGGGACGAGCCGCTGATCTCGCGGTCGATGTGGATCAGCGTGTTCTCCATCGGCGCCTTCATGCTCGGCGTGCTCCTGGTGATCCTGTCCACCGACCTGCTCATCGACACCACCGACGACGAGTACCGCTACACGTTCCTGTTCAACGCCTTCGTGTGGATGCAGATCTGGAACGAGCTCAACAGCCGCTCGACCCGCTTCAACCGCAGCCCGTTCAAGGGCGTGTTCTCCAGCCCGTCCTTCCTCGGGGTCATGGCCGCCATCATCGCCCTCCAGGTGCTGATCATCGAGTTCGGCGGCGAGGTCTTCTCCTCCACCGGCCTGGACATCGGCGACTGGGTCAAGTCGATCCTGATCGGCTCGACCGTGCTCGGCGTTTCCGCCCTCGTCCGTCTGGTTGGCGGCCGGCTGGTGGCGCCGGCGCCGGCGCTGGCCCGCTGACGGGACCCCCACCCCCGAGCCGACGCGCATCATGATGCGATAGTCTCAGCACATGCGCACCACGATCACCTTCGAGCCCGACGTGGCCGCCGCCATCGAGCAGGAACGGCGCCGCGGCCGCAGCGTGAGCGAGGTCGTCAACGAGCTCGTCCGGCTCGGGCTGCGCCCGACGCCGCCGAGCACGGCGTCGTTCGTCCAGAAGACCAGCGCCATGGGCCCGAGCCGCGTGCCGCTCGACAGCATCGCCGAAGCGCTCGACGCCATCGAGGGCGACGCCCGGCGCTGATGCTGGTCGACGCCAACCTGTTGCTCTACGCCCGCAACCTGGACAGCGACCAGCACGGCCGGGCCCGAGAGTGGCTGACGTCCAGGCTCAACGGCCCGGCCCGGACGGGGCTGCCGTGGTCGAGCTTGTCGGCGTTCGTGCGGATCGCCACCAACTCCCGGGCCTTCCCCCAGCCCCTGGGGCCGAGGGAGGCCTGGGCCCAAGTGGAGGAGTGGCTCGCAGCGCCAGCCGCGTGGGTCCCCCTGCCTACCGACCGCCACGCCGAGGTATTCGGACGCCTGGTCGTCGAGCACCGGGTGTCAGGGCCGCTGGTGGCGAACGCCGAGCTGGCCGCGTTGGCCATCGAACATGGCCTCACCGTCGCCTCCACCGACCAGGACTTCGCCCGTTTCCAGGAGGTCGCATGGGTGGACCCGCTGCGGGACTCAGGCTCTACTGGATCGCGACCGCGGGAATAGTTGAGCCATCAACGTGTTGAGCTGCCTGCGGACGGCTCGACCGGGAAGCGAGGACCACATGTCCACCCAAACCAGCACTGGCGGCCAGACCGAGCTGAGCGGTGCGTACACGCTCGATCCCGCCCACAGCCGCATCGGCTTCGTAGCCCGTCACGCCATGGTCACCAAGGTCCGAGGCTCGTTCAAGGACTTCGCCGGCCAGGGCTACTTCGACGCTGCCGACCCGTCCAAGTCTCGGCTCGAGGTGACGGTCCAGGCGACGAGCATCGACACCGGCAACGCCGACCGCGACGGCCACCTACGGGGGAACGACTTCTTCGACATGGAAAACCATCCCGAGATCCGCTTCGTGAGCACCGACATCGAACCGGCCGGCACCAACGCCTACCACGTCACCGGGGACCTCACGGTCAAGGGCACGACCAAGCCGGTCACCGTCGACGTCGAGTACACCGGCTCGGCGGTCGACCCCTACGGCAACCAACGCATCGGCCTCGAGGGCAGCGTCACCATCAACCGCAAGGACTGGGGCGTCAGCTGGAACGCGGCCCTGGAAGCAGGCGGCCTGTTGGTGAGCGAGAAGGTCACGCTCGAGCTCGATATCTCGGCGATCAAGCAGCCGGCCTGACGGGCAGCGGGCGCCTAGCCCGGTCAGAACGGGAAGTGGAGCTCCAGCCGGTAGCAACAGTTGACCGCGTCGCTCATGCTGAACGCCAGCGACGACGCCAGGTCGGCATCGGCCCGCAGCGCGTTCTCGACCGGCCCCTTGCGGCACTCGACGAGGGCGTCGACCAGCAGCGCCAGCGCGTGGTGGATCGACCGGTGGGCCCGCAGCACCGACGGCACCATCGGGCTCGACTCGCCCATGCGGATCGGGGCGCCGTGCTCGTCGTGGCCGAGGCCGGCGAGGTCGGCCACCAGGTCCTCGGCGCCGGCCACGATCCGCCCGAGTACCTGGGCGTGCTCCCGTAGGCACCACACCGGGTTGTCGGAGGCGTGGATGACCTGGGTCAGCGTGAGCAGCGTCTCGCCTTCGGGGTCACCCCAGTCCAGGTACCAGTGCCCCACGCTGAGCACGCTGCCCTCGGTGAACCGCCACTCGATCCGTCGCGCCACGTGCTCAGGCCCTCCATCGTCGGCGAGGTCCCGCCGACCGGTAGCGGATCACATCGGCCATCGTCCCACGAACTCGCGGGACGCTCGCCGGAAGTTCGAGGCCCGGAGCCGACCGGCTCTATCGGAGGAGGCCCTTCTGGCGGGCGAGGGTGAGCCAGCCCGGGTACTCGTTCATCATCAGGTCGTAGAGCTGGTCGTCGGGGACCTGCGCCGGGTCGGCGACGGAGAAGAAGTCGGCGTTGTCGACGTAGCGGCCCTCCATGTCGTCGAGCTCCTCGAGGAACTTGAAGTCGCCGGCGAGGGCGCCGGCCAGACGACCGGCGAGGCCCCGTTTGCGGGGCGGGGGCGGTCCGGCGACGGAGACGTTTCGCGACGACTGGCCGATGGCCATGAACTGCCAGAACAACGGCTCGTAGCTCGACCACTGCACCTGCTTGCGGGTGGCGGCCTCGTCGCTGGTGTGCCCGTCGGTGACGAACATGACGTAGACCGGCAACGTGTCGGCATAAGGGGCGCTGCGAGCGTCGCCGCCGGCGTCGGGGAAGTAGTGCTGGCGCAGGAGCTTCATGGCCTTGCCGTAGCTGGTGCCGCCCTCCAGCTTGCGCCGGCGCAACAGCTTGTCGATCCAGCCGGTGTGGTTGGCGAGGTCGAGCGGTCCCTCGTCGTAGCCGCCAGTGCCGAACGTGAACACGTCGCAGGCGCCGTCGTCGTCGAAATGGACCGCCAGGGCCAGGACCCGCTCGCACAGCTGCTGGACCTTGCCCGACGAGTACAGCTGGTGCATCGACCCGGAGATGTCGAGGCACAGGGCCACCCGGGCACGGTGATCGGCGAGGCCCTTCTTCTCCAGGGACACCCCGGCCCGCTTGACCAGGTCGACCATGGCCGGCGGCTGGCCGGCGAGCTGCTTTTCCAGCCGGACCGCCTTGGACAGCTCGACCTTGCCCGCCGGCGCCGGGGGAGCGGCGGCCGGCGCCGGTGCCGGCGTCGCCGCCGCGGGCTCGTCCTCGACCGTGATCCCGTAGCTGGTGGCCAGCCCGGCCAGGCCCGAGGACCATCCCTGGCCCACGGCCCGGAACTTCCACGCCCCCTGCCGGCGGTAGAGCTCGCCGAACACGAAGGCCGTCTCGGCGCCGGCGTCGGCGATGTCGAACCGCAACACCTCGGGGCCGGGGCCGTCGTGGACCCGGACGTGGAGCCCGGTCACGGCCCCGAACGCGGCCCCGTTGGCCGAGGCCGCGATGGCCACGGTCTCGATCTCGGCCGGCATCTGGGCGAGGTTGGCCTCCAGCGTGTCCTCCCGGCCCGCCTTGCCGGCGTGGATGACCGACCCTTCGGGCGAGCGGGGCTGGTTGTAGAAGACGAAGTCAGCGTCGGAGCGCACCTTGCCGGCCGCCGTCAGCAACAGCGCGCTGGCGTCGAGATCGGGGCCCCCCGTCCATCCCAGCACCACCCGGGCCCGGGTGAGCGTCGGCGGAAGGGGAGCGTTCGCCCCTTTGGAGAGCTGCGTGCTCACCGGTCGCCCGATCCAGGGTGCCCAGTCGTTCTCGATCCCCTCGTCCGGGGCCCGAGGGTCAAAGGTCGAACTCGTTGGGGGGGATGCCGCAGGCGAAGCAGGCGTCGCGCACGGCTCGCTTCTCGTCGTCGTCGAAGTTCTCGTCGGCGCCACCGATGATGATGCCGACCTGGATCACGGCACGGGCCTGGTCGGGCTTGCTCTTGAGCTTGCCGATGGCCTGGATGGCCTCGATCTTGCCGAAGTCGTAGTCGCTCTCGAGCTTGCCGCAGTACTTGTCGAAGGTGGTGCGGAGCTGGTCGGCGGGGAAGATCGACAGCACGTCGTTCGAGGTGATGAACCCGACGGTCTTCTGGCGTTCGACCGAGTCGATCTGGCCGTCGGCCGCCGCGATCAGGGCGCACATGGCCATCGACGCGTTGGCGAAGTCATTGTTCTTGAACGTCTTGGCCTTGGTCTTCAGCTGGGCGCTCATCTCGGCGCTCTTGGTCTTCAACTGGTCCCACAAGGGCATCTGTCGTTCCTCTCGTGTCGTGCCGTGACCGACGGTCACCGCGTTCCGGGCCATGGCGACCTGGGTTCATCGTTGCAGCTCAACCCGCAGCGGCGGTACCGCCCGACCGTCGAGGTGATCGAGCACCGCTTCCAACAGCTCTTCCGCGGCGAGGATGCCGCCGGAGCTGGTCACGACGTCGCAACCGTAGCGGGCAGTGGCCAGTTCGCCGTGCGGGGGGCGCAGGCTGAAGTCGGCGCGGTCGAGCATGTCCCGGTCGAGCAGCGAATCGCCGGCGGCCACGACGACGGTGGCGCCGGTGCGGCGGACGACCTCCTCGACGGCGCGCCACTTCCCCAGCGGCCCGGGCACGGCGTAGAGCTTGCGGCCCTGCACCGACAGCTCCCAGCCGGAGGCGGCCAGCCAGTCGTCGAGCTGGCGGAGGTCCCGGGCGGGTATGGCGGCCCGGTCCACCACGGAGTAGACGAACAGCCCGTCGGCAACCCGGGCCCGGTGCGCCCAGGCCCGGCCGAACTCGGCCAGGTGGTCGGCGACGGTGGCGGCGTCAGCACAGGAGCGGGCCACCGCGGCTCGCACGCTCTCGTACCAGCCGAGGTCGGGTTCTCCGTCGTGCAACAGGTGGCCCCCGTTGGCGGCCACCGCGTACGTCGGCGTCAGGGGCCCGTGGAACAACTCGACCCGGCGGTACTGCGCCAGCGAGCGCGTGGTGACGGGAACGACGTCGACCACGGCCCGCAGCCGGCGCAGGAGGTCGAGGGCACGCACCGTCATGTAGGACAACGGGGACCCGTCGAGGTACTCGACCGCGGTCATCGGCGGTGGCGGCCCGGGGCCGGCGGCGGCGGCGGAATAGATCAGGGTCCGATCGAGGTCGACCGCGAAGATCGCCCGCGTTGGCCGGCTGCCCGCGTGCGGGCGCCCCGCAAGCCGGGGGACGGCCTCGTCACGACCAATCGAAGTACTCGGCACGGTCAAGGACAACATCTCCCGGTGAGCTGCCGGTACCGCCGCCGCGACACGGCACCGCACGCTACCCGGGCGCGGGGCCAATGGCTGCTGGCCGGCACTTCTAGATTCCGGTCAGCGCCCCGAACGTCTGCGGGCCGGCCACGTTGTCACGTTCGATGGCGGCCTGGCCCTGGAAGGCCCACAGCGCCTGGCTGGTCTTGGGGCCGACCTCGCCGTCCACCCCGAGGGTGGCGCCCTTGGCATTGAGGAGGACCTGGAGGAAACCGGCCCAGGAAGCGGCGCCGACGGTGGTCCCGGAGCCGGCGATCTGGTGGGCCTGGTGGAAAACCTGCACGCCCTCGCCGGTGCGGGGGCCGTACTCGCCGTCGACCTCGACGGTGCGGCCGTCGGCCTTGAGCGACGCCTGGGCGAAACGCACCGTCCGCCCGAACACCATCGGTTCGCGCACCGCCAGCGTGGCCATCGCCACCCGTGCCGCGGGGACGCCCGACTGGCCGGTCGTTCCGGAGATGACGACGGGAGGGGCGTCGGGGTCACCGCTGCCGTAGTCGGGTCGGCCGAACCCGAAGATCCGCATCCCGCCGCCGTCCATGGGCCGGAACTCGCGGCGACAGGCGTTGCCGATGTTGCCTTCGAGGCTCACGACCGCGTTGGCCACGACGTCGAGCGATTCGACCATGCCGATGTGGTCCGACCCCGATGGCCCGAAGAAGACGAGGTCGCCGGGCGCGACCTGGGACACCGGCGGCTTGCCCAGCCATGTCCCGGCGGTACCGTCCTTCAACGCCTGCTGGTGGAACCAGCAGCTGGCGAAGCGGGTGGCGATACCGACCGAGGACAGCACGAAGCTCACGGTGGCGTCGCACCATGCGAAGCAGGCGGCCCCGCCGATGGGCCCGTACCAGTGGGTGACCGGCGTGCAGTTCGAGCCGTCGGGTTGCTCCCGCATCCCGAGCAGCCCCCGGAAGACATTGAGGGCGTCGTTGGCGACGTCGGCCGCCGGCGCCGGTCCCGGTGGCCGCCGGGGCCGAGGGGCGCCGGGAACCTCGAAGGAGTCCACCGACTGGGGCAGCGACACGTCACCAGGCACGACGTCGGCGCCGTCGGCGGGCAGTCGGTCCGGCGCCTCTTCAGGGGGAATGGTGTTGGTCATCGGATGGGCCTCCCTCTTGGCCCGGCGAGCGGGGTGAGCCGCGTGGCCGGGGAACGTCGGACGGCAAGATCACCGGTGTCCGGGCACGACCGCCAGGAGCGCCAGCGCGGCCCACGCGTCGGCGCGGCCGGAGGAACGCCGGCATCAGGCTCGGTCGGGGTCGATCACTTCGAAGGCGAAGGACATGTCGTTGGCCCGCAGCAGGCCTGACGCCGGGTGCCGGGCGATGCCCTCGCCCGAACCGAGGCTCTCATGGGGCAGGAAGGTCGTGCGGTAGACGCCGATCGAGTGGCCCTGGACCGCGCCCAGCAACCGGGCCGCGCTGGCGACCAGCGTCCCCACCGCAGCGGCGGCGCCGGCGATCAGGGCCGCCTGCGGTGCCGCCACCGCCAGGCCCGCCAGCGTGGCTAGGGCTGCCTTCACGTCGTCCTTGCCGGTCTCCTCCTTCAGCAGCTCGGCCAGCCCGGGCCCGTCGTCCTCGTCCTTGGCCACCCAGACGGCGAGGTCGAGGAAGCGGCCGACGGGGCCGTCGAAGACCAGCCATCGATCGAGCGGGAGACGGTCGCCGTCCTTCACCCGGTCGAACCGGGCGGTGGTTGCCTGGTACGGCGCGTCGCCCCCCGCCGCCGGCGCGCTGAGGACCAGCGCGTCGAGGCGGACCCGCGCCCGCAGGATGGCCCGGTTGCTGTGCACCGTGACCTCGTGCAGGCGCACCGAGGCCCGGGTGGGCACAACGCCGCGTGCCTTGGGCGTCATCAACCGCAACGAGGGGTCGGGCCGGGTGTCGATCTCGAAGAGGGGCTCCGCGGCCTCGTCGGGCCGGGCCCCGGGATGGAAGAGGAAGTCGAACCGGTCCACCCGGTAGCGCAGCGCCTTGGCCGCTGCGGCCGCGGGCATCGCGTCGCGCCGCCCGACGCTGAGGTCGTCGACGAGCTGTTCGAGCGCGGAGCGGCCCCGGCCGCCCTCCACGAGGTCGCGCGACACACCCTCCTGTTGGAGGCGGCCCAGGTTGTCGATCTTGTCGTCGGCCACCACGACGACGAACGTCTCCGGCCGGGGGCCGACCTCAGGTACCGAACCGGGCCAGAACAGGCCGAGCCCGACCAGAGCGCCGGTCCCGTCGAGGCCCACGGTGTAGGCATCGCCCGGCGCCAGCGTCACGCCGGCCGGCTCGGAACCGGTGAGCAGGGAGACCGCTCCGGCGATGCCCACGTCGAGCACCGACGCGTAGCGGGTGTCGTCCGACGTGCTCCGGAAGCGGACCACCACCCGGTCACCGGCGAAGAGGTGCTCCCCGCCGACGGTCAGGGCGACCTCGCCGCCGTCGTCGAGGAGCCGGGCGTAGCTCACCTCGACGTCGTCGGGCAGCGAGGCGTCGGCGCGGGCCGAGACCAGGGCCCGCACGTGGGTGGCCCGGGCCAACCGTTCAAGGTCACGGCCGATCAGCGCCACCGCGGCCGCCGACAGGTCTCGGGGTGGCTCGTGCAACGGGGCGCCACCACCGTCGAGCACCTGGGCGGTGTCGCCGTCCAGGTGCACCGTCGCCAGCACCTCGGTGCCGCCGTCGGCGACCCGGAGCCGCGACGACCGCCGGAGGGCATCGGTCACCTCGGCCCGGCGGGGATGGTCGGCGGGCACGACGGCGATGGGGCGGGCACCGAGGGCGACCTCGCCCGGGTGGGCAGCCGCCCCTGGGGGCAGGTCGTCGGCCGCCGTCCCCGCCAGCACCAGCCGGGCCCGGTCGCCGGCAACGGCCGCGACCTCGGCCGTGGCCAGGGGGGCCGACGGATCGCCCCCGGGGGCCACCACCGCGTATGAGTCGCCTTCGGCCATGCCGAACAACGAGGCGCCGTCGAGCCAGGCCTCGTGGTCGGCGACGACGACCGGTAGCACGCCGGTGGTGGTGCGGACCTCGGTGCGGAACAGGAGGCGGTCCAACGGTCCCTCGACCTCTGGGCGCTGGCCGGTCACCGCTTCCACCACGGCGGGGCGGACGATGTCGAGCACCTCGCGCCAGGTCAGCGAACGGGCCTGGGCGCTGGTCAGCACCGGTACCAGCCGGCTGGTGAGCAGGCCGTGGGGGCCGCCGAGGTCGGTCTCGGGCATCTCGTAGGCGCTCTGGTCGACCGAGCACGCCACCAGCCGCACGGCCTTCGGGTTGCTCTCCGCCGCCACCCGGACCGCGGGGTCGTCGATGGCGGCTCGCCACCGCTCCTCGATGTCCTCCCACGGCCACCGGGCCAGCGACGAGTCGGCCTTGGGGAGGGCGGCGGCAGCCCGGGACATGCGCGACGAGTGGCAGCAGTCGAGGATGGTGGTGACGTTGTCGGTCCTGGCCGTCAGCTCCAGTTGGAGCAGGCTGAGCTCCTCGGCGAGGAGGCCGCCGAAGCGGCCACCGCTGCGGTCGTCGATGTCGGTGGGCACGATGAAGTGGAGCCAGGCCGGCAGGCGGGGATCGATGGCGGCCTCGTTGCGCTGGCGCCCGCCGTGGCCCGAGTAGTAGATGACGGCGGCGTCACCGGGACGGCTGTCCTCGATGAGCCCCCGGTAGCGGGCCAGGATCTCGTCGCGGGCGGCCGCCCCCTCGATGGCCCGGATGGTCGTGAACCCGAGCCCGGCCAGGGCGTGCTCCATCACCTCGACGTCGCTGTGCACCCCGGCGAGGCCGCCGGTCTCACTGCCGATCAACAGCGCCCGGTCCGCCATGTCCCCACCTCTCGATCAGCCCGCGGCGACGATCCCCGGTTGTCGTGCCCCGGCCGGCCCAACGGCCGAATACTAGCGATCGGGCCGAGCCGTGTTCGCTGGCCGGCTGGCCGGCGTCGCTTCGTCCTGATGCCCCTAGCATCGTGGCGGGCTGCGCCGCACAGCCCCAGCGATCGCGGGCAGGAGGTGAGCGGATGGCCGGCATCTCCAACGACGCGACCGTGCCGTCGGCCCCGGCCGGGGCCGACGTGACCCGTGACGCGGCCCCGGCGATCGCCGGCACCGGGGCCGAGCGTGGCCACCACCCCGACGTGGTCGGCCCGACGGCGGGAGCGCCCCAGCGGCTGACCGTCCGGGCCCTGCACGGCAGCCTCGAGTGCGCCGCTCACCCGGTGGTGGTCGGTCATTTCATGGGCACCCAGATCGACGGCTCCGAGCGCTTCCTCGACGAGCGGCTGCAGATGCGGCTGAGCCGGCGCAAGTCGCTCGGCCAGTACCCCGAGGAGGTCGGCAGCTGGATCCGCCTGGACACCCCCCGCCCCGACGGCCCCAAGCGCCGCGGCAGCCCGCCCGGTGCGGTCGTCGTCGGCCTCGACCGCCCCGGCGAGCTGACCCGGGAGCGTCTCACCGCGGCGGTGTCGGCCGCGCTGGTCGGCTCTGCCATCGAGGTCCTGGAGCACGCCACCGCCACGCCCGCCCGTCGCGCCCCTGCGCTCGAGCTGCTGGGGTTCTCCGCCGTCCCGATCGGCACCGCCGGCCTGGGGGCAATGTCGTTCGAGAGCTGCCTCGCCGCCCTCATCGACGGCGTGCTCATGGCCAACGAGATGCTGTTCCGCTTCGTCGACTCCCATGGCGCCGAGCGGGCGTGGGACCGGGTGCGCATCGCCGAGCTCGAGATCGTCGAGCTGCTGGCCGACCGGGCCGAGGCCATCGTCCACGGCCTGGCGGCGATGGACAAGGTCCTCCAGGTCGACCCGCGCCCCCACACCGAGCTCGACATCGTCCCCTTCCTGGTCGAACGAGACGACGTCGGCGGCCTACCGGCGGGCACCCTGGACCGTTCGCCAGCACGTGAATGGCAGCGCATCATCGTGCGCGACCCGGGCCGGGAGGCGGGCGCTGGCGCCCCGGCCCCGAGCGGCGCCACCGTGCTCGAGTTCACGCCGGTGGGCCGGCGGGCGCGCGCCGACCGGCTCCAGGTCACGATCGACGACGACGCCGTGCGCTCGCTGGTGGCCGCCGCCGTCTCCGAAGCCCGGCCCGGGGCGCAGGTCGGCAACAGCCTCTACGAGCTCCTGATCCCGGCGGCGCTCAAGAGCGAGCTCGTCCGCAACGAGAACGTGCAGCTGATCGTCGACGAGCACACCGCCGACTTCCCCTGGGAGGCGCTGGCGGCGCGCATCGGCGGCGGCCAGGGCCGGGAGCGTGAGTTGGCGTTGCGGTCGGGGTTGCTGCGCCAGTTCCGGGAGACCGAAGGGGCCCGCAACGACCTTCGGCCGCCGTCGGGGGACAACGCCCTGGTGATCGGCAACCCTCCGGCCGGCGCCGGCTTCCCGCCGCTCGCCGGCGCCGCCGAGGAGGCGACGGCGATCGCCGGCCTTCTGGCCGAGCGGGGCTTCGCGGTGCGGGCGTTGATCTGGGACGACGAGGGCGACATCGTGCGCGACGACTTCCCCGCCCTCGGCGGCAGCCCCGGCCGGCAGGTCCTCGACGCCCTGTTCTCCGCGGAATGGCGCATCATCCACATCGCCTCCCACGGGCGGGTCGACCCGGACTCGTCGCGATCGGGGGCGGTGATAGATCCCAGGATCTCGATCACGGCCAACGTGGTCCGCCAGCTCCCGGTGGTGCCCGAGCTGGTGTTCGTGAACTGCTGCCATCTCGGGCGGGTCGGCGACGGGTCGACGCCCACGCCGCACCCCAACCGGCTGGCGGCCAGCGTGGCCCGGGAGCTGATGCGGATCGGGGTACGGGCGGTCGTCGCCGCCGGTTGGGCCGTCGACGACTTTGCCGCCACCGTCTTCGCTTCGACGTTCTACGACCAGTTGAGCTCGGGCGCGCTGCTGGGCTCGGCCGTGCACCGGGCGCGGGCACAGGTGTACGAGGCGGCCGGCGACTCGATGACGTGGGCGGCGTACCAGTGCTACGGCGACCCCGGGTACCAGCTGGTCGACAGCGAGGCCCGGGAGCGCTCCCAGCGACGGTTCGTCAGCCGCGGTGAGGTCGTACGCGGGGTCAGGACCGTCACCGTGCTCGCCGGCAAGCTCGGCCTGGTCGACTTCGAGGACGTGCCGGCCCGCCAGCTCGGCCTGGTGGCGGAGCTCGACGGCCATCTCGCTTCGTTGCCCGAGGCGTGGGCGTCGCCGGCGGTCCTCTACGAGTTCGCCACCGCCTACGCGGAGCTGGGCCAGCTCGCGGTGGCGGTCGACCTCTTCCGGCGGGCGTGGTGCCACCCCCGCGCCGCTGACGCGCCGCTGCGGATGCTCGATCAGCTGGCCACGGCCGAGGTCCGCCTGGCCCAGCAGCTCTACCGGGCGGGCGGGCGGCGGGCCTCGATCGCCATCGGCGGTGCTGACGGGGGCCGCCTCACGGTGGCGTCGCTGACCAGCGCGGCCCGACAGCGCCTCACCGACGTCCTACGCCTGGGCGAGACCGGCGAGGGGCTGGCGGCGCTGGCGGCCTTCCACCTGAAGGCCGCCACGCTCACGACCGGTGGTCCCCGCCAGGCCAGCCTGGCCGCCGCCAGCCGTTACTACCGACAGGCGCACGAGTGGCGGTTGCGGCTCGGCCCATCCCCCGGCGAGGTGCCGATCGACGCCCACCACGCCCTGGCCTGGCTGGAAACGGCGTCGATGGCGGGCACCCCGGTCGAACCGGGACAGAGCGGCCGACTGCTCGAGGCGGTCAGGCTCGCGCCCGGACAGCCGGCGGTGGTCGTCGACGAGCGGGGAGAGGCCGTGGGCCCGGTCGTACCGACGCCGCGGTCCCGCCCGGAGGACGACCACGACCACGCCGCCCGGGCGAACGCCGCCGAGGCGATGCTGGCCGCCGGGGTCCTGCGCCGCGCCTTCGATGTCGACGCCCTGGCACGGGCCTACCGCGACGCCCTCGCCACCCGGTCCTCCAGGCGTCTCCGTGCCGCCCTGGTCGACCACCTCGCCGACGTGGCCCTCCTCGCCGGCGCCGACGACGTCGGGGCCCTTGCCCACCAGCTCGACCCGGTCCCGGCCGGCGGCGGGACGGCCGCCATCCCCGCCCGACCCACGGGGTGACGGGCGAGATCTGTTCGGTCCCGAGAAGGCTTGACGTTGTGACAAGTTCCGGGACCGAGTAGATGCCGACCGAGCGACCGCCAGGGAGCCGGGCGGCGATGGGGGCCTGGGGGGCGCAGCCCCCCAGCTAGTGGCTGGGCTCGCCCGACCGAGCAGGGCTCAGGCCGCCCGGGCGGCTTCGGCGGTGCTGCGCAGCTCCTTGACGGCGTGGGCCAGCCCAGCGGGGTCGCGGTAGAGGGCTGAGCCGGCCACCAGGACGCTGGCGCCGGCCCGGACAGCGCCGGCGACCGTGGCCGACGAGATGCCACCGTCGACTTCGACGGCGACGGCACCGGCCCGCCCGGCCGCTTCGATCATCCGGCGGACCTCGGTGATCTTGGGCTCCATGGAGCCGAGGTAGCTCTGGCCGCCGAAGCCGGGGTTGACGGTCATCACCAGCACCAGGTCGACGAGATCGAGGACGTGGGCGACGGCGCTGGCCGGCGTGGACGGATTGAGGGCGACGCCGGCCGACGCGCCGGCATCAGCCACATGGCCCAACGTACGGTGCAGGTGGGTGCAGGCCTCGGCGTGGACGATGAGCCGTTCGCAGCCGGCCTGGACCCACCGCTCCACCAGCAGGTCGGGCTCGACCACCATGAGGTGGGCCTCGAAGGGCACCGACGTGTAGGTCCTGCAGGCGGCGACGACGTCGGGACCGAAGGTCAGGTTGGGTACGAACACCCCGTCCATGACGTCCCACTGCAGGAGGTCGACGCCGGCCTCGGCCAGGGCCGCCACCTCGTCGCCCAAGCGGGCGAAGTCGGCCGGGAGCACCGACGGAGCGATACGGATGGGCGGGTTCGGCACCGCAACCGACGATAGTGGCGCAGTGGCTTCGCCCCGCTCGCCGCAGCG
This sequence comes from Acidimicrobiia bacterium, assembly GCA_052387955.1. Lineage (GTDB taxonomy): Bacteria > Actinomycetota > Acidimicrobiia > Acidimicrobiales > JACDCH01 > JBQTIQ01. The sequence continues at coordinate 30,398 of JBQTIQ010000037.1, read as the reverse complement.
CCCCGATCGGGGCGAGGCGCAGCTCGCCAGCAGCGACGACCTCGAAGTCACCGTCGAGCGGGTGGTAGCCGGCGGCGACGGGCTGGCCCACGATCCCGAGGGCCGGGTGGTGTTCGTGCCCGGCGCCCTGCCGGGCGAGAGGGCCCGGGTCCGGGTGGTGGCCGAGAAGAAGAGCTTCGCTCGGGCGCACCTCGTCGCCGTCGTCGAAGCGGCCCCCGAGCGCGTCGCCCCCCCTTGCCCTCGGGTGGCCGACGGCTGCGGGGGGTGCACCTGGCAACACGTCGACGCCGAGGCCCAGCGCCGGCTGAAGGCAGGGATCGTGGCCGACGCCCTCCGTCGTATCGGCCGGGTCGGGCCACCCCCGATCGGGCTCGGGCCGGCCCTGCCGGCGTTCGGGTTCCGGACCACGGTGCGCTGCCTGATCGAGGGCGGCCGGGCCGCGTTCCGTCACCACCGCGGCCACGACCCGGTGGTCGCCGGCCGCTGCCTGGTGGCCCACCCGCTCATCGACGAACTGGTGGCCGACGGCCGCTTCGACGGCTGCACCGAGGTGACGTTGCGGTGCGGGGCGGCCACCGGCGACCGCCTGGTGGTGGCCGAACCCGGCGCCGCCGGCGTCCGGGTCCCCGCCGATGTCGTCGTCGTCGCCGGGGGCAGCGCCGACCACGCCACCTTCCACGACGTCGTCGCCGGCCGGCGGTGGCGGATCAGCGCCGGCAGCTTCTTCCAGACCCGCACCGACGGCGCCGAGGCCCTCGTCGGCGCGGTGCGGGCCGCGGTCGGCGCCGCCCTCACGGCGCAGCCGACGGTGGTCGACCTCTACGCCGGGGTGGGCCTGTTCGCCGGCACGCTGGGCCCGGCGCTGGGCGCAGGGCGTGTGGTCGCCGTCGAGTCCAACCCGGCCGCCGCCGCCGACGCCGCCCACAACCTCGCCGACCTCGACGCCACCGTGGTCGCCGCCGACGTCCGACGGTGGCGACCGGTCCGGGCCGACGTGGTCGTGGCCGACCCGCCCCGCAGCGGTCTCGGCGCCGCCGGGGCCGACATCGTGGCGGCCACCGGCGCCGGCCGGGTGGTGCTCGTCAGCTGCGACCCCGCCTCGCTGGGCCGTGACACCGCCCTGCTGGCCCAGCGTGGATTCGACCTGGTCGGAGTTAGCTTGGTGGACCTGTTCCCCCACACCGCCCACGTGGAGACCGTGGCCAGCTACGCGGCGCGAGCACGGCCAGCTGACCGCGCCAGCGCGAGCTCGCCGGGCGGCGACGGGCGTGCGGCCCAGCCCCACGGCATGAGCGGCCGGTCATCCGGCGCCGGCCCTCACTCCGTACCGGCGGTATCAACATGACCAGCGACGACCTCAAGGAGGCGAGCGACGCGGTCTTGGTTGTCGCCATCAGCCGCTACCGCCAGGAAGCGCTGGCCGAGGGCTACCGGCGTCACGCCGGCGCCGTGTTCGGGCTGGCCCGGCGCCTCCTCGGTGACGCCGCCCGATCGGAGGAGATCGTACAGGAGGTCTTCCTGCGCTTGTGGGACCGGCCCGAGAAGTTCGACCCGGCCCGGGGCTCGCTGCGCTCCTACCTCCTGGCGCAGTGCCACGGGCGTTCGGTCGACCTGTTGCGGTCCGAGACGTCGCGGCGGCGCCGGGAGGAGAAGGAGCTCCGCCAGACCGCCGAGGGCGGCTACGACCTGGAGCACGAGGTGTGGGACCTGACCGTGACCGGGCAGGTGCAGGACGCGGTACGGTCGCTCCCCGAAGCCGAACGACAGGCGATCGAGCTGGCCTACTTCGGGGGCCACACCTATCGCGAGGTGGCCGTACTGCTGTCGCAGCCGGAGGGTACGGTCAAGAGCCGGATCCGGGCCGGGCTACGGCGCCTGCGCGAAGAGCTGGCCGAGGCCGGCGTGGGCTGGAACGGGGCATGATGGTGGACGGGCCCCTTCGACGGGCCGAGCACGAGCAGATCATAGAGCTCCTCGGCGCCTACGCCCTCGACGCCGTCGACGCCGACGAGCGCCAGCTAGTCGACGACCACCTGGGCCGGTGCCCGTGGTGCCGCGACGAGGTGGCCGAGCACCGCAGCGCGGCCGCCATGCTGGCCCAGTCCGGGGCCCCGGCCCCCGCCGGCCTGTGGGACCGCATCGCCGACGCACTCGAGGAGGCGCCGCCGCCGCTGCGCCTGGCGGTGACCGCTCGGCCCTCGACGCCGCCGGCCGCGGGCTCGGCCCCTTCCGCCGGCCGGCGCCGGCTGTGGCCGGTGCTGATGGCGACCGGGGCAGCGGCCGCGGTGGCGGTCATCGTCGGCCTCTTCGTCCAGGTCCTCGACCAACGCGGCAAGTTGTCCGACCTGGCCTCGCAGGCACAGCAAGCCGACGTGCAGCGCGACGCGGCGGTCGCCCTGGGGGCCGCGGGCACCCGGACCGCCCAGCTGAAGACCGACGACGGCGCAGTCCAGGCGGTGGCCGTGATGTCGGCCGACGGCAAGGGCTACCTGCTCGGTGCCGACCTCCCGCCGGTCGACGGCAAGGTGTACCAGTTGTGGGGTGCCACCGCTCCCGGGGACGTGATCTCTCTCGGGGTCATGCACGGCCCGGGCGTGTCGCCCTTCGCCGGCGACCCCTCGATGGAGGCGATCCTGATCACCGTCGAAGACCACCCGGTCGAGTCATCGTCCAACCGGCCGGCGCTTCGGGGCGGTCTCGTCTGAGTCGCCCTCGCTCCGCTCGGGCGAGTTCGATGCGCCCGGAGTGAGCGTCCGCTCCTGGCTGGCGATGAGGACGTCGACGGAAGAGCGCTACCGTCGCCCTCGATGACGATGATGACGAGCTCCCGAAGTCGTTCGCTGCTGTCGCGGGCCGGCGATGCGCTGCTCGACGAGCGTCGACAGCTGTCGCTCGACGAGCTGGCCGGGCTGGCCGGGCTCGGTGACGAGAACGTGCCGTCGCTGGCCGCCTTGGCCCACGAAGTCCGACTGGCATGGTGCGGCCCCGAGGTCGAGGTCGAGGGCATCGTGTCGGCCAAGACCGGCGGTTGCCCCGAGGACTGCCACTTCTGTTCGCAGTCCGCCCGCTTCGAGAGCCCGGTGCGTGCCTCCGCCTTCCTCGATGCCGAAGAGATCCTGGCCGCGGCCGAGGAGACCAAGGCGATGGGCGCCAGCGAGTTCTGCATCGTGGTCGCGGTGCGGGGGCCCAACCCGGTGCTCATGGACCAGCTCGAACGCATCGTGCCGGTGATCGGCGAGCGCACGGGCCTGCAGGTGGCGGTGTCGGCAGGGATCCTCACCGAACGCCAGGGGGCACGGCTGGCCGCCGCCGGCGTCCACCGCTACAACCACAACCTGGAGACGGCCCGGTCGTTCTTCCCCCACGTCGTCAGCACCCACACCTGGGACGAGCGTTTCGACACCTGCGCGCTGGTCAAGGCCCAGGGCATGGAGCTGTGCTGCGGCGTGCTGCTGGGCATGGGCGAGACACCGGCCCAACGCCTCGAGCTGATCGACGAGCTCCGCCAGGTCGGCCCGGCCGAGGTCCCGGTGAACTTCCTGAACCCGCGACCGGGAACCCCCCTCGGGGACCGCCCGCTGGTCGAGCCGCTGGAAGCGATCCGGTGGATCGCCCTGTTCCGTCTCGGCCTCCCGAGTGTGATCCTGCGGATTGCCGGCGGGCGCGAGGTGACGTTGCGGGAGCTGCAGACGATGGGCATGACCGCCGGTATCAACGCCTTGATCATCGGCAACTACCTGACCACGCTGGGACGCCCTCCCGAGGCCGACCTACAGATGCTCCAGGACCTCCACATGCCGGTGGCGGCGCTGTCCAAGGTCCTCTGAGGACCAATGGGGTTCTGCTGCTGGTGCGGCCGGGCCACTGCCGACTGCCACGGCGGCTGCCGGCGCCCGCTCGACCCGCCCCGGTTCTGCCCGACGTGCGGGAGGCCTCTGCGGGTGCTGGTCACGCCGGATCGTGCCCTCGCCCGCTGCCGGGAGCACGGGCCCGTCCTGTAGAGACCGGACGCGTCGGGCCGAGGACCTCACCCGGCGTGGGCGGGAGGAGATCGCGCGCCGGCTGTCCCCGTCCTGGACCGCTATCGGGTGTTTCGATACCGGCGCGCGCCGTAACCTGCCCCCCATGCAGGGGGTGGTGGACTCTCTCGGCGATGCCATCGATCCCTGGGGCTACGTCCTGCTCTTCGCCCTGGCCCTGTGCGAGGCCGCCGCCTTCGTCGGTCTCTTCGTTCCCGGCGAGGTCGCCCTGCTCTTCGCCGGGGTGCTGGCCAGCGAGGGAAAGGTTTCGCTGGCCGTCGTGATCGCCTGTGCGGTGGCGGGCTCGATCATCGGGGACTCGATCGGTTACCAGATGGGCCGCCAGGTCCTGCCCTGGATGCGCCGCTCGGCGCTCGGGCGCAAGGTGGGGGAGGCGAACTGGGAGAAGGCGCGGGTCTACGTCCGTGGCCACGGAGGCCGCGCCGTGTTCTTCGGCCGCTTCGTCGGCTTCCTGCGGGCCCTGGTGCCCGCCATCGTGGGTGACGCTCGCATGCCGTACTACAAGTTCCTCTTCTGGAGCGTGCTGGGCACGCTGTGCTCCACGCCGCTGGTCGTGTTGGCCGGCTACGTGGCCGGATCGTCCTACGAGACGGTCGAGTCCAGCTTCACCTACGCCTCCTGGGTCCTGGGCGGCCTGCTCCTGACGGTCGTGGGGGTCAAGCTGTTGCGCCATCGCCGCCGCCGGGCATCCCCGGTGATGGTCGACCTGAGCGATCCCGTCGCCGAGCGCGACGCCGAGCACACCCCACCGTGGCCCGTGCCCGATTGAGGGCGAGGGGGAGCAGGCAGATCCCCTCCGACCGGGCCGCGGTCGGCTGCCGCTACAGGCAGGAGTAGACGGCCTCGATCAACGCCGGCCACCGGTGGTCGCCTCCCAGGCCCGAGAGGTAGGTCTGGCTCGGCGTGTAGCCGAAGCCGAGGGCCCCGTCGGGATCGGCGAACCCGAGGGCGCCGCCGGCACCTGGGTGCCCGAACGTCCGGGGCCCCCGTCCGAAGCGGCGCATCTCGCTCGGCAACATGAAGCCCAGGGCGAACCGGTCGGGCATCCCCAGCACGGCGTCGACACCGGCGACCCGCTCTTCGATGGCGTGGTCGATGGTGCCCGGCCCGAGCACTCGGACGCCGTCGAGGATGCCGCCGGCAGCGAGGGCGCCGTAGAAGCGGGCCAGCGCCCGGCCGTTGCCGTGGCCGTTGGCCGCCGGCACCTCGGCCCGGCGCCACCGGGCCGTGTTGGTGGCATCGGGCTCGAGCAGGTCGGGCGGGTTGGTGAAGGCCTTGACCGCGACGGACTCGGGGTCGGCGCCGGCGAAGAAGTTCACGTTCTCGCCCGGGCCGGGCCTGATCGGCGGGCAGTAGGCCACCCGCCCGTCGTCGGCCTCCTGCACCCCGACCCAGAAGTCCGACCCGAGCGGCCCGCAGACCTCCTCTCGCAGGAAGGCCCCGACCGAGCGGCCGCCGACGCGCCGGATCAGCTCGCCGACGAGGAACCCGTAGGTGACGGCGTGGTAACCGTGGTCGGCGCCCGGCTCCCACCACGGCTCCTGCGCGGCCAAGGCCGCCGTCATCGCGTCCCAGTCGTAAAGGGCCCCCGTCGGCAAGGGCGGGCCGACCGCCGCCAGCCCGGCACTGTGGTCGAGGAGTTGGCCGACGGTCACCGCTTCCTTGCCGGCGGCGGCGAACTCCGGCCACCGCGACATCACCGGTGCCTCGACGTCGAGCTGTCCCCGCTCGACCAGCAGGTGGGCGGCAGCGGCGACGAATCCCTTGGTGACCGAGAACGTGTTGACGATCGTGTCGCGCTGCCAGGGCCGCGCTCCGCCGGCGTCGGTGACGCCTCCCCATAGGTCGACGACCATGTGACCCTCCACCATGACCGCCAGCGCGGCGCCGGCCTCGGTGCCGTCGTCGAACCCGGCGGCGAAGACGTCCTCGACGGTCGAGAAGCGGGAGTCCGCGTATCCCTCCATGTCCCCATCGTGATCGAAGCCGGCGCTTCGCCGCGCATGCGAGCGGCCGAGCGCGAGCGCAGGAGCCGCCCGGCCCGGAGTACGTATCCGGGGAACGCGTCCAGCATGAAGCCAGAGCTCCGCCGCCGATGCGAGCGGCGGAGCGCCAGCGGAGGCGCGGTCCGGCCCGGCCCGGCCTACGTGGCCGGGGAACGCGACCAACAACCCATCTAGCCTCGGGGACCATGAACCGCACGTTCGTCATGGCCAAGCCCGACGCCGTCGAGCGGGGCCTGATCGGTGAGATCGTCGTCCGCCTCGAGCGCAAGGGCCTCACCCTGGTCGCCGCCGAGCTCCGTACCGTCGACCGGGCCGTGGCCGAGGAGCACTACGCCGAGCACGCCGAGAAGCCCTTCTACGGCGAGCTGGTCGAGTTCATCACCCGCGCTCCGGTCTTCGCCATGGTCGTCGAAGGTCCGGCCGACAACACGTTCTCGTTGGTCCGCACCCTCGTCGGCGCCACCAAGGTCGACGATGCCGCGCCGGGGACGATCCGGGGCGACTTCGCCACCATCACCACCGAGAACCTCGTCCACGCCAGCGACGGCCACGGCTCGGCCAAGCGGGAGATCGACCTCTGGTTCCCCGGATTGGCGTGAATCGGGCCGAGCGTTCCGCTCCCGGGACCGTCCCATTGTTGCAATCGAATGACGGCCACTACCCTGACGCCTGGTAGCGGCCGAACGCGGCGCCTTGGCGGGCGCGGACAGCCGTCTCCAGACTAGGGTCCGCCAGACCTCCTCTCGGGCCACTCCGGAGGCCAGCGCTCATGTCAGACAACCCGTTCTCCGGCTTGATGGGCCGTGACATGGCCGTCGACCTCGGGACGGCCAACACCGTCATCTACGTGCGCGGCCGGGGCATCGTGCTCGACGAGCCCTCGGTGGTGGCGGTCAACGCCAAGGACGGCCGGCCGTTGGCGGTGGGTATCGAGGCCAAGCGGATGATCGGGCGCACGCCCAGCCACATCCAAGCCATCCGGCCGCTGAAGGACGGCGTCATCGCCGACTTCGAGATCTGCGAGAAGATGCTGCGCTACTTCATCCAGCGGGTCCACCCCCGCCGGCTGTCGATGCGGCCCCGCATGGTGATCTGCGTGCCCTCGGGCATAACCGGCGTCGAACAGCGGGCGGTGCAGGAAGCGGCCGAGTATGCCGGGGCCCGCAAGCCCGCCTACATCATCGAAGAGCCGATGGCGGCCGCGATCGGGTCGGGCCTGCCGGTCCAGGAGCCCACCGGCAACATGGTGGTCGACATCGGGGGCGGCACCACCGAGGTGGCCGTGATCTCCCTCGGTGGGATCGTGGCCAGCCAGTCGGTGCGGGTCGGCGGGGACGAGCTCGACGAGGCGATCATCCAGTACATCAAGAAGGAGTACAGCCTCGCTCTCGGGGAGCGCACCGCCGAAGAGGTCAAGATCGCGCTGGGGTCGGCCTGGCCGCTGATGGACGAGGTGCACGCCGAGATCCGCGGCCGTGACCTGGTCACGGGCCTACCCAAGACGATCGTGGTCTCGACCGACGAGATACGCGAGTCGATCGAGGAGCCGGTGGCGGCGATCTGCGACGCGGTCAAGGTGACCCTCGACAAGACCCCTCCCGAGCTGGCGGCCGACATCATGGAACAGGGCATCGTCCTGGCCGGCGGCGGTGCGCTGCTCCACGGTATCGACGCCCGCCTGCAACATGAGACCGGCATGCCGATCGTGATCTCGCCCGACCCTCTCCATGCGGTGGCGATCGGGTCGGGCCAGTCGCTGGAAGAGTTCGACGCGCTCAAGGGCGTCCTGTTCTCGTCCACCAGCGATCGTTGACCTACCAACCGCCCCGAGCGGAGCGAGGGCTTGGTTGGTCGGAACAGCCAGTACGCCGGCCGAAGGCCGGGCTGTGCTGTTGGGCCCGGCCGAAGGCCGGGCGGGGCTGAACAGCCCCAATGGCTCTTTCCCGGCGTACCGGGCGGTCGCGCCTCATCCTCGTGCTGTTGGTGCTGACGTCGGTCACGGTGCTCACGCTCGACTCGCGAGGCTCGTCGGTGACAAGGGCGCTGAGGACCGGGGCGGTCACCGTCTTCTCGCCGCTGCGCTCGGCGGCGGGAACCGTGACCCGGCCCGTGGCCGACGCCTGGAACGGCGTCCTGAACTACGGCGACGTCCGGCGTGAGAACGAGGACCTTCGTCGCCAGCTCGACGAGATCCGGGCCACGGTAGCCCGTGGCGCCAACGACAGCGAGGAGCTCGGCCAGCTCCAGGAGCAGCTCGAGCTGTCCCAGCTGCGCACGATCCCCAACGTGACGGCCCGGGTGGTGTCGGGGCCGCTCACCAACTTCGACCACACCATCGAGCTCGACAAGGGCTCCTCTGCCGGCATCAGGGAGAACATGGCGGTGGTGGCCGGCGGCCTGGTCGGCCGGGTCGTCCAGGTCACCGGTGAGCGTGCGTCGGTGCGGCTGGTGACCGACCCCGACTTCCGGGTCGGGGTCAAATTGGCCACGTCCCAACAGGTGGGCCTGGCCCGGGGCCAGGGCGACGGCAGCCCGCTGATCGTCGATTCCCTGGTCGACCCGGCCACCCAGGTGCCCCCCGACGAGGTCCTCACCACCAGCGGGCAGACCGACAGCTACTACCCCGCCGGGATCCCGGTCGGCCGGGTCACCCGCAGCGAGCTGTCGGCCGACCGGCTCACGCTGGTGCTCACCGTCGAACCCGAGGTGGACTTCGACCGCCTGTCCTACGCCTCCGTCCTGCTCACCCGGCCCGGCTGAAGTGCGAGCGGAGCGAGCGCTTCAGGCTGGCGGCGCGAGCGCCAGCTCGCCCGGCGGCGATGGGTGTGGGGCGCAGCCCCACCGGAGGTACTGATCGTGAGACCGGCGCGGTTCGGGCTGCTGGTGGTCACCATGCTGGTGGTGCAGACCAGCTTGGTGTCCCAGCTCCTGGTGTTCGGGGCCCGCGGCGACATCGTCCTGCTCCTGGCGGTGGCCAGCGGGCTCCTGGCCGGGCCCGAACGGGGGGCCATCGCCGGCTTCTGCGCCGGCCTGGCGTTCGACCTCCTCCTCCAGTCGCCTCTCGGGCTGTCAGCCCTGACCTACTGCATGGTCGGCTACCTCGTCGGGATCCTGCACAGCGCAGTTCTCCGATCGACGTGGTGGATCCCCGTGGCGTCGGCCATCGGCGCCAGCGTGGTGGGGGTGGTGGCCTTCGCCCTCGTGGGGGAGGTGCTGGGCCAGGACGACTTCTTCAACTCCGAGCTGCCGGTCGTCGCCTCGGTGGTGGCGTTGCTGAACGGCCTGTTGGTGCTGCCCGTCCTGCGCGCCGTGCGCTGGGCCGTCGCCACCGAACCCAGCGCCAGCCCCGTGGGCTTCGCCCGATGAACGACACACCCCGGCCCCGGCTCGGCGTGCTCGGCGTCGTCATCGTGTCGTTGTTCGCGGCGCTCTTCGCCCGGCTCTGGTACCTGCAGGTGATGACCGCGTCCGAAGCCCGGGTGACGGCCACCGCCCTCAGCCGGCGCGACATCGTCGACCCCGCCCCCCGGGGACGGATCCTCGACCGCGAGGGGCGGGTACTGGTCGACAACCGGATCTCGATCGTCGTCACGGTCGACCGCCAGAAGCTCCCCGACCTCGACGAACCCCGGCGGGCGGAAGTGCTCGACGCCCTCGCCCTCGACCTGTCGCGCTACACCGGTACGCCGTTCAGCCGGGAGAGCGTCGAGAAGCGCCTCAACGACGTCCGCTACAGCCCCTACCAGCCGGTCCCGGTGGCCGACGACGTGCCCAAGGAGCTCGAGGTCTACCTGGCCGAGCACGCCTCCGAGTTCGACGGGGCGGTGGACGTGCGGGCGGCGACGGTGCGGGCCTATCCCTACGGGCGGCTGGCGGCGCACCTTTTCGGCTACGTCGGGTCCATCAACGACACCGAGCTCGAGTCGCGGACCGAGCACCCGAAGAGCTATTCGCTCGACGACCAGATCGGCAAGACCGGCGTCGAAGCCGAGTTCGAGGACGAACTTCGAGGCACCCCTGGCCTGCGGGTCATCGAGGTCGACGCCCAGGGCAACCCGGTGCGCGAGATCAGCCGCCGCGACGCGGTGCCCGGCAACGACGTGCAGCTCACCATCGATGCCGACATCCAGGCGGTGGCCGAACGGTCGCTGGTGGATCAGCTCCAGCGGGCCCGCGACCGCCGCAACCGGGACGGTTCGTTCAACCGCTCACCGGGCGGCTCCTCGGTGGTGCTCGACCCCACCAACGGCCAGGTCCTGGCCATGGCCTCGTTCCCCGATTTCGACCCTGCCGAGTTCACCCAACCGATCCCGACCCAGCGCTGGGAGGAGCTGAACGCCCCCGAGCAGTCCCAACCCCTGACCAACCGGGCCATCCAGGGCGAGTACGCCCCGGCGTCGACCTTCAAGCTGATCACGTCGCTGGCCGGGCTCAACAGTGGCGCCATCACCCCCGACACGTCGTTGGACGACCAGGGCTTCTACCGCATCCCGAGCTGCTCGGGCGCCTGCTTCGTGTACAACTCCGGCCGCCAGGCCCACGGGACGGTGGACCTCCGCCGGGCCCTGACCGTGTCGAGCGACGTGTACTTCTACGACATGGGCGCCCGGTTCTGGATCGCCCGGGGCCAGTACGGCGACCCCATCCAGGCCGTGGCCGACCAGTTCGGCTTCGGCCACCCGACCGCGGTCCAGCTGCCCGGGGAGCGCACCGGATGGGTGCCCAACCCCGACAACAAGCGCCAGCGCCACGAGGACCTCCCCGAGGTTTTCCCCGAGGGCGAGTGGTACACCGGCGACAACGTCAACCTAGCCATCGGCCAGGGCGACATGCTGGTGACGCCACTGCAGTTGGCCAACGCCTACGCCGCGTTCGCCAACGGCGGCACGCTGTACTCGCCCAACCTGTTGCTGGAGGTGCGCCGGGGCACCACCACCGAGGTGGTCCGTGCCGGGGCGACGCGGGTCCTGCGCCAGATCCCGATCGCACCGGAGGCCCGGGCCGCCATCATGGACGGGCTGGTCGGCGTGACCACCGCCGAGGACGGGACCGCCGTCGGGGCCTTCTCAGGGTTCCCCACCGACCGGTTCCCGACTGCGGGCAAGACCGGCACCGGTGAGGTGGGGCCCGACGCCGAGGGCAAGGCCCGCAGCGACAACGCCCTCTACGCCGGTATCGCTCCGGTCGCCGATCCCCGCTACGTGGCGGTGGCGATCCTCGAGAGCTCCGGTTTCGGGGCGGTGGCCGCCGCTCCCGTGGCCCGCCAGATCTTCGAGGTGATCGCCGATCCGGCCGAATCGGTGACGGTGGAAGCCGGTGGCGAGCTGTCGGTCCCGGTACCCACCGTCGACAACGGCGACTCGGCGGTGCTCGACTGAAGTGGGAGTGCAACGAGCACTTCAGGCTGACGGCGCGAGCGCCAGCTCGCCCGGCGGCGATGGGTGTGGGGCGCAGCAGCCCCACGGAAGGAACTGATGGCCAGCTTCGGTGCGGCAGGCAACCTCAGGCGCAACCCCTCCGCCGCTTGGCGCCACCTCGACCTGGTGCTGATCGGCTGCGTCACCGCGGTGTCGTTGCTCGGCGCGCTGATGGTCTACACCGCCACCCGGGGACCGGCGGCGCCCTACGACAGCACCTTCGCGCTCCGTCAGCTGTTCTTCGTGGCCATCGGCCTCGTCCTGATGGCGGCGCTGACGGTGGTCGACTACCGAGTCTTCCGTGACTACGCCTTCGTGATCTACGGCGGGGCGTGCGCGCTGCTGCTCCTGGTGGTGTCGCCCATCGGGTCGAGCAGCAAGGGGAGCCAGGCGTGGTTCCAGATGGGGTCGTTCCAGCTCCAGCCGTCCGAGTTCGCCAAGCTCGGCCTGATCTGTGGGCTGGCCGCGGTCGGCTCCCAGTTCCGCTCCGACATCGACGCCCGGCGCCTGGTCGCCCTGCTGGCCCTGGCCGTCCTGCCGATGGTGCTGATCATGTTCCAGCCCGACCTCGGCACCGCGCTGATCGTGGTCATGCTCACGGCCGGGGTGCTCCTCGTCGCCGGCGCCCCGGCCCGTTACCTGCTGGCGCTGTCGGTCGTCACCGTGGTCGGGGTGTTCGGCATCCTCCGCTCCGATGTGCTCGCCGACTACCAGAAGCTGCGCCTCACCTCGTTCCTGTCCCAGGACGAGGCCCTCTCGGGCAACCAGGAGCTGGCCCGGGCCCGCTACAACACCGACCAGTCCAAGACCGCCATCGGCAACGGGGGGCCCTTCGGCCAGGGCATCTTCGACGGCAGCCAGACCCGGCTGGCCAACGTCCCCGAACAGCACACCGACTTCATCTTCACCGCGGTGGGCGAGCAGCTCGGCTTCGCCGGTTCGGCCACCCTGCTGGCCATGTTCTCGATCCTGGCCTGGCGCATCTGGCGCACCGCACAGCTGGCCCGGGACCCCTTCGGGATGCTCGTGTGCGTCGGGGTGCTGTGCATGTTCATGTTCCAGATCTTCGAGAACGTGGGGATGACGATGGGGATCATGCCGGTCACCGGGATCCCCCTGCCTTTCGTCTCCTACGGCGGCTCGTCCACGCTCGCCTACTTCATGGCCATCGGCCTGGTCCTCAACGTCCACATGCGGCGCTTCAGCTGATGTCCGGTGTCCCACAACTCTTCGGAGACCCGTGGCTCTCACGGGGCCCGGGGCCGTACTTCCTTCGTGCCTGGGCCAGCGGAACGGTCCGGTGGGTGATCTGAGGCCCGTCCCGGCGCCGAAGAACAGCTGATGGACGCTCCCGGTCAGCACGGCAGCGGGGCCCGGCCCCTCGTTCGGCCTCGCCCGCTGCGCGCCGAACGGATCCGGCCGCCCGCGGCCCCGACCCCCGCGGCCCCGACCCCTGCGGCGCCGCTCCCGCGGCCGAAGCCGCCGGCATCGCGGCTGGCCATGCTCGAGGCCACCGCGCACCGGTTCCTGGTCGGCCGCAGCCTGCTGTTCCTGCGCGTCAGCGTCGGCGCCGTGTTCGTCTACTTCGGGGCGCTGAAGCTCTTTCCCGGGCGCAGCCCGGCCGAGGACCTGGTGATGAAGACGGTCGAGATCCTCACCTTCGACATCATCTCGGGCCGCACCGCGGTGCTGCTCACCGGCCTCGTCGAGTGCGCGGTGGGGCTCCTCCTCGTAACCGGCCTCCTGCTCCGGCTGGCGGCCTACGCCCTGGGCCTCCAGCTGCTCGGCATCCTCGCGCCGCTCGTCCTGTTACCCGGACGCCTCTTCGACGGGGTGGAGCCCACCCTCGAAGGCCAGTACGTCGTGAAGGACTTCATCCTGTTGGCTGGTGCCCTGGTCCTCATCTGCGCGGCCAAGGGCGGCCGGCTCGTGTGCGGCCCCGACACCGCCCAGCCCACCCAGAACTCGGGAACATCAGCGGGCTTCCTGGCCGAGGAGAAGCTGCGCATCGTCCTCGATGCCATCAGCCGCGAGCGCAGTGACAGCGAGGTGGCGTCCGAGCACGGCATCACCCCCGAAGAGTTCCGTCGCTGGCACCAGGAGCTGCTCGACGGTGCCCTCGCCCGGATGAGCGCACCGGTCGGCCGTTCCTGGGTGTGACGCCCGCGGCGAGCGGCCAGCGCCTCCCGGCGACTGCTCGCTGGTCGGCTGCGGGCGACCGCTCTGGCTCGTCTGCAGCAGCCGTCGCTGCGCTCCTGCCTCCCCAGAGGGCCGCCCGGCGCGGTCGTGCCGGGAACATCCGTTCCGGGCATCGGCGGTAGCTCCGGTAGCCTTGCCATCGTCATGACCTCGATCTGGGCCGAGCTCGAGCCTCTGCTGGCCCACGTGGCGAAGCCGGCCCGCTACATCGGGTGCGAGGACGGCGCCATCGTGCCGACCCATGGCCCCCACAAAGTGGCCTGGTTGCTCACCTACCCCGACACCTACGAGATCGGCCTGCCCAACCAGGGCCTCCAGATCCTCTACGAGATCCTCAACGAGCGAGCCGACGCCGTCGCCGAACGGGCCTATGCCCCGTGGGGCGACCTCGACACCCTGCTCCGGTCCCGCGGCCTGCCCCTCTTCAGCGTCGACACCCATCGGCCGGCCGGTGAGTTCGACGTGCTGGCCTTCAACCTGTCGGCCGAGCTCGTCTACACCAACGTCCTCAACTGCATCGACCTGGCCGGCGTCCCCGTCCGGGCCGCGGCGCGGGCACCGGGCGACCCCCTGGTCGCCGCCGGCGGGCACTGCACGTACAACCCCGAGCCCCTCGCCGACTTCCTGGACTTCGTGGTGCTGGGCGACGGCGAAGAGGTCGTCAGCGAGATCACCGAGGTCCTCGCCGCCTGGAAGAAGGGGGGCCGGGCCAGCCGACGGGGTGTACTGCGCGACCTCGCCACCATCCCCGGGGTCTACGTCCCGTCGCTCTACGACTGCGAGTTCGACGGCGATCGCCTGGTGGCCGTCACTCCCCAGGTGCCCGAGGCGCCGGCCGTCGTCGAGAAGCGCACCATCGCCGACCTGGCGGCGTGGCCTTACCCCCGCAACCAGCTGGTACCGCTCACCGAGGTGGTGCACGACCGGCTCAACGTCGAGGTCTTCCGGGGCTGCACCCGCGGGTGCCGGTTCTGCCAGGCGGGCATGATCACCAGGCCGGTGCGAGAACGACCGGCCGAGCAGGTCCGTTCGATGGTCCGCAGCGGGCTGGCCCGTACCGGCTACGACGAGGTGGCGCTCACCAGCCTCTCCACCGCCGACTTCTCCGGTATCGACGAGGTCGTCCGCTCCGCCGTCGACGACGGGTCGCTGTGCGGCGGCCTCACCACGGTGAGCCTGCCCAGCCTGCGGGTCGACGCCTTCACCGTCGGCCTCGCCGCCCAGATCCAGCGGGCACGGCGCACGGGGCTGACCTTCGCCCCCGAGGCCGGGACCTGGCGCATGCGCCAGGTCATCAACAAGCTCATCACCGAGGAAGACCTCTACACCGCGGTCGAGTCTGCCTACTCACAGGGGTGGCGGCGGCTGAAGCTGTACTTCCTCACCGGTCTACCGACCGAGACCGACGAGGACACGCTGGGGATCGCCGAGCTCGGCCGCAACGTGGCCAAGATCGGCCGTTCCCATCAGAGGGGCGCCTCGGTCAAGGTCTCCGTCGGCGGCTTCGTCCCCAAGCCCTTCACCCCGTTCCAGTGGTTCGGCCAGAACACGGTCACCGAGCTGAGCCGCAAGGTCAACCTGCTCCGGGACGACCTGCGCCGTGACAAGGGCGTGCAGCTGAGCTGGCACGACTCACGGGCCTCGCTGGCCGAAGGCCTGGCCTCGAGGGGCGACCGCCGCCTCGGGCCGGTGATCGAGGCGGTGTGGCGGGCTGGTGGCGTGTTCCAGGAGTGGTCCGAGCACTTCGACGTGCGGTTGTGGGAGACGGCCATGGCCGAGCACGGGCTGAGCGTCGACTGGTACGTCCACCGCCACCGCCGGGAGGACGAGGTCCTTCCCTGGGACCACCTCTCGGCCGGGCTGCACAAGGACTTCCTGTGGCAGGACTGGCGTGACGCCTTGGCCGAGGTCGGCCTGCCCGACTGCCGCTGGACCCCTTGCTACGACTGCGGCGCCTGCACCGGCTACGGGATCGAGCACGTGGTGGCCTCGGCCACCGCCCCGGCCGGGGGGAGCCAGGGGACCGGCCAGGACCTTTCCCGGGGCGGCCAGGTGCCGGTCGCCATCGCCGGCCGCAAGCCGGTAACGGTATGAAGGTCCGGGTCCGCTTCTCGAAGGTCGGCAAGGTCCGCTTCGTCAGCCACCGCGACGTGGCCCGTGCCTGGGAGCGGGGACTGCGCCGGGCGTCCCTGCCCGTCGCCTACAGCGAGGGCTTCTCCCCCCATCCCAAGCTGAGCTTCGGGCTGGCGTTGCCCACCGGCGCCGAATCGCTCGGCGAGTACCTCGACATCGAGCTCGACGCCGACGGCGGCACCGGGGGACGACCGCTCGCCGGCGGCTTCGACCCGGAGGAGTTCCTGGGCCGGATCGACGGCTGCCTGCCCGTAGGCCTACGGGCGCAGGCCGCGGCCGAGATCGAGGCCGGGACCTTGTCGTTGCAGCAGGCGGTCACCAGCTGCACGTGGCGCATCGAGGTGGGCGGGCCCGGCGCCGGCGCCCTTGCCTCGCACATTGCCCGGGTCCTCGCCGCCGACTCGCTGGTCGTCACCCGCGAGCGCAAGGGCCAGCCCGTCACCGACGACGTACGCCCCGCCGTGCTCGCGGCGGCGGTGGTCGAGGGCCCCGTCGTCCCGCCCCCGGAAGGGGAGCACGAGTACCGCCTGCCGGCCGGGCCCGTGGTGGAGGCCGAACTGGCCACCCAGCCCCGGGCCCTGCGCCCTTCGGAGCTGATCGCCCTCCTGGGCGACGGCCTCACCGAGGAACGCACCTGCCGGCATCACCAGTGGACCTTCGCGCCAGGCAGCGCGCGCCGGGAGCCCCTCTCGCTCCCCGCGCCACCGCCCGCGGCGCCGCGCACGGAACTGCGTGCGTCATGAGAAGGGAACGCCCCGATGTCCGAACCCGCAGTCCCCGGCCCCAGGCCGGAGGGCCGTCCCGCTCCCGCTCCCCCGGCTGACGCTGGCGCGAGCTCCGCACCACCCGACCGGCCCCGTCCCGACGGCCAAGCCCGGCCGTCGCGAAACGCGCGCCGCCGTGGCAACCGAGGCGGGCGGAACCGCAACCGCAGCCGCGCCGCCGGCGCCGAGGCCACCGCCGCGGGCGGTGGCGCCGACAGCCGCCTGCCCGACGAGCTGCCCGAGCGCATCAGCGAGAACCGGCCGAGGGACCCCGCGGTGAGCGAACGGGCCCTGGTCCGCAAAGCGCCGTCGAACTCCTCGCCCGCCGAAGGCGCCCCGCCCATCGGGCGCCCGCGTATCGGCGACACCCGGCCGGCGCCGGAGGCCGACGCCGAGCAAGCTGGTGGCACCGAGGTGACGAGCGCCCGTTCGAACGGGCCCTCGGCCGCCCCCGCGCAGCCCGGGCGCAAGCGCCGGCGCCGGCGCGGCGGCCGGGGCCGGGGTGCCAGCAGCGGTGGCGGTGGTGGCGGCGAAGCCCGGGGTGGGGGCGCCGGCGCCGGCGCCCGCAGTGCCGGCCCGGATCGGCTCTCGAACCGTCCCATCGAGGCGGTGCTCGTCGATGAGGACCCCCTGGAGCTCGACGACGACGTCCTCGAGAGCCGCCGGGGCCGGGAGCGCAAGGGGCGCCCGGTCGGGCGTTACCAGATGTGCGTGCACGTGCACGAGAAGGCCACGCAGATGGCGGTGGTCGAGGGGCGGGCGCTCATCGAGCACTACGTGTCCAAGCCCACCGACGACATCTTCCAGATCCACGGCAACATCTATGTCGGGCGCATCCAGAACGTGCTCCCGGGCATGGAAGCCGCCTTCGTCGACATCGGCACGCCGAAGAACGCGGTGCTGTACCGGGGCGACGTGCAGTACGACGCCGAGGACGTGGTCGAGAAGGGCCGCGGCGAGCTGCGCATCGAGCAGTTGCTCAAGCCTCGCCAGACCATCGTGTGCCAGATCACCAAGAACCCCATCGGCCACAAGGGCGCCCGGCTCACCCAGGAGGTGTCCCTGCCCGGGCGGTTCGTCGTCCTGATCCCCAACAGCGGCACCTACGGGATCTCCAAGCGCCTGCCCGACGACGAGCGCAAGCGTCTGCGGGCCGTGCTCGACACGGTCAAACCGGCCGAGCACGGCGTCATCGTGCGCACCGCGGCCGAGAACGTCACTTCCGAAGAGATCGAACGCGACGTGCGCCGGCTGGTGTCGCAGTGGCGCCAGATCGAGGCGCTGGCGGCCCGCTCGCCGGCGCCCCGCCTGCTCTACCGGGAACCCGACATGGCCGTCCGGGTCATCCGGGAGGAGTTCAACGCCGACTACCGCGCCATCGTCATCGACGACCTCGGCCTCTACGAGGACGTCCGCGACTATGTGACGTCGATCTCGCCGGCCCTGGCCGATCGGGTGCAGTTCTACGACGTCGAGACCGAGGCCCTCCCCCTCTTCGAGCGGTTCCACGTGCAGGAGCAGTTGCACAAGGCACTCGACCGCAAGGTCTGGTTGCCCTCGGGAGGCTCGTTGATCATCGAGCACACCGAGGCCCTGACCGTGATCGACGTGAACACGGGCAAGAACGTGGGCACCTCGAGCCTCGAGGAGACGGTGTTCAAGAACAACATGGAGGCCGCGGTCGAGGTGGCCCGCCAGCTGCGCCTGCGCGACATCGGCGGGATCATCGTCGTCGACTTCATCGACATGGAGGTCCGGGGTAACCGGGACCAGGTGATCCGGGCCTTCCGTGACGCCCTGGCCCGGGACAAGACCCGCACCCAGGTGTTCGAGATCTCCGAGCTAGGCCTGGTCGAGATGACCCGCAAACGCATCGGCGAGGGCCTCCTCGAGTCGGTCACCTCCGGCTGCCCGACCTGCGACGGCCGCGGCGTCGTCTTCGACGAGGCGCTTTTCCCGCGCAGTTGACGGGCCGGGGCGGTCCGGGTCGCGGCGGGCGGAGGAGGCGAGCCAGCACGCCGTGACCGCGGCGGCGAGGCCGAGGCCGACGACCGGCCACCGGACCCCGAAGGCGCCGACGAGCACGCCGGCGACGCCGAGGCCGAGGAGCTCGCCGCTGCTGGCGACGACGTAGTCGGCCGCCATCACGCGACCGTGGGCGCGCTGGGGGCTGGACCGCTGGAGCAGCGTGCGCGACGGGCCCGAGATGATCGCGGTGGCGACGCCCCACAGCGCCACCCCGGCAAAGGCGACGGTGACCCAGGGGGTCCCCAGGTAGACGATGGCGGTGACGCCGGAGACGCCGGTCCCGAGCGCGACCCAGCCGAAGGAGGCCATCCGTTCGCCGCTGCGGGCGGCGACGAGGCCCCCGGCCACCAGGCAGACGCCGAAGACGGTCTGCAGGGCGGCGAACACCTGCTCGGACCGCCCGAGCACGTCGCGCACGTACAGCGGCTCGGCCAGCAGGGCCATGCCGTAGAGCAGATGGACCGTGAACGTGCAGGCGACGGTGCGCCGCAGCATCCCCGAGCGCACGATCAGGCGCCATCCCTCGAGCGCGTCGCGCAGCCGCACCGTCGGCGCTTCCTCCTCGCCGTCGGCGGCCGCCACCGGCCGGGCCCGGACCAGGGGCAGGGCCAGCAGGCCGATGCCGTAGGTGACCGCGTCGAACACGAACGCGCCCCGGAACCCGAAAGCGGCGATGCCGACGCCGGCCGCCACCGGCCCGAGCACGAGGGCGATCTCGTCGGTGAGCGAGACCAGGGCGTTGGTGCGGGCGAGGTGCTCCTCGTCGACGAGGCGCGGGGGCATCGCCTGGAGCGTGGGCAGGGTCAACGCCATCGACACGCCGTGAAGGGCGCTCAGCAGGGCCAGCGCGACGAAGTCGTCGGCCACGAGCAGGGCCAGCGACGCCACGACGCCGATCACCTTGGCGATCACCAACGTCGGCTTGGGCCCGAGGCGGTCGATCACCGCGCCGGTCACCGGGCCGAGCACGACGCCCGGGACCCCGAAGGCAACGCCGAAGAGCGACAGGTCCGCCGCCGAGGCGTCGTACTCGTAGGCGGCGTAACCCCAGATGGCCACGATCGTGGCCCAGGAGCCGATGGCGCTCAGGGCCTCGGCTCCCAGGAACCCGGCAACCCGCAGGGAGATGGCCGAGCCGCCGGCGGTCCTGGTCGGTCCACGCACGGGCCGCATGGTAGCGACGACATATGAGCGTGTCATACAGTTTCGGCGTGGGTCGCCCCGTCCGCCGCCTCAGTGCCCTCGTCACCGTCGTCGACGACCGGGTGCGGGCCGCGATCGAGGAGGCGTCGGGGTTCACCGGCGCGGCACCCGACGCCCTGATGACGATCGGCCTTGCCCCTGGCCTGCGGGTCGAGGACCTGGCGCTCATGCTGCGCGTCAGCCACTCGGGGGCGGTGCGGGCCCTCGACCGGTTGGCCGAGGCCGGGCTGGTCGACAGGCACGTCTCCGGTACCGACCGACGGGCCGTCGAGGTCCGCCTCACCGCGCTCGGCCGGCGCCGCCGCCAGCTCGTCATCGACGCTCGCAACCGCGTGATCGACGGGATCGTCGCCCTGCTCCACCCGGAAGGCCAGGACGCGCTCGGTGGGATCGTCGACGAGATCCTGGGCCGGCTCTCGCCCGAGCTGGCCGACCATTCGTTGTGCCGGCTGTGCGACCCCGACGACTGCGCCGAGCAATGCCCGGTCGAAGACGGCGCCGACCCGGTGCCCGCGACCGAGACCACCCTGCCCCACACGGGTGGTGGCCCCAGGATCACGCCCTGAGGGCGCTTGGCGGTCGCCGGCAGGGGACCGGTAGAGTCATCCCCTTATGTATGCAGTCATCAAGACGGGCGGGAAGCAGGCCCGGGTGCAACAGGGCCAGCGTCTCGACGTAGAGCGGCTGGGGGCCGAGCTCGGCTCCGATGTCGACCTCGCTCCCGTCCTGCTGGTCGACGGCGACACGGTGCTCTCCACCCCGGCCGAGCTGGCCGGCGTGTCGGTCACCGCTCGGGTGGTGGGCGAGTCGAAGGGCCCCAAGGTCATCGGCTTCAAGTACAAGCACAAGAGCCGTTCGCGGCGCCGCTGGGGCCACCGCCAGCAGTACGACACCATCGAGATCACCGGCATCACGCAGCCCCACGGGAGGGACTGAAGTGCGAGCGCAGCGAGGGCTTCAGGGCGCCGGCGCGAGCGCCAGCTCGCCCGGGGGCGATGGGTGTGGGGCGCAGCCCCTCGGCGATGGGTGTGGGGCGCAGCCCCACGGGAGGGAATGACATGTCGAAGACCAAGGGTGGCGGCTCGACCCGGAACGGCCGCGATTCGCAGTCCAAGCGCCTCGGCGTCAAGACCTATGACGGCACCGTCGTCACACCGGGCACGATCATCCTGCGCCAGCGCGGCACCCGCTTCCATCCGGGCGAGAACGTGGGCCGAGGCGGCGACGACACCCTCTTCGCCACCGCCGGCGGTTCGGTGAAGTTCGGCGAGCGCCGGGGCCGCCGCATCGTCGACGTCCTGCCCCCCGTCTCTTAGCTGGGGGGCTGCGCCCCCCCGGCCCCCATCGCCGTCCGGCTCCCTGGCGGTCGCTCGGTCGGCATCTGCTCGGTCCCGGAACTTGTCACACGTCAAGCCTTCTCGGGACCGAGCAAATCTAGACGGGGCCGCCGGCCCTAACCTGCCGGCGGTGTCATCCTTCGTCGACGAGGCCGGTCTCCACGTGAAGGGCGGCGACGGCGGAGCGGGGAGCGTCGCCTTCCGGCGGGAGGCCCACGTCCCCAAGGGTGGGCCCGACGGCGGTGACGGCGGCGGCGGCGGCGGCGTGTGGTTGGTCGCCGACCGCAACATCGCCTCGTTGCTGGCGTTCCGGGACCATCCCCACCGACGGGCCGTCGACGGCGTTCACGGGAAGGGCAAGCGCCAGCACGGTCGGGGTGGCGACGACCTGATGGTCCCGGTCCCCGAGGGCACGGTGGTGCTCGACCCTGCCACCGGCTCGCACCTCGCCGACCTGGTCAACGCCGGCGACCGGTGGCTGGCTGCCGACGGCGGGCGGGGCGGGCGGGGCAATGCCCGGTTCCTGTCCAACCGCCGGCGGGCACCGTCCTTCGCCGAGCAGGGCGAACCGGGCGAGGAGCGCTGGCTACGCCTCGAGCTGAAGCTGCTGGCCGACGTGGCCCTGGTGGGGTTCCCCAACGTGGGCAAGTCGACGCTGGTGAGTCGCGTGTCGGCGGCCCGGCCCAAGATCGCCGACTATCCCTTCACGACCCTCGAACCCAACCTCGGTGTCGTCCGCCTAGATGACGCCGAGTTCGTGGTGGCCGATATCCCCGGGCTGATCGAGGGGGCGTCGGAGGGCCGAGGGCTGGGCCATCGTTTCCTGCGCCACATCGAGCGGGCCCGGGTGCTGTGCGTGCTCGTGGACCTGGCCTGGGAGGTATCGGGAGCGCCTCCGCCGGCCGAACAGCGGCGCGTGCTCGACGCCGAACTGGGCCGTTACCAGCCCGACCTGCTCGACCGGCCCCGGGTGACCATCGGCTCCCGGGCCGACATCGGCGTCGTCCCCGACGATCCCGAGGACTATGACCTGGTGATCTCGGCCGTCACCGGTGAGGGCATCGGCGAGCTGACCGGCCGGCTGGCGTCGTTGGTCACCGCCACCCGGGCGGCCGAGCCGGCGCCGTCCACCTTCGTCGTGCACCGGCCGTTGGGGGAGGGGTTCCGGGTCGAGCGCGATCCCGACGGCCACGGCTGGCGGGTCGTCGGCCGTCAGGCCGAACGAGCCGTGGCCCTGAGCGACCTGACCAATACCGAAGCCCTCGCCTACGCCCAGGAGCGGTTGCGCAAGCTCGGCGTCGACCGGGCCCTGGGCCGGGCCGGCGTCGGCGAGGGCGACCTGGTGAAGGTGGGCGGCTTCGAGTTCGAGTACATCCCCGACGACGTGGTCGGAGGGGGAGTGGGGGACCCTTCGTGATCCTGGTCGCCAAGATCGGCACCTCGTCGATCACCGACGACGAGGGGGTCATCCGCGTCGACGCCATCGCGGCCTTCTGCCGGGAGGTGGCCGACGTGCGCGCCGGGGGCCACACGGTGGTGGCGGTGACATCGGGCGCCATCGCCGCCGGGTTGCCGGCGCTCGGGTTGGGCGGGCCCCGCCGGCCCCGTGACGCCCGGACCCTGCAGGCGGTGTCCGCCGTGGGCCAGAGCCGGCTGATGCGGGTGTACGACCGGGTCTTCGGCGAGCTCGGGCTGGTGTCGGGCCAGGTGCTCCTCGCCCCGCACGACTTCGGCATCCGTCAGCAGTACCTGCACGCCCGGGGGACAGTCCGCCGGCTGCTCGAGCTCGGGGTCGTACCGGTGGTCAACGAGAACGACGCCATCGCCGACGACGAGGTGCGTTTCGGGGACAACGACCGCCTCGCGGCCCTCGTGGCCCATCTGGTGGAAGCCGACGTGCTGGTGCTGTTGACCGACACGCCCGGCCTGTTGACGGCCGATCCCCGCCTCGACCCGTCAGCCTCCCTGATCGAGGAGATCGTCGAGGTGGACGAGGCGCTGGAGGCGGTGGCCGGAGGCGCCGGGTCGGTCCGGGGCAGCGGCGGGATGGCCTCCAAGATCGCCGCCGCCAAGATCGCGGCCTGGTCCGGGGTACGGGCCGTCATCGCCGGTGCCGGCCAGCCCGGCGTGCTGGCCGCGGCGATGGCCGGCAGCCCCGGCGTGGGCACGGTGGTGCTGCCCCGGGACCGGCGCCTGAGCGCCCGCAAGCTCTGGATCGCCTTCGCGGTGGCGCCCGCTGGCACCGTGGCCGTGGACGACGGCGCCCGCCGGGCTGTCGGCGGCGGGGGCCGTTCGCTGCTCCCGGCCGGCGTGGTCAAGGTCGACGGCCACTTCGACGCCGGTGACGCCGTCGAGGTCGTAGGGCTCGACGGGCGAGTGTTCGCCAAGGGCCTGGTGGGGCTGCGTTCGGACCTGCTCACCGCGGTGGCCGGCCGGCGCACCGACGACCTTCCCGACGGCGTCCCCCACGAGGTCATCCACGCCGACGACCTGGTGGTCCTGCCGGTCTGACCGAGGCGCCGCCGGTGGCGTCGGCCGGCTGGCGCTCCCTGCTGCCGGTGACGAGGAGAACGACGCCGGCCGAGCACACGGCCATGATCGGCGGCCATCGTCACTCCGCTGGGCATGGGTGACCGGCGCCTCGCGGCGTCCATGACATGCCCCGAGCTACGCTCCGTCGGGCGCGGACGGGCCGCGTGGAACTGAGGAGGCCGCCATGGGCAACAAGGTGGTGCACTTCGAGATACCGGCCGACGATGTCGACCGGGCCCGCGAGTTCTATGGCAAGGCGTTCGGCTGGCAGATCACGCCGTTCCCGGGGATGCCGTACTGGGGCGTCGGGACCACGCCGAGCGACGAGCAGGGAATGCCGACCGAGCTGGGTGGCATCAACGGCGGCATGATGCAGCGCGAAGGGCCGGCGACGAGCCCGGTGCTGGTCATCGAAGTGGACAGCGTCGACGCTTCGCTCGAGCAGGTACAAGCCCTCGGCGGGTCGGTTGCCCTCGGCAAGACCCCGGTGGGCGAAATGGGCTTCTTCGCCTACTTCACCGATCCCGAAGGCAACCTGCTCGGGGTGTGGGAGACGACCGCCGGCGGCTGAACCTGGCCCTCAGCCCCCTTGGGCCTTTGGCTCGGCATCGGCCGTGGCGGTGGTACCAGCAGCGGGCACCGCGTCGCCGGTCGTCGCCGCAGCTACCTCGCCGGCCGGGGTGGCGCGGTCGGCGGTCTCAGCAGGGGCCAGGCCGAGCTGGGCCCGGATCTCGGCCAAGCGGCCCTGGGCCTGAGCGGTGGCGCTGGCCTGCTCGATCTCGAGCATGTGGTTCTCGATGGTGTCGGTACCGAGCTCCGCCATCCCTTGCGCCTTGGCGTAACGGGCCTCGATCTTCTGGCGGACCTCCTCGAGGGTGGGGACGTCCTCGCCCACAGCCTCCGACAGCGACGCCATCGCCTTGTTCATCTGCTCCTGCATCTTGGCCTGCTCGAGCTGGCCGAGGAGCTGCTGGCGTTCGGCGAGGCGCTTCTGGAGCTGGGCCGAGTTCTGCTGGACAGCGGCCTTGGCCCGTTCGGCGGCGTCGGTCGACTGGAGCAGCTGCTGCTTGGCCGACTCGACCTGGGCCTCGAGCGTGATGAGCTGGTTGGCGATCGTCTCCGCCGCCCGGGTGTACTCAGCGGCTTTGGCGGAGTCGCCCCCACGGACCGCCTCGTCGGCCATCAGCACCGCCTGGCGGGCGTTGGCGTTGAGCTTGCCGAGCTGCTCCAGGTCACGGTTGAGCTTGAGCTCTCCCTGTTTCTGGATCGCGATGAGGCTGGCCGCCTGTTCCTTGAGCCGGCGGTGCTGGTCCTGTGCCTCCATGAGCGCCTGCTCGAGCTGGACCTTGGGGTCGGCCCGTTCCGCGAACGAGCTGCTCACCTTGGCCGTTGCGTACTTCCACCACCGCCGTAGCACTTTGACCATGGCGAGACGATAGTGACCTCGGCGCCCTCAGGGGGCGCTGCGCCCGGGCCCCGACGGCGCCCGGCGGAGGCGTGAGCGGACGGCATCGACCTCCTCGACGCCCACCGCGACCGCTACCGCGGTGAACACGATGACGCCGACGAGTACGCCGGCAGCCATCCGGGCGAGGGCCCCGAGCCCCGACGGCGAGCCGACCACCCGGCTGACGACGAGGACGGCGACACCCATGACCGCGGCTGCCACCGCGATAGGGGCACTGGATACCGCCAGCGCCCGGCCTCCGAGGCGCCCGACCCGGGCGCGCAGGGCGGCGAGGGCCATCACCGCGGCGACGGCATAGGCGAGGGAGAAGGCGAAGGCCAGGCCCTGCACGCCGAAGCGGCCGACGAGGGCGACGGCGAGAACGATGTTCAGGGTGTTCTGGGCCAGGTTCACGAAGAAGGGTGTGCGGGTGTCCCCGAGGGCGTAGAAGCCGCGCAGGGCGAACAGGTAGACCGAGAAACCGAGAAGGCCGACGGCGAAATTGGCCAGGACGTCGGCCGTGAGCTGAGGGGCGTCGCCTCCGAAGGCGCCGTGGCCGAGCAGCCCGGACACCAGCGGCCGGGCCAGCACCGCCAGGCCCACCGATGCCGGCAGCACCACCAGGGTCATGAGCCGCAGGCCGAAGGAGAACCGGTCCCGGAACACCTCGGTGTCCTGGCCGCGCGCAGCCGCCGCCAATTCGGGGGTCAGCGTGGTCATGAGCGACACCGCGAACAGCCCGTAGGGCAGTTGGAAGAAGACGAAGGCGTACGTGTAGGCGGCGGCCCCCCCGCTCTGGCGAGCGGCAAGGGCCAACACGACGGCGAAGGCGACCTGGTTGGCCACCACGTAGCCCAGCGTCCAACCCGAAAGCGAGGCCACCTTTCGTACGCCCGGGTGCCGGGGCTGCCAGCGCCACCGCCAGCGGACGCCGGCGCGGCGCAGGGCCGGCCACAGCACCACCGTCATGGCCACGATCCCGGCGGTGGTCCCGGCCCCGAGGAGCCACAGCAGGCCGCGGTCGCCGGCCACCTCCTCGGCTGTCGGGCTGTCACCCGCGAGGTGGGCGAACAACAGCAGCACGCCGCACAGCACGGCGTTGTTGAGCACGGGGGCGAAGGCGGGGGCGGCGAAGCGTCGGCGGGAGTTCAGCAGGGCGGTGGCCAGGGCGGTCAGCCCGTAGAAGAGCACTTGGGGCAGGAACAACCGCAGCAACGGGACACCCACCTGCTCGAGCTGGGCCTGGTCGTCGCCCGCGGCCCAGGTGTAGAGCCGGAAGATCCACGGGGCCGCCGCTACCGCCGTCACCGTCAGCGCAACCAGCGCGACCAGGGCGACGGTGACGACGGCATCGACGCCGTCCTGGTCGCCGTCGTCGAAGCGGTCGACGAAGAACGGCACCAGGGTGGCGGAGAGGATCCCGCCCAGGATCAGGTCGTAGACGATGTTGGGCGTGGTGTTGGCCAGGTTGTAGGCGTCGGCCAGCACCAGCCCGCCCAGGGCGTAGGTGAGCGCCGCGGTCCGGGCCAGGCCCGACAGCCGGCTGAGGGCGGTCCCGACGCCGACCAGGGCCGAGGACCGCACGATGCTGCCGGAAGCCTCGGCCGTCGACCCGACAGGCGAGGGGCTCCTCGTCTCGAGGATGTCCATGGCCCCCGCGTCAGCGGGCTCGGGCGGGGCCCAGGGGTTGTTGCCGACGAGATGCGCCCAGCGGGGCCGGGTCTGCTCCTTCTTCACGCCGTCCCGGGAGCCGGCAGCCCGGGGGGGCCGTCGGCCTCCTCCAAGCCCTGGCGCAGCGCCTCCATCTCGCCCACGATGCCGTCTACGTCGTGGCCGAGCACGCCCACGTCGCCGGCATCGCCGGCCACCGACAGCTCGACGGCCCGGGCGACGGCCTCGTCCATCCGGGCATCGAGGAGACGGAGGCGGTCGCGGGTGGCATTGATCGTCGCCTCCAGGCGATCGGCCGACGCGACCTGCGCCCGCAGGGCCACCAGCGTGCCGCCGGCGGCGCTGTCGGGGTCGGGCGTCGCCCCCGCGAGCTGACGCTCGAGCTCGGCCAGCTCACGTTTCGTCCTGGTCGTGTCGAGCGTGGCTCGGGCATCGGCCAGCGCCGTCCCCTGTCGGGCCACCCGCCAGCATTCGTCGACGGCATCTCGCAGCCGGGCGCTGATGTCGCCCAGCCGGTCGCGCAGGGGACCGCTCGGCACCGCCCGTACCGTCTCCTCGAACCGGCGGTGGCACTGGAGGGCGTCCCGCACGTACCGGTTCCACGGCTCGGGCAGGCTCAAAGGATCGATCGTCTCGCCCCGTCCGGCCCGGGGTACGGCGACGGCCACCCGCCCCGCCCAGGCCAACACGCCGAGCGCGGCCCAGCCGATGACCGGGAGCCCGACCAGGATCCCCACCGAAGCGCCGGCGCCGGCCAGCAACAGTCCCGTAGGCGACGTGACCGCCCGGGCCACCGCCGGGGTCAGCAACCGGTCGCGGAACGATCGGCGAGCCACGTCGGGCAGCGTAGATGCCGACCGCCGTCGGCCCCGGGCATCACCGGAGACCACCGGTTTCGTCGGCCCGCTCAGGTCAGCGGCCCGGGACCGTCGGCCCGGGCTGCTCGGCCCGGCCCGTCTACCGTGTCCTGGGCGCCTTGGGTTTCGGCGGCACGTTGCGCACCTCGCCCGGGTCCTTGGTGTCACCGTCGCCGTTGGCGTCGTGGACGACGAACGAGAACGTCGGGGTCGCCGGCACGTCGTCAGGGGGCGGGTTGGGGTTGGGCGCGAAGAGCCCTCTGCAGTACACGTCGACCCGGACTCCGTTGTTGCCCTCGAGGGGTGCCGTCTGCACGACGACGGGAACCTTCGAGACGGGCGGCGGGCAGACGAGGACGCGCTCGCCCTTGTCGACCGTGCCGTTGCCGTCGGTGCTCTGGCCGACGGCATTGGGCAGGCAGGCCCCGTCCGGGTCGAGGGCCAGCAGTATGGCCACGAAATCGATGGTGCGGTCGCCGTTGCTGTCGACGGAGGCCGAGCCGATCACCTTGGGCTCCTTCTTGGCGCACGGCCTGTCGGCGCCGGCTGGACCGGCGCTCGAGACGGTGGCGGCGGCGAGGAGCGCCCCCAGTAGGGCCGATCGACGGCCAACCCGGCTCCAAGACATCGGTCGCCTCCGTTCGGCACGACCCATGACGCCGTGGCGCTCACGTCCGTCCGTTCTCGTGCAGCGGAAATGTCCCACAGCGGTTGCCGCCTGACAAGCGCGAACGGGAAGCCAGGCCTGCTCGGGTGGGGTGCGCGCCACCCTAGAAGTTGGAGATGACGGCGGCCAGGACGCGGTTGATGGTCCGGGGGTCGGTGGCGGAGTACGAGGTGCTGCTGGCGGCCTCGGCGATCTGGTCCAGCACCTCGGGGTCGGCGTCGGAGCCGTAGGCGATGGGGAAGACCCGCACCGGCTTGGTCGCCTGGCCCTCGCTGCCCGAACGCAGTGAGGCCAGGAGGCTGTCGAACTGCGCCTGGTCGTCGTCGACCCGGCCGTCGTCGTTGCGGCCGTCGGTGAGCAGGACCACCGCGTTGATGCGGGCCGGGTCGTAGCCGGCGACCGCCGCCTCGTAGGCGGTGCGGGTGACGTCGTAGAGGGGGGTGCCGTTGGTCGGCACCAGGTCGCGGAGCTTGGTGCGCAGCTCTTCGGCGACATCGCCGACCCGGGACAGGGGCTGCAGCTCGATCGAGGGCTGGTCGCCGGTGGGGCCCAGGTCGGTCGAGAAGATCGTCAGGGCGACCTCGTCGTCGGGGCTGAACAGGGCCAGCGAGTCGACCGCCGCCTGCTTGGCCAAGTCGAGCTTGGTGCCCAACTCGGGCCGGCCGGCGTCGGCCGGTTCGCCCATCGAACCCGAGACGTCGAGGACGAGCTGCACCCGGGCCTTCTTGCGTTGGGAGCTCCAGTCGGTCAGCAACTCGTCGAGGACCGGGGCCGAGGGCACCTCGAAGAGGGTCTGGGGCTGCGCCGGATCGACGCCGTTGGCGACGGTGATCGGGTCCGCGATCGGTACCGCGGCGTTGCCGGGCCGGAAGTTGAACGCCAGTACCTGGGCCTGGTTGGACGGCTCCTTCACGAACTCGACGAAGCGTTGGGCCCCCTGGCGCTGGGCGTCGCTGATCCAGGGGGCGTCGAGCACGAAGAGGGGGCTGTCGGAGAACAGCGTGCCCTCCTTCGGGTACACCGCCACCAGCCGGTTGCGGGGCGGCCGGGGCCGTTCGCCGGCCTGGAGCACGCCGTCGGGGTTGCCCTGGTTGAAGTCGATGACCGACTTCTCCTCGACCGCTACCGCCGACACGTAGGTGAGGCCGGCGCCGCGCTGGTCGGCCCGGTACAGATTGTTGAGGAAGGTGAGGGTGGTGTCGCCGTAGTGCACCACCGCCGATTCGACGCCGGCGGCGAAGGTGGCGACGTCGGGCTGGTCGAGGTCTTCCGAGGACAGCCCGGTGCTCTTGCCGGTGGCGGCGTAGGCCTGGGCGATCAGCGCGTTCAGGCCGCTGGTGGAGAAGTTGGGGTTCGTCTTGCCGAGCTTGAACGCCCCCCATTCGGGGTGACCGAAGGCGGCCCAGCCTTCGGTGCTGGTGGCGAGGCGGAGGATGTCCGCCCACCCGACCGGGGTGCCCGGGTAGCCGAGGGCTTGGGCCATCGGCTCGGGCATGGCGATCACCAACGGGGTGAGCAGGAAGGGGTCGCCCTTGCCGACGATGGCGGTCCCGCCCGCTCGGTTCAGGCGCTGGTTGACCACCGGGCCCCACGAGGACGCCGCCGGCGACCACACCACGGGGCGGGGGCCCTCGGCCTGTTCGTCCCAGTCGGTCGACAGAAGCTGTGCCGCCAGCCCCGACGACTTCGACCGGGACTGCACGAACACGCAGCCGGCGTCGGTCTCGGCTCGTTCGCTGCCGTTGAAGTCGTCGGCCAACCGGGCCATGAGGTCGGACTTCTCGGGAGAGACCGCCATGGCGACCTCGGTGCAGTCGCCGGGGTCGTCGTCGCCGCCGGCGTCGCCGGCGCTGCTGCATGCCCCGGCGACGATCACGACGGCCAGCAGGAGGGCTGCTATGGGCGGGGGGCGCAGCCCCACGAGATGACGGGCGTGCATGGCGTGAGTCTTGCCGGTGCGCGCCCCTAGCCGGGGGGCTGCGCCCCCCCGCCCCCCAACCCCCCCGGCTCCCAGGCGGGCGCGCGGTGGGCAGATTCTCGGTCCCGGGACTTGTAACCACCGGAAGCAATGTCGGGACCCAGCAAATCTAGAGACCC